>NZ_WEIJ01000001.1:0-845749 GCF_009183795.1 Bacillus sp. B1-WWTP-T-0.5-Post-4
CATTTTTACCACTTTTCATCGTTTTCCCATTTGTTTATCTTTTTAACAAACACTCTACCGTGTTCTTTATTATGGCAATCCACACAGACTGTTTCTAAGTTATCTATTTCTAATGCAAGTTCTGGATGATGTTCTAGTTCTTTTATATGATGGACAACGAGCTGAATCTTCTTACGCTTTGCACTCTCACTGTATTCATTGGTGTCCACACGAACACTACCATTACGTTTACACTCTTGGCATTCATAGTTGTCTCGCTTCTTTACTTGCTCACGTATACTCTTCCACTCACTACTGTCATAGAACTTACGCTTCTGTTGTTTGGTTTTGTATTGCTTCATGATCCTCATCCTTATTTACTTATTTATATTTGTAGGATTTCAATCTTTTTTGTCGAATATATTTATACCACAAGAAAGGAGGTGCTATAATTATGGATGCAATTGAAATCCCAAAACTATTAAAAAATGGTATTGACCTAAAGGCAACTACTATTACTAGTTTTGGCCATACAATAGATGCTATTAAATCTGGTGAAATAGAAGGTGTATCTATTCATCCAGATACTAAAATCACACTATTTACAGCTTTCGGAATGATAACAGGTAATTTGCTCAATTCCCATTTACCAAAAAGTGAAGAAGAAAAAATGATTGAGCGTTTTCATGAAGGTGCTTTCGATTTCCGTAATTTACAAATCAATAGGCTTTCTGATGAAGAAGACATCACGGAAATATCTAACAAAACTGGTAATATCGCATTAACTAACGTTGAAGTTTCTTACTATGCAAATCCATCTAATATCCAAAACTTTTCTTATTTACTTGTATTTGCTGATCAAGTTGTCGGGCTAACTTTTGGGAACAAAGCTTAATATCTATTTTAATCAAAATATTTTCTTTCTTTTCAGCCTCTGTTACCGCAGAGGCTTTAAACTTTTGCTCGTCCATCTTTCATCCTCCTCCAAAATAAAAAGCACCCGAATGGATGCTTTGAAATTGGTTATTAATTTGTGCTTTAATTCCGGTACGTGAAGTTTCATCCTTATTCCAATCACCTAATGATAAATCGCTGATATGTATCAACAATATTAAGTAACTGGAAGAAGAGCAAAAGCTCTCCTTAATAACGGTATCATTCAATCTTTACCATCTGCTGGTTTCGGATTTTATGTGCCATCATTACGAACCGTTTAGAGTTTTAGAAACAATATAGTGAGTTGTGTTTCCCGCCACTTCCCACAATACAAATATAACACGTTAGTTCAAAAATAACCGACACATTTCCTGCCAAAAAGCGGTCACGACTCTGCCAACCTTTTATAGTTCAAATTTTTCCACTGCATCTGTTAATTCCACTGGTACACCAAATATACTTTTTTTCATTTCTGTCATTTTCTTTTTAATAATCCACTTTGGATAATTCAATTCTTCTAACATATTTCTAAAATAAGTTGGATTTAGCTTTAACACATCAGGATTTTTCCCAGTATTCCTTTTGTATCTAATTATTACTTCTAATAGTTCTTCATTTAACATGAATCACCATTACCTCCCCCTTACATTTTATATTTATGTATATACACCATTCAATTCCTTGATACTACCACTTACCCATATCTTATATTGTGTGTAACTGACCCCTTCGCTGAATCCCTTGGTATCATTGATTTCATTTAATTTTCTCTTTTGAGTTACACAGTACGAAAATTATGAGTAACTATATAGGGATACCACCAGCATTTTGCAAAATAACCTACGCTATGCGGAAAAATAAAATAAGCTGCCCATATGGACAACTTATTTACATAATTATCGTTACCAGAAGTAAAATTCAACTCGAAAATAGCTAATTTTATCAGTTGTGGAATGTCTGAAAAAAATCAAACCAATGATATTGTTGAGATCCTTTGGCAATTTCTTGCTGTGATGACTATCATAGTGACTTTTTCTCCAGCAATAACTATTAGTAGCTAATTACCATAAGGACTTATTTTTGAAATTTGCTATTTTTTAGAAAGTGTGTTAATTTAAGAAAGACCTATTTTTGTTTGGCTTGAGATTAAGAATAAATTTTGTTTTTCGTCTAAGGTATTTGAGCAAGGGTAGTAACATATGTGTGGGTATCCACACTAGGAGGCAACAATTATGGAACAAGGTAAAGTAAAATGGTTTAATGCAGACAAAGGTTTTGGATTCATCGAGCGTGAAGGTGGAGAAGACGTATTCGTACATTTCTCAGCTATCCAAATCGACGGTTTCAAATCTTTAGACGAAGGACAACGTGTAACGTTTGAAGTAGAAAAAGGACAACGTGGCCTACAAGCTACTAATGTTCAAAAAGCTTAATATTAGCTGATGAAAGACCCTCTTGTAGGGTCTTTTTTTTTATTTTGTTACAATATTCCGAATACAATTTTTTCAAGGAGATTTGGGGTGCTTAACTTTTAATAAAAAAGAAGATGTTAGAAATCATAGTTTTAGCATTATGGGCTTTTTCTTTTAGTTATCTTGCAATTATATTAGGAATACCAAAAAACAGATTATATATAGTCGTAGGATTTTCAATCTTATTTGTTGGTGGAATTTTGATTGTGCCTCTATTTCAAAATAAGAATAAAAATGGAAAATAATTTTGTTTGATTGTATATCTCATACATGTCTCATTATTGGTAGTTAATACATCTAGAAGTCTACAAAAATATCCTCCAGTTAATTACTCTGGAGGATGTTCATATTTACATAATCATTCTTAAAAGAAGCCACACAAAATGAAACCTCTTTAGCTCCTAAAAGGCTTACTCTTATCTATTAATAACTGTACATCGCCTTGCTCCTCTACAGATTAAACGCTCGGCTTCTCTTAATGAAATTGGAACAAGTACAGCTTCATCAACATCGTCTTCTACATCAAAAACCGCAAATGCTTCCCCACCCACGATTAAAACACAAATGAATTCTACTTCTAAATCATCATGAGACCTAGGAATACAATTAGAAATAGTACAACGTTGAATACCTCCTGCTAACAATGTTCTAGCTTCTTGCTCAGATATTCGAATAAAAACAAATTCCTCTATGGCTACATTTCCAAATTCCACTTCAATTTCTACTAGAAGAAAGAATCTGTTTCTAATTCTCACTATACAATTTGCCCCAATTGAAATAATATCTTCATTCATTCTTTTCACCTCCTTTAATACTATATAATTCATAAAGAGGTGAAATGGTGTGGACAAGCAAACAAAAAAAACAGAAAAAACAACCTACACAACAGGAAGTTTTTTCTGTTTTTAGTCTGTATACGATATTCAAATTCAGTTAACATAACGTCTCATTATTGGTAGCAAGAAACCTTCTTTTTTTTGTTCTATGGATCTATTCATTTTTTATACATTCCTTTCCTAGCACGGTTTTAGGGTTTTAGGGTTCTTGTTTGTTACTGGAACTGTATAAAATCTTGCATAATCTTAGCGTAGTTTTTTCCAAAATACTGCGATACCCCTAGATTTAAAAAGAAATAAGCAATGCTTAGATTTTAAACCTAGTCATTGCTTTATCCATTGCATCTTGGTTTACGCCTATATAACGTAACGTGACTTTCTCTGAAGAGTGATTGAATATCTCCATGAGTAATGCTATGTTTTTCGTTTGCATGTACATATGATACCCGTATGTTTTTCTTAACGTATGTGTCCCTATTTCATCTAACCCGAACTCTGCCGCTGCTCCACTTAATATCTTATATGCCATGCTACGACCAATTGGACGATTCTTACCTTGTCTACTTTGTAATAAATACTCATTGTCTTCTCTTTCTATAATAAACCATTTAAGCTCTCTTTTCAGTGCTGCAGTAATTTGTATTCGTTTTTGTTTCCCTGTTTTCTTTTCCCGCATAGATATATGACTGCCTTTAACATCCCCTACTTTCAATTTCAAAATATCTGAAATTCTGAGGCCTGTATTGATACCCATAATAAAGAGAATGTAATTACGTAAGCTCTTTTCCTTAAAATACTCTTTTAACTGCTGTATTTGCTCTGGATCACGTATTGGTTGAACAAAATTCATTATTCATTACCTCCAGTTTCTTCTGCCTCATATACTTCTAATCTAAGAGCGAAAGCTAATTTATAAAAAGCATTAGATTTATTTCGTCTATACGTACGCTCACTCATACCAATTTCGTTATAAACCATGTAATCAAAGACTTCTTCGTCTTCTAAATATCGTTTTACAATAATATCCCTTTGGTTTTTACAAAAACGACTTAATGCCTTATCAATTTGAAAAGATAACCGTTGTAGTTTCACTTCTCTTTCACTCATAGCAACATTTGCTAAAGCAATATCTTCAGCTGGCTTCCCTACTATATTTGTTGGACCGTGATATCTTACCTCGCTAGATGCTGTAACCTTCATCTCATGTCTAATCATCCCAAATTGTCTATAAATACGAACATTTTCAAGAATCTCTTCTAAACGAGCCTGAGTTGCTTTGCGATCAATTTTAGGTAAGAAAGTTAATTGCTTCATAATATATAAACACCCCTTATATACTTTGTTAATAAAAAAATAGCGGACACCAAACTACAGAGCAATATCACTAATGCTCTTATAGTTCGATGTCCGCTGGTTCTTCCAGTAGGACTAAATGTTTAATTGGTATTATTATATCATTTCCTCATATTTTAGTAACTTTCTATTCAAATGATTATTTTGTTCAGTTTCTTATAAAGTGTTAATATTCTTCATAAAGGAGGTCTACTAATGAAAAATTCTTGGAAGAAAGTTTCTTTAATTGCTTTCATAGTAATTGTCCTTTTAATAATTTTATATTTTGGTGGCATGTCATTTTTTTGGAATCAACCCTGAATAAAACTTAATATTACGTCAATAATATAGACAACCCATTTCGAACCATATTCCATTACCTGAGCAGTTAGCTTTTGCTGGCTGCTCTTTTAATTGCACGTTTTTGTCTTAATACTCATATATTATTGAGAATCAAAATATGATTTTGTATTAAAGGAAAAGTATTCTTTTTCATTACTCCACTCCCTCTTTAAAGGGCGGCGTTTGAAGAAGGTCTTTAAAGAGGGAATACATTTAAAAATCTTGGTTACACTGTAAACAGGCTCGTGAATAGCCAATTTTACTAATACCCACTCTATGTCTATTACCTTGGGCCGAGCAATTAGCAAAAGCTAATTGCTCTTTTATATTGAGTTAATAATAAAACTTAGGTCTTATTCCTTTTCTACATCATATACTTTTAACCTAACTATCCAGCTCAAAGTGTTACCTCCTATCTTAAAGAGCACTGATGCATGGTGCTCTTTTTTAGTTTCCTTATTTCTATAAAATGAAATTTTTGTTTAGTTTCCTTTCATTTCCGAATAATATTTCCAACCCCGTTCATACTATTTTTGTAACTTAAAGTTACAAATTATTTCTGTAAGCGCAGCATTTCTTTTGTACAACGAGCAGTTAGTTTCATTAACTAGCTGTTTTGTTGTGCTTAATAAAATTTTCATTTAGCTTTCTTGCATAACATTTACAACTCTGTTCATACTATAGCTGTAACTCGCAATTACAAAAGCAACATTTAATAAGCACCGTTTTCTTTTCTTACCAGGACAGCTAGCTAATCACGCTAGCTGTTTTATTGTATAAAATGAAGTTTTTATTTAACTTTCTTGCATAACATTTTCACTTCTACTCATACTATAGTTGTAACCTTAAGTTACAATGTATTGTGGGTATTGTTCTTGTTGGACGATAAAGCAGTTAGTTCATTGAGCTAGCTGCTTTATCATTTTAATAAACATCAACATTTACTCAGTACAAAATAGCGTTTTTATTAAAAATGTTTCACACTCAGCAAAACATACAATATAAAAAATTTACTCATGAAAATCTGATTACATTTTTTTGAATATTTATCTCATGAAATATTCATTTAATTTACTAAGAGTGCATATAAAAATGCGCTCTTTTTATTTCTTAGTAAATAAGGATGGTATTGAGCTTACTTTCCATCATTCTTTATCCCACCCATTTCCTTCTTTACCGATCCATCTACCATTCTTTTTTTGCATGTCAGCTTTTTTGTTTTCCTCAGATCTAAAACAAAAATATAATAGCCCACAAGTAATAACCGAACCTACAATGTATCCTAAAAGGCATCCTAACCAAAACATACTGTAACTCCCTCTTCTGAATTAATTTCATATATTCTTAACTTACTAAAATATTCCTCTTTCTGTACAGCATTCAAAATGTTTTACAATAACGATTTTATTAAAACTTTTCACCTTTTAATCGGACAAGCATATATTATTGTATGGAGGCATCCTCTCATAAAAATCTACCTTTCTTGTCAAAGAGCATGCTTATATGTATGCTCTTTTCTCTTGTTATGAAATACAGATCTTTGTATAAAACTGCACCTCTCTAAAAACTATACATACAATATCTTGGGTATCCTTTTTCAACATTAGTTTTGGTCATAAAGCGCCTTCCTCACAAGGCGCTCTTTAATTTTCAAATAAGGATTTTGTTTAAAAATTCATTAACCTTATTGATTCCTTTGCATACATTACAATCACAAGGAATTGTACAGGTTTCCCTAGGCCAGTTACCTTGTATTCCTTGCACACCTTAAGGGAAGAATCCGTTTATAAGAAACGGGTTCTTTTATTTTGGTTTATAAAATAACTATTTTGTTAAATTTCTAGATTCACAAAGTACTAACTTTATAAAATGAATTCATATACATTTATTGAATACATATTAAGTTCATATACAATCAAATAATTTAGGAGCTGATTAATATGACAAGCAAACCACTGGTAATAACGCTTCCCCCTATATCAAAAACCAAAATTACTTTTTATTCTTCTTCTGGTGACGTAATTAACCACACTTTTTTTACAAACGAGACTTCAGAACCTATAGCAACGTTTGCATATTGTCCTATAGACTTTGAAAGATTTGAAACTAAAAGAATGCCAGTCCTTATAAAATAACTGTTCATTCTCATTTACGAATAATCTTTTTTGCATTACACATACTACATCTGAGCGCTCTCTCCCTGGGCTTCGCTCTTTCAAAACGGAAGGCACTCCTCCGTGCAGTGTATGAACATAGCAGGCAATCTAGTCAGTTGCCTGCTATGTTTGTTTATAGGTGTAAAGATTCTTGTACAAAATAACGCTTTTGTTTAATGAAAATCAATTAACTATAATTTGAAAAATCGGAAAAATTTACTCAATGTTTTTTCTGAATACTCATGCTATTATTTATGTGCTGATGTTCACCATCCCAAGAACTCAGTAATTTCATCCACAGGCTTCACTCTCACCCTTTTGAGAGTGAAGCCTTTATTTATAAGGATTATCCTCAATATTTATTAATACAAAATTCAAATTTTGTTAAAACGAACTTACTTATTCCAGTTTCAATAAATTATACATAATCCGGTAATAATAAACATGCTCATCATCTTTCATGACTTGTTCCAGTAGTCCTAACCGAGAGAGTTGTCCCAGCCACGTATCGAACTGCGTAGCCGGGATTTCTTCACCTACTTGGTGCATCTTTTATGTCTATTACTATGTAATTTACTAGCAGTGATCATTTAATTTAACACAATCACATCACATTCTCATAGCATATTTAATCATTTTCATTAAACATAAAATATAGTATAGTACCGAAAATAAAAAACATAAAAAAAAGAGAATGTCTTCAAAAGTTAATCTGTGGATACTTTTTTGACATTCTCTTTTCTTATTTCAAAGGTTTCAAACAAGAAACTTATAAGCGATTATACGAATGTTATACCCGCACTTGCGAATCCTGTAATAGCAGTAGCTATATCGAAACCAGGTGTAGTTGATGAAACAACAAGTAATATCTTATCTTGTGGAGCTACCGCAATTGCTTCTCCGACAATACCACTTGAAGTAGCACCGATAGCAATTAGACCACTAAATGCTGGTGTTAATAGTAATGGTACACCTACTGGAGTGAAAGTATTACTTGCTGCTGGCGCGCTGTACAACTGCATTTGAATTTGTATGCTTCCTAACGCTAAAGCAACCGCTACAGTTACACTAAAGAAGCCTGCTAACGAAGTAATTGTACCTGCGCGAGGGGCTACAAATGCAAAATCAAATACTGGAGGTACAGGACCTATAGTAATTGGACCACCAGGTGGGACAATTACAGGGAAGAATGAACTTCCAAATCCAAGAAGTGCTCCTGTGTTTGCCAATCCACCTAAAACAGTTGTTAATGCTACTGGTCCACCTGATGCAAACGGAATAACCGCTCCAGCTCCTGTTGCTCCTGTTAGGCCTGTTGCTCCTGTTAGGCCTGTTGGACCTGTTGCTCCTGTTGGACCTGTTGGACCTGTTGGACCTGTTGCTCCTGTTGCTCCTGTTAGACCTGTTGCTCCTGTTGCTCCTGTTAGACCTGTTGCTCCTGTTGCTCCTGTTGCTCCTGTTGCTCCTGTTACTCCTGTTGCTCCACCAGTACCTGCTGGACCTGTCGCTCCTGTTGGGCCTGTTGCTCCTGTTGGACCTGTTGCTCCTGTTGCTCCCGTTGGACCTGCTCCGGTTCCTGCTGGGCCTGTTGGACCTGTTGGGCCTGTTGGACCTGTCGCCCCTGGCGTAGCATTGATTAGTTGAATTAATAAATTAAAAAGAAGTTGTAAAGTTGCAGAATCAACATTTGAGTTGCAGGATATAGGGATAAGATCTAAAGCGAAGAAGAATTGTGCAAGGGCGCTATAAAATTGTTGCAGTAATGTTGACAATTGTCCTAAATTAGGAGCTGGAGATTGTAATAAAACTAAAATACTTTGAGTTAATTGTTTCAAAAAATTAACTTCTGGGGAAGGTAATAAGGAATTTAAGAAAATTAAAAATTGATTAAACAAATTGAATAACGCTACTCTGTTTGCATCACTTGGATTTGCAAAAAATGCTGAAATAGCTGATACTAATGAGTTTAGTAAGGTAATTAATTGACTTAATTGTTCCCTAGTAATAGGAACTGACTGTGGATTTTTACAACAATCTGCTGAAAAAACAATCGGATTGCAGTTATTATGATCAAAACAATCATTATGTTTCATTTATTTCCTCCTTATTTAATAATTTTGAGAGAATACTCTTATACTAAGAAACACTCAATTGTAATAGCGTTGAATATTTTTAAATATTCATTTTTCTTAGAATAAAAATAGTTACTAATAATTAAACTATAAAAATTCAGTTTAATTACTTTCACAACTCACATAATATAAGTATACGCATCTATTTATCTAGTGCTTAGATTAATTTCCTAATAAAAACGCATATTTTTAAAGGAATACATTATTACTCCTATCAACGTGTTTATTTTATCAATAAACGAAAAGACATATTAATTTATAAGTTCAATAATTCCATTCTAGAGTAATATCAAATGAAGTTTTTTGAAAAAGTTTAATCCTCACAACCTAGTTGTTTGTATCATGAGTTTCTAATAATGCATTGTATTTTCCATTAAGAGCTAATCATTTTGCTTTTGCCGACTAATTTTTATTTCTTTGTAACAATTTATACTCATCTTACATACATTATCTTGAATCCTTACTTTTCAAACCATTTAATTGTTCATGACTCACAAACATTAACAATATTTGAATGGTGTACTGATTCATAGAAGAGTACCATATAATGGTACTCTTTTTTATTTTTTTGTAACAACTTATACTGATCTTACATACATTATCTTGAATCCTTACTTTTCAAACCATTTAATTGTTCATGACTCACAAACATTAACAATATTTGAATGGTGTACTGATTCATAAAAGAGTACCATATAATGGTACTCTTTTTTATTTCAACAATTTTATATGAAATCTGTATACTTTTTTGACCAATTTCTAATAAAATTTCTTAAACCCTTAAATAATATCATTGATTATTTACTCCGAGAAAAGAAATTTTTCGAAGACCCCTTTTTTAATACACTAAATTTTGGTCATAGAGCGCTTTAAAAAACGCTCTTTATATTTGCTAATAAATAACCATTTTGCTCAAACATACTCACGGTTTATATAAACAAAGCATATATTTAAATAGACAAGACATAGCTTTTTATTATACATGCACATTTTTTGTGCATGTTTTTTCTTCAATACAATAACTATTTTATTATATTCCTTGCACTTTTAAATGAGACAAGCATATGTTGTAGTATAGTGTTTCATCACTTATTTACACTTCCTTTTTTCAAGAGTACATATTCAATATGTACTCTTTTTGCATCAATATATAATAACGCTTTTATTAAAAAATCATTTGCTTGCTTATACATCTGTAATGGGAATAGCGGTAATAGTATTAAAAATACTCCCATCGAAAAAATTATCCATTGATTCATGTGTAGGTAAGTAATTAGTTAGATATAAGTAAGTTGCATACATCAAAGGGATATATATTGAAAGTGCCAATATCTTCAGGAATAACCTTACATACTTCATTACATCAACACCACATTTCTTAACAAAATTCAAATTTGATTATAATAACTGTGTTTTTCGTTCTTCCATACGAATTACTTTTCCACTTTGATATACAAATGATTGTTCACCAAATCCACCTTGAGGTGGTTCTATTAGCTGAACCTGACCATTTTTAACAATATATATTCCGTTTGTTTTCAAATCTATTTCAGCTGTCATTTCAACAAGATTTTCTTTCCTAATTCCCACCAAGATCACTCCCATATGTTATAATTACTTTGTCGAAGTAAGTTGAGAGTGATCTCAGCTTTTTTTATTTGTCTATAGATATTGCACAACATTTTCTGGAACAAATGCTTGTTCCAGTGATAGATGGAGCCGAATTGGAATCGGCTTTTTTTCATCCCTTGCTTGCTTACACATTTTTTCTGCCTCTTCCCATACAAATTGTTTATCCTCCACTCGCTTATAACGCCAAATCCCAATTGTGTAATCTTCAAACAACTCATAACGTTCATCAGGCGCTGTCGTTGGTTTTAACTCATCAATCGCTTTGGCCTGACGTGGTATTTGTACAAGCACATCTGCATACCGTAATCTTGAATTCAAACGGTGAATATGAGCTTTCTTAGAATCAAATGATACAACTGGCTCCACATCAAAAATTGTTAATTGCTTTGGCATTGTTTTTCCCCTCCAATACCTGCAAGCTTGCAATTAAAATTCCTTCAAGCTGCGTTAACGTTAGTTGATCTAATGTTTGTCCGTTAATTTCAGCTAATCCTAAACCCAATAATTTACGAATGATTATTAGTTTTCTACGTTCTACTTCCTGACGTAACAACATGATTAAGCCTCCTGTTGATGATTGAACTTTCTCTCTAAATTTACAAACTTACTAAATTCTTTAATGAATGCTAGTTCAACAACACCAACTGGACCGTTCCTTTGTTTCGCTAAAATAATTTCCGTTATGTTTTTATTTTCTGTCTCGCGGTCATAGTAATCTTCACGGTATAAGAATGCGATTAAATCCGCATCTTGCTCAATTTGGCCATTTTCACGTAAATCTGATAGCAATGGCCTCTTATCTTGTCTACTTTCTACAGCACGACTTAACTGTGATAATGCAACTACACATACATTTAGCTCTCTTGCCATCAGTTTTAGCTTACGACTAATCTCACCGATTTCTTGCATGCGGTTCCCTCTATGCTTTGGATCCCCTACAATAAGCTGCAAGTAATCAATTGCAATTAAAACCTTTTTATCAGGGTACTTACGCTTTAGTTTCCTAGTTTTAGCGTAAATCTCTTGCATCGTGACATTTGCTTTATCGTAAATTTCTAATGGCAAATCATTAATTAATCCCATCGCTTGACTAATCTTTTCCCAATCCTTTAAATTACACAGCTTCTTAGGATTCTTTAATTTTGTAGCATCAATATTTCCAGTACTTGAAATCATCCTCTTAAGTAGCTGTTCCTCCCCCATCTCGAGCGAAAAGATTCCTGTTGCTGTATGAGCACTTGCTGCATGAAAAGCAACGTTTAATACAAATGCTGTTTTCCCCATTGAAGGACGGGCACCGACAATGATTAAATCACCTTCTTGTAACCCTGCTGTCATTCTGTTCAGGTCGTCATAACCAGTTGGTATACCGGTTAAATCTCCTACATCAATTTGCATGTTCTTATACAAATCAACCAGCGTATCTTTCAAGTTAAACTCATCTGAGTAACCCGTTTCTTCAATGGCGCTTAATTCATCAATTGATGTACTAATAGCACTCATATCCCTATCTTGCTGAAGGCGGTTATATAAGTTACCAGCAACCTCTTGAGCATGTCGCATTTTCCAAGCTTCGATAACTAAGCCTTCGTGATACGAGAAATTTTTAGTAGTCGTAACAACTTCTGTTAAGTTTACAAAGAATTCAATTCCGCCAATTTGATGCATAAAGCTTTCATCGAATTTTCCAATGAGAGCAACAAGATCTATCGGGACCTCAGCATCCTCTAATTCTCTCATTGCCTTGAAAATCACTTGGTGCGTTGGTAAAGAAAACTGTTTTACCTTTAGCTGACAATCTTTAATTAAATCGCCTTCTTGGATTATGCTACCTAAAACACTTTGTTCAGCTTCTACATTACGAATCATATCGTTACTCATTTGGCCAACCACGCATTCTGTTGGTTAAGTACTGCAAGTTCTTCTTCTGTTGGAATGTTCTGCTCCCATGCTTGTTGCTGCTGTATTACGTTTTTAGTAGATTCCGATAGGCCTTTTTGTTGATAAGGTGCTTGTGTCTGTTGCTGAGCTTTCGTTAATCGCTGAGCACGAAATGCTTTATCGGCAGCCTCAACATCAGTTACTGTTTTAAAGCCTTTAAGATGCCAATCTCTTAAAATCGTATTTACGTAAGACATGTTTCTCGTATTTTTCTCTAAAGCAATCTCCATAGCCTTAATAACTAGCTCTGCATTTAAATCATCTATCCAAGCATAAATACCATCCGCGATAAAAGGTGTAATGAATCCGAAGTTTTGCTCGTAAAAAGAAATTGGATTAACCTCAACAACTTCTTCCGCGCCTGCGCGTTCTTCTTGTTGTTGTTCTTTTTCTTCTTCTTTTTCTTTTTCTTCTTCCTTGCTAGGGTCTTGGAAGCCCCTTATAAGCCCCTCCAAACGGACTGATAAATACTCCTTAATACGAGGAATTTTAAAATCTTGCTCTTTTTCTAATTGCAAACAAGTTTCATAGAAATCAACTAAAAAATCCTGGTCCTTCACAGATTGAATCTCTTTTAAAACACACTTTTCAATGTTTACATTTTTAATTGGATTGAATTTCAACCAGTTGATTAAGAACAACTCTTTTGTTTTTTGGTTGTAATTAATTTTTCCGTATTCAGCAAAACGTTCTAATAGCTTCATAACAGTTTCACGGTTATATCCTGTATCAGTTTCAATGATACGAAGTGGAAGCTCATAGATTCCTGATTGAGACGTCTTACTGTTTGTCATCAAATATAAGTAGAAATACTTCTCCTCCGGTGTAAGATCTAAAACAAATGAATCCTGCCAAAATGAAACGTGTACTGGTCTATAAACTGCCATATTATTCATCCTCCCGTTTACATATCGCGAATCCGTCCTCTACACGTAATAAGCGATAATTCTTGTATCCTATTTTGAGATATTGTTTTACTAAGTAAATTAGGTGTTGCTCTGATGTTGCTTGTTGAAACACTTTAGGGTTCAGCAACACTCTATGTAACGATTTGTCTAAAAGCATGTAGCACACTCCGTTGTTATACGAATGCTAATTTGATATAATTAATCCTAAGATCTTTTGCAAGACCGTTTGTCTATCACTCTGCCAAGTGATAGATCTTTTTATTTTCTACGTGTTACTAACGAAGCGTTAACTCCTCTTACTCTTAAATCTTTAATCACTACACGATAACTCATCGATGCCTCATGTTCCTCTTTTGTATCACGAAGCATTTTAAATTCCCTTATACATCGCTCCAGCTCTTCTTCCCAGTGATTTGATTCTTCGGTTGATTCTGCATTAAACATGTTATGAATACATTCGCTCATACAGTTACGAAGTTTATTCGCAAACGAAAAATCCCCAGGAAGAACTAGATCATGAAGACGATTGTCTTTATCGTTCATGAATTACATCTCCTTTCTATTTGAGTTGATGCTGTACGCATCGTTACAACCAGAAAGGAATATTGTAGGGGTATGGGAGGAACAATCCTTTTCTGGTCATAACGACAAGCACAGTGGCTTGTCTAATTACTAAAAATATCTAAAAACCTATTACTTTGGTATAATCTCCCATAGAGGGAGGTGTTACATATGAAAGACATTGTATTTACTTTAGAATTTGATGACGACATAGCTAACTCACGTGCCAATGATTATTTAGAACAAGGTTGGACGCTATTGCATGTTGGTACAAAGCTAATCGACATCCATAACGAGCAAGCATACTACAACACTACTTATGTTGTAGGTGCTAACCAAGAGCAATACGACAAGTACAAAAAAGAGTTAGAAGAAGATAACCTCAGTTTAATTTAATGATTTTTCACAAGAACTATTAATAACCCTTTTATAAAGCTCTTCATCTACCACATGAAGAGCTTTATTAACTTCCACATAACTCAAACTACTATTCAAACATGCCGTCTTAATTATCTCCAATAACTCGACGGCCCCTGATTTGAGATCCTCTCTCCTAACACTTGTTGGTTGTCCGTCTGTCAATTGAATCCTTTTCATCTTCACTTTCCTCCCCCATACAGTTTTGACTGATGCTGTACGCATCGTTACAACCAGAAAGGAATATTGTAGGGGTATGGGAGGAACAATCCCTTTCTGGTCATAACGACAAGCACAGTGGCTTGTCCAAATGATTTATATAATGTTATAATTGCTTTACGATATTTTTCAGAGCTACTGTTGTCTAGGCGGTAGCTTTTTTATTTACCCATTTATGCTTCAAAATAAATGATGCTTCTATAATTTTGATTCGAATCCCCAACAATTTCTTCTCTTGCTTTAACTCAGCTGTTTTTGAATCCTCATTAAGTAATTCTGCTATTTTAATTTCACCAGTTAGTTTTGCATCATATCGAATTAATTCCTTGTATTCTCTTAGACTCGGTTTCTTATAATCTACTGTCATTTTCTTTCCTCCTCTACAGCACCCTTGTTAAATTCATTAAGCTATCTACCGATTGAATAATAACGTTCTCCGCCATAGCCTTTTGCAACCAACTTCTTTGTATTTGTTCCATAATGCCAAAATGAACTTGTTCAAGAGCTTGTACTACACATTGAGTAGCTTGGATTGTATCGAAGATTTCTTTTGCATGAACTGCGTATTCATGTTTCTTTTTTTCATCATGCTTCCATGACCTTGTTGTAACTTGTAAGTTCATGATTTCCTTTGCTGCCGCAATTCCCTCTTCTGCTTGCTTAATGTAGTTCATCAATTGTAGATTTACATCTTGAGTTAAGCGTGGATCTGTAGGCGGTAACCCAACACCATAAATATGTTTGATTGCTTGTTGATTCAACTTTGCTCCTGTTGCATGGCACCAATCCATCGCAAGTTCAAATTCTGGTTTAGAAAGTCCAGATTCAATTCGGGTTAATCGTTCATGTGTAATGCCAAGGTACTTAGATAGCCCTTTCTTGGTTTTCAGCTGAACGTTGTCACAACATTCTCTAGCATTCTGTAATAATTCCCCTATTGCTGAATTGCAGTATATGCTTGTTCCCATATCTGTTCGCCTCCATATTTAGTTTTCAAATGGTTACAATGAACTTAGTACATATGTAACTTGTCTACTTTTCGTATAAAAAGAGAGGAACTATTCCTCAACGTTTTCTTTTACTTGTATCTCTTTGATGATGGCCCAACCAGCCTTGTAATATGCTTGACGGATTTTATCAATATCCTTTTTTGATTTTGGCTCAGGAGCCACAACATGGACTTTCGTTTTTCCAAATTCATAGGTCGCCGCATATTCTTCTTGTTGGCTCATAGTGTCACCTCTTGAAGTGCTTTTTATATGTTTATGCGACTGGTCTGTTGGTACTGCCATGTTAGTTGATGGCATTTTCTCACCTACTTTCCACCTCGAAGTATAAGATTCTTGTACTCTTGTACCTCAAATTAAATCCTTTATATCACGACCAAGAATAGTTGCTAATCTGATAGCCTTTTCAAGATTTGGATTACTATAACCATTTTCCCAATTACTTATTGTAGATTTTGTAACTTGCATTCTATTTGCAAGATCTTGTTGGGTTAACTTACTTTTTTTCCTAGCTCTAATTAATTTGATATTTTTGATCACTGTCTCGCTCCTTGTATAAGTATTTTGTACTTTTATTATAAGTATAAGATTCTTGTACGTCAATACAATTGTACAATTATCTTGTACAAAGTTTTACAATTAATCTATATAAGGTACAATATCTTTGTACTTTTTATTAACGGGAGGTGCTAAAAATGTTGAGACAAAGACTAAAAGAAACGCGCAAAACGCGTAAACTCACTCAGCAAGAATTAGCCGATAAAGTAAATACCACTAAAGGCACCATTAGTAACTATGAGAATGGTCATAGCACTCCCTCAAACGAAATGCTAAAAGATTTAGCGAATGTTTTAGGAGTAACAACAGATTATTTATTAGGAAGAGAAGATGAATCAAGAGTGTCGAATGCACTTCCTGATTTAAACAAAAAAGATACTCGTGATATCGCTCGTGACTTAGAAAAGACTTTAAAAGACTTAGAAAATAGCGAAGATGCTTTAATGTTTGACGGAGAACCAATAGACGAACACACAAAAGAAATGATTCGTATTTCTCTAGAAAACTCTATGCGCATGGCAAAACAATTGGCAAAACAAAAATTCACTCCAAACAAGTATAAAAAAGATTGAACGGAGCGAGAAATGAAAATTAAAGACTACGTAATGAAAATCGTAAAAAAACACGGCACAACAAACCCCTTTGAAATTGCTAAACGAAAAGATATTATAGTGTTGTTTGAAGACCTAGGGAATACTCTTGGTTTTTACAACACTTATAAACGCTTTAAATTTATTCATATTAATAATCAGATTAACGAAATTACTCAACGATTTGTTTGTGCACATGAATTAGGTCATGCTGTACTTCATCCTAAAGCAAATACCCCCTTCTTGCGTAACCAAACTTTCTTTTCAGTGGATCGCTTAGAAATCGAAGCAAATACATTTGCTGTAGAATTGTTACTTACCGATGAAATGATTTCTGCTTATAAAGATACTCGTTTATCTATTCAAGAAATTGCGGAGGCCCATGGGATTCCTGGAGGATTCGCCCGTTTAAAAACTTACGTTTATTAAGAAAGCAGGCGTAATTCTATTAACTTATGGAGGATTAATAATGAAAAAATACCTACTACCATTTACAGCGCTCTTTTTATCTATTGGACTAGTTGGTTGTGATACTAACAATCCAGTTAAAGAAGATAAACAACATGCACAAGAAGAAACGAAGAATTCAGAAGAACAACTTCAAAATCAAAAAAGACTAAAACAACTCGAAGAAAATGATTCCAGTAATCAATCAGCGCCAAAAATAGAAGGACCCGAATTGGAGCAATTCAAGGAGGAGCAAATAAGAAAAGTTCAAGCCGCTGATCCCGCTGATCCCGCTGATCCCAAGGAGAAAGAGGAAGCTTTCGATAGGGCGGCAGCCTCTCGCCGTGAACGATTCGAGAGACAAGAAATTGAAAAAATGGATTGCGATACAGCACGTTCTGCGTTATCCCAATTAGAAAAGATGGATAACAATCCAATCGCAAAAAAACAGGCAGTTGATTTTCAAGATAAAGTCGCAAAGTGCAACAAATCAGGTAATTAAACAACTAGAAAAATGTAAAACAATTGTAGAAGAATTTTTATCGTAATCTAAAATTTTTAATTATTACAGCTTAAAGCCAATACTCTATTTTCTGTAGGTCAATTAAAAATTGTAGCAAATACATTTGCATTCGAGCTCTTATTACCTGATGAAATGATTTCTGGATATCAATTCATTTATACAAGTAGTTGCTAAATTTAATAGTAACTCTAAATCTAAAAACTTAAGGAGTTGTGATATTACTATGGAAAAACTTATTGGACCCATTATTACTTTAATAATTGCTCTAATCACTAATGCGATTGCATTCTATCAATTTCGCGTTAAATTTAAAACCTTCAACGAATTTGACAAGTTGTTTCTGAATAAATCCGAACAAAAAAAACTTACTGATTTTCAATTCCTTTCCGATTGGTTATTTCTATTCTTTGCAATGTATTTAATGCCATTAATTGCATTCTATCAATTTGAGAAACCATCCAATAATTGGAGTCTATACCTAGGGACGTTTGGATTGCTATTCATGATAATTTCTATATGCTGCTTTGTACCCGTTTTTATTTACTCTTTTCAAAAAGACTTACCAATAAAAAAATATTCTAGAGCCCGCAAATGGGGATTAGCGAATATGCTATTAAGTTTAATTTGGATCTATCCAATTTCCTATTTAATTGTTACTGGAAAAAATTGGAATGTTTTGCCTGCTATAATTTTATTTGCTCTTTTGTATAGTTTGTTTTTAAACTTGGTTGCAAATCAAACAAAAAAGAAATTTTCTAATACAGAATACCTAGTAGATATTCTCACTGAAGAAGAATTAAAGCAAACCCCATTAATCCACGCTTATACTATCGATGATAAAAAATCGGTTTTATATCATGGTGGAGATTCCTCTAGAAAAACCTTTTACGTTTGTGATTTTTCTTCAAAAATATATTTAAGATATACTCCATTTCAAGAACTCGATCTAAACAAAAATGAATTAAGATCAGAGAACCATTCCCAATGATTCTAAAACAACTTACAAACAATAATTAAGTTAAATATAAAAGGTGTGCCTCTCTTAAGAGGCCATTCTTTTATTAATTATCATATTTATTTCTTCACAATGTTTGTTTTTCATATAATACATATTAATAAGGAGGTCTAACCATGAAAACTGCAATCTACCTAAGAAAATCTCGTGCCGATCTCGAAGCTGAAGCACGTGGTGAAGGTGAAACATTAGCAAAACACCGCTCTACCCTGCTGAAAATTGCCAAGGAAATGAACTTAAATGTTTTATCTGTCCGTGAGGAAATTGTTTCTGGTGAGAGCTTAGTGAAACGCCCTGAGATGTTAGCGCTACTTGAAGAGATTGAAGATAATAAATATGATGTTGTTCTTTGTATGGATATGGACCGTTTAGGTCGTGGTGGTATGAAAGAACAAGGAATCATTTTAGAGACGTTTAAACGCTCGAATACGAAGATTATGACACCTAGGAAGACTTATGACCTTAATGATGAGTGGGATGAAGAATACAGCGAATTTGAAGCGTTTATGGCTCGTAAGGAATTAAAGATTATTACACGACGTATGCAACGAGGTCGTGTCGCCAGTGTAGAGGCTGGGAATTATCTTGGTACACATGCACCATTCGGATATGATATCCATCGCTTAAATAAGCGTGAACGTACTTTAACGATTAATCCAGAAGAAGCTTCAGTTGTAAGAATGATATTTGATTGGTATGCAAATGAGGATATGGGGGCAAATGCAATTAGAAGCAAGTTAAATGATCTTGGCTACAAAAGTAAGCTAGGTAATGAATGGAACCCCTACAGCATCTTGGATATATTAAAAAACAATGTTTATATCGGAAAAGTAACATGGCAAAAGCGAAAAGAAGTAAAACGGCCTGATGCTGTAAAACGTAGCTGTGCAAGACAAGATAAATCAGATTGGATTATTGCTGATGGAAAACATGAGCCCATCATACCCGAAAGCTTATTTGAGCAAGTACAAGAAAAATTAAACTCAAGATATCACATTCCCTACAATACGAACGGAATAAAGAATCCATTGGCTGGTATTATTAAATGCGCTAAATGTGGTTACAGTATGGTCCAACGTTATCCAAAGAATCGAAAAGAAACGATGGATTGTAAACACCGTGGCTGTGAAAACAAATCAAGTTATACTGAATTAATTGAGAAGCGTTTACTCGATGCATTAAAAGAATGGTACATCAATTATAAAGCTGATTTTGAAAAACATAAGCAAGATGACAAATTAAAAGAAACACAAGTCATTCAAATGAATGAAGCTACATTACGCAAGCTTGAAAAAGAATTAGTGGATGTCCAAAAACAAAAAAATAATTTACATGATTTATTAGAACGTGGCGTTTACACAGTCGATATGTTTTTAGAACGCTCGAATGTAGTTTCTGACCGTATAACTGAAATTACTTCCACTATGGAAAACTTAAAGAAAGAAATTAAAACCGAAATTAAGAAGGAAAAAGTCAAGAAAGATACAATACCTCAAGTGGAGCATGTTCTTGATCTGTACTTTAAAACAGATGATCCAAAAAAGAAAAACAGCCTCCTAAAGTCGGTTTTAGAAAAGGCTGTTTATAAAAAGGAAAAGTGGCAAAGGCTCGATGATTTCGAACTTGTGCTTTACCCTAAGCTCCCTCAAGATGGCGACATATAAGCGTTTATGCTTTGTCGTCACCTTGTTGGTGTAATTAGATTTACCCCATTTAACCCTAAAGCATCATTCGTCGAAACCGCCAATACGACAGGCTTGCCATTTCTTAGCGTCGCTTTTGCTGCCATTAGTACTGGAGAATCTGTCATTGCATTTGCAAATTTACTCATAGAATTTCCTGTTAAAGGAGCGATTACCATGCAGTCTAATGGAATTTTAGGTCCAAGTGGCTCTGCTCCAACAATTGAATTAATTGCTTTAAAACCTGTTATTTCTTCAATCTTCTTAATCCACTCTGCTCCTTCTCCAAATCTAGTATTTGTTGATTGAACAGTGTATGAAACAACAGGACGTACTTCTGCTCCTTCAGCAATTAATTTTTCTAAGTGCGGCATAACTTCCTCATACGTACAATGTGAACCTGTAAATCCGAAACCAATTCGTTTCCCCTTCAAACTCATTTCTTTTCCTCCTCCTTTGCGATTGCATCTGCTGCTAATAACTGAGAAAGAACATTTGCTAAGATTTGCCCAGCCGTTTTTGGGGCAACAATACCTGGTAATCCAGGTGCTAGCAATGCTTTGACTCCTCTTTTTTCCGCATATCTAAAGTCGGTACCGCCTGGTTTAGAAGCTAAATCAATCACTAACGTATGAGCTGGCATTTTTGCAATAACATTCGCTGTTACAACGAGGTGCGGAATCGTATTAATTACAATATCAATATTTCCTACTTCTTTCTCTATGTCTTGCATATGAAAAGGAGAAAACATCATTTCTGTAATACGTGCAATATGTTCAGATCGTCTTGCTCCAACTTTGACATGGGCTCCTAATGATTGAAATGCTCTCGCAACACTCATTCCTGTTCTACCAAATCCTAGAACCATTACATTGGACCCATGAATTGTATAGTCGGTATGTTGAATTACCATCATTAATGTACCTTCTACCGTTGGAATAGAATTGTATATTGCTACATCATCACGATCAAATAATTTAACAAGTTTTCGGTTCGTAGTAGATACGAGATTTTCCAAGTAAGGTGTACCAATACCTGAATATATAGTAAAGTGTTCTGGTGTATTTTCAATTTGTTCTTTCGTTATTGAAACTTTTTCATTTGAAAAAATAGTATCTACTTCTCCTTTGGCATTTGTACCGGCAACCGGCAAAATAATTGCGTCTACAGAAGTGAAATCTAAATTTTGTATACTTTCTTTTGCTGCCCCTGTGAAACCATGATCTAACTGATCAAAACCTATCAAAGAAAGTTTCGCATCCAATTCAACTAGCTTACGAATTACTTCTAGCTGCCTTGCATCTCCTCCTATGACAGCAATATGCATCTCAGTCAACATTCCCTAATTCACCTTCTTTTTCTGTCATTTATAAGAAAAGTGCCTACTTTTTCTTTTTCCTCCACATCATATGTAATGTACGAGTTTATGGTGATTGAAAATCCAAATGCACATATGATTTATCAGGTTTCTATGTAGATACAAAAAAAGATGACCAAAATGGCCATCCTTCACTCCGAATTTGAACGATCTATACTATCACAAAGAAGCATATCGTGTCCGACTTTCTTTATTTGACTCCATGCCACCCTTACTTCTTGTGGTTCCTTTTTAAAACCTCCCCACTTCCCTACAGGTATTATAAGTGTTTGTATTTGCCCGTCTTTCTCATTAATCTCTAAATCCATATAACCTAAGACTCCCATTTTTTCCGCTTTTTCTATATCTACAACCTCTTTACCACTTAATTCACTTAATCGCATACACACTCCACTCCCCTAATGAATTTTTCATTTGCATTGTCTATAATTAGTACCTATTCTATATGTATAAAAAAAATAACCTTCTCTCATTTAAAAAGAGAGAAGGTTATTTTTTATACATCGTAAAAATTGATTATAGTTTTATTCCTTTTGGAAGTTTTCCGTCTGGACTAATAAGTGCCGCAGAGAACTCGTCAGTAAACATATTGCGAATTAATCCGTCCACATTTTCTTTTGTTACAGTGTTTACACTTTCAATAATCTCATCAAGTGAACGATGTTTACGAAGAAGCAATTCATTTTTACCGTTACGGCTCATACGGCTATTTGTACTTTCTAAACTTAACATTAAGTTTCCTTTTAATTGCTCTTTACTATTCATAAGCTCTTTTTCTGTAATACCTGTATTTTTCAATGTCTCTAATGTTTCTTGCATTGTTTCATACAATGTATCTAATTGTTGGCTACCTGTTCCACCGTAAAGTGTTAACATGCCTGTATCTTCATAAGAAGAGTGGTAAGAAAATACTGAGTAAGCTAATCCACGTTGCTCACGTACTTCTTGGAATAAACGGCTACTCATGCTACCGCCTAAAACATTATTTAATACAATTAAGTTATAAATATCTTCGTGTCCCATTTGTAAGCCTTTATATCCTAAACATAAATGAGCTTGTTCCGTTTCTTTTTTACGGGCTACCTTATTGAAATGGAAAATTGGGCTATGTACTTGTTCACGGTTTGTTGTTCCTTCATAACTACCGAAATATTGCTCCACTGTTTGTAAAAATGCTTCATCAATATTTCCTGCGATTGATACAACTACATTTTCAGGTGTATAATGATCTTTTATATATTGACGTAACGTATCACCTGTAAACGTATTAAGCGTTTCTTCTGTTCCTAAAATAGGATATCCAAGTGGATGCGTTTCATATGTTGCTTTCGTTAACATATCATGCACAATATCATCTGGAGCATCTTCGTACATTTTAATTTCTTCACATACGACATTCTTCTCTTTTTTCAGTTCTTCCTCATCAAATGTTGAATTAAAGAACATATCTGCTAAAACATCTAAAGCATATTTAGCATGCTCATCTAATACTTTTGCATAGTAACATGTATATTCTTTTGAAGTAAATGCATTCACTTGACCACCAATGCTATCAAATGATTCTGCAATCTCTCGTGCACTACGTGTTTCTGTCCCTTTAAAGAACATATGCTCTAAAAAGTGAGAAATCCCATTATTTTTTTTATTTTCATTTCTTGATCCCGCATGGATCCAAATACCAATTGCAACCGATCTTACAGTTGGTATATTCTCCATAACTATTCTTACACCATTTTTACAAGTATATTTTTTAATCAAAAACTTTCCTCCTACTGCCAGTTTCTCTAAATAAAACGCTATTATTTAATGATAACAAGTTTAAGGATGAATGTCATGCAAATGTATTTAATCCACACGTTTTTCATCCAGTAATTCAGTTATATTCCCCACTTTATATCCTTGTTCCTTCAATTTTGTAATCATTATATCTAAAGCCTCTGCTGTAGACGAAGTAGGATGCATTAATATGATAGCACCTGGATGTATTTTTCTCATTACTCTCTGCAATAGTACATCCGGCTCAGGTCGCTTCCAATCAATCGTATCTACAGTCCACATAATCGTTCCCATTTGAAAATCATCTGCAATCTTTACGACTTCATCTCGAAAACTTCCACTCGGCGGGGCAAACCATCTTACTTTTTGATTCGTTACTACTTCTATCATTCGATTTGTTTTTTGTAACTGCTCTCGTATTTCATCAGACGATAACGTTTTCATATTTGGATGTGTGTATGAGTGATTTCCAACTTCTTGTTTTGCATCGACAATCATTTTTGCAAATCGCAAATTTTCTTTCACCCAACGTCCTTCTAAAAAGAAAGTGGCCTTCACATCATGCTTTTTCAATATCTCTAATATGCGAGGCAAATACTCATTTCCCCATGCCACATTTATTGTTAATCCTACCATCTTTTTATTTGGATGCCCTCTATAAATTGGAGCTGGTGATAAATCTTCTAAATGAACACTCGGTGAGACTTCTTTGAATTCAAGATATTTTTGATCAAATTCCTTTAGCTTCTTCATATTATTATACGATGCTTCAATATCCACTTGTCTTCCATTATATCCAGGTGTTGCCTTCCATATTTTATCAATCATCGCATTTTGAGGTGCAATCTCATACTGTTTTGCATGCTTTTGAATTTCTTCATGCAAGTTATCTTGCGCAAAAACAGAATAAGAGCCTAAACTGACATATAAAGAAAATATACATATGTATGCCAATATACGAACTTTCATATAAACCCTCCCAAATTAACTATATAAAAACATTTTCTTCTTATCTTTGTTAATTTGAGCGTTATAATGAAAACTATACCTATACCGACATAAAAATATATTGAACATCATGTTTTTTACATAACAAAAAAAGCCAGTTAAACTGGCTTTTACTTATTGCTGCTCTTGTTTGTTTTCTTCTTTAGCAGCTTCTTTTTCTTGCTCTTCTTTTAGCAATACTTTTCTAGATAGATTTACGCGACCTTGCTTGTCAATCTCGATAACTTTAACCGTAATTACGTCACCGATTTTTACAACGTCTTCTACTTTACCTACACGCTCAAGTGCAAGTTCAGAAATGTGAACTAATCCATCTTTACCGCTGAATAATTCAACGAAAGCACCGAATTTCTCAACACGTTTCACTTTTCCTTCGTAGATTTCACCTACTTGTACTTCGCGAACGATATCTTCGATAATTTTCTTAGCTTTGTCGTTCATTTCTTGGTTTATTGAAGAAATGAATACTGTGCCATCTTGCTCGATGTCAATTTTAACGCCAGTTTCTTCAATAATTTTATTGATTTGTTTACCGCTCGGTCCGATAACGTCACGGATTTTATCTGGATTAATTGTCATTGTAATAATCTTTGGAGCGTACGCTGATAATTCAGTGCGTGGCTCTGGAATAACAGATAACATATGATTTAGAATGTGCACACGACCAACTTTCGCTTGTTGTAATGCCTCTTCTAAAATTTCACGAGATAGACCATCGATTTTAATGTCCATTTGTAGTGCAGTTACACCTTGTGCTGTACCTGCTACTTTAAAGTCCATATCACCTAAATGATCTTCCATACCTTGAATATCAGATAAAATTGTGTAATGCTCACCAGTTTTAACTAGACCCATTGCAATACCTGCAACTGGAGCTTTAAGTGGAACACCAGCATCCATCATTGCTAAAGTACTACCACAAATACTTGCTTGTGAAGTAGAACCATTTGATTCTAAAACTTCAGATACAAGACGTACTGTGTATGGGAAATCTTTTTCAGATGGAATTACAGGCTCAAGTGCGCGTTCTCCTAGTGCACCGTGACCGATTTCACGACGACCTGGTCCACGCATTGGTCTTGTTTCACCAACACTAAATGATGGGAAATTGTAATGGTGCATAAAGCGTTTTGATTCTTCTACACCAAGACCATCTAAAATTTGCACATCGCCTAATGCACCTAATGTACAAATACTTAATGCTTGTGTTTGTCCACGAGTGAACAAACCAGAACCGTGTGTACGAGATAAAATACCAACCTCTGATGCTAACGGACGGATTTCGTCACCTTTACGGCCATCTGGACGGATTTTTTCAACTGTAATAAGACGACGTACTTCTTCTTTTACAATTTTATATAAAATCTCATTTACTTGTCCTAATGTATCAGCGTCAGCTTCCTGCGCTTCGTAATGCTCAATAACACGCTTTTTCACTTCGTTAATTGCATCTTCACGTGCATGTTTCTCATGTACTTGAATTGCTGAATGCATATCTTCTTCAGCCATTTCACGTACAGCTTGGTTAAGATCAGCGTCAACTTCATAAAGTTTCACTTCTGATTTCTCTTTACCTACAGCTTGTACAATCTCTTCTTGGAATGCAATTAGACGTTTAATTTCGTCATGACCAAACATAATTGCTTCTAACATTGTTTCTTCAGGTACTTGATCTGCTCCTGCTTCAACCATGTTAATCGCATCTTTCGTACCAGCTACAACTAAGTGGATATCACTTTGTTCTTGCTGTTCTACTGTTGGGTTAATAACGAATTCGCCATTAATACGGCCAACTGTCGCACCAGCGATTGGACCTTCAAATGGAATATCTGAAATCGATAACGCTAATGAAGAACCAAGCATAGCTGCCATTTCAGAAGAACAATCTTGATCAACACTCATTACAATGCTGACAACTTGTACTTCGTTACGGAAGCCATCTGCGAATAGCGGACGAATTGGACGGTCGATTAAACGACTTGCCAAAATTGCTTTTTCACTTGGACGACCTTCACGCTTAATAAAACCGCCAGGAATTTTTCCGACTGCATATAAACGCTCTTCATAGTTTACTGTAAGTGGGAAGAAATCTACATTTTTTGCTTCTTTTGATGCAGTTGCTGTAGATAGAACCGCTGTATCGCCATATCTTACTAATACTGCTCCGTTCGCTTGTTTTGCAAGCTGACCAGTTTCAACTGTTAGCTGGCGACCAGCTAAATCTATCGAGAAGACTTGCTTTTCTTGACTCATTTAAGTACCCCTCTCAATTTAAAGTATTCAATTCTTCTATGTAAATGGATAGTATATCACAATATTCTACCTCTAGTATTGCCTAAAATTAAGTAAGCTATAAAGCGTAGAAGATATATTTTTACCTAACAAAAAAGCGGGAATATTCCCGCTTCTTTGACTATCGACGTAAGCCAAGCTTTGTGATTAATTCACGGTAACGTGTGATATCGCTATTACGAAGGTAAGTTAGTAAGTTACGACGTTTACCAACCATCTTTAATAGACCACGACGTGAATGATGATCTTTCTTGTGAGTACGTAAGTGCTCGTTTAGAGTGTTAATTTGCTCCGTTAGGACAGCAATTTGAACCTCTGGAGAACCAGTATCAGTCTCATGAGTTCTAAATTGTGCAATGATTTCATTTTTACGTTCTTGTGTTAAAGCCATCCTATTTCACCTCCTATTAATTAAACCCCCAATTACCTAGCAAGCGTCGGTGAGTCGCAATGCCAAGCAATGGTTGTCATAAAGTACATAACATAGAATACTACTTTTCATTTGAAAAAGCAAGTATATTCTTTTCGCTCATAAAATATTCTTGTGCTGTTTTCTTATCTTTTGCGATTTGTTCAACTAACTCATCAATACCGTTGAATTTCTTTTCTGCTCTTATACGCATATGCCACTCTACTGTAACATTTTGATCGTATATATCTTTGTTAAATTCAAATAAGTGCACTTCAATTGATAATTGACGCTCATCTTCTTTAAAAGTCGGTTTATATCCAATATTACATACACCATCGTACCATTCATCGTGAACTTTTAATCTCACTGCATAAACACCTACAGGTGGCAATAAATACTCATCACTTAAACCTACATTAGCTGTTGGAAAACCAATTTGACGCCCACGTTTGTCGCCGTGTATAACTGTTCCCGCTACAGTATAGGCTCTACCTAAAATAGATGGAATTTGCTCCATTTCGCCATTTCGAATTAACTTTCGTAATGCTGTAGAACTTACTTTCTCTTCTTGAAATTCAACTTTTTCAATCACAGTCTGTGTAAACTCCCCTCTTGCATGAAATGGTAAAGTCTCCATCTTTCCTTTTCCTAAACGTCCATATGAATAATCAAACCCTGCTACTACATGCTTTACATTTAAACCAATAATATAATCATCTACAAATTGTTGCGGTAATAACCCTGCAAATGATTCATCAAATTTAATTACATATAATATATCGATTCCTAAGCTTTCGACTATTTTTTCTTTATCGCGCATCGGTGTAATATACTCCACATGCGCATCCTTTTTTCCTAAAACAACAGATGGATGAGGATGAAATGTCATAACTGCACTTTTATATCCTCGGTCGTCCGCTATTTTTTTCGCAGTTCGAATTACACATTGATGTCCTAAATGAATGCCATCAAAAAATCCTAATGCCATTACAGTAGGTGGTAATTCTAATTTATTTTGTTCATGTGGATGAGTTAAATGAATAAGTTTCACGCTTGAATTCACCTTTTTCTGTAATAATCCTTCCAATAATTCATTATAGCTTTAGTTCTTGATTATTCACAAGTACTTTCATCGGCTTTAACATACCAGGATGTTTCGGATGATGTTCATAAATTGCTAAGCAACGATCATTTTTATCAAACACTGTAATAAATGGTGCTGTTATTTCTAATTCATTTTTTAAGAACATACCATTCTTTATTTTCTCTGCTTGCTTTTCATCTACAACCATTTTTGGAAACTTACTTAATGCTTCATCAATTGAAATGAAGATAGACTCTACTGTTCCATTTTGCACGTTTTCTTCAATTTCTTCAAATGATATGCAATCTTCTAATAAAAATTCACCAGATGCCGTTCTTATAAGGTGCGACATATGTGATGGGAAACCAAGTTTTTCCCCGATCATTACAGCTAACGTTCTTACATATGTTCCTTTACTACACGTTACACGGAAACGGAATGAAATATTTTCTCCTTCAAAAACTTCACGATCATCAAGTAATACGAATTCATGAATTGTAATTGTGCGAACTGGACGTTCCACCTCTTGTCCTGCTCTTGCATATTCGTATAATTTTTTCCCGTTTACTTTTACAGCGGAAAACATCGGAGGCATTTGCTCAATCGTACCTGTTAATGTCGCAAGAGCCTCTTCCACTTCTTTACGAGTAATAAAACGGTCTACATGTTTCGTTTCAACAACCTCACCAGAAGCATCTTCAGTTGTCGTTGAAAACCCTAATGTCACTTCACCTTCATATGTTTTCGTTTCACTTGTTAAAAATTGTGCAATTTTCGTTGCTCTTCCAACGCAAATTGGTAATACTCCTGTTACATCTGGGTCTAATGTTCCCGTATGACCAATTCTCTTTTCTCGCAATATCTTTCTTAATTTAAATACACAATCATGTGATGTCATGCCTTTTGGCTTATGTAATAATACTACACCTTCCATATATGTTCACCTCATCATAATTCTTTCGTATTAAATATCCAAAACTTATTTTGCATTGAAAAAATGGATAGACAAATGTCTATCCATTATTCTTCACGTTTACCGTCTTTATTAATTTCATGTAAAAGTGTATCAATTCGATGACCATATCCGATAGACTCATCAAACTCAAAGGTAATTTCCGGTGTTTTACGAAGACGAATACGTTGGCCAATTTCTGAACGAATAAAGCCTTTTGCCTTCGCTAAACCTTTTAAAGTATTTTCTTTCTGTTCTTCGTCACCTAAAACAGAAATATATACTTTAGCAATTTGTAAATCACCACTCACTTGTACATCTGTTACTGTAACAAATCCAATACGTGGGTCTTTAATTTTACGACTGATAATATCGCCTAATTCTTTTTTCATTTGCTCGCCCACACGGTTCGCACGTAATTTCATAACTCTTCACCTCATTCAATACCATTCCAAATGTGTTATTGTACGTTCAATTTCAGGAAATGAATCGATGTACTCAAGTACACGATTCATTTCTTTTTCACAGATAACACGATTTGAGGATACGGAAACAATTGCAATTTCTGTACGTTGCCATACATCTTGATGCCCAACTTCAGAAACAGCTACATTATAGCGCTGTTTCACACGAGTTAACACACGTTGTAAAATTGCACGTTTCTCTTTTAAAGAATGCACATCGTAAATCATACACTCGAATGAGAGTGAAGCGATAATCATCGCTTCACTTCTTCCATAATGTACGCTTCAATGATGTCCCCTTCTTTAAGATCATTATATCTCTCAATTGTAATACCACACTCATAGTTTTGTGCAACTTCTTTTACGTCGTCTTTGAAACGTTTTAACGTATCAAGTTGTCCTTCGAAAATTACTACGCCGTCACGGATAATACGTACGCCACTATCACGCGTAATTTTACCGTCTGTTACGTAACAACCTGCGATTGTTCCAACTTTTGTTACTTTAAACGTTTGACGAACTTCTGCTTGACCGATTACTTTTTCTTCGAATTCTGGATCAAGCATACCTTGCATCGCTGCTTCAATCTCTTCGATTACTTTATAAATAATACGGTGTAAACGAATATCAACGTTCTCTAATTCAGCTGTACGCTTCGCGTTCACATCTGGACGTACGTTAAATCCAATTACAATTGCATTAGATGCAGAAGCTAAAATGATATCAGATTCTGTAATCGCACCTACACCAGTGTGAATGATTTTAACTTTTACACCTTCAACATCAATTTTACGAAGTGATGCTGCCATCGCTTCAACAGAACCTTGTACGTCTGCTTTTACGATTAAGTTAATTTCTTTTACATCGCCCTCTTGGATTTGTTGGAATAAATCTTCAAGGCTTAATTTAGATTTCTCACCACGTTGTGCAACTAAAGCTTCTTGTGCACGTGATTCACCAATTTGACGAGCTTTCTTCTCATCAGCGAATGCCATGAAACGATCTCCAGCCTGTGGTACTTCGTTTAAACCAGTAATTTCAACAGGAGTTGATGGACCAGCAACTTTTACACGACGACCAATATCACTTACCATTGCACGAACACGTCCGAATGAAGTTCCAACAACGATTGGATCTCCAACTCGAAGCGTACCGTTTTGAACAAGTAATGTCGCGATAGTTCCTTTACCTTTATCAAGCTGTGCTTCGATTACTGTACCAGTTGCATAGCGGTTTGGATTTGCTTTATATTCTTCTACTTCACTTACAAGAAGGATCATTTCTAGTAAGTTGTCAATGCCTTCGCCTTGAATTGCAGAAATTGGTACGAAAATAGTATCTCCGCCCCAAGCTTCTGGAACTAATTCATATTCTGTTAGTTCTTGCATTACGCGATCAGGGTTTGCAGCTGGTTTATCCATTTTATTCACAGCAACAATAATTGGTACTCCTGCTGCCTTCGCATGGTTAATTGCTTCAACCGTTTGTGGCATAACACCGTCATCCGCTGCAACAACAAGGATTGTAATATCCGTTACTTGTGCACCACGAGCACGCATCGTTGTAAATGCTGCGTGACCAGGTGTATCTAAGAATGTAATCTTCTTATCGTTTACTTCAACTTGATATGCACCGATATGCTGAGTAATTCCACCCGCTTCGCCTGCAGTTACTTTTGAGTTACGAATAGAATCCAGTAATGTTGTTTTACCGTGGTCAACGTGTCCCATGATTGTAACTACAGCTGGACGTTCTTTTAAGTTCTCTTCATCATCTTGCTCATCAATGAATGTTTCAAACTCAGTCTCGCTCACAATTACTTCTTCTTCTACTTCAATACCGTAGTCGTTAGCAATTAACTCAATTGTATCTTTATCCAAGTCTTGGTTAATTGTTGCCATAATTCCAAGCATGAAGAGCTTCTTAATAATTTCAGATGGCTCTTTGCTTAATTTTTTAGCAAGATCTCCTACTGTAAGGCTTCCAGAGAAAGTAATTTTATCTGGTGTTTCTACAATTTGAGTTTGTTGTCTACCAGCAAAGTTCTCTTGACGTTTGTCTTCGTTCCCTTTGCCTTTTTTCTTTTTCTTATTGCTGTTCTTTTTACTGCGAACAACTTTTTCTTCTACTTCAAACTCATCTGCAACAGAAGGTTTTTCAGTTTGATATTCATTATCTAATTTATTTACTACTTCATCGTCTAACATTGTCATATGATTCGAAACCTCGATATTCATTTCTTTTAGTTTTGTCATAAGATCTTTACTTGAGATATTATGTTTTTTTGCATATTCATGCACTCGAATTTTACTCATACCTTCACCCCCGGTAATTTGTATCGAGCATGCTACGCAGCTTTTTCGCAAAGCCTTCATCTAACACAGCTACAACGACTCGCTCATCTCTCCCAATCGCATGCCCTAATTGTTGTCGATTTTCGACCTTTCTCATTGGTACGTTGTAGTACGTAGTTTTATCTGTGATGCGTTTTGTAGTATTTACTGACGCATCTTCAGATAGCAATACAAGTTTTGCTTTGCCACTTCGTACTTCTTTTAAAACGAGTTCTTCACCCGAAATAATTTTCCGAGCCCGGTTTGCTAGTCCTAAAAACGATTTCCAATCGGACACTTATTTCGACTCCTTCTCAACAAGCTCAAGAAGCTCTTCATATAAAGAACCGTCGATTTTCGCTTTTAGATGATGTTCCAAAACATTTTTCTTTTGAGCTTGAAGAATGCTCTCCTTGTCCTTCGACAAGTAAGCACCTCGTCCTGATTTTTTCCCAGTTAAATCAATGGACACTTCTCCCTCTTTGGAACGAACAATGCGAACGAGCTCTCGTTTTGATTTCATTTCTTGCGTTGCAACACATTTTCGTAACGGAACTTTTCGATTGCTCATACTCATCACCTCTATTCGATTTCGTCTTCCACTGAATCGAATCCAAATGCGATTACGCTATCTTCTTCTGTTACAATACCAAGTTGTTTCGCATCAGACTCACTCTTAATGTCAATTTTCCAGCCTGTTAATTTAGCTGCAAGACGTGCATTTTGTCCACGCTTACCGATAGCTAATGATAGCTGGTGGTCTGGAACAACTACTGTTGTCGCTTTTTCTTCTTCATCTACAAGTACTTTAACAACTTGTGATGGGCTTAATGCATTTGCAACATATTCAACTGGATCATTTGACCAGCGAACGATGTCAATTTTTTCACCTTTTAATTCGTCTACAATGCGTTGTACACGTTGCCCTTTTGGTCCTACACAAGAACCAACTGGATCAACATCAGTGTTCTCTGCATATACAGAGATCTTAGAGCGATCGCCAGCTTCACGTGCTACAGAACGAATTTCTACAGTTCCATCATAGATTTCAGGAACTTCCATTTCGAATAAACGTTTTAAAAGACCAGGATGTGTACGTGATACGTAAATTTGTGGTCCTTTTGTCGTTTTTTCTACTTTCGTAATGAATACGCGAATACGATCATGTGGTTTGTATTGCTCATTAGGCATTTGCTCACTTACAGGTAATAAAGCTTCTACTTTTCCTAAGCTTACATAGATGAAACGAGCATCTTGACGTTGTACAATACCTACCATAATATCTTCTTCACGGTCACTAAACTCAGAGTAAATAACACCGCGCTCTGCTTCACGCACTCGTTGTGTTACAACTTGTTTTGCAGTTTGTGCTGCAATACGACCAAAGTCTTTTGGTGTTACTTCAATTTCTAGTACGTCACCATCTTGATAGTTTGGATTAATTTGTCTTGCTTCCTCTACAGAAATTTCAAGACGTGGATCAAACACATTGTCTACTACGTCTTTACGTGCTAAAACTTGAATTGTTCCCACTTCTGGGTTAAAGCTCACACGAACGTTTTGTGCTTGATTAAAATTGCGCTTATAAGCAGAGATTAAAGCTGCTTCAATCGCATCAATAATAATGTCTTTGCTAATGCCTTTTTCAGATTCTAATACGAGCAAAGCATCTAATAACTCAGTGCTCATGAAGATCCCCCTTCTAACTAAAACGTAACAGCAAGTCGCGCATTTGCGACTTTATCCATCGAAATTTGGATTTCTTTTTTACGTGTTTTAATTGTTAATAATAATGTTATTGTTGTACCATCGTAAGAAAGCAGCTTTCCTTCAAACATCTTTTCACCATCAATCGGCTCATATGTTTTAATTGCCACTTGTTTTCCTACCGCTTGCTGGAAGTCTTTTTCTTTCTTTAATGGGCGTTCCGCTCCAGGAGATGATACATCCAAAAAGTAAAGATGAGGAATTGGGTCCTCTTTATCTAAAGCTTCGCTTAAACGTTCACTTACCGCACCGCATTCTTCAATGTCGACTCCCTTTTCAGAATCGATGAATACGCGTAAGAACCAGTCTTGTCCTTCTTTCACATACTCTACATCTACAAGTTCAAGATTTAACTCTTCAACGATCGGCTGCGCAAATGCTTCTACAACTTCTGTGACTTTCTTATCCATAAACAGCCTCCTTCCTGCCGTCATGTACCATTTAAAAGAAGAAGACCCCGCCAATTTAAAAACGGTCTATCTTATTCTTTCTCGTTAGCTAACAAAAGCCCCTGCTGTTCAGCAGGGATTATCTGTCTTAGTATTACCAAATTTAAGAAGTAAAACTTGTAACAAAATATGTATATACGACAGAAATCTTTTACCTATCTACGTAGATAAAACATAGACAGTAACACGAAAGAGTGGGTTTCCCCACTCTTTTCTTTACACAATATACATGACATGGTTATCTCGGTTAATAGTATATCATAGGAAATGTTGATTTGCAAAGACTTTTCCTACCTACTAGAACAGTGATAACTGGTTTTGATCCGGTAAGTCTCCTAAACAACCTTGGCTATCTAAATACTCAATAATTGTTTTCGAAACCTTACTTCGCTGTTGCAAGTCTTCTTTTGATAAGAAGTCTCCATTTTTACGTGCTTCTACAATACTTAAAGCTGCGTTTGTGCCAAGACCAGGTACTGCATTAAATGGAGGGATTAATGTATCTCCATCAATAATAAATTCTGTTGCATGTGAGCGGTATAAATCCACCTTTTGGAATGAGTATCCACGCTCACACATTTCAAGTGTCATTTCTAGTACCGTTAATAAACTCTTCTCTTTCGGCGCAGCATCGAGTCCCTTTTGAGCAATTTCATCAATTCTTGCACGTATAGATGCTGAACCTTTCGCCATTGCCTCTACATCAAAATCATCTGCACGAACTGTAAAATATGCGGCATAGAATAACAGTGCAAAATGTACTTTAAAGTATGCGATACGTACAGCCATAAGTACGTAAGCAGCCGCATGGGCTTTAGGGAACATGTATTTAATCTTCTTACATGAATCAATATACCAACCTGGTACATTATTATTTTTCATGTCTTCTTCCCATTCTTCCGGTACACCTTTACCTTTACGAACCGACTCCATGATTTTGAAGGCTAATGATGGATCTAGACCTTGATAGATTAAATATACCATGATGTCATCACGACAACCGATAACTTCGCTCAGCGTACATGTACCGTTATAAATTAACTCGTTTGCATTACCAAGCCATACGTCAGTACCATGTGATAGTCCAGAAATTTGGACTAACTCTGAGAATGTCGTCGGTTTTGTCTCTTCTAACATCTGTCTTACGAATTTTGTACCAAACTCTGGTATACCAAGTGTACCTGTTTTACAGTTAATTTGTTCTTCCGTTACCCCTAACGATTCTGGACCAGAGAAAATTTTCATTACTTCTGGATCATCCGTTGGGATTGTTTTCGGATCAATACCACTTAAATCTTGTAACATACGAATAACGGTCGGATCATCGTGTCCTAGTATATCAAGTTTCAATAAATTATCATGAATCGAGTGGAAATCAAAATGCGTTGTTCTCCATTCAGCACCAATTGAATCAGCTGGATACTGTATTGGTGAGAAATCAAAGATATCCATGTAATCTGGCACAACGATAATACCGCCTGGATGCTGTCCTGTTGTACGTTTTACACCGGTACACCCTGCTACTAAGCGATCAATCTCTGCATTTCGAATCGTTAAGTTATGATCATTTGCATAACCTTTTACATATCCGTAAGCAGTTTTTTCCGCAACTGTACCAATCGTTCCTGCACGATATACATAGTCTTCACCGAACAGTACTTTCGTATAGTTATGGGCACGTGGTTGGTATTCCCCGGAGAAGTTCAAATCGATATCGGGTACCTTATCTCCTTTAAATCCAAGGAACGTTTCGAACGGAATGTCATGTCCATCTTTTACATATGGAATATTACAAGCAGGGCATTCTTTATCTGGTAAGTCAAAACCAGAACCTACAGAACCATCATTAAAGAATTCTGATTGCTTACACTTCGGACATACATAGTGTGGTGGTAATGGGTTTACTTCTGTAATTTCCATCATCGTTGCAACAAATGATGACCCTACCGATCCACGCGAACCTACTAGATATCCGTCTACTAACGATTTTTTCACAAGCTTATGTGAAATTAAATAAATTACGGCGAATCCATGCCCAATAATACTTTTTAATTCTTTTTCTAAACGTGCTTCTACAATTTCCGGTAGCTCTTCACCATAAATGCTACGCGCCATTTTATAACTCATATCACGCGTTTCATCATCAGCACCTTCAATTTTCGGTGTGTATAGATCGTCTTTTACTGGATGCACATCACCAATTAATGACGCAATCTTTTGTGTATTTGTTACAACAACTTCTTTCGCTTTGTCTTCACCTAAGAATGAAAAACATTCTAACATTTCATCAGTTGTACGGAAATGTACTGGCGGTAATGAATGTCGATTTAACGGATTGGCTCCGCCCTGCGAACTGACTAAAATTTTACGATACATTGCATCCTCAGGGTCTAAATAATGCACGTTTCCTGTAGCAACAACTGGTTTATCTAACGTCTCACCTAGTTTTACTAAGTTAGAAATAATTGTTTTTAATTGACCTTCGTCTCGAACAAGTTCACGTTCTACTAAATGACGCAACACCTCTGGAGGCATTACTTCAATGTAATCATAGAACTGGGCAATTTCTTCTACCTCTTCAGGTGCCTTTTGCATCATTGCCTCGAACACTTCACCTTTATCACAAGCCGTTCCTACTAAAATTCCTTCACGGTATTTTTTTAATAGTGACCTCGGCACACGTGGTACACGGTAAAAGTAATTAAGGTGAGAATATGAAACAAGTTTATATAAATTTTTCAATCCAACATCTGATGTGGCAAGTAACGTCATATGACTTGGACGGCCACGCTTATACGCATCCCCTTGTCCCATGCTATCATTTAATTGATCGTGATATTCAAATCCCTTTTCAATTACGTCTTTCAACATTTTCACAAGTAAATATCCCGTCGCTTCTGTATCATAAATCGCACGGTGATGTTGTGTTAATTCAATATCAAGTTTTTTACACATCGTATTTAATCGATGATTTTTCATTTCTGGGAATAAGAATCGTGCAAGTTCTAACGTATCAATAACGGGGTTATTCGTTTTTTCTAGTCCAGCCTTTTTAAAACCTACGTTAATAAAGCCCATATCAAAGCTCGCGTTATGAGCAACAAGTGTATGGTCGCCCATCCATTCCTCAAACTTTTTAAACACTTCGTCCACTTCAGGTGCATCAGTTAACATATCATCTGTAATACCTGTCAATTCAATAATCGTCGCTGATAATGGTTGATGTGGATTTGCGAAAGATTCAAAGCGATCAATAATTTCGCCACCCTTTACTTTTACGGCAGCCAACTCAATGACTGTATCGTATACAGCTGATAAACCTGTCGTCTCAACGTCGAAAACAACATACGTTTCCTCTGCAAGTAAACGATGCGCTTCGTTATACGCTATCGGTACACCATCATTAACTAGATTTGCTTCTACACCATATATAACTTTAACTCCAGCCTTCTTCCCCGCAGAATACGCCTCTGGGAAGGACTGAGCCACGGCATGGTCTGTAACCGCAATAGCCTCATGTCCCCATTTACCAGCTTGAGCAACAAGCTTAGAAACTGGAGTGACAGCGTCCATTTGACTCATCGGAGTATGGAGATGCAGCTCTACTCGTTTTTCGCCTTCTGGTGCTTTATCTTTACGAGACGGTCCTGTTATTTCATTAATATCATTTGCAATCATTACTAAATCTCGAACGAATGTATCGTTTTGAACAGAACCACGCGCTTTCACCCACATTCCTTTTTTCAAGGATTGCAGCATTGGAATATCTTCTTTGTCACGCGAGAACATTTTGATCATAATAGAATCCGTATAATCCGTTATTTTTAAAGTTAATAACGTACGTCCACTACGAAGCTCTTTTGTTTCTACATGGAAGACATATCCTTGAACCGTTTTTCTTCTTTCTTCATCTTGAATTTCTCGCATCGGTGTAATCTCTTCATCTGGCTTAATAAGATACCCGAGTGTAATCGGTCCTTCATACACAACGCTGCTTTCTTCAGCTTGCTTCTTCGCCATTTCTTCCATAGCTTGTATAACACGCTCGCGGTCTTCTTGCTGCGTTTGTTCACGAAACTTTTGCATTTCTTCTGTATTTTGCTGTATATGTGTGTCTAACTGAAAACGCGGGAATCCAAAAACTTCGTATTGATCCCCTACTGGTTTCGCAACGTTTTTCTTTAAAGCAGTAGACTCCAGCTCGTTATTCACATTTATTAGCAACTTCACTCCATTCACCTGCGGAAGCTGCTTCTTTAAGTATGCGAACATAGGTGAAAATGTAATTCGTTCCGTACAAAGCGGCCAATACGCCCTCACTTCTTCTTCTGTAAATTGTTTATTCTCTGTTTCTAATGCAAATGTTGTTCTTGCAATATGAGAAAATGATTGCTTAAGCTTTGTTTCTAGCAATTCATATAATTCTGTAGGCAAAATACGTGGCACCTGTAAATCAAAATGCCAACTTTTATTCGCTTTATCAATAACGAGCCTTTCAATACCACCGCCTTGTAAATATTGATTTATAAGGTCGTCTGGTATTTGCAACTGCTGGAGCAAAATTTGAAATCGCTCTTGTTGTTCATTTGTTAAAGACATAAGCACTCTCCTTCCATTTGCTATTATAAATTGAAACGTACCACAAAGAAAGATTTCTCACCTCTTCTTTTACAAAATACGTTTACAAAGAAAGAGAAGGTACCCCATTACGAGGTACCTCTTCTTATTTTAAAATATTTGCAATATATGTTTGAAGTTCTTCTACGTTTACTTCTTCAGACTCACCTGTAGCACGTACTTTCACTTCTACAATACCTTCGTCTGCTTTTTTACCAACTGTAACACGAACTGGAAGACCGAATAAATCTGCATCTGCAAATTTAACACCTGCACGTTCTGCACGATCGTCTAATAACACTTCATAGCCTTGTTCTTGTAATGAGTTGTAGATATTTTCACCCATTTCACGTTGTGCATCCGATTTCATATTTACTGGAATTACATGCACATGGAACGGTGCTACAGCTTTTGGCCAAACTAAGCCGTTCTCATCGTTAAACTGCTCTGCAATTGCTGCCACTGTACGAGATACACCGATACCGTAACAACCCATAATAAGTGGTTGTGTTTTTCCGTTTTCATCTAGGAATGTTGCGTTCATTGCTTCACTATAACGAGTTCCTAATTTGAATACATGACCAACTTCAATTCCGCGTGCAAAAAGAATTGTTCCGTTTCCATCTGGAGATTGGTCTCCTTCTTGGATGAAGCGTAAATCTGTATATTGACTTACTTTAAAGTCACGTTCTGGATTTACATTTACATAATGGAATCCTTCTTCATTCGCTCCTGAACATCCGTTAACAATTGATGCTACAGCATGATCAGCAATAATTTCGATATCACCTGTTACATTAATCGGTCCTAATGAACCAACTTCACAATTTAATAATGCTTTTACTTCTTCATGAGAAGCAAGCTCAACAACTGAAGCGCCGTATACATTTTTCACTTTCACATCGTTTACTTCGTGATCACCACGAACAAGTACCACTACTAATTTCTCATCTACTTTAAACACCATAGACTTAATGCACTTGTCAGCTGCAATGTTTAAGAATGCAGATACTTCTTCAATTGCTTTTTGGTCTGGTGTTGCTACTTTTTCAAGTGCTTTTTCTGCTTCGTCACTCTTCGTATACGTAGCTACAACAGGAGCCATTTCGATGTTTGCTGCATAATCAGATGTGTCAGAGTATGCAATTGTATCTTCACCAACATCAGATAATACCATAAATTCATGTGTATCTTTTCCGCCCATTGCTCCAGAATCAGCAATAACTGCACGGAAATTCAAGCCACAGCGAGCAAAAATGTTAGAGTATGCTTTATATAAACGATCGTATACTTCATCTAAGCTCTCTTGTGTAGCATGGAAAGAGTATGCATCTTTCATTAGAAACTCTCTTCCACGTAATAAGCCGAAACGAGGTCTTTGCTCATCACGGAATTTTGTTTGAATTTGGTATAATGTTAACGGTAATTTTTTATATGATTTCACTTCATCACGCACAAGATCCGTAATTACTTCCTCATGTGTCGCTCCTAATGCGAATTCACGAGCATTACGATCTTTCATACGCATTAATTCAGATCCGTAAGAATACCAACGACCTGATTCTTGCCACAATTCCGCAGCTTGCATAGCTGGCATTAATAATTCTACAGCTCCTGCGCGCTCCATTTCTTCTCGAACGATACGTTCTACTTTGTGTAATACTTTTAATCCAAATGGTAGAAAGCTATAAATACCAGAAGCATTTTGACGCATAAAACCTGCACGAAGTAATAGCTGATGACTCTTAATTTCAGCATCAGCTGGAACTTCACGTAATGTAGGACTGAATACCATACTTTGTTTCATTTATTTGCACCTCTTCATTTTACTCTTACACGCAGTAAAACCCCTCACCTCGAGTTAGGTGAGGGATTTTATTCTACGAGCTCTATTTCATTATAAGTTTCACTTTATTTTACAAGAAAAACTTACGAATGTCATTCCAAGTTACAACTAACATAAGTAACATTAATAATGCAAAACCAATAAAGTGAACCATTCCTTCTTTTTGGCGATCAATTGGTTTCCCTCGTAACGCTTCAATTAAGAAGAAGAATAAACGGCCACCATCTAAAGCAGGAACTGGTAATAAATTAAATAAACCAAGATTAATGCTTAGAACTGCAGCTAAACTTAGTACACGCGTAAACCCATAATCTACAACTTGATCTGTTAGATTATAAATTCCTACTGGACCTGATAACTCATTAATAGAAAATTGACCAGTTACTAATTTAACAAGAGATTCAAAAATTAGTTTCGTCCATTGGTACGTTTGTTCAAATCCTGATTTAATAGAACCCATTACTGTTTTCTCTACAGGAGAATACACACCGATTCTACCAACTTCGTCTTTTCCTTCTTTATCGAGTGTTGGCGTTACTTTCACATTAAACTGTTCATTATCACGCTTTACTTGTAACGTAATTTCTTTATTTGGGTTTTCACGTACAATAGTAACAACATCTTTCCATGTACTTGTGTTTTTCCCATCAATAGCTTGAATTGTATCATTCTCTTTCAATCCAGCTTGCTGTGCTGCACTGTTATCCATCACTTTTCCGACCATTGGTTTGTCAATAGGAACCCCTTGTACAAATCCAAGAATCACAAAAATAACAAATGCTAAAATGAAGTTCATTGCAGGACCCGCAAAGATTGTTAAAGCGCGTTGCCCTAGTTTTTTCGAGCCAAATTGTCTATTATACGGAGCAATTTGAATTTCTTCCCCCGCAGTAATAATACGAGCCTTTTCATTCACTCGGAATGTTTGAAGCTCTTCCTCGTACTCTTCATAGCCCGAAATTGTTAAATTATGCTCCAAATCAGCTTGTTCGACTTCAATAACACGAACATTTGGATACTTTTCATATCCATCAAAAACTAATTTCACAACTTCGTCTTTTTCATTTAATACAAGGCCAACCTTTTTCCCAGGCTTTAACTCAACTGTGTCCGCATCCTCGCCGGCCATTCTTACATAGCCACCAAGGGGCAGTAATCGAATCGTATACACCGTTTCATTCTTTTCAAATGAGAATATTTTCGGACCAAAACCAATCGCAAACTCGCGGCATAAAATACCTGCTCTTTTTGCGAAATATAGATGCCCTAGCTCATGGAAAAATACGAGTGCACCGAAAATTAATATAAAGGCAATCGCTGTATTCAATTCCATAACCACCTTTGCTAAATTTGTTCCATCACAAACCGTCTTGTGGCCGCATCAATTTCCAAAATTTCCTCTAAGCTCGGTCGTGCAATGACATTGTGATGGTTCATTGCTTTTTCAATGAGGTCTTCCACTGTTAAGAAACCAATTCTCTTTTGTAAAAAGGCTTCAACAGCTACTTCATTCGCTGCGTTCATTACAGCTGGCATACTTCCACCTGCTTTTCCAGCTTCATACGCAAAACGTAAACAACGGAATCGTTCTTGGTCCATTTTCTCAAAATGCAACGTCCCTATTTCCCATAAGTTTAACTGTTTTGTGTCTGAAAGAGGCAATCTATCAGGATATGTAAGTGCGTATTGAATTGGTACTCGCATATCAGGTGAACCAAGCTGCGCCATTACACTACGATCTTCAAATTCAACCATAGAATGGATAATACTTTCTTTATGTAAAACAACATCGATTTGCTCATAAGGGATACCAAAAAGCCAATGTGCTTCAATTACTTCTAGTCCCTTATTCATCATTGTAGCAGAATCAATTGTAATTTTCGAACCCATTGACCAGTTTGGATGTCGAAGCGCATCTTCTACGGTCACATGATGCAATTCATCCCTCGTTTTATCACGGAAACTTCCACCAGAAGCCGTTATAATAAGACGAGAAATTCTTTTTTCATTTTCACCATTCAAGCACTGAAAAATAGCCGAATGTTCACTATCTACTGGAAGTAACGAAACATTATGTTTTCGTGCTGCTTCCATTACAAGATGTCCTGCAGTTACTAACGTTTCTTTATTTGCAATTCCAATTGTTTTTTTCGCCTCAATTGCACGAAGTGTTGGTAACAACCCTACGCTACCTACAACAGCATTTACTACAATCTCCGCATCTGGATGTAATGCTACTTCTAAAAGTCCTTCACTACCATATACAATTTTTGTATTACCAGAAACAGATTGTAATTTTAAAACATCTTCCTCTCTTTGCACAGAGACGATTTGCGGAGAAAATTCTTGAATTACCTTTACTGCGTAGTCAATATTTTTCCCTACAGAAAAAGCAACGAGACGGAATTGGTCTGGGTGCGAGCGTAATACATCTAAAGTTTGTGTACCAATTGATCCGCTTGCACCTAATAAACTAATGTTTTTCATGACTCCAACCCCTCGTTCATTTATTAATTGTATTGTAATAAGAAGTAGAGAATTGGTAAAACGAATAACCAACTATCTGTTCGGTCTAATATACCACCATGCCCAGGTAAAATTGTACCTGAATCTTTTACGCCATAATGACGTTTAAAAGCAGATTGTACTAAATCACCAATTTGTCCAAAAATAGAAATGATAATTGTCAGCACAATTAAAATTACTACATTCGATTCGACTGGGAAGAACACGTTGTAAACAAGTGCCACAATAATTCCACAAACGATGCCGCCTAATGAACCTTCAATCGTTTTATTTGGACTAATTTCTGGCCACAATTTTCTCTTGCCCAATGCTTTTCCTACGAAATATGCGCCTGAATCAGTAGCCCATATAACAAATAATGCGCAAAATACATATTTAATTCCTAATATTCTCGTTTCATTTAAATATAAGAATCCCATTGCCACATATGTCGTTGCCATCAGTAAAAATGAAGCATTATCAAAAGTAAATGTATTCTTAGAAAGGACTGTATATGATAAAAGTAATAAAACAATCACAAATGTGATTTCCAATTTACCTAATCCAATCCATGTAAACAGTTTTGATGCACTACTTGGAATTAAAAGAATCCACAATAATACTGCAGCTAAAACTGTCGGTACTGAAATAAGCGTAAGCTTATTCATACGAATTAATTCATATAAACCTATAGAAGCAAGTGCATACACTAAAACCGTAAAAGGCACGCCACCGTATATTACGATGGGAATGAATAGCGCGGCAGCAACCACTCCAGTAATAATTCTCTGTTTCACTACCAAACCCTCTCTTTCTACACGCCTCCGAATCTGCGCCCTCTATGTTGAAAGTCAGTAATCGCATTTAGCAAATGTTCTTCTTTGAAGTCTGGCCAATACACGTCTGTAAACCAAAACTCCGAATATGCAATTTGCCATAACATGAAATTACTAATACGTAGCTCTCCGCTTGTTCGGATTAACAACTCTGGATCAGGTAAAGAACTCGTCATTAAGTAGGAGGAAAGCATTTCTTCACTTACCTCTTCAGAACGAATTTTTCCTTCCTCATTATCTTTCATCATATGTTGCACAGCAGAAACGATTTCATCTCGACTTCCATAGTTTAACGCGAAATTAAGAATTAATCCCGTATTCTCTTTCGTATCTTCCATGGCTTTCTCCATCGCTCTGCGTGTATGCGTAGGAAGACGATCTTTTTGCCCTATTACTCGGACTTGTACGTTTTCTTCAATCAATTCTGGTAAAAATGTACCTAGAAATTCTTCTGGAAGCTTCATTAAATAATCAACTTCCTTTTTCGGTCTTTTCCAGTTCTCAGTTGAAAAAGCATAGAGAGTTAACACTTTCACATTAAGTTTACTTGCAAATTTTGTAATTTTCTTTACAACTTGCATACCTTCATGATGTCCCGCAATACGAGGCATTGCTCTCCTCTTTGCCCATCTTCCATTCCCATCCATAATGATGGCAATATGTTCTGGGATATATCCTTTTTTCACTTCTTCAACGAGATGATCAAACGATGTGTCCTTTTTACCTTTAAAAAAAGGAAAGTTTTTAAACATCATTCATACCCTCCAGCAAGCAGACGTATGCCTAAAAGTGTAAAAAGACCCCCTTAAGAAGAGGGTCATATTTGCGAAGTTATCGCTATTACACTTCCATGATTTCTTTTTCTTTGTTTTTTGCGATTTCGTCAACTTTTGCAATATATTTATCTGTTTCTTTTTGGATATCTTCAGTATATCCTCTTAAATCATCTTCTGTAATCTCGCCAGCTTTTTCAAGCTTCTTAAGATCATCATTTCCGTCACGACGTACGTTACGAACAGCAACTTTTGCTTCTTCAGCATATTTTTTCACAACTTTTACAAGATCACGACGACGCTCTTCTGTTAGTGCAGGAAATGCAATACGAATTACAGTTCCATCATTAGAAGGGTTTAAGCCTAAATCTGCTTTTAAAATTGCTTTTTCAATATCACCGATAGAAGTTTTATCATAAGGTTGAATTACTAGTAAACGTGCTTCTGGAACTGTAATGTTCGCTAATTGCACAACTGGTGTTGGTGCACCGTAGTAATCAACTTGTACCTTATCTAATACAGACGCGTTTGCACGGCCAGCACGAACTGTTGCTAATTCACGAGAATAAGCAGCAACTGCTTTTTCCATTTTTTCATTTGAAGACTTCAATACTTGTTGTCCCATATTTATTTCCCCCTTACCACTGTTCCGATATTTTCGCCTAAAACGGCACGTTTAATATTACCTTTTTCCATAACTGAGAATACAATTAATGGAATATCATTATCCATACATAGAGAAGAAGCTGTAGAATCCATTACACCTAAACCTTCTTTTAATACATCTAAGTAAGTAAGCGTTTCGTATTTTGTAGCTGTTGGATCAATAGATGGATCCGCATTATATACACCATCTACATTGTTTTTCGCCATTAAAATTACATCTGCTTCAATTTCTGCCGCACGTAATGCTGCTGTTGTATCTGTAGAGAAGTATGGGTTACCTGTACCTGCTGCAAAGATAACAACACGTTTTTTCTCTAAGTGACGAACTGCTTTACGACGAATGTAAGGTTCTGCAACTTGACGCATCTCAATTGAAGTTTGTACACGAGTTTGAATTCCGATATTCTCCAAGCTATCTTGAAGAGCTAATGAATTCATAACTGTCGCTAACATGCCCATGTAATCTGCCCCTGCACGATCCATGCCCATTTCACTTCCAATTTTTCCACGCCAAATGTTACCGCCACCAACAACAACAGCAACCTCTACATCAAGTTCTGCAATTTCTTTTACTTGTTCCGCAACTGACTTAATAACAGTTGGGTTAATTCCAAATCCTTGCTCTCCAGCTAAAGCTTCTCCACTTAGCTTTAAAACGACACGATTATATTTCGGTTTACTCATAATGAACCTCCAATTGCTTACATCTTTATTTTAAAAAAGGGAACACAATGTGTTCCCTAATCTGTATTAGTTACTACCTTTTACTTGGTTCATTACTTCTTCAGCAAAGTTGTCTTCGCGTTTTTCGATACCTTCACCAACAGCGTAGCGAACGAATCCTTTTAATGTTCCGCCTTTAGACTCAACGAATTGACGAACTTTCATATCAGGGTTTTTAACGAATGCTTGGTCAAGTAAGCAAATCTCTTCGAAGAATTTGCCTAGACGGCCTTCAACCATTTTCGCAACGATTTTCTCAGGCTTGCCTTCGTTTAATGCTTGTTGTGTTAATACTTGACGCTCATGCTCAACTTCTTCAGCTGTTACAGCATCGCGGTCGATGTATTTAGGGTTAACTGCAGCGATGTGCATTGCAACATCTTTAGCAGCAGCTTCATCAGTAGAACCTTCAAGAACTGTTAATACACCAATGCGTCCACCCATGTGTAGGTAAGCGCCGAATGCATCTGCATCAGTTTTTGATACGATTTCGAAACGACGAAGTGTAAGTTTTTCACCAATTTTAGCGATTGCTTCGTTGATGTGCTCTTCAACTTTTTTACCGTTTTCCATTGTTTGAGCCATAGCTTCTTCAACGTTAGCTGGTTTGTTAGTTAATAAGTGAGCAGCTAATTCTTTAATTAGTGTTTGGAAACCTTCGTTTTTCGCAACGAAATCAGTTTCAGAGTTTAATTCTAAGATTAAAGCGTCGTTACCGTTTGTTTCGATGAAAGTTAAACCTTCAGCAGCAATGCGGTCTGCTTTTTTAGCAGCTTTCGCAATACCTTTTTCACGTAAGAAGTCAATTGCCTTCTCCATGTCGCCGTTAGTTTCTGTTAAAGCTTTTTTGCAGTCCATCATACCTGCGCCAGTTTTTTCACGTAATTCTTTTACCATTTGAGCAGTGATTGCCATACTTTTCATCCTCCTAAAATATGTATTTATACCTTTTATAAAGGTGTTTATACCTTAAAAAAGGTGATAAAAGGCCGAACCCCTTATCACCTTTCCAACTTTGTTACGCAGTAACAGTTTCTTCACCTTGTTTTGCTTCAAGGATCGCGTCTGCCATTTTAGATGTAAGAAGTTTTACAGCACGAATTGCATCATCGTTTGCTGGGATAACGTGATCGATTTCGTCTGGATCACAGTTTGTATCAACGATACCGATGATTGGAATGTGTAATTTGCGTGCTTCAGCAACTGCAATACGCTCTTTACGAGGGTCTACTACGAATAATGCACTTGGAAGACCTTTCATATCTTTAATACCGCCTAAGAATTTCTCAAGACGCTCTAACTCTTTTTTAAGTTGAACAACTTCTTTCTTAGGAAGTACTTCGAAAGTACCATCTTCTTGCATTCTTTCGATGTCTTTAAGACGCTTGATACGCTTTTGGATTGTTTGGAAGTTTGTTAAAGTTCCACCTAACCAACGTTGGTTAACGAAGTACATACCAGCACGAGTTGCTTCTTCTTTAATAGCTTCTTGTGCTTGTTTTTTAGTACCTACGAATAAGATGTCTCCGCCTTCAGCAGCGATGTCGCGCATCGTTCTGTAAGCTTCCTCAACTTTTTTCACAGTTTTTTGTAAGTCGATGATGTAGATACCGTTACGCTCTGTGAAAATGTAACGCTTCATTTTTGGGTTCCAACGACGAGTTTGATGTCCGAAATGAACACCAGCTTCAAGCAATTGCTTCATAGAAATTACTGACATAATATAGTTCCTCCTAAATGGTTTTTGATATCCTCCGTTTACTTCATCTCTAAGCGAAACTACAAACGTAGCACCAACACTTAAATCAGTAAACGTGTGTACTTTGTACTGACACCACTGCTTACTATATCATACTGAAATATTACAATCAAGTCGAAAATGCGAACAATGTAAAACTTTCTTTGTTCATACTCGAATTCTAGTATTACCAACCTTCTTTTCTTTTAAGCAAAAAAGTAAATACAATTAATAGTTTTCCCAGAAAAAACGCTTATGACACTTTTCACAAGCATCTTCTATCCATTGCACAAAAAAACTCTCCTCAATTGAGGAGAGTTTTTTATAAATTAGTTTGTTTTTAATTTAGCAAGTTCTTGTAGAAACTTGTCGTTTAGCACTTTAATGTATGTTCCTTTCATACCTAAAGAGCGAGACTCAATAACACCAGCACTTTCTAATTTACGTAGTGCATTTACGATTACAGAGCGAGTAATTCCTACGCGATCAGCAATTTTACTTGCAACAAGTAAACCTTCTGTTCCATTTAATTCTTCGAAGATATGCTCAATTGCTTCTAACTCACTGTAAGATAATGAGCTGATTGCCATTTGAACAACAGCTTTACTACGCGCTTCCTCTTCGATTTCTTCTGCTTTTTCACGTAAGATTTCCATACCTACAACAGTTGAGCTGTACTCAGCAAGGATTAAATCATCATCTAAGAACTCTTGACCAAGACGAGCTAATACTAATGTACCTAGACGCTCACCGCCACCAACGATTGGTACGATTGTAGTTAAACCTTGACCGAATAATTCTCTGTTTTCTACTGGGAATGCTGTGTAAGCACTGTTCACATCTAAGTTTGAAGATGTTTCTGTAATGTTGAATAAGCTTTGTGTATATTCTTCTGGGAATTGACGTTCTGCAAGCATTTGCTTCATGCGTTCGTTTTCGATTTGTTGGTGAATTGCATAACCTAGTAATTTACCACGACGGCTAACTACGAATACGTTTGCTTCGATTACTTCACACATTGTGTCAGACATTTCTCTAAAGTTTACAGGCTTCCCTGCTGCGCTCTGTAATAACGCATTTAATTTTCTCGTTTTTGCTAATAATTCCATTTCAAAAGTTCCTCCTACATGTTACTCACATATTTTTTCATCACTTGGAAACTAGGGCGAGTCACCTGATGACACTATTACAAAATAAACTGGCTCACATCTTTATTTTTAGCAATTGTTGCTAATTTCTCCTCAACGTATTGAGGTGTTATCGTTATTTTCTCTAACGTAATTTCAGATGCTTCAAACGATAAATCTTCAAGGAGCTTCTCCATAATCGTATGAAGTCTTCTTGCTCCAATATTATCTGTATCCTGATTAACTTGATAAGCAATCTCAGCAATCTTACGAATAGCTTCGTCTGAAAATTCAATTTCTATACCTTCAGTCGCTAATAATGCCATATATTGTTTAATTAACGCATTGTCAGGCTCGATTAATATTTTAACAAAATCGTCTGTCGATAATTTTGTTAATTCTACTCGAATCGGAAATCTCCCTTGCAATTCCGGAATTAAATCCGACGGTTTAGACATATGGAACGCTCCAGCTGCAACGAATAAAATATAATCCGTTTTTACTGATCCGTATTTTGTCGCAACATTCGACCCTTCTACAATTGGCAGAATGTCACGTTGCACACCTTCACGTGATACATCTACGCTATTCGACTGCTTACCAGCAATTTTGTCAATTTCATCGATAAAAATAATCCCGAGCTGTTCAGCACGATAAACAGCCTCTTGTGTAACTTCATCCATATCAATTAAGCGCTGTGCCTCTTCATTTGTCAAGAGTTTTCTTGCTTCTTTTACAGAAAGTTTACGTTTTTTCGTTTTTTTCGGCATAAAACTTCCTAGCGCATCTTGGAAATTCATTCCCATTTGTTCCATGCCAGTTCCTTGTAACATATCAAACATGGAAGACTGTTGTTCAGTCACTTCAATCGATACAATTTCTTCTTCAAGAAGCCCTGCAGCAAGCTTTCTCTCCACATCTTGACGTTTCTTTTCGATTTCAACATCTTCTTGTGTATCAGACGTTTGATTCGAATTTTGAGCGCCTCCAAAAAGCATCTCTAATGGATTTTTGAATCCAGATTGCTTCTCCGGACTCGGCACTAAAATTTCAACAAGACGTTGATTCGCTTGCTCTTCTGCTTTATCTTGAACTTTCACTACCATTTCTTCTTTTACGATACGAACCGATGTTTCCACCAAGTCACGTACCATCGACTCTACATCTCTACCCACATATCCAACTTCTGTGAATTTTGTAGCCTCAACCTTAATAAAAGGTGCTCCAACGAGTTTCGCCATTCGTCGTGCTACCTCTGTTTTCCCAACACCTGTCGGTCCAATCATTAAAATATTTTTAGGTGCAATTTCGTCACGTAAATTTTCAGCTAATTTACTGCGGCGATATCGATTTCTCAACGCTACAGCAACCGCTTTCTTTGCGTCTTTTTGACCGATGATGTATTGATCTAATTTTTCCACAATTTGGCGCGGAGTAAAATGTAAATGCATATAAAATGCCTCCCTTACGATTCTACAATTCTTCAACAATTATGTTGTGATTCGTATAAACACAAATATCGCCAGCAATCTCTAAACTCGCTTTCGCAATTTGCTTCGCTGTTAAGTGTTCACTTGCATATTGCTTTAAAGCACGACCTGCAGAAAGTGCATAATTCCCACCAGATCCAATTGCTAAAATACCATCATCCGGTTCAATCACTTCTCCTGTACCTGAAACAAGGAGCATAGTTGTTTTATCCATGACAATGAGCATCGCTTCTAGCTGACGTAACATTTTATCGCCACGCCATTGTTTTGCCATTTCAACAGCAGCACGCTGCAAGTTGCCATTATACTCTTCTAATTTCCCTTCAAACATTTCAAAAAGAGTAAATGCGTCAGCAACTGATCCTGCGAAACCAGCTAAAACTTTACCTTGGAAAAGTTTACGAACTTTACGAGCTGTATGTTTCATTACAACAGCATTTCCCATTGTCACTTGGCCATCTCCAGCCATTGCACATTCTCCATTATGATGAACTGCAAATATCGTTGTAGCGTGGAAATTTCCCATAGAAAAAACTCCTTTATTTGTTTTTATAGCTTTTAAAGCAATTTATGCCCGCGGGTGATGCTTCATGTAAACAGAACGCAATCTTTCTTTAGAGACATGCGTATAAATTTGTGTCGTCGACAAATTTTCATGGCCTAATAGCTCCTGTACAGTACGTAAATCCGCCCCTTCATCTAGCATATGTGTAGCAAATGTATGCCTTAACATATGGGGACTTATCCGCATTGTCAGCGAAGCCTTTTTAATGAGTTCATTTAAAACATAACGAACCCCACGACTTGTTAGCGGTGTACCTTTCGCATTTAAAAATACCATATGAGAATCTTCGTCAGTCTTATTAACTAACTGTTTTCTCCCATTCTCTATATAAGTAATTAAAGAATCTTGCGCATAGCTTCCGAACGGAATATACCTTTGTTTTTTTCCTTTTCCCATTACTAAAATTGTTCCCACCGCAAAGTCAATATCGGTAAGTTGTAAATTGACACATTCACTCACACGGATCCCAGTCGCATACATCAACTCTAATAAAGCTTGATTCCTTTGGCCTAATGGCGTTTCCGTGTCAGAAACTTCAAATAATTCCTCTAACTCTTCAGCATATAAAAACTTTGGGATTGACAATTCTTTTTTGGGGAGTGACGCAAGTGCAAACGGATTATCCTTTCGATAACCTTCACGCATCAAAAAACGATATAAACTTCGTAAGCTTGATATTTTTCTTGCGACAGATTTACGGGCTAACTTTTCATCGTGCAACGTCGTTAAGTACAAACGAACATCCGCGTATGTAACGTCTAAAAAAGAGGATATGCCTTCTCGTTCCATAAATTGCACAAAATGTTCTAAATCATTTTGATAACTTGCAATTGTATATTTTGAATAATTTCTTTCAATTTGTAAATATCCAACGAATAATTGTAACAATTTCTTCACATTCACACAACTCACCTCAATAAAGGCTACTAAATCGTATCACAACTTAGTAGCCTTTGCAAGAAATTTAACTAAATATTTACAAAATTTCGAATCGTTTCTAAAGCGCGTGCTGCGTACGCTTCATTTCGTTCTGCTTTCTTTTTAATCTTCTTCTCTAACGGTGCAAATAGACCGAAGTTCGCATTCATCGGCTGGAAGTTTTTAGCGTTCGTTGCCGTAATGTAATTTGCCATGCTACCCATCGCAGTTACTGGCGGTAATACAACTGGCTCTTCACCTTGCACAAGACGCGCAGCATTAATTCCTGCTAATAATCCTGATGCTGCTGATTCAACATATCCCTCTACTCCAGTCATTTGACCAGCGAAGAATAAATCATCACGTTGTTTATATTGATATGTTGGACGAAGCAAATTAGGTGAATTAATAAACGTATTACGATGCATTACACCATAACGTACAATCTCTGCATTTTCCAATCCCGGAATTAACTGTAGCACTTCTTTTTGCGGTCCCCACTTTAAATGAGTTTGGAAACCTACGATATTGTATAAAGTTCCCGCTGCATCATCTTGACGTAACTGAACAACAGCATATGGCGTTTTCCCTGTTTTTGGATCTTCCAATCCAACAGGTTTCATAGGTCCAAATACTAACGTCTGTCTCCCTCTACTTGCCATAACTTCTACTGGCATACAACCTTCAAAGAAAATTTCTTTTTCAAACTCTTTTAAAGGCACTGTCTCAGCAGCAATTAGAGCCTCATAAAAACGATCAAACTCTTCTTCTGTCATTGGGCAATTTAAATATGCAGCTTCACCTTTGTCATAACGCGATTTTAAATATACTTTATTCATGTCAATACTGTCTTTTTCTACGATTGGGGCTGCAGCATCATAGAAGTAGAAATAATCTTCTCCTGTTAATTCTTTCAATTTTGCAGAAAGATCAGGAGATGTTAATGGACCTGTAGCAATAATTGTCGGTCCCTCTGGAATATCTGTAATTTCTTCATTCATTACAGTTACATTTGGATGGTTCTTTACGTATTCTGTTACTTTAGCTGCGAACTCATGACGATCTACAGCTAAAGCACCTCCAGCTGGTACAGAGCACTCATCCGCCGCACGAATAATTACAGAATCCATTAAGCGCATTTCCTCTTTAATAACTCCAACTGCATTTGTTAAAGTGTTTGCACGAAGTGAGTTACTACATACTAATTCAGCGAATTTATCTGTGTGATGAGCTGGCGTTTGCCTTACCGGTCTCATTTCATATAATCTAACTTGGACACCACGTTTTGCAATTTGGTAAGCTGCTTCACTTCCTGCAAGACCTGCGCCAATGACGTTTACTACTTGTGTTGTCATTTATATCACCTTTCCTTTTCTTCCCGAAAAAAATGTGAGCAGTTACGCTCACATTTGTTGTTCTTCTTCATAATCGCACGAAATACATTGTACTTGCACGCCTTTTTTCAACTTTTTCTCTACAAGCATGCCTTCGCACTTCGGACACTTACGACCAATTGGCTTATCCCAAGATACAAAGTCGCATTCCGGATACGTACCGCACCCATAGAAAAGACGTTTCTTTTTATTACTACGGCGTTCAATAATTTGACCCTTATCACACTTTGGACAAGTAACACCGATTTCTTTCACAATCGGCTTTGTATTACGACAATCTGGGAAATTCGAGCAAGCCATAAATTTCCCGTATTTACCCATTTTAAAGACCATTGGGTGATTACATAATTCACAATCTTCCCCAGCTGGTTCATCTTTAATTTCCACTTCACGCATTTCTTTTTCCGCTTTTTCTAAACGCGGTTCAAAACCTACGTAGAAATCATCAACAATTTTTACCCAATTCGCATTTCCTTCTTCTACTTCATCAAGGCTTTGCTCCATATTGGCAGTAAATTCAATGTTAATAATTTCTGGGAAAAACTCTAAAATAAGTTCAATTACTATTTCACCAAGTTCAGTCGGAACGAAGCGTTTATTATCCAAACCTACATACCCACGCTTTTGAATTGTTTCAAGTGTAGGTACATATGTTGACGGTCTTCCAATTCCAAGTTCTTCAAGTGTTCTTACTAGGCGAGCCTCTGTATAGCGCGGAGGAGGTTGTGTAAAATGTTGCTTTGGTTCTAAATCCTTTGAAAATACAGTTTCCCCTACTTCTAAAGGTGGCAACATCTTATCCTTTTCCTCAGCACCATCATCTTTTGACTCTACATACACTTTCATAAATCCTGGGAACTTTACAACCGATCCACTTGCACGGAACTGAACATTGTTATTAATGAGTCTCGCTGTCACAGTATCCATTATAGCAGACGCCATTTGACTTGCAACAAATCGCTCCCAAATCAATTTATATAATCGAAGTTGATCACGACCTAAGAAACTTTTTAGTTCCTCTGGCTTTCTCATTACTGAAGTAGGACGAATTGCCTCATGCGCATCTTGTGCATTTGACTTTTTCGTTTCTTTCTTCTTTTCTGTTCCTATGTATTCCGTACCATACGCTTCAGTGATGTAAGTACGAGCCTCTGTTTGAGCTGTTTCTGAGATACGTGTTGAATCAGTTCTCATATACGTAATAAGACCTACAGTTCCTTGTTTTCCAAGATCTATCCCTTCATACAATTGCTGTGCAAGCATCATTGTTTTCTTTGCTCGCATGTTTAACTTACGTGCTGCTTCTTGTTGCAAGGAAGATGTTGTAAACGGTAATGCAGGATTACGTTTTCGCTCTTTGCGCGTTACATTTTCAACTGAAAACGCATTGTCTTTCATCTGTTCAATTATTTCATTCACTTGCATTTCATTTGTTAATTGAACTTTTTCACCATCTACACCGTAAAAGCTTGCTTCAAATGTGTCTTTTCCTTTTACAAATTCTGTTTTAATTGTCCAGAATTCTTCAGGTTCAAAGTTTTGAATTTCCCTTTCACGCTCGATGATTAAACGAACTGCTACAGATTGTACACGTCCTGCACTTAATCCTTTTTTTACTTTCTTCCATAATAAAGGACTAATATTGTAACCAACAAGACGATCAAGTATACGTCTTGCTTGTTGTGCATCCACTAAATCCATATTAATTGCACGAGGATGTTTAAATGATTCTTTGATTGCATCTTTCGTAATCTCATTAAACACAACCCGACAATCTGATTCAACGTCCACATTTAACGTATTCGCTAAATGCCAAGCAATCGCTTCCCCTTCACGGTCTGGATCGGCCGCGAGATAGACTTTCTTTGCTTTTTTCGCCGCTGATTTTAAATCTTTTAAGACGGGACCTTTACCACGAATGGTAATATACTTCGGGGTGAAGTTGTTCTTTACTTCTATCCCCATTTGACTTTTTGGCAAATCGCGAACATGTCCCATAGACGCGACAACTTTGTATTTTTTCCCTAAATATTTCTCAATGGTCTTCGCCTTAGAAGGCGACTCCACGATTACGAGGTAATCTGACATGCTAGTGCCTCCTTAAGAGGTGGATTCAAGTCTTCATTAATCTTATTGATTTCTCTTGTTTTTGTCAATCAAGAATGAATATACCATACAGTGCCAATCTACCATTTGTCAATAATTGTTTAATAAAAACATAAAAATATAAGATTAATTTAAAATCTCTTCCAAGATATCTTCTGCATTTCTTACTAGTTTTGCTCCTTGCTGAATAAGATGATTCGTTCCCGATGCCCCCTCTATAAATATAGGTCCAGGAAGCGCAAACACCTCTCTATTTTGCTCTAACGCAAGGTCTGCAGTAATAAGTGTTCCACTTCTCGATTTCGCTTCTACAACTAAAACACCTTTACTTATACCACTAATAATCCGGTTCCTTTTTGGAAAATACCATTTTTTCGGTGCATAGTGCGGCGGATACTCTGTCAATAACAATATATATTCCTTCCACATTTCATATAAATGTCTATTTTCTTTCGGATACATAAAAGACAATCCATGCCCTAATATCGCAATAGTCGGGCGATGATGCCTTACTGTAATCTCATGAGACATTGTATCTATCCCTTTTGCAAACCCACTGACAATAAGCCACTCTCTTTCTAATAAAGGGTGTAAAATAAACTTCAAACTCTCATGACCATATAATGATGGTTCTCTCGTTCCAACAACTGCTAATTTATTTACTTTATTCAGGAAATCTTTCTCTCCTTTTCCATATAAAACGAAGGGAGGGTCTTGTATTTCACGTAATAATTGCGGATAATCTTCATCCCATATCGTTATATAAAAAATACGATTTCTCTCTAAATAAGATATATATTGCGGAAGATTTGAACTTTGAAGAAATTTTACTAGTTCTGAAGATTTTTTCGAGGATATTCCAGTGTAGTGTTCCATTTGTTTTTCGTTAAATTTATATATGTTCTTTAATTCTGGATCGACATATAGTAGCCTCTCCATCGCTTTCCAATAATCTGCTAGCAAGTAATGAAGATGTAATAATCTCTCTCTTTTCATCTTGATTCTCCTTACCCATAATTTTTATTATGTAAACAGAAAAAAGTGTAAAAAGACACCCTCAAGTAAGAAGGTGTCTTTCAACAGATTAATAGTTTTTACAAGTCTCAAATAAACCTTTTTCTTTTAAAACAGAGATTAGCGTTTCTCCCATAACTGCTGGAGTTTCAGCTACTTTAATGCCACAAGCTTCCATTGTTTTAATCTTTTCAGCAGCAGTTCCTTTACCGCCAGAAATGATTGCACCAGCATGGCCCATACGTTTGCCAGCAGGCGCTGTTTGACCACCAATGAAGCCTACAACAGGTTTTGTCATATTAGCTTTTACCCATTCAGCTGCCTCTTCTTCTGCTGTACCGCCGATTTCACCAATCATAATTACAGCATGTGTTTCTTCATCTTCATTAAATGCTTTTAACGCATCAATAAAGTCTGTACCGTTAACAGGGTCTCCGCCGATACCTACAGCAGTAGATTGGCCAATACCTTCTTGTGTTAACTGATGTACAGCTTCATAAGTTAATGTACCAGAGCGAGATACGATACCAACATGACCTTTTTTATGAATATATCCTGGCATAATACCAATCTTACATTCATCTGGTGTGATTACACCTGGGCAGTTTGGTCCAAGTAAACGTGTATGTTTACCCGCCATATATCTCTTTACGTTTACCATATCTAATACAGGAATCCCTTCAGTAATACATACTACTAAATCAATTTCTGCATCAACAGCTTCCATAATTGCATCTGCCGCAAAAGCGGGTGGAACGTATACAACTGAAGCGTTTGCGCCTGTTGCTTTCACTGCATCTTCTACTGTATCAAATACTGGTACACCTTCAATATCAGTGCCGCCCTTACCTGGTGTTACACCACCGACAATTTTCGTACCGTATTCAATCATTTGTTTTGTATGGAATAAACCTTGAGAACCTGTAATACCTTGAACAATAACTTTTGTATCTTTATTAACTAATACGCTCATTTTTCTCCCCCGCTTTCTATTAGCCCACTAGTGAAACAATTTTTTGTGCACCGTCTGCCATAGATTCTGCTGCAACAATATTTAAGCCAGACTCATTTAAAATTTTCTTACCTAGTTCTACGTTTGTGCCTTCAAGACGTACAACTAAAGGTAACTCAAGACCTACTTGTTTCGTTGCTTCAATAACACCTTCTGCAATAACATCACACTTCATAATGCCACCAAAAATGTTAACGAAGATACCTTTTACATTTTTGTCAGAAAGGATAATTTTGAATGCTTCTGTAACTTTTTCTGCAGTTGCACCGCCACCAACATCTAAGAAGTTAGCTGGGTCACCGTGGTAATGTTTAATGATATCCATTGTAGCCATCGCTAAACCTGCACCATTAACCATACAACCGATATTTCCATCTAAAGGAATGTAGTTTAAGTCGTATTTTGAAGCTTCAATTTCTTTTGAATCCTCTTCATCAAGATCACGAAGCTCTAAAATGTCTTTATGGCGATATAACGCATTAGAATCAAAGTTTAATTTTGCATCTAATGCCATAACTTTACCTTCGCCTGTTGTAACAAGTGGGTTAATCTCAGCGATAGAGCAATCTTTTTCGATAAACGCACGATATAAGCCCATCATAAACTTCACAGCTTGTCCTACAAGCTCTTTTGGAATATTGATGTTAAATGCAATTCGGCGCGCTTGGAAACCTTGCAAGCCTACTGCTGGATCAATATATTCTTTAAAGATTTTTTCAGGTGTTTTTTCTGCTACTTCTTCAATTTCTGTTCCGCCTTCTTCAGACGCCATTAAAACAACTTGAGAAGTTGCACGATCTAAAACTAGACCTACATAATATTCTTTTTTAATATCGCAACCTTCTTCGATAAGTAAGCGTTTTACTTCCTTACCTTCAGGACCTGTTTGATGTGTCACAAGTGTAGTTCCTAAAATGCTTTCTGCATATGTACGAACTTCATCTAAATTTTTTGCAACTTTTACTCCGCCAGCTTTGCCGCGTCCACCAGCGTGAATTTGTGCTTTCACTACACATACATCTGTTCCTAATTCTTTCGCTGCTTCTACAGCTTCTTCTACTGTAAATGCAACCTTCCCGTTCGGAACGCTAACCCCATAGCTTCTAAGGACTGCCTTACCTTGGTACTCATGGATATTCATGGTCCCATCCTCCCCTGTTTTCCTGTTTTACTCGAAAAGTTTTTTAATGTTTAAAAAACATTACATTGCCATTGTATAAGATGATTGGCACGCTGTCTACAATAAAGTGTCAGAAAACTGAAATCGCTTTATTCTTTTTCGAAAATAGTAATGTTTATATGCCAAAATAAAAAAATAAGCTGTATATTTACAGCTTATTTTTGAATCATATCTTTAATTGGTGCGAATGACTTGCGGTGTTCATCTAGTACTCCATGCACTTCAATTGCCTCTAAATGTTGCTTTGTGCCATATCCCATATGTTGCTCAAATCCATATTCAGGATACTTCTCTCCCAGTTCTTTCATCATACGATCTCTCGTTACTTTTGCTATAATGGATGCTGCTGAAATCGAAACACTTTTCGCATCACCTTTAATAATTGATGTTTGCGGAATTGGTGTAGGAAGCTTCATCGCATCAATTAATAAATGTTGGGGTGTACAAGATAAATTTGCAACTGCATCTAACATCGCTTGTTTCGTTGCTTGGTAAATATTAATATCATCAATAACTTGCGGTGATACAATTCCTACTCCAATTGCAATTGCTTGTACTTTTATTTCATCATAAAAACGCTCACGTTTCGCTTCACTCAACTTTTTCGAGTCATTTAACCCTGGAATATAAAAATCCTCAGGAAGAACGACAGCTGCCGTCACAACAGGCCCAGCCAATGGCCCACGCCCTACTTCATCAATACCCGCGATATATGTGACCCCTTTTTCACGCAAAGCATTTTCATACTTGGACATTTCAAAAAACTTCTCTTTTTCTTTCTGTTCTAACTCTTTTTGTTTATACCACTTCAAAACGAGCTTTTGAACACCTTTTCGATCATCTTTCATTAACAGTTGAAAGCGATCATCTTCTTCATTCATAATTTCTTTCAATACATTTTCCGCTTCTTTTATCGTCATAGTTTGCATTTATACAAGCTCCTTTTTAAACATATCCAAAAAGAAAAGACGCACAAACGCACGTCTTATACTTCTTCTATTTTTTCCACATCTTCCACTTGCTCTCCAAACTCTTCCGGTGTTTCAAACGTCATTTTTCCAAGTTTGCCACCACGAAGCTCACGAAGCACAAGCTCAGATGTCTTATCATAATCAATCATTCCGCCGCCCATTAAGCAGCCTCTATTTTTTCCAATTGCATCGAATAATTCCACAATATCTTCTGGAATCTCATTTAAATTATAGCGTTCTTTCAAGCGTTCTGGATAATGTTTCTCCATAAAACGTAATGCGTAAACAGCTACATCTTGTAAATTTAAAATTGAATCTTTAATTGCACCCGTTGTCGCTAAACGAAGACCCACTAATTGATCTTCAAATTTAGGCCACAGAATACCTGGTGTATCTAACAATTCCATTTCCTTCCCAACTTTAATCCATTGTTGAGCTGTTGTCACACCTGGACGATCTCCTGTTTTAGCAATATTTTTCTTTGCCAATTTATTAATCAATGTAGATTTACCAACATTTGGTATACCTACAATTAATGCACGAATCGCTCTCGGTCTAATACCTTTTGCAACCATTTTATCAAATTTTTCTTTAACAAGCACTTTACAAGCTGCTGCAATTTCCTTCATACCTTGTCCAGCTTGCGCGTTAATCGAAATTGCCATATGGCCTTTTTCTTTAAAATATGCGATCCATTGTTTTGTTAAACGATCATCCGCCATATCCGCTTTATTTAAAACAACAAGCCTTGGCTTATGTGTAATGATTTCATCAATCATTGGGTTTCGAGATGATAATGGTAATCGAGCATCTACAAGTTCAATTACAACATCAATTAATTTTAATTTCTCCGTTACTTGGCGTCTAGCCTTCGCCATATGCCCTGGAAACCATTGAATTACCATGTTGCCACCTTCTTTTTCATTTATTTCACAATACGTGCGTCTTCTAACGGCCAATATAACATATTAGCTTTACCAATTACTTGATCCATTGAAATCGTACCGATTGAACGGCTATCTTTACTAAAACGACGATTATCACCTAAAACAAATAATTGATCTTTTGGAACGGTTTTCTTGCCTGTCATTTCTTCAAGATTAAAATCATATGTAAGCGGTCCATCAGCAATTTGCTTTTTCTGCTTGTCTAAATACGGCTCCTCATAAGCCTTTCCGTTAACATACAGTTTATCATTACGATACTCTATTTCATCGCCTGGCAGGCCTATAATGCGCTTAATGTAATCTTTATCTTCTGTTGCTCGAAATACGATAATATCAAAGCGTTTTGGATCTCCAATGTGATAACCAATTTTATTCACAATCATTCGATCACGATCATGTAAAGTAGGTGCCATCGATACCCCGTCTACGAGAATTGGCGCAAAGAAAAACTGTCTAATAACACCAGCTAATACAACAGCAATCAAAATTGCTTTAATCCATTCCCAAAGTGAACTCTTCTCTTTTTTCATGCATTTCCCCTCCACGGTTATGTAAACTGCTCGTATTATACCAAAATTTCATATAGATTGGAAAAAGGGAGCTTGTGCATTTACAAGCTCCCATACATGTCTTATCGAATTTCTTTAATACGTGCTTTTTTACCGCGAAGGTTACGTAAGTAGTATAACTTAGCACGACGTACTTTACCACGGCGAAGTACTTCGATTTTCGCGATTCTTGGCGTGTGAACTGGGAATGTACGCTCAACACCTACACCGTAAGAAATCTTACGAACTGTGAATGTTTCACTGATTCCGCCACCACGACGTTTAATTACAACACCTTCGAAAAGCTGAATTCTTTCACGAGTTCCCTCAACAACTTTTACGTGTACACGTAAAGTGTCACCAGGACGGAATGAAGGAAGGTCAGTTTTTAATTGGCCTTTTGTAATTTCTGCGATTAATTGTTGCATATTAAATTCTCTCCTTTAAACAGATGCTCTTATAAAGTCTTAATAAATTACAGCGGAACATCGTTAATACGGCTACTGATTTCAGTAGCACAAATGTTATAATAGCATATTACTAGGCCTGTTGCAATAGCAAATATATGAAGTTATTACTGCTCTCGCTTTATTTCCTCAAGCCATTTTTTCTCTTGTTTAGATAACTCTCTCTCATCTAACAAATCAGGTCTACGCGTATACGTTCGACGCAAAGATTCCTTATGTCGCCATTCATCAATGTTTTTATGATTCCCTGACATTAATACATCCGGTACCTTCATACCACGAAAATCAGCCGGACGTGTATAATGAGGATGCTCTAATAAACCTGTACTAAACGAATCCTCTACTTGTGAAGCATGATTTCCTAGCACACCTGGCAAGAGACGTACAACACTATCAGTAATAACCATAGAGGCTAATTCTCCGCCCGTTAATACATAGTCACCAATAGAAATCTCATCCGTTACGAGATGCTCACGAATTCGTTCGTCATACCCTTCATAATGCCCACATACGAAGATCAAATGTTCTTCCCCTGCAAGCTCTTCCGCTTTCTTCTGCGTAAATCTTTCGCCCTGCGGACACATTAAGACAACTCTAGGCTTACGCTCTGTCTCTTTCGTCAAATCTTCTACAGCATCAAAAATAGGCTGAGGAGTAAGCACCATACCAGCTCCTCCGCCGTAAGGATAATCGTCTACGCTATTATGCTTACTTGTTGTATAATCACGAAAGTTAACAACACGAAGGTTTACCGCTTCTTTTTCTTGCGCCTTCTTTAATATAGAAGATCCAAATACACCGGTAAACATGTCTGGGAACAACGTTAAAATATCAATTTTCATTATAGCAGCCCTTCCATTACATGAATGGTTACTAATTTATTTTCAATATTAACTTGAAGTACAACGTCATCGATATAAGGAATTAAGAGATCTTGACCCTTCGGGCGTTTAATTACCCAAACATCATTTGCACCAGGAGATAGAATCTCTTTGATTGTCCCTAGCGCTTCTCCTTCTTCCGTTACAACACTGCAACCAATAATTTCATGATAGTAGTATTCACCTTCAGCAAGTTCACCTAACTGCTCTTCTGGTACTTTTATTAAAGAACCTTTAAACTTCTCTACTTCATCTACATTGTTATATCCTTCAAATGTTAATAAATCGAATGTCTTATGTTGGCGATGAGAAGTTACCTTCACCGGAAGGCAGTCTGTGCCTTTCTCATTCGATATGTATAACGTGTTTCCTACTTTATATCGCTCTTCTGGAAAATCAGTACGAGAAATAACACGGATTTCTCCTCTTACGCCATGAGTATTTACAATCTTCCCTACGTTAAACCATTTTGTCATAAATAGTATGTCACCCCTGGTTTCTATATAAATTAAGCATCTCCATTTCACAGATGGAACATGCACTCTCTATTTAAATGTTAAAAAAGGGAGAGGAATAACTCCTCGCCCTTTTTTACGTTTATTGAATTTCCAGTGTTACTTTTTCATCATTATGATGTCCCACTGAATACAAGAGCATTCGAATCGCTTTCGCAACTCTCCCTTGCTTTCCAATGACTTTTCCAACATCCTCAGGATGTACAGTTAATCGATACTTTATCTCTCCGTTGCAAAGTTCCTGTGTAACTTTTACATCTTCAGGATAATCGACAAGAGGCTTGACAATCGTCTCGACTAACTTCTTCATAGTCATTGCCTCAATTACTTACCTTGTTTAGATAAGTGGAATTTCTCCATGATACCTTGGTTAGAGAATAAGTTACGAACTGTATCAGATGGTTTAGCACCATTTCCTAACCATTTTAATGCTGCTTCTTCGTTGATCTTAACTTCAGCTGGTTGAGCAACTGGATTGTAAGTTCCGATTTCCTCAATGAAACGTCCGTCACGAGGAGAACGAGAATCTGCAACAACTACACGATAGAAAGGAGTTTTTTTAGCTCCCATACGTTTTAAACGAATTTTAACTGCCATTTATAAAGCACCTCCGAATTTATTTCACACAGATAATTATATTAGCAAAAAGACTATTGCTTTGTAAAGTATTTTTTCTTAACAGAGCCATCTTTTTTTCCTTACATGAATGGAAACTTCAATCCACCTAGTCCTTTTTTCTTACCTTTTTGCATTCCCGTCATCGTCTTCATCATTTTTTTCATGTCATCGAATTGTTTAATTAGACGATTGATTTCTTGTACAGTTGTACCGCTACCTTTGGCAATGCGCTTTTTGCGACTAGCATTGATTATTTCCGGTTGTTCTCGTTCTAATTTAGTCATAGAACGAATAATTGCCTCAATATGCCCAATTTGTTTTTCATCAACTTGTGCATTTTTCAGCCCTTTAATTTTATTTGCACCAGGAAGCATTCCTAACAATTCATCAAGTGGCCCAAGTTGACGCACTTGTCCAAGTTGTTCTAGGAAATCGTCAAGCGTAAACGAAAGCGTACGCATTTTTTGCTCAAGTTCTTTCGCTTTCTCTTCATCAACTGTAGCTTGCGCTTTTTCAATCAATGTTAAGACATCGCCCATCCCTAAAATACGGGATGCCATACGCTCTGGATGGAACGCTTCAATTGCATCTAGTTTTTCACCCATACCAGCAAATTTAATCGGCGTGTTTGTTACAGCCTTAATAGATAATGCAGCACCACCGCGCGTATCACCATCTAATTTCGTTAATACAACACCTGTTAAACCTAACTGTTCATGGAAACTTTGTGCAACATTTACCGCGTCTTGTCCCGTCATCGCATCGACAACAAGGAAAATTTCATCCGGTTTCGCAACTTCTTTAACTTTCGCTAATTCATCCATTAGTTCTTCATCAATATGCAGGCGACCCGCTGTATCGATTAAAACATAATCGTGATGATCTTCTTTTGCTTTTGCAATCGCTTGTTTCGCAATTTCAACAGGACTTACTTGATCTCCTAAAGAGAATACAGGCATGTCCAATTGCTTCCCTAATGTTTCAAGCTGTTTAATCGCTGCTGGACGGTAAATATCCGCTGCAACAAGCATCGGTTTACGGTTATGCTTTTTACGAAGCAAATTCGCAAGCTTACCTGTCGTCGTTGTTTTACCCGCACCTTGCAGACCAACCATCATAATAACAGTCGGTGGCTTATTAGCAACAGCAATTTTGCTTTGCTCTCCGCCCATAAGTTCTGTAAGTTCTTCCTGTACAACTTTAATTACTTGTTGTCCAGGTGTCAAACTTTTCATTACATCTTGTCCGACAGCACGTTCAGACACACGCTTCACAAAATCTTTTACTACTTTAAAGTTAACATCTGCTTCTAAAAGAGCTAGACGAACTTCTCTCATCATTTCTTTCACATCGGCTTCAGAAACTTTTCCTTTGCCGCGGATTTTTTGCATTGTCTGTTGAAGTCGGTCGGCTAATCCTTCAAATGCCATATTGCCGCCCTCCTAATCTAATTTTTCGATAGCTTCAACAACTTGTTTCATTTCTTCATTCACATGCTCTTCTTCGCTGATTAGCTGTTTTAGCTTTGCAACAAGTCGCTGTCGCTCTTGAAACTTTTGAAGTAATACTAATTTTTCTTCATATTCTTCAAGCATCGCTTCAGTCCGTTTAATGTTATCATACACGGCTTGGCGACTTACATCAAATTCTTCCGCAATTTCACCAAGAGATAAATCATCTAGATAATAAAGCGACATATAACTTCTTTGTTTTTGCGTTAACAACGATTGATAAAAATCAAATAAATAGTTCATTCTCGTTGTTTTTTCGAGCATGTTGGATCATCCTTTGTTAAGTGATTTCCCTTTACATGAATTAGTTTACATGTAGTCCAAAAGAGTGTCAAGTTTTTTTCTTAACATCATATATTTTTTATAGAAAAAGAAGCGGAAATACCGCTCCTTTCACTTATACTTCTTCTGTTTCTACTAAGTTCGCAAATAAACCATACACATATTGTTCTGGATCAAACTGTTGCAAGTCATCCATTTGCTCTCCTAATCCAACAAACTTCACTGGTACATCCATTTCGTTACGAATCGCTAATACAATACCACCTTTAGCAGTTCCATCTAACTTCGTTAAAACAATACCAGTTACATTCGTTGCTTCACGGAATGTTTTCGCTTGGCTTAAACCGTTTTGTCCTGTTGTTGCATCAATAACAAGTAATACTTCATGAGGAGCACCTGGTACTTCACGCTCAATTACACGCTTCACCTTCTCTAATTCTTTCATTAAATTTACTTTATTTTGCAAGCGTCCTGCTGTGTCACATAGTAATACATCTACCTTACGTGCTTTCGCAGCTTGTACAGCGTCATACATAACCGCCGCTGGATCAGATCCAGATCCTTGTTTAATCACTTCTACACCAACGCGATCGCCCCATACTTCTAATTGTTCAATCGCTCCAGCACGGAATGTGTCTCCTGCCGCTAATAGGACTGACTTACCTTCTGATTTAAACTTATGCGCCAGTTTACCAATTGTCGTCGTTTTTCCTACACCATTAACACCAACAAATAAAACAACCGTTAATTGGTCCTCTTGCATATTAATTTCGTTACTAAAATCGCTGTCGCCTTTGTAAATTCCTACTAGTTTTTCTGAAATAACAGCTTGTACTTCTTTTGGATCTTGAATGTTACGACGTTGTACTTCTTCTTTCAATTGGTCAATTAATTCCATTACCGTCGCAACGCCAACGTCTGCACCGATTAAGATTTCTTCTAACTCTTCGAAAAAATCTTCGTCCACTTTACGGTAACGATACACTAAATCATTCACTTTATCCGCAAATGAATTTCTCGTTTTTTCTAATCCTTGTTTAAATTTCTCTGTAACTGTATCCGTTTGTTTTGAAATTTTTTCTTTTAGTTTTTTAAAAAAACTCATACTTTCCCATCCTTCCTATTCACTTGCAACAAGTTCTTCTCCGGCGTCTAAACGAACCGAAACAAGTTTAGATACCCCTGATTCTTGCATTGTTACACCGTACAACACATCAGACTCTTCCATTGTACCTTTTCTATGTGTAATTACAATAAACTGCGTCTCATTACTGAATTTCTTTAAATACTGTGCAAAACGAGCTACATTCGCCTCATCAAGGGCTGCCTCTACCTCATCTAGTACACAGAATGGTACTGGGCGTACTTTTAAAATACCAAATAAAAGCGCAATTGCTGTTAAAGCACGCTCTCCACCTGAAAGTAAACCTAAGTTCTGCAGTTTCTTCCCTGGCGGTTGTGCTACAATATCAATACCCGTATTTAGTAAATCCTCTGGATTAGTCATTACTAAATCCGCTCTACCGCCTCCAAATAATTCAGAGAATACCGATTGAAACTCCATTCTAATGCCTTCAAACGTAGTAGAAAAGCGTTTTTTCATTTCTTCATCCATTTCGGTAATAAGCTGGTGCAATGTCGCTTTCGCTTCTTCTAGGTCGTCTCTCTGCTCTAGTAAGAATGTATGACGCTCCGCTACACGTTCATATTCATCAATTGCCCCTAGGTTCACTGTACCTAACTCTTCTATAGATAATTTGATTAATTTTACTTTCTTACGCGCATCTTCTGCAGGCATTGTCATTGTATATTTTAGTTTTGCCGCTTCAAATGAAATCGTATATGTTTCACGTAAATGTTGTAATCTATTTTCCAACTCTACATCAAGTCGATTTATTCTCACTTCTTGATCTTTCAACATTTCAAGAATATATTTATGTTTACCTGTCGTTTCTTTCAAATTGCGCTCTAAATGTTCTACCCTCTCTTGCAACGATACACGTTGTTCACGACGAGAGCGAATTAATTCTGAAGTTTGATTACGATCATATGCTTTCTTCTCAATCATATTCGTAATTTGCTCTTCACCACTTGAATTAGATGTCATTTCTTGTTTTAAGAACGCTAAATCCTCTTTCGTTTTTACAAGTGTCGCATCCGTTTCTTCTTTTTCCTTCGTCAATCGTTCAACTTTTTCTTTTTGATTAAATAAGCGTTGTTGCTTTTCAGCTACCAGAACTTTTAACTCCGTCATTTCTTTTTGAACTTTTTCTTTCGAAGAATGTTGCTCACTTTTTTGTTTTGTTAAAGCTACAATTTTACTATCTAACTTAGTGATATCAGCTTGAAGATTCGTTAAAATCCCTTCTAACTCCTCTTTACGCCCTTGCATTTTTACTCGATCTTGTAAAAACCCTTCAATCTCTAAATCATAAATAGACAATCGATCATTAATACGATGTTCTTCTAATTCTAGACGATTAATCTCTTCTCTTAATTTCTGCTCATCTACACGATCTACTTCTACAGTTTGCCTTAGTTCGCGTATTTTCACTTCTTTTTCTTGAATCTCTTGTTTTACTGCTTTAACAAAGTTTTCTAACTTCATTGTTTTTTCTTCCATATCAGTTAACTTGCGAGTCCACTCTTCCAGTTCACGTTGGCGTCCTAATAAAGAAGATTTCGCTTGCTTTACCGCCCCACCAGTCATAGAACCGCCAGGATTCACTACATCACCTTCGATTGTTACAATGCGATAACGGTATTGCAGTTGTTTCGCCAACTCATTTGCTCCGCGTAAATCTTTCGCAACAATAACCGTACCTAATAAATTTGAAACTACATTTTCATATTTATTGTTGTACTGCACAAGTTCTGCCGCCACACCTACAAACGATGGGTGTTGATTTGCAATGCGTAATTGCTCAAATGATAAAGACCTGCTTTTAATAACAGCTTGCGGTAAAAACGTTGCACGTCCATGTTTATTTTGCTTTAAAAATGCTATCGCATTACGAGCATGCTCCTCTGTTTGTACAACAATGTGCTGCATCGCTGCACCTAGAGCAATTTCCATTGCAACTTCGTATTCTTTCGGTACCGTTAACAGTTCCGCAACAGCACCCTCGATACCTTGCAACCTATTTTCTCTAGCTTTCAATACTTCACGTACACCTTGATAGAATCCAGAATAATCTTCTTGCATCTCTTCAAGCATTTCTTTTCGAGAACGTGCCTGTTGCACAAATTGATATGCTTGATACAGTTTTGTTTCATTTTCACTATACTGCGTCTTACATTTCCCAAGCGCCGCCTCTGTCTTCTGTATGTTTGAGAGAATGCCAGCTACTTTTTCTTTCGCTTGTTCGTAACTTTCTACAAGTTTCGTCTTTTTCGCTGTAATTTCCATACGCATTTCTACATATTTCGCATTCTCTTCATCTAGACGCTCGTTTTTAGACGTTTGCTGTTTAGATTGTTCTTCAATCATAGATAATTCATTACGATGACTAGCTTGTTGATTTAAAAGCTCAATATAGTCACCTTTTAAATTCTCAATCTGTTCCTCTAAATTGTCAGCAAAAGTAGCAAGCAGTTGCTCATTATCATGCAATTTTTGCTCCAACTCTTTTACTTCATTCACAAATTGCATTAAAGCTTCTGTACTTGACTCAATCTCACCATCGTAACTTTTAGCTTTCTCTGTTAATTCAACAATTAACTGCTCAAGTTGCGCACAATGCGTCGTAGCATTTTGCTTTCTCTCTTTTAACAACTCACGCTGCCCTTCAAGTTTTTCTAGCTCTTTACTAGAAAGAAGAAGTACTTCTTGCAACGAGTCTACAGACTCATCTACCGCTTGTAATTGTCCTCGTAATTCCTCAAGCTCTTCTTCACTTTTTTGTAAATTCGTTGACATTTTAGCTTCTTCGTTTTTATTATGCCCAAACTGATTTCGAAGCGCTTCCCATTTCTCGTGCAATTCTTCAATTTCATGGACAATAAGCGCGGCTTCTACTTTCTCTAATTCTTCTTTATTCTCAAGATAATCTTTCGCAATAGAAGCTTGTCTTTCTAAAGGTTCTACTTGACTACTTAATTCATGAATTATATCTTGTACACGATTTAAGTTTTCTTGTGTTTCTGCTAATTTCCCTTCAGCTTTCTTTTTGCGAAGTTTGTATTTTAGTACGCCTGCCGCTTCTTCAAATACACCTCGACGCTCTTCTGACTTACTACTTAAAATCTCTTCCACTTTCCCCTGGCTAATAATTGAAAAAGCTTCTCTTCCCATACCAGAGTCCATAAATAAATCGATAATATCTTTCAATCTACATGATTGTTTATTAATATAAAAATCACTATCACCTGAACGAGATACACGACGTGTTACACACACCTCATTGTATTCAATTGGTAAACGTTGATCTTCATTATTTAAAGTTATTGTTACTTCAGCAACATTAACCGCTCTCCTCGTATCACTGCCTGCAAAAATAATATCCTCCATCTTTGCACCACGTAATGATTTTGCAGATTGTTCACCAAGTACCCAGCGAATTGCATCAGTAATATTACTTTTCCCGCTTCCATTAGGTCCTACTACAGAAGTTACACCTGGGACAAAATCAACAGATACACGCTCAGCAAAAGACTTAAACCCTGCTATTTCTAATCTTTTTAAAAACACGAAAGGCCTTCCTCCTATTCTCCGTCGTTATAAATGTTCTCTATACAAAAACAAGTATTATACGGATTTACCTTCTTTTTCATTATAAACAAAAAGAAAGTTTCATTCTATGCACAAGGAATCCCCCTCATTCAAAGGGGGATTCCTTATAGTTGTTCTTTTAATTTTTTCAATGCTTCTGCAGCAGCTTGTTGCTCTGCTTCTTTTTTCGACTTACCACTACCAAGACCTAAAGCTACGTTATTTAACGTAACACGTGACACAAATTCTCGATTGTGAGCTGGTCCTTTTTCTTGCAAAATTTGATACTCAACATTGCCACTGCCATCACGCTGAATCAATTCTTGCAACTGACTCTTATAATCCATCACATGAGAAAAAGCACCCTCATTAATTTTCGGATATACAATTTCTTTTAAGAATTCCCAAACTGTTTCTAGCCCTTGATCAAGATAAAGGGCACCAATAAACGCTTCAAAGACATCCGCTAATAAAGCTGGTCGTTCACGTCCACCTGTCATTTCTTCACCTTTTCCTAATAAAACAAGGCTACCAAATGACAATTCGTTCGCAAAACGAACAAGAGATGGCTCACATACAATAGCTGCACGTAGTTTTGTTAACTCTCCTTCGCTCATTGTCGGATATTTTTGAAACAGATACTGCGATACAGTCAGTTCCAATACTGCATCTCCAAGAAATTCAAGACGCTCATTATCTTCATGCGGTTTTTTTCGATGCTCATTCACATACGATGAATGCGTAAATGCTTGAATCAATAATTTTTCATCTGTAAACGTAATACCTATCTTTTCTTGAAACACTTTAAATGCTTCACGATATTTTGTTTCGTATTTTTTTTCTCTATATTTTCGGTACGGCATAGGTCCCTCCAGATATAAGCCAGAAAGCCCCGCTAAAAAACGGGACTTCACTTAAGCATTATAGATGACTCTCTATGTAAGTCACAGCATCGCCAACAGTAGCAATCTTTTCAGCATCTTCATCAGAAATTTCCATTTCGAATTCATCTTCTAATTGCATTACAAGTTCTACTACATCTAGGGAGTCTGCTCCTAAATCTTCCTTGAAGCTTGCAGCTGGTACTACCTCAGTCTCTTCTACTCCTAAACGATCAACGATGATTTTTGTTACGCGCTCTAAAACATCTGCCATTCCATTCACCTCCCCTCAAATATTATATTAAATATTGACCAAAAAAACTAGGTGAAATCGATTCTTTTATTACATTACCATACCGCCATCAACATTTAACGTTTGACCTGTAACATATTTGCTTTGATCAGAAGCAAAAAACGTTACAGCATTCGCGATATCTTTCGCTTCACCAAATTGAGCAGCTGGAATAACTTTTAACATTTCGGCTTTAATATTCTCATCTAGTACATCCGTCATATCAGTCGCAATAAAGCCCGGCGCAATTGCATTCACTGTAATATTTCGACTTGCTAACTCTTTTGCAGATGTTTTTGTTAATCCAATAACACCCGCTTTAGCAGCAACATAGTTAGCTTGTCCTGGGTTTCCTATAACACCAACAACCGAAGCGATGTTTATAATTCTACCGTGACGTTGACGCATCATATAACGAGATACTGCTTTTGTACATAAGAATACACCTTTTAAGTTTGTATTAATAACTGTATCCCATTCTTCTTCTTTCATACGCATTAATAAATTATCTTTCGTTACACCAGCATTATTTACAAGAATATCAACTTGTCCAAATGTATCTACTGTTTGTTTCACCATATTTGTAACATCATCAGCATTTGCAACATCTGCTCTTACCGCAATTGCATCAGAACCTAATTTTTTAATTTCATCTACTACTTCATTTGCTTTTTGTTCATTACCAGCATAATTTACTACTACATTTGCCCCTTGTTTCGCTAAATCGATCGCAATCGCGCGACCAATTCCACGTGAAGCGCCAGTTACTAATGCTACCTTCCCTTTTAACATCAGTTTTCTCCTCTCAAATTTGAAATGGTATCTTTTAATGTCTCTTCATCGTATATCGCATATGCTTTTACTGATGAATCAATTGACTTCATAAGTCCAGCAAGTACTTTTCCAGGTCCAATTTCAATAAACGTATCTACTCCCTGGCTCACCATATATTCAATAGACGGGTACCATAATACAGGCGAATAAAGCTGCTCAATTAACTTTTCTTGAATGTCTGCACCACGTGTAATAACTTCCGCCGTAACATTTGCAATAACAGGAATATTCGTGTCATGAATTGTAATTTCATTTAAAACACTTTGGAACTTCTCAGCTGCCGGCTTCATAAGTGAAGAATGGAATGGCCCACTTACTTTTAGTGGAATCGCTCTCTTTGCACCATTTTCTTTCGCTCTTTGAGAAGCAACCTCTACGCCTTGCTTCGTTCCAGAAATCACAATTTGCTTGGTACTATTCATATTAGCGATTTGCACTGCATATCCTTCACTTGTTACTTCTTCTGTAACTTGTTTCAGCATATGTGGGTCAGCACCTAATATAGCTGCCATTGCGCCTTCCCCGCCCGGAACAGCTTCTTCCATATATTCGCCACGTTTCCTTACAGCATATACAGCATCTTCAAAAGTTAATGCACCAGCTGCTACAAGAGCACTATATTCACCTAAACTATGACCAGCGACAAAGTCAGGTGTAATGTCATACTCTTTCAAAGCTGTCAAAATAGCAAAACTCGTTGTTAATAATGCAGGCTGCGCATTTGTTGTTAATGTAAGCTTTTCCTGCGGTCCTTCAAAAATCACTTCTGAAAGTGAATCTTCCAACACCTCATCTGCTTTTGCAAACACTTTTGCAACCTCTTTATTATTCTCTGCTAATTGTTTACCCATTCCAACTGCCTGTGAACCTTGGCCCGGAAAAAGAAATGCTATTTTTCCCATTTCAAATCCTCCTCTTATTGGAGTGACTCTTTCTCCATTACGCTTGAAATCGTAGGAATTACTTCTTTCGCTACCATTTCTCTCGTTTGACGAATCGCACTAAATATCGACTGGTCATTAGAAGAACCATGAGCCTTAATGACAGGTGCTTTCAATCCAAATAATGCAGCTCCTCCATACTCCGAATAATCCATTTTATCTTTTAATACCATAAGTTTTGGCTTTAATACCGCCGCTGCTAATTTGCTCGTAAATGAACTCATTAACTGTTCTTTCAACATAGAGAATAGCGCAAGTGCTGTTCCCTCTAATGATTTCAACGCTACATTCCCTGTAAAACCATCACATACAACAACATCTGCTACACCTTGCAATAAATCTCTTGATTCAACGTTCCCAACGAAATTAATTGGCGCATCTTTAAGCATTGCAAATACTTGCTTTGAAAGCTCGTTTCCTTTTCCATCCTCTGTTCCAACGTTTAATAGTCCAACGCGAGGATTTTCAATTCCTCTTACCTTCTCAGCATAAACAGATCCCATTACTGCATATTGATATAAATGAATTGGTTTTGCATCAACATTTGCTCCAACATCTAACATAACAAAACCTTTTCCATCTACAGTTGGCATTGTAGGCGATAAAGCTGGTCGCTCAATTCCTTCCATACGACCGACTACAAATAATCCAGCTGCCATTAAAGCTCCCGTACTACCTGCGGATATACAAGCGTCTGCTTCTCCATCCTTTACTTGTTGTGCCGCAAGCACCATTGAAGCTTGTTTTTTTCGACGAACCGCTCTTACTGGTTCCTCCGTTGATTCTATTTTTTCGTCTGTATGAAGAATAGTAATTCGTTCATCACTCGTTAAGTATTGACGAATTTCCTCTTCTTTCCCTACTAACGTAATATGTAAATCAGAATATTCCTTAATAGCTTTCATTGCCCCTAATACTACAGCCTTTGGAGCGTGATCTCCGCCCATTGCATCTATTGCGATTTTCATAAGTTGTTACCTTCCTCACTATAATTACTAGATCGATACATTTCAAAAGTGCCTGTAAAAACAAGTTCTTCTCCAACGAAGCTACGCACTTTGACAACCGTCCGTCCTTTATCATTCTCTACATCTTCAACGCGCGCTTTTGCAACAACACGCTCTCCTAATTTTACAGGGCGAATGTATCGAATGGTAGACTTTGCAGTTAAAGCTAATTCTTCATCAATAACCGCAACAGCTAGTGAGTTTGCTTGCGCAAACAGATGATGCCCACGAGCAATTTGATTTCTTTTAAATACATGTTCTATCTTTACTTCAAAGATAGAGATTGCATGTCTATCTAATTCAATATCAATAATTTCTCCAACAACCTCTTCTAACGGTAAAGATTTCACATCTTCTTCATGTTGCTTTGTAGCTACATGTTTAATTCTCTCTCTTAATTCAGGAATAGACAATTCCATACGATCAAGTCGTACTGTTTGTATACTCACTTGAAATTTTTCCGCTAAATCTTCATCCGTAATAAAAGGATTTGATTCGATTGTTTGTTGTAATAACTCTTGTCTTTCTTTTTTACTTCTTCTTTTTTTCATACCGCACCATCCATTTTTATGACTAGGTACTAACAGTAGTATATAATCATTAAAAGTAGAATGCAACAAAAACTTTTGTTGACTCCCTTTAATCGAGCTTCTCTCCTTGGAACACACCTGTCCCATCAAGATACGTACGCAAGGCAGCATACTGATCATTATGCCAAAACGCTTCTGAATCTACTAGTATCGCCGCATCTTGCCTTGCTGTTTCTAACGCTCGATAATCATGTACCATGTCAGCAACCTTAAATTCTGGTAAGCCACTTTGCTTACTCCCAAAGAAATCTCCAGGACCTCGTAATTCTAAATCTTTTTCTGACAATACAAATCCATCATTTGTTTCAGTCATTATGCGCATTCTTTCTTTCCCTGTTTCTGATTTAGGGTCTGCTATTAATAAACAATATGATTGTTCACTACCACGGCCGACACGCCCTCTAAGCTGATGAAGCTGCGATAAACCGAAACGTTCTGCATCATAAATAACCATTACAGTCGCATTCGGTACGTTCACACCTACTTCAACAACTGTTGTCGATACAAGAATTTGTACTTTATTTTCACTAAACTGTCCCATTATCTCTTCTTTTTCCTGAGACGATAATCTCCCATGCATCAATCCAACTTGGCATTTCCCTTGGTAATGATGCGTCAGCATACTATGTAAGTCGATAGCATTTTGCACATCAAGTTTCTCAGATTCTTCAATTAAAGGACAAATAACGTATGCCTGTCTTCCTTTTTTTATCTCCTTTTCAACGAAACCGAGAACGCGATCTAACATATCATGTTTTGCCCAGTATGTTTCAATCACCTTTCTACCTGCTGGCATCTCATCGATTATCGAAACATCCATCTCTCCAAATGCAGTAATTGCAAGCGTACGCGGAATTGGTGTCGCTGTCATAAATAATACATCTGGACTTTCACCTTTCTCCCGTAAAACTCGGCGCTGCGCTACACCAAATCGATGCTGTTCATCTGTAATAACGAGACCCAACCTATGAAATATAACTTCATCTTGAATTAAGGCATGCGTTCCAACAAGAATATCTATTTCTCCTTGTTCTAACTTCGCTAAAATTTCTCGACGTCTCGCCCCTTTAACAGAACTTGTTAACAGTTCCACCTTCATACCAAAATGCGAAAACGTTTCAGCAAGCGACTGATAATGTTGCTCAGCTAAAATTTCTGTAGGAACCATTAAAGCACCTTGATAATGGGCTAATTTCGATGCATAAAGGCCAATCGCAGCAACAACTGTTTTCCCAGAACCAACGTCACCTTGCAATAGTCGGTTCATCCGATAAGGAGATGTCATATCTTTCAAAATTTCATCTACAACTCGGCGCTGCGCACCCGTTAATGGAAACGGCAGTGCATCGATAAATTCTTGTAATTCTACTGACGGAATCTCTTTCTTCGTCCCTTTTGAATTTTCCCTCTCCATTTTCCGGAGCGTTTGCATTTTCAGCTGAAATAAGAAAAATTCTTCATATACAAAACGGCGACGCGCTTGCTTCAAATCTTCCTGTCCTACCGGAAAATGCAATGCCCTAAGCGCTTCATATCTTGGTAATAATTTATATCGCCCTAACAAACCATCCGGTAACACTTCGACTATAGAATCTCCATATTCCTTTAACGCTTGAGCAATAAAACGACGCATCTGTTTTACTGTAAGTTTCCCCTTTACTGAATAAACAGGTTCCACTTCTTGTTGACGTACAACCGGCCCAAAATGAAGTTCTGATACAGCAATTGTTTGACGATGTTGATCCCATTTACCAGTAATCGTTACCGTTTCATCTAACTTTAATTTTTGCTTATAGTAAGGCCTATTAAAACATACCGCCGTAATTAAATAACGACCGACGAGAACACGAACTGTTAAACGCGATTTCTTCTTACCATAATATTGCAGCAAAGGAGCACTATGAATCTTCCCTTCAACCGTTACACGTTCATCATGCTTTACTTCAGCAAGATCTTTCATCGCATAATCTTCATAACGGTATGGAAAATGTTCTAATAGATGAGAAACTGTATAAATACCCATCTCATGTAGTAACTCAGATGTTTCTCCTCCGATCCCCTTTACATCCGTAACAGGAACTTGTACAACATCATTCAAGATTCTCACACCCCGTCACATTATTTTCTTTATTGCATTTTATTTGAGTACCAATTAGCATCTGTAATCGCTCTCTTTCACCTTATATATTCTATCATAGGCATTCTAAGAGAAACTACTCAAATCCCTTATATAAAACAAGTAAAAAAGAGCCTCACTATTAGCAGCAAGGCTCTTTTCTCTCTTCAATATGCTAGCCTTTTGAATAAAAACTAGTAATAAACTTCATATTACTACTTCTTATCCATTAGCAAGTAAGTAATCCATTTATTTTCAAAACGAATCTTATCTTATTCTACAGAGAAGATGAAAGAATACACTGGTTGGTTTCCAGCATGCACTTCTACTTCTGCATCTTCAAATTTCTCTTCTACAAATTCAACTAACTCCGCTACTTCTTCGTCAGTTGCATCCTCACCTTGTAGAATCGTTACGATTTCAGAATCTTCATCAATAAGCGCTTCTAGTAATTGCTTCGCAGCTCCTACTTTTTCAGCATTTGTAGATACAATTTTCCCATCTGCAATACACATGAAGTCATCTTTTTGAATTGCTACACCATCAATTTCCGTATCACGTACAGCATACGTAATTTGACCTGTTTTCACATGAGATAAAGCTTCTTGCATGTTTTCTTCATTCTCTTCTAACGTTCCAACTGGGTTAAATGCTAACATTGCTGCCATACCTTGAGGAACTGTTTTCGAACGAACAACAATAACTTCTTGATCTACAACTGATGCCGCTTGTTCTGCTGCCATTACAATATTTCCGTTATTCGGTAAAATAATGATTTTTTCAGCATTTGATTCTTCAATTGCCTTCACGATATCCTCCGTACTTGGATTCATCGTTTGACCACCTTCGATAACTTTCGTTGCGCCGATGCTCTCAAATAAAGTTTTAATACCAGACCCCATAGCTACAGTTACGATACCATATGGTTGTTTTTCTTTCGATTGAGCTGGTTGTTCAGGAACCATAGTAGGTTCATCTAATAAAGCAGTATGCTGTTCACGCATATTTTCTACTTTAATCTTAATTAAACTACCGTATTTTTGCCCGTAGTTCATAGCGTCTCCAGGATGTTCTGCATGGATATGAACTTTTACAATTTCATCATCAGATACAACTAGTAGAGAATCACCATATACACTAATATCTTCACGGAATTTTTGTTCAGAGAAATTATGCTCTTTCACCTTTTCAGCCTCTAATTTCACCATGAACTCCGTACAATATCCATACTTAATATCTTCTGTACTCAATTGGCTTTGTACACTACGGTGATGTTCTGCGCGTACCATTTCATTCATAGATGGTTGCGTCGGTGCATCAGAAGAAATCGTTTCTCCTTTTAAGTCAGCTAAAAATCCTTCGTATACCACTACAAGACCTTTACCACCGCTATCTACAACGCCAACTTGTTTTAATACAGGTAATAAATCTGGCGTACGATTTAACGATGCGTTTGCTTCTTTCACAACGTCTTCCATAAACAAAACAAAGTCGCGCTGTTTTTTCGCAACTGTTACTGCATATTTACCCGTTTCTCTTGCAACCGTTAAAATCGTTCCTTCAATCGGTTTCATAACCGCTTTATAAGCCGCCTCTACTCCAGCTTCTAGTGCTGCAGCAAAATCAACTGTTGTTAATTCTTCTTTTTGTTCAATGGATTTAGAGAAACCACGGAACAACTGAGATAAAATAACTCCAGAGTTACCACGAGCTCCCATTAATAATCCTTTGGCTAAACTTACGCCGACTTTACCAGCATGCTGTGAAGGGTTTGCTTTCACTTCACGCGCACCTGAAGTCATAGATAAGTTCATGTTTGTACCGGTATCGCCATCTGGAACTGGAAATACGTTTAATGCATCAACAAGCTGAACATTGTTTGTTAAATTATTCGCTCCTTGCATGATCATTTGTGATAAACGTTTTCCATCAATTTTTTGAATTGACACAGATTTTCCTCCTTAATGCACATTACAAGTTTATTACTTTAACTCCTTGTACGTAGATGTTTACAGAATCTACTGCTAGTCCTACAGTTTGATCTAATGTATATTTCACTTTCGTCTGCACATTATGTGCCACTTCTGAAATTTTCGTACCATAGCTCACAATAATATACATATCAATATGTACTTCATCTTCATCTTTACGAACAATAACACCTCTAGTGAAGTTTTCTTTTCGTAAAATGTCTGTTAATCCATCTTTTAACTGATTTTTTGATGCCATACCTACGATACCGTAGCAATCTACCGCGGCACCTCCAGCAATTGTTGCAATTACATCTGTACTAATATCAATTTGACCGTACTTCGTTTTAATTTCAATTGACATCTCGTTTCCCCCTTCATAAATGGTGAAAGTGAGCTAGACTACTTTAGTTACTATCATATAATCTTTTTAAAGAAAATTCCATCGTTCTTTCTTTTCACTCTCATATTTTATGTTTTAAATTACACTTTTTTATGATGAGCAAAATAGTCCATTGTTATTATACAACATGTACCACTATAATATGTCAAGCAATTTTTATGGATTTCAACTTTTCTTCATTAACATATAGTGTCAAGTAAATTTTCTTGATTTCTTTTTTCTACGGTGTTGCATTCTCTTTTTAGTTGTGTTAAATTATAGTAGTGTTTTTAGCATCGCATAAAAGACTAACATTGAAAAATTACGTATGGTAAGGTATCAAGGGAGGGAAATATAAATGGCTCGTGTTTGTGCTATTACTGGAAGAAAAGCTCGTTCTGGTAACTCTCGTTCTCACGCAATGAACGCTACAAAACGTAAATGGGGCGCTAACCTTCAAAAAGTTCGCGTACGCATCGACGGAAAAGTTCAACGTGTTTACGTTTCTGCTAGAGCATTAAAATCTGGCAAAATCGAACGTGTTTAATAATAAAAAAAAGAGCCGATAGGCTCTTTTTTTACTATAACAATGGAAAAAGCACCGGTGATAGGTGCTTTTTTTAATCTTTTTTGAAGGTATTTAACATTGCACGAACAATTCCACCAAGAAATTTAGGTAACTTAATTGTATAAAATCTCATGGTTTCCCTCCTAATCCCCATTACTCCACTTGGTCACTATATGATGTAAGGAGCAAAATTGTTTCTTCAATCAGTGCTTCTTATCAACATTAATATGCCAGAAGTAAATGAAAAAGTACCTTTTTCCTTAACGAGTTCGTTACTAATACAAAGTGTTGATCCCCACTCTATTGTTTCATTAGTAAGCGGGTACTTAAAACCAAACAATGTAATCCCTTCCACTATTTCAGTAACTGGTACAAAAGATACATAAGGAAATTTTTTATTTTCTTCAATTATATGTGTACCCACTTTTTTAACTGTTATTTCATTTTTATTGTCCACAATACACATTTCTATCTCTACTTCTAACCCTTTTAAAAGCATCTGTATATTTGCCAAACCGTGATCAAGCCTGCCACCGGTAGCACCAAAAATACGAATTAGTACCGGTTTCTGTCCTAATGCCCAGTTAATTGCAATTTCTAAATCCGTTTGATCTTTTTCTCGCGGAACAATATGTAATTCGTTCGTTTGCTGTCCCATCCATACTAATTCTTCTTCAGTAACTGAATCGTAATCTCCAAACGCAACAGCCGGTGTAATCCCTTTCTTTAATAGACGGTATACTCCCCTATCAACCGCTGCCCACACTACTTCCTCATTCTCATATTGAGCAAAATCTGCGCAATATTCCGAAGGTCCTCCTGCCAAAATATGAATAATCATTTTTTCTTCCCCTTCCATTGTAAAAAGGCAATCTGCCATTCGGTAGATTGCCTTTTTACATATTTTTACCCTATCCTATAAATACCTTACTAGGATAAAAGTTCATCACTACCCACGAATTACGCGAATTGCTTCACCGCGGTCTTTTTGATTGTATACTGCTGACCCAGCTACAAGTACATTTGCTCCTGCTTCCACACAAAGCCTTGCTGTTTCAGCATTTACACCACCATCAACTTCAATTTCTACTTCTAGATTGCGCTCTTTCACCATTTCTGCAACTTGTTTAATTTTCGGTAATACAGAATGGATAAACTTCTGTCCACCAAATCCAGGGTTTACTGTCATAAGTAATACCATATCTATATCTTCTAATACATGCTCAATCACTGAAACTGGCGTATGTGGATTTAATACAACGCCCGCTTTAATACCATGAGATTTAATTAACTGAATTGTACGATGTAGATGCGGACACGCCTCTACGTGAACAGTAATAATATCCGCTCCCGCTTGTGCGAAAGTCGGGATATAGTTATCAGGATTTTCAATCATTAAATGTACATCTAATGGTAATGATGTAATCGGACGGATTGCTTCTACAATTAACGGTCCAATCGTAATATTTGGTACGAAATGTCCATCCATTACGTCAACGTGAATGTAATCCGCTCCGCCCTTTTCTACATCTTTAATCTCTTCCCCTAATTTTGAAAAATCTGCTGATAAAATCGATGGTGCAATTTTAATCATAACTAATACCTCGGCTTTCTCTCTCTAATTTCTTCTACGAATTGTTTATAGTTCTTATAGCGATATTCTGTAATCTTCCCTTCTTCAACCGCAGCTTTCACCGCACATTTCGGTTCAGAAAGATGTGTACACCCTCTAAATTTACAGTATTGGCTCGCTTCTTTCAACTCTGGAAAACAATATGTAAGATCTTCTACTTCTATATCAATGAAATCTAGTGAACTAAAACCCGGTGTATCTGCTACTAGTCCACTCCCAATTGCAATTAATTCTACGTGTCTTGTCGTATGCTTCCCGCGTCCTAAATGGGAAGAAATATCATTTGTTTTCAGCTCTAATTCTGGACGTAGCACATTAAGCATTGAAGATTTCCCAACACCAGATTGGCCCGCAACGACAGAAACACAATTTTCTAAGTATGGTTTTAATATATCAATACTTTCTGACGTATTAATAGAAGTAAATAAAACATCATAACCCATCTCACGATAATCATTCGCATAAGCTTCAACAGTTGCTTTCATCTTTTCATCTACTAAATCCATCTTGCTAATACAAATAATTGGCTTAATGTTATGATATTCAATCAGCACTAAAAATCGATCTAACAGTCCAGGATTAAAATCTGGTTCTACTGCAGAGAACACAAGGATCGCTTGATCGACATTAGCAATAGGAGGTCTAACAAGTTCATTTTTTCGATCAAACACTTCAAGCACATAACCTTCAGTTGGATTATCTGCCTGAAAAACAACTTGGTCTCCTACAAGTGGTGTAATTTTATTTTTTCTAAATACACCTCGCCCACGACATTGCGTAACCCCTTCTTCATGCTGCACGTAATAAAACCCACTTAAAGCTTTTATAATTTTTCCTTCTGGCATAGAATTCTCCTTTTTTGTATAAGGTGATGCTGAATTTAAAAATGAATGGATTTAAATTTTCCAAATAACGATTTCAAAACCTACCATATATACTTTCGCTAATATACATTGAATTTCCCATTAAATGCAAAAAAATATTTACAGCTGCATCACTTTACTAGCTTTTTGAATCATATATTTTTGCCTGCTATACCGTCCACTTTGTAGACAGCATAACAGGCAATAATAATAAGTAGACTTTCACTATTATTGAGTTGGATATGGTACTTCTTTATCAATAATCGTTACTCCATCCCGTACAATTTTATAGTGTCCCTTTGAACCTTCTTGAATTACAAATTCTAAAGAAATAGTCGCTGATTCAGTAATTGTTCTCGTTTCAACCGGTCTATCCATTTTTTGCTGCATGTCTTCTTTATAAATTTCTATTGTTTGCGGCTTTTTTTCACCTGTTACAGCAGGCTCATATGGGATAGAGATATTGTCCACTTTTACCGTTTTAGTCACTTTAGGCTTTTGACCATCAGAGATAATAATAGTTACTTTATCTCCCTCTTTTAATGGTGTACCTGGTTTTGGAAATTGCGAAATTACAAGTCCTTTTTCGACTGTATCTGAATACTCTCGTTTTATATCTGACGTTAGTTTTCTCTCATTCAAATAACCAGTTACACTATTTTCAGTCCACCCCGAAAAGTCACCTGGTCTAATTTGATAAGGCCCTTTACTTACCCAGATTTTCAGTTCTTGCTCCGCTTCTATAACCATTTGATCAGGCGTCGGAATTTGCTCTACAATTTCACCTTTCGGCTTATCATTTTCAATATAATTTACTGTAACTTGTTTATATTTTTCTTCTAACTCAGCTTTTACACTCTCAAAGTTTTGACCTGTGAAATTTGCCATCTTACTTTTCTTTTTTCCACCTGATTGATAGATAGTAATTTTAGCGTTTTCTTTTACGACTCTTCCTGCTACAGGGTCCGTTTTTATTACATCCCCAACTTCAACATCATCTGTATATACAATATTAGGCTCCGTCACCTCAAAGCCCTTTTCTACTAATGTATTTACAGCTGTCGTGTATTTCATACCAGCCACATCAGGAACTTTCACATCTTTCGGAATAAATAATCCTGGAATAACCGTAAGCGCTAATGTTATTCCTATTGCTAAAAATAAAAATGTTGAAATTAAAACTTTAAGCCACTTGTTACTCCGTTTTTTCTTCTTATCTAACTCAGCTGCTTCTGCTCTTATCGGTTCTTCCACCTTACTCCCTTTTAAAACAATCGTTTCATCACTTACATTTTCAAATAATTGTTCTTGTTGAATAATCGGAATCGCTTTCGTCGCTTCCATATCTTCTGGTATGTAAAACGGTTGCTCATTTATCCTCTCTGGATATAGCGCAGTTTCAATATCTCGCTTCATCGCATTGGCAGATTGATATCGATGGAACGGATCTTTTGCAGTTGCTTTTAATATAATATTTTCAACACTTTGCGGAATATTTTCATTCCATCTTTTTGGTGATGGGATTTCACTTTGTAAATGTTTTAAAGCTATAGCAACAGCAGATTCGCCAGAAAACGGTTGTCTTCCTGTTAACAATTCAAACATAACTATCCCAAGAGAATAGATATCTGATTGTTTATTTGCTATCCCGCCACGTGCCTGTTCTGGTGATAAATAATGGACTGAACCGAGCACTGAATTTGTATGTGTAATTGTTGTTGCACTTGTAGCTGTCGCAATTCCAAAATCTGTTACTTTTATTATTCCATCAGCTCGAATTAAAATATTGTGCGGCTTTATATCACGATGCACAATTTCAAAATGATGGGCGTGTGCCATAGCGGATGTTAACTGCTCCATAATATCAAGAGCTTCTCCTATAGGTAACATCCCTCGCTCAATTATGTATTGCTTCAATGTTTGCCCTGGTACATATTCCATGACAAGATAGTATATACCATCTTCTTCTCCGACATCATACATATTCACAATATTTGGATGCGACAACGTTGTAACAGACTGCGCTTCTCGATGGAAACGTTTAATAAACTCTTCGTTATTTGAGTAGTCGAGTCTTAATATTTTTACCGCTACATCTCGGCCAAGTATATCATCATGAGCTAAATATACATTGGCCATTCCGCCACCACCAATCATTTTCAGCAGCTTATAACGGTCATTTAAGCGTTTTCCAATCAGCACGTTGCACTTCACCTACTTTCGTTTGTCGAACCCGCATAATCAATAAGAACAAGTGTGATATTATCTTCTCCACCGCGATCATTTGCCAATTGAATGAGACACTGCCCTTTACCTTCAAGCTGTTCATTTAACTGTAAAATTTGTCGCATATCATCAATAGAAACTTTGTTTGATAACCCATCAGAGCAAAGAAGTAATTGATCATCTTCCTCAATCACCAACGTTTTAACATCTAACCCAACTTTTTCTTCTGTTCCTAATGCTCTTAATAACACATTCTTTTTCGGATGATACTCTGCGTCTTCCTTTGAAATTTCACCATGTTTCACCAGCTCATTTACAAGTGAATGATCTTCCGTTACTAGCGTCATTTCTCCTTCTGATACCATATAGCAACGACTATCTCCTATATGCCCTATTGTCACAAAGTTTGGTGTACAAACAGCTATTATAAGCGTTGTTCCCATACCATTACATTCTGCATTTTGCTGAGCATATTCATATATACGCTCATTAATAATCCCAACACTAGTATGTAACCATTGTTCTACTTTTTTCGGCTCATTCATATTATGTGTTTGCTTCCAATAATCATGGAATAATTGAATGGCCATCGAGCTAGCTACATCACCAGCTCGATGACCTCCCATTCCATCTGCTACTACCGCTAATACATTTCCATCTAAATTGTGAAAAACTCCTGCACTATCTTCATTATGTTGACGAACTTTTCCTTTATCCGATAGAAATACGGCTTTCATCTCGTCACCTCGTCTCTTCTTTGCGCTCCTTCGCACGCAACTGACCGCAGGCTGCATCAATATCATGACCTTGTTCACGGCGAATCGTTACATTCACTCCACGATCTTTTAACGTTTTCTCGAACAAGAAAATTTGTTCACGTGGCGTACGTACATAATCACGTTCAGGTACGTAGTTTACCGGAATCAAGTTCACATGACATTTTACACCTTTTAAGAGCGCAGCAAGCTCTTCAGCATGCTCTACTTGGTCATTTTCTCCTCCAAATAATCCATATTCAAAAGTAATACGACGCCCTGTTCTATTTACATAGTATTTAATAGCTTCCATTAAATCTGGTAATTTATAAGCACGGTTAATCGGCATTAATTTTGAACGTAATTCTGAGTTTGGAGCATGCAATGAAATCGCAAAATTAATTTGTAGATCTTCTTCAGCAAACTTATAAATTTTCGGGATAATTCCACTCGTCGAAACAGTCATATGTCTCGCACCAATATGAAGTCCTTTTTCATGGTTAATGATGCGTAAGAATCCCATTAAATTATCATAGTTATCAAATGGTTCTCCAATCCCCATAACAACAAGAGAACTTACACGTTCTTCTGTTTCATCAAGCGCACGCTGAACTTCTACTACTTGCGCTACGATTTCTCCAGCTTCTAGGTTTCGCTTTAATCCACCAAGTGTCGAAGCACAGAACGTACACCCAATACGACAACCAACTTGCGTTGTTACACAAATGGAATTTCCATATTCGTGTCGCATTAATACCGTTTCAATAGAATATCCGTCATATAATTGGAATAAGAATTTAATTGTTCCATCCGAAGACGTTTGTTTTACTAACGTTTTTAAAGTAGTAATATCAAAGGAATTCGACAATTTATCACGCAATCCTTTAGAAAGGTTTGACATATCCTCATAATTTTTTACACGTTTTTTATATAACCAATCAAAAATTTGTCCAGCACGGAACTTCGGTTCTCCTTGTTCCTTTAACCAATCTTGCATTTCATGAAGTTGTAAAGAGTAAATTGATGGTTTCTTCATTTCTAAATTTTTCTTTTGTTTTCTTACAGTCGTTTCCATGATGCTACACCTTCTTCCTTAAACAAGCAATATAAAAGCCATCCGTCGCAAAATAATGCGGTAAAATTTGCACTTGACCTTCATCAATATACGGAGTTAATTTTTCTGGCATACGCTCTTTAAGCGTAGTATCCCATTCAAATTCAGGATGTTCTTGTAAAAATTTCTCTATTACTTGTTCATTTTCTATTTTCTCAATTGTGCACGTACTATAAACAAGACGACCGCCTTGTTTTAATAATGGTGCTATTTTTTCTAGTATTGCAATTTGAATCGTCGATAATCTTTCACTATCGCCTTTATCTTTTCCTAACTTAATATCAGGTTTACGTCTAATTACACCAAATCCAGAACACGGTGCATCTACCAATATTTTATCAAACGTTTCATTTGCAAAGTGCTCTTGCACTTTTCTAGCATCTAGCGCTTTAGTTTCGACATTTTCTAGACCAAGTCGCTCTGCTTGCTGTTTAATTAAACGTACTTTGTGTGCATGTAAATCAAGGGACATGACCTTACCAGTTCCCTTTAATCGTTCCGCGATATGCGTTGTTTTTCCGCCTGGAGCAGCACAACTATCAAGAACTGCATCTCCCGTATTCGGTTCTAAAGCGCGTGCTACAAGCATAGAACTTTCATCTTGAATAGAAAGAAATCCTTTTTTAAACGCTTCTGTATGCGCTACATTTCCTCTTTCAATCTGAATAGCATCATCTGATAAGTCACCACGTTTTGCTTCTATACCTTCACTTGCCAACAACTCAATCGCTTCTTCTACAGTTACCTTATCAACATTCACACGCGCTGTTGGTACAGGGGGTAACATGTTTACTTCGCACATTTTTTCTGCAGTTTCTAAACCGTATTCTGAAGTCCACTCTTGGACAAGCCAAACTGGATGACTTGTTGTAATTGCAAGACGTTCTACTGGATCCTTGATTTCATCTACAGAAGGTACACCTTCTCTCTGAATCGAACGTAATACACCGTTCACCATACCAGCAATTCCTTTATGCCCGCGACGCTTTGCAATCTCAACCGCTTCATGAATAGCCGCTCTTTCTGGCACTCGGTCTAAATAAATCATTTGATATAAAGATAAGCGAAGCAATACTCTTACCCACGCCTCAACCTTCTTTTTTAAAAAAGGCTGTAAATAATAATCTAATGTGTCACGACGTTGAATCGTTCCATATACAATTTCAGTTAATAAACCAATATCTTTTCTATCAATTGCACTTTTTTCAATTAGATTATTTAAAAGTAAGTTGCTATATGCACCACTTTTTTCCACTTGAATTAAACCATCAAGAGCTAATTCACGAACATTTTGTCTCATGCATTTTCTCCTAACTTCGTTCCAATTTCAGGTTTTGTTCCACGTAAAAATTGTGAACAACTCATACGCTTTTTACCAGAAGGTTGCAATTCAGTAATTTTAACACCTGTTTCATTACTCGTTGCTACAACAAAACCATCTTCTTCGATTGCAACAATCGTACCTGCTTCAGCCGGTTCAGTTATAGGCACTTTTTCCCCCCACCATACTTTAACAACTTGTCCTGCTAAAGTTGTATAAGCAACTGGCCATGGATTCAATCCGCGAATGTGATTGTATACTTCTTCACCTGTTTTTGTCCAATCAATTTTCTCTTGCTCACGTTTTATATTGTACGCAAACGTTACTTCTTCTTCGTTTTGTTTAATCGGTTCTAACTTACCTTGAATTAATAAAGGCACTGTTTTAGATAGAAGGTGTGCTCCTGCTTCACTTAATTTATCAAATAATGAGCCTGTCGTTTCACGCTCTTCAATTTCAACTTCCACTTGCGTTAAGATATCACCAGCATCCAATTTTTCTACCATATACATAATTGTAATACCTGTTTTTTCTTTACCTTCCATAATTGCATAATGAATTGGTGCACCACCACGAAGTTCAGGAAGTAAAGAAGCGTGAACATTAATACACCCATACTTTGGTGCTTCTAAAATTTCATTTGGTACAATCTGCCCAAATGCAGCTGTTACAATTAAATCTGGCTCTAATGCCAATACTTTTTCATATTCATCTTTTTCACGAATTTTTAACGGCTGTAACACAGGGATACCATGTTTTTCCGCTTCAACTTTAACAGGTGTAGGTGTTAATACTTTTTTTCTACCTACTGGACGATCAGGTTGCGTCACAACACCTACTACCTCATAGCCATCTTCAATAAGACGACGAAGCACCGGCACTGAAAAGTCCGGTGTTCCCATAAACACTACTTTTATCATTTAAAAACCGCTCCTTTTAACACCTATTCTAGTTCGTTTTCTTCATAATATCTTGTCACTTTCGATGTAAATAAAACACCGTGTAAATGATCAATTTCATGTTGAATTGCACGCGCTAAAAATCCTTCCGCTTCTAATAAGAATACTTTCCCACGGCGATTTTGCGCTCTTACTTTAATATAATCGGCACGTTCTACTTCACCATAAAGTCCCGGGAAGCTTAAACAGCCTTCGGGACCTACTTGTTCACCACGTTTTTCTAATATTGATGGATTGATTAACTCGATTTTCCCAGTATCATCATCTACATCAACAACCGCTACTTGCAAGCTTACACCTACTTGAGGCGCAGCTAAACCGACTCCGTCCGCAATTAACATTGTTTCATGCATATCTTTCAACAATTTCACTAACTTTTTATCAAAGTTAATTACTCTTTCGCATGGTGTTTCTAACACTTCATTTGGATGCTTTATTATTTCTAAAACTGCCATATTTCCCTCCGCTACATTAACATTGTTGGATTAAAATCAATTGAGATTTGTAGCTCTTTTTGCATTTCTGCTTGATAATGTTCATTTACCATTTTGAGCACGTTCTTTAAGTTTGGTTCCCGTTTGTATTTTATCATGCATTGATAACGATATCTATCTTTTATCCTTGGAATCGCTGAAGCAACTGGTCCTAGCACCATTGTTTGCTGTGAGCAATGCGTTCGTAAATACGAGGCAATTTTTTCCGTCACTTGTACCGCTTTTAATAATTCTGGATGAGATACAGTTACGAGTACAACATAGTAATATGGGGGATATTGTCTTGTTCGTCTCATTTGCATTTCTTGGTCAAAAAACACATCATATTGTTGGTTCTTCGCTAACTCTATACTGTAATGTTCTGGCGTATACGTTTGAATCACAACTTCCCCTGGCAATTCATGTCTACCCGCTCGTCCACTTACTTGCGTCAGTAACTGATATGTCTTTTCACTCGCCCGAAAATCAGGTAAGTGAAGCATCGTATCTGCAGTTAAAACCCCAACGAGCGTTACTTTCGGAAAATCTAATCCTTTAGCAATCATTTGTGTTCCAAGTAATATATCTGCTTTTTCTTCCCCAAACGCCTTTAATAATTTTTCATGCATTCCTTTTCGACTTGTCGTATCTACATCCATTCGAATGACTCGTGCCTCTGGAAATAGTTTTGTAATTTCTTCTTCTACCTTTTGTGTACCTGTACCAAAGAAACGAATGTATGTACTTTGACAAGCTGGACACTCAGTTGGCATATTCTCTTCGTAACTACAATAATGACATTTTAAACGATGATTCATTTTATGATATGTCAATGAAATATCACAATGCGGACATTGTACAACATACCCACAATCACGGCACATAACAAATGTAGAATGACCTCTTCTATTTAAAAAGAGTACCATTTGTTCTTTCTTTTCTAATCGATCTGCTATTTTTTCATGCAGCGCCTTAGAAAACATTGATCGATTCCCGTCACGAAGTTCTTCTCGCATGTCAACAATCTCTACCGTTGGTAAAGCTTGTTCATTCATACGTTTTTCCATTGTTAATAGTTCATAAACACCTTTTTTCGCCCTTGCAAACGATTCAAGTGTTGGTGTCGCACTACCAAGAACGATAGGACATTTATGATATTGTCCTCTCCAGACAGCTACATCTCTTGCATGATACCTCGGATTATCTTCTTGTTTGTAACTTGATTCATGCTCTTCATCAATAATAATAATCCCTAAATTCTCAAAAGGCGCAAAAACAGCTGAACGCGCACCAACTACAACTTTCACTTCTTTTCTTAAAATCTTACGCCACTCGTCATACTTTTCTCCAACAGACAACGCACTATGAAGAACTGCAACTTGCGAGCCAAACCTACCTTTAAAACGATCCACCATTTGGGGCGTTAGTGCAATTTCAGGAACAAGAACGATAGCTTCTTTTCCTTTCTTGAGCACTGCTGCTATAGATTGTAAATATACTTCTGTCTTTCCACTTCCTGTAACACCATATAGTAAAAATGGATTATAAGTTTCATTTGTAATTGATGATAAAATCGGTGTAATAACTTGTTTTTGTTCCTCCGTAAGTGGAAATGGTTTTGTTTGTTCAAAATCATCATCGTCATACGGATTTCGGTATACTTCCACATACTTTTCTGAAATGAATCCCTTTTTAACAAGTGCTTTTATTGGAGCATCTGTTATTTGTAACTCTTCTGTAATTACTTTCAACGGTGTACTTTTATAATTTTCCACAAAATAATAAAGTACATCTTGTTGTTTTTTACTTTTCAGTTCAAATGCCGCTAATTCCAATTTATCTTCTGGCAACTCCGGCTGAACCACTCTTTGCTTCTTCTTTTGTACTTTATCTTTCACTTGATAAACGACTTCAACCGTACCATTTTTAATTTCTTGTTGAATAGTTCGGTATAAATGTGGCTGTTGCTCGATTACTTCAAAATCAATTGCTTCTTTATCCTGAAATAAATATAGTATTTCAGGTGCTATTTCTTCCTGTTTACAAAGTTGTAGACGTTTTTTATACGTTGCTTTTATCGCAGTTGGAAGCATCACTTGAAAAGCTGAAATCATGTAGCATAACGTTTCACTTGTAAGCCAATATCCAAGCTTTAATAATTCATCATTTAAAACCGGTGTTACATCTAATATTTCATGGATTGTCTTTAACTTCTTACTTTCTACATCCACCGAATCTTTAATCCCAATAATAAAACCTTGCAATTTTCTTGGCCCAAACGGAACTACTACACGCATTCCTGTCTGTACAATATCTTCCCATTTTTTAGGAATAATATAATCAAATGGTCGATCTGTCTGACGGGCAGGTACATCAACAATTACACTTGCAAATTTCATAAACGATCATCTTCTAACATCATTTCAATTTGCTTCAATATTTCACGAGCTACCTCTTTTTTCATTAAAAGTGGCAACTCAATAACTTTTCCATCTTTTCTATACATTGTTACAATATTCGTATCCGTGCCAAATCCAGCTCCTTGCGCTTTTACATCATTCGCGACAATCATATCTGCATTTTTCTCACGTAGTTTTTTCGTTGCATATTCCTCTACATTTGTCGTTTCAGCAGCAAAACCGATAAGTAACTGTTTATCCTTTTTCTGACCTAATGTTTTTAAAATATCCACCGTTCTTTCAAGTTCAATGACAGCATCACCATTTTGCTTTTTCATTTTATTCTCATGCACATATTTCGGACGATAATCTGCAACTGCTGCTGTTTTAATGACAACGTCTACGTTTTGATAATGTTGAAGAACTGCTTCTAACATATCTTGTGCAGATTCCACTTGCACTGTCGTTACATGTAACGGTGGATTTAATGCTGTCGGTCCTGAAACGAGTATAACATCAGCGCCTAAATTCGCTGCCACTTCCGCAATCGCATACCCCATTTTCCCAGAAGAAAAATTCGTCATAAAACGAACTGGATCAACCTTTTCACGTGTTGGGCCAGCAGTTATTAATATTCTTTTTCCCTGCAATGGTTTGTGTTCTGAGAAAGCTTCCTCTAACCGTGCAATAATTGCTTCAGGTTCTTCTAGTCGTCCCTTCGCTACATATCCACATGCTAAAAAGCCTTCCCCAGGCTCAATAAATGTATATCCTAGCGTTTTCAATGTCATCATATTTTTTTGAACTATTTTATTTTCATACATATGCACATTCATAGCAGGCGCAATCCATACCGGAGCTGTAGTAGCTAACAAAGTAGTTGTAATCATATCATCTGCAATACCACCAGCTAACTTTCCAATACAATTGGCAGTAGCAGGTGCGACAAGTACAACATCCGCCCAATCTGCTAAATCAATATGAGCAATAACAGCTGAGTCTTTCTCATCGAATGTATCCGTATATACATCATGGCGAGAAAGCGCTTGGAATGTAAGAGGCGTAACAAACTTCATTGCCGACTCACTCATCATTACTTTGACAATCGCGCCAGATTGTGTCAATTTACTCGTTAACGCAGCTGCTTTAAAAACCGCAATGCCTCCTGTTACACATAGAAGTATCTTTTTCCCTTTTAGCATATGACTCGTCCTCTTTCTTTTTCAAACTTATAATACTGAAATAGAATTCTCAGCTCGTCAGTACCAATATTTCATTCCTTTCGTAAAAAAATAACAACCTACTTGTAAATAGGTTGTTACCGTTACATAGAAAATTATAAAGTCTATGTTTTATTTTGTCGAAGGCAAAGGCTTATTCAGCTACTTTATCTTCACTTGGTACGTAGCTTAATGCTTCTGCATCGATTTCTTCTAATGCTTTACCTACACATTTATGAGAAACAGGTTTTTCTACAACACAGTTATTAGCAAGTTGCATTTCACGTGCGCGTTTTGCAGCCACTGTTACTAAAGTGTACTTAGAATCGATTTTTTGTAGTAATGAGTCAATTGATGGATTTAACATAATTATAGACCCTCCGTCATTTCTTTATAATATTTTGCTACCCTTTCGCGGCGGCAATGTTCGCCAACCACAATTGCTTTAATTCTATCACAAGCTAATTCAACTTGATCGTTTTCTACTACATAGTCGTAAGCGTCCATCATCTCGATTTCTTCTTTCGCTACAGTTAAACGATTTTCAATAACATCTTCAGTCTCTGTACCACGTCCGACAATACGGCTCTTTAGTTCAGATAAACTTGGAGGTGCTAAGAAAATAAATACACCTTCTGGGAAAGCTTTCTTAACTTGAATTGCTCCTTGCACTTCAATTTCTAAGAATACATCTTTTCCTTCTTGTAATGTTTTTTCAACATAGTCAATCGGTGTTCCGTAATAATTACCTACGAACTCAGCCCACTCAAGTAATTTTTCATTACGAATCATTTCCTCGAATTCTTCTCTTTCTTTAAAGAAATAATCCACACCATCTACTTCACCTTCACGCGGCTTACGTGTCGTTACTGAAATAGAGTACTGAAAACGTGTATCCTCATGGCTAAACAGCTCTTTACGAACCGTCCCTTTTCCAACCCCAGAAGGCCCTGAAAGAACGATGAGCAATCCTCTTCTACTTCTCATAAATATGTAAAACCTACCCTTCCTCACTTAAATCTTCTTTATTATTCAAACGATGTGCAATCGTCTCTGGTTGAATTGGACTTAATACAACATGCCCATCATCCATAACAATAACCGCCCTTGTTTTTCTCCCATACGTAGCATCAAGCAAAGCATTATGTTCGCGTGCTTCTTGTACTGTTCGTTTAATAGGAGCTGACTCCGGACTTACAATAGCAATAATTCGATGAGCAGATACAATATTTCCGTATCCAATATTTAAAAACCGCATGGCCATAGTTTGCGCCTCCTAGTAAGTCTATCCGATTTCTCCACCACGTATAACTTTATATATTTTTTGAAAGCTACTCAATATTTTGTACTTGTTCACGAATTTTTTCAAGGTTATTTTTCATTTCTACAACATATTTTGAAATTGTTAAGTCATTTGCCTTAGAACCAATCGTATTAATTTCTCTATGCATCTCTTGCACGATGAAATCCATTTTCCTTCCAACAGGCTCTTCAATCTGCAATGTTTCACGAAATTGCTCTAAATGACTTTGCAAACGAACTAACTCTTCATGAATATCACAACGCTCTGCAAAGATTGCGACTTCTGTTAGCAATCTTTGTTCATCTAGATCTTGATTATGTAATTCTTTTAAGCGATTTTCTAATCGTTCACGATATTTTTGTGTAACAATTGGTGCATGTGGAATAATCGCATTTACACAATTGCTAATCTCTTGTAAACGATACGCTATATCTTTATGTAATCGTTCTCCTTCGCCATCTCTCATCGTTTTCAACATATGAGCAGCTTGACGAACAGCCTCATATAAACTGTTCTCAAAATGTTCATTTACATTTTCTATTTCTTCAATTGCTGTTACTTCTGGCATTGCCATTAATTGTTCGAGTGTAATAGAATCTTGTAATTGAAATTTCCCTTTTATATCTTCCATCATCGATTGGTACTGCTCAAGAAGTGACCAATTCACACTTAATTTTCTTTCAACAAGTCCTTCACCTGCTATACTAATGGACACTTCGATGCGCCCACGTCGAACTTGCTGTGCAATTATTTTACGAATTTTGTCCTCAAATACCATCATTTGCTTAGGAAGTCGAATACTCATCTCTAAAAAACGGTGGTTCACCGATTTCATTTCTACTGTAATTTGAAAAGTATCACTTTCTACTTTCGATCTTCCAAACCCTGTCATACTAGAAATCATTTTTATCACATCCAAGCCATAAAATAACTCAATGAAAAAGGTAATAGAGACAAGGCTCTACTACCTTCTGTAAATTATATCACATTTTCATAACATTGACTATTTCAAGTTTAATCCCTTCTTATATAACATCGGCTTTTTCTTCTTAGCCTTTTTCCCTGTTAATAAAGAACCTACTAGTAAGAAAGTCGGAATTGATGACAAACCTCCAATTAATAACCAATCTCTTGCTTGTATCGGCATTGTGCTAAAGATCGGTTGTAACGGTGGATAATATATAACCACTAGCATAAGTAGTAACGAAATAATAACCGCCCCTACTAAATACACGTTCCCAAATGGATTACGGTGAAAGACAGAATGCTCACTACGACAATCAAATACATGAATAAGCTGTGCAAGTACCAACGTCGCGAACGCTACAGTTTGTGCATATTTCAGTTCATTTGGATGTTGGTTATACGCAATAATAAACGCCACTAACGTCACTGCTCCAATTAAAAACCCTCGACTTATTATTTTCCACGCAAGCCCTCTAGCGAATACCCCTTCTTTCGGGTGACGCGGTGTTCTCTTCATCACATCTCCTTCAGCCTTATCCAAACCTAATGCCATCGCTGGTAAACCATCAGTAACTAAGTTCACCCATAAAATTTGAATAGGAACCATCGGCAGTGGTAATGCAAGTAACATCGCAAATAACATAACTAAAATTTCTCCAACATTTGACGCCAATAAGTAGCGAATGAACTTACGTATGTTCTCGTATATATTTCTTCCTTCTTTAATCGCTGACTTAATTGTAGCAAAATTATCATCTAGTAAAACAAGTGAAGAGGCTTCTTTTGCAACATCTGTCCCTGTAATCCCCATCGCTATCCCAATATCCGCTGTTTTTATAGCTGGAGCATCGTTCACTCCATCACCTGTCATCGCTACTATATGTCCTTGATTTTGCAATGCTTTAACAATTTTCAATTTATGCTCAGGTGATACACGAGCGAATACATACGTATCTTCTACAACATTTTCTAATTCCTCCACATCCATATTCGCGAGTTCTACTCCTTCAACAACGCGTCCATCTGGTGGTAAAACTCCTAATTGTTCAGCAATCGCCATTGCTGTCACTTTATGATCACCTGTAATCATTACTGTTCGAATACCAGCTTCTTTACACTCTTTTACCGCCTGCGCGACTTCTGGCCTTGGCGGGTCAATCATACCTTGTATCCCAACCAACATAAAATCTTTTTCAACGTCTCTTTCATGTTCAATAGAATCCGTGACTTTTAAAGGTTTAAACGCAACTGCAATTGTTCGAAGCGCTTGACTACCTAAGCTATGAATAGCCGCCTGTACTTCTTTTCTATATAGCTCACTTAACGGCTGCTGCTTATCCCCCCATAAGATTGTTTGGCTCATTTGCAAAAGAACATCCGGTGCTCCTTTCGTAACAATAAACTTTTTCCCCTCTCGATCTCGTACAATAACACTCATCATTTTTCGAGTTGAATCAAATGGAAATTCACGAATAATTTCAAATTTCCCTTTCAATGCCTCACGTGTTATCCCAGCTTTCATTGCTGCAGCTACAAGCGCTCCCTCTGTTGGATCTCCATCTAATACGTACGCCTTTTTCTTTTGCATAATATTTGCATTGTTACATAGTGAACCAAATGTAAGTAGCTGATAAAGTGATTTTGTCTTAGCTGGATTCACTTCTTTTTCACCTTTCATAAAAGAGCCATTAGGTTCATATCCTTGCCCTGTCACTTTCCACAATTCTCCGCCTGACCACATATGTGTTACCATCATTTTGTTTTGCGTCATTGTTCCCGTTTTATCAGAGCATATAACAGAAGCGCAGCCTAACGTTTCTACGGCCGGTAACTTCCTTACAATTGCTCTCTTTTTTATCATACGCTGTACACCAAGTGATAAAGCTACTGTAACAATTGCTGGCAATCCTTCTGGAATAGCCGCAACAGCTAGCGATACCCCAGCTAAAAACATATGATATACTTCATTCCCTTGATACACACCAGCCAATACAACGAGCGCTGTCAAAATAAGAGCTACAATAATTAATATTTTTCCGAGCTGTTCTAACCTTCTTTGCAGTGGCGTTTCCATTTGCTCTGCATTTTGCAACATATTTGCAATTTGCCCCATCGCTGTATTCATACCAGTTGCTACAACGACTCCTGTACCAGATCCTCGCGTAATCATTGTCCCCATAAAAGCCATATTTTTTTGATCACCAATTGCAACATCTTGCCCTTGCAATGCTTCTACCTTCTTTTGTACAGGTACGGACTCCCCTGTCAAAGCAGACTCTTCAATATATAAACTTGATGCCTCAACAAGACGCACATCAGCCCCAATACGATCACCACTGGAAAACTTAATAATATCACCTAAAACAAGTGCTTTAGATGGTGCTTTTACCCACTTTCCATTCCGCATTACAGTAACTTGCGGGGCTGCTAGTTCCTTTAAAGCTTCCAATGATTTTTCAGCTTTTCTTTCTTGAAAAAAGCCGAGAATACCATTGATAATAACAATGGCAACAATAGCAATAGAATCAATGTATTCACCTAAAAACGCAGAAACAATTGTTGCTCCAAACAAAACGAGTACCATGAAATCTTTAAACTGTGCTAAAAATACCATTAGTGCAGAAGGCCTTTTTGCTTCTTCTAATTCATTAGTACCAAATTTCTTTACTCGCCCTTCTGCTTCTTTCTCTGTAAGTCCAACCTTTACATTCGTATTCGTTCTTTCTTCCACTTCATGTGCTCGCATTCCATACCAGTTCATCCTGCTATCGACCTCCTGATTCCAGACATACTCTATTGAAAGCTTATTCAGCCTCGTCCAAAAAAATGCTATAATTAACATTTAGTTAGAAAGGAGTGTTCATTTATGGCATTCGATGGATTATTTACAAGAGCGATTACACATGAAATTGAAAATTCTCTTTACACAGGAAGAATTTCCAAAATATACCAACCTTCAAAATACGAGATTTTATTACATATTCGAGCGAATGGAAAGAACCAAAAACTAATTCTTTCATCTCATCCTACATATGCGCGTATGCACTTAACGAATCAAAACTACGATTCGCCAGCAATACCGCCGATGTTCTGTATGCTTCTTCGCAAACATTTAGAAGGTGGATTTATTGAAAAAATTGAACAAATCGACTTAGAACGCATTATTCAAATTACAGTTCGCAGTCGTAATGAGATCGGAGACGAATCATTAAAAACATTAGTAATTGAAATAATGGGACGACATAGTAACATTATCTTATTAGATACGAAAACAAACGTGATTTTAGATAGCTTAAAACACGTTTCATTAGCCGTAAACCGTCACCGAACTGTATATGCTGGTGCTGAGTACGTCGCGCCACCAGCCCAACATAAAATCAATCCTCTGCAAATTGAAACCGCAGATGATTTTATTAGACCGCTAGACTTTCTATCTGGAAATATGGATAAACAACTCGTCGGTGCTTTCATGGGAATATCCCCATTATTTGCAAAAGAAGTAGTAAAGAAAGCCGGTATGGTAAACGAGAAAGCATTATCAGAAGCATTTTTCTCTGTACAAACACCATTACTATCTCATGCATATACACCTACAATGATTACTGCAAATGGAAAAGAATTCTTTTATCTTTTCCCTCTTACACACTTGCAAGGAGAAGAAAAAACATTCTCATCAGTGAGCGAATTGTTAGATCGTTTCTTCTTTGGCAAAGCAGAACGTGATCGTGTAAAACAACAAGCTCATGATTTAGAACGCTTTATGCAAAACGAAAAAAATAAAAACGAGAAAAAACTCATTAAACTCGAAAAAACACTGCAAGATGCTGGAAAAGCAGATAAGTATCAACTATTTGGAGAGCTACTTACAGCCAATATGTACGCTTTAAAAAAGGGCGATAAAGATATTGAGGTCGTTAATTATTACGATGAGAATGGTGGAACTGTAAAAATCACATTAGATCCTTTAAAAACACCATCTGAAAATGCACAACGCTATTTCCAAAAGTATCAAAAAGCAAAAAATTCAGTTGTTGTTGTAGAAGAACAAATTGAAAAAACAAATGAAGAAATTCTTTATTTTGATAGCTTACTTCAACAAATGGAAGCTGCTTCTTCAAAAGACATTGAAGAAATTCGTGAGGAATTAGCTGAAGAAGGTTATGTGCGCAATCGCAAAACGAAAAACGCAAAGAAAAAGCCTACTAAACCAGTATTAGATAAATATGTAGCAAGTGATGGCACAGAGATTTTCGTTGGTAAAAACAATAAACAAAATGATTATTTAACAACGAAGTTTGCCCGCCGTGATGAAATTTGGTTACATACGAAAGATATACCTGGCTCTCACGTTGTCATTCGTTCTTTAGAGCCTGCTGAAGAAACTTTACTAGAAGCTGCCAAAATTGCTGCCTATTACAGTAAAGCGAAAGAGTCTAGCTCTGTACCTGTTGATTTCACCAAAATACGCCATGTCAAAAAACCGAGTGGTGCAAAACTTGGTTTTGTTACGTACGACAATCAGCAAACCGTATATGTAACACCAGATGCTGATATTGTAATGAAATTAAAAGCATAAATAAAAAAATGCGTTGCTTGTATGCAGCGCATTTTTTATATGTTTTCAATTTCGTTGCTATATCCATTCAATATTGTCAAAAAAATTGACAGTATCATTTCACATTTGTATAAATTTTTTTACAGCATGTAAATAAAGTACAAGTGTAACTCCAATCATTTTTCCCCATCCCCCTGCTATTCATTGAAGCAATCTAGATTTTATGAACAAACCGTCTCCCACAAATTACGGGCTATTTTTTTATCTCCCCTAAAATATATGTTGTCCCTACTATCCTTTCTTCAAATATACATTTTGGCACGCTATTTGCTTTATTCAATACTATGAATAGGAGGAATTAACATGACTTTAAAAATTAATAAAATCCAAAATCAACTACAAAACTATGAAATTGACGGGTTACTTATTACAAAAAAAGAAAATCGCCAATATGCAACAGGCTTTACAGGTAGCGCTGGCGTCGTCTTAATCTCTGCCGATCAAGCTGTTTTTATCACTGATTTCCGCTATGTAGATCAAGCGAAATCACAAATAAAAGATGCTGAAATTATTATGCATAAAGGAAATTTAGAAAAAGAAATTGCACATCAAGTATCGAAATTAAACATTCAAAAACTTGGAATTGAAGAAAACAACATGACATTGCAACAATATAAAAACTTGCAAAAATACGTACAGGCGGAAATGATTCAAGTGTGCGAAATTATCGAAAATATTCGTATCATTAAAGACACGCCTGAAATAGAAACAATGAAAATTGCAGCTAATATCGCGGACGAAGCATTTCACCACATTCTTACGTTTCTAAAACCAGGAATAAGTGAAAATGCTGTACGAGATGAATTAGAATTTTTCATGCGAAAAAAAGGTGCTGCATCTTCATCATTTCAAATTATTGTAGCTTCTGGTGTTCGTTCTTCTCTTCCACATGGAGTTGCATCAAATAAAATAATTGAACGAGGCGACATCGTTACATTAGATTTCGGTGCACTTTATGACGGATATTGTTCTGATATAACACGTACTGTAGCAATAGGGGAACCATCGGAAGAATTCAAAAAAATATACAATGTTGTACGAGAAGCGTTAAAACGTGGGACTGAAGCGATTAAGCCTGGAGAAACCGCGAAAAGTATCGATGATGTAACAAGAAACTACATTACAGATTGTGGATATGGTCAATATTTTGGTCATTCTACTGGTCATGGTCTTGGCTTAGAAATACATGAACCTCTTCGCTTATCCCAAGAAAGTAAAGCTACATTAAAAGAAGGTATGGTTGTTACAGTTGAACCAGGTATTTACATACCAAACTGGGGCGGTTGTAGAATTGAAGACGATATCGTCATTACAAAAGACGGATATGAAGTTATTACAAAATCAAATAGAGAACTAATTGTAATCCCTTGTTAAAATCATGGCCTTTTTAAAAGGAGTTTTTCTCTACACATAGAATTCCTTCTCTGGAGTATTCGTTTAAAGAGGAGGAATTTAAATTGAATTTTGTAATTGATAAAATAGAGGGTTTACAAGTAGAATTTTCAAATCTTGTTTCCATGATGAATTACGCTCGCTATACAACAATGCAAGCAGTGGAAGGTTTAACAATTGAAGAACTTGATTATTTATATGATAAGGACGCAAATTCAATTGGTATGTTATTGTACCATATGGCTGCTATTGAATTTTACTACCAAATTCATACCTTTGAAGACCGTGAACCGACGGAAGCTGAATTAGAACATTGGTTACCTGCTATTGAGTTAGGGAACCTTGGACGCGAGAAAATAAAAGGAAAATCTATAAAATTTTACATCAATACATTACAAGAAGTACGTTCCAAAACGATTGCAACATTTCAATCATTACCTGATGAATGGCTGTTTAAAACAACAGACTTTTGGTATGACAAACCAGCTAACAACTACTTTAAATGGTTTCACGTTTTTGAAGATGAAATCAATCATCGCGGACAAATTCGTTTAATTAAAAAAATGCAAAAAGCCCATTCAGTAAAATGAGAAAATGCCACCGAATAAGGTGGCATTTTCTTTTATTCATTAACGAATAACTTTTCGTTTAATTTTTTAGTGACTATCGCTACCAACATTAAAATGCAAATTAAATATAGTAATTTCGCAATAAACAACCATCCTTGAAACATTACAATTCCATCTATTATTTCATTTCCTTTTAATAACAAAAATGGGATCATACTAATTATAATGATAAACTCGATACTGAAAAGCATTTTCTTTTTTCGACTATATGCTTTCCATTCATTCCAGCGATACATAGGAGCAAAAATCAATACGCCAATACATAATATAACTGGTACCCATCCACTGTTAAGAAATTGCCCTGAAATAACTGATAATAGTAAACAAACGAGCACACCATAATATCCTATTCTCTCTCTCATTCGTACTCCCCCATTCTACTTCTCCTCAAATTCCATTTTTAGGATTAATTGTATTGTAACATCCATTTATCGTCCTTACCATTACAGTACATGAAATTTTACTTTTTTCTTTTTCCTATACTCACATACTTTCACTGCTTTCATACAATAAACTACACGAATGCCTAAAGGATGTGAATGTTATGGGAGTTGAATTAACGCTATTACACGCTCTCTACATTATTTGTTTACTCACTATTATTACCTTTTTTATTCTCCGGAAAGATACGACGATTATTTGTATCGTTTTTATCTTTTTATTAGCATTAACTGCAACAAGTTCTATCCCTCTTGCCATTAGCGGGATTTTTCAAAGTTTCATTTACGCCATTACTGAGCTATTACCAACTATATTAATCATCTCCATTATCGTATCAATGAGCAATTTACTCGTTCATACTGGCATAAATGATACGATGATTTCACCATTTACAAAAATGATTCGTACACCTACACTCGCCTACTGGATTATCGGCCTTTTAATGATGACCATTTCTTTCTTCTTTTGGCCTTCTCCAGCTGTCGCCTTAATGGGAGCTATTTTATTGCCGGTTGCTGTACGTGTCGGTCTTCCTCCAATTGGGGTTGCAATTGCTATGAACTTATTCGGACACGGCATCGCCTTATCTGGCGACTTCGTTATTCAAGGTGCACCGAAATTAACTGCAGACGCGGCTGGTCTCCCTGTTTCCAGCGTCGTATCTGCAAGTGTTCCACTTGTTATCGTTATGGGCATTGTGACAACTTCCGTCGCTTTTTTCTTCTTACGAAAAGAGTTTCATACAGGCTTATCTATACAAGAATCTATTCCATTAACTGCGTCTTCTAAAACGCTCACTTCATTATCTCCTCGCACAAAGAAATGGCTCGCTATATGTATCCCTACCGTATATATCATTGATATCCTTTGCATGATTCAATTTAAACTACAAGGAAGCGACGCAACTGCACTTATCGGCGGAACGACTGTTATTATGATTATCATCATTTCACTCATCGCCTACAAAGGTAATGGACTAAATAAAACAACCGATTATTTTATAGAAGGGCTCCAATTTGGATTTAAAATCTTTGGTCCAGTTATTCCAATTGCTGCACTCTTTTATTTAGGAGATAGCGGCTTTGTGAAAATTATCGGAGACTATTTACCGAAAGGTTCACATGGAATCATTAACGACTTAGGGATTGCCTTATCTCAAACGGTCCCTTTAAACCAATACGTATCGGCGGGAACATTAACTATCGTTGGTGTCATAACAGGCTTAGATGGATCTGGTTTTTCCGGTATATCGCTTGCTGGTTCCATTGCAAACCTTTTCGGAACAGCTTTAGGCCATGGAACAGCTACATTAACAGCACTCGGACAAATTGCGGCTATATGGACCGGGGGCGGGACGTTAATTCCTTGGGCGCTTATTCCTGCTGCTGCAATTTGCAAGGTAGATCCATTTGAACTGGCACGCCGAAACTTTTTACCGGTTGTTATCGGTTTAATTGTCACCACTATCTTTGCGATGTTTATTTTATAACGTAAGCAAGTGTTCTCTTGCTTACGTTTTTTCTTGTAAAATTCATCATGAATTACTGGTTTTCAACAGGGATTCGTTATCCCTTAGCGAAATTATATTAGGAGAGTAATTTTTTCAAAACGTTTACGAGAAACAGATTACTGCAATTAGAAAAGGGGACATAACTATGAATGAATTGATTTTCGTCTTATTAATTTGTCCGTTACTTATCTTTATCGTTTCTGTTATTGGAACGCGCAAGTCGAAAACGTATTACGTAATGCCGATTGTAACGTTTGCTAGTTTTTTAATAATAGGTGTTATCGCCTTTACTCCAAAATTTTTCTTTTGGGTCGGCATGTATAGCATTTTCTCATTTATTGTTTCTTATGTGACTCTATTGTTTGTAAGAGGATATAAGCTTGCAGAAAGCACTAAGTAGTTAAGGAGATTGTAATATGATTTTCTTTGATATTGATGGAACTTTACTTGAATTTTTAACAATGATATAAAAAAACGACCGCGTTCCCCCGCAGTCGTTTTTTTCGTGTTACGCTGTGATCCAAGCTTCGTTAGCTGGATTTTTACGCCACTCTTGTAATTTTTTCGTTTCAGCTTGTCCAATCATACCTTTTTCTGCTGCTACTTCAGTTAATGCACTGTAATCGCTTAAAGAGTATGATACTACGTTAGCTGCTTCTAGTTTTTCTTTTCCTGCTTCAAGCTCGTATGTGAAGATTGATACGATTCCTAATACTTCACATCCAGCTTCGCGAAGTGCTTCTACACATGTAATTGCACTACCGCCAGTTGAAATTAAGTCTTCTACTACTACGACTTTTTGACCTTTTTCAGCTTTTCCTTCGATTTGGTTCCCTTTACCGTGACCTTTTGCTTTACTACGTACGTAGCACATTGGTAAATCCATACGATCGCTTACCCATGCAGCGTGCGCAATACCCGCAGTTGCTGTTCCTGCAATAATTTCTACAGTTGGGAAGTGCTCTTTAATTAACTCTTCTAATCCAGCTGCAATCGCTTGACGTACTTTTGGATAAGATAAAGTTAAACGGTTATCACAATAAATTGGTGATTTCATACCTGAAGACCAAGTGAATGGATCATTCGGTTGTAAAAATACTGCTCCAATTTCTAATAAATGCGATGCGATTTCTTTTTTCATACTGTTACACCTTCCCACTGTTGTTTTACTGTTTTATACGCTTCAAGCGGATTTTCTGCTTTTGTAATACTACGTCCAACTACGATGTAGCTTGAGCCAAGTTCCCTCGCACGTTTCGGTGTTGCTACGCGCACTTGGTCATTTACATCATCGCTTGCAAGACGAATCCCCGGTGTTACTGTTACAAATTCATTTCCGCATACTTCACGTAATTTTGGAACTTCAAGTGTTGAACAAACAACGCCATCAAGTCCACTTTCTTTCGTTAATTTTGCATAATGAGCAACCGCTTCTTCTAACGTTTTCTCAATGCCGATCTCTTTTTTCATCATAGCTTCCGAAGTGCTTGTTAGTTGTGTAACTGCAATACAAATCGGTCTCTCTTTTCCTTCTTGCTTACCTTCCTCTAATCCCTCAATCGCAGCTTTCATCATGCTGCTTCCCCCAGCAGCATGAACATTTACCATATCAACATCTAGACTAGCTAGGCTACGCATAGCGCTTTTTACTGTATTCGGAATATCATGAAGTTTTAAATCTAAGAAGATCTTATGTCCCTTTTCTTTTAAGTACGTAATAATCGCAGGGCCTTCTTTGTAAAATAACTCCATACCTACTTTGACAAATAACTCTTCCCCTTCAAAGTGGCGTAAGAATTGTTCTACTTCTTGTTTCCCTGGAAAATCTAGTGCAACGATTAACGACTGTGACATGTTTGCTTCCAGCTCCTTCCTTGACATTCCGAAATGTGATCAAATCCTAATTCATCTAATAATGCTGGTAACTCTTCAATAATTGTCGGACATACGAACGGATCGATAAAGTTCGCTGTACCTACTGCAACTGCGCTTGCGCCAGCATAGAAGAATTCAATTACATCTTCAGCTGTTTCAATACCACCCATTCCGATAATTGGAATGTTAACCGCTTGGCTTACTTCATGTACCATGCGAATTGCTACTGGCTTAATCGCAGGACCTGATAATCCGCCTGTACGGTTTGCTAAAATTGGTTTAGCTGTTTTTAAATCTAGACGCATACCAAGCAATGTATTAATCATCGTTAAACCATCTGCACCTGCATTTTCAATCGCTTTTGCAATTTCTACTATGTTTGCCACGTTCGGTGACAATTTCACGTATACAGGTACTTCAGAAACCTCTTTTACTCGCTTCGTTAAATCAGCAGCAATTTCAGGATTTGTACCAAAGGCGATACCACCTGTTTTTACGTTCGGACAAGAAATGTTTAATTCTAGTGCATGGACATTAGGCGCTTTAGAAATTTCCTTCGCAACCGCTACGTAATCCTCAGCTTGTGAGCCTGCAACGTTTGCAATAATTGGAAGGTCAAATTGTTCTAACCATGGTAATTCCGAATTCATTACTTTGTCTAATCCCGGGTTTTGAAGTCCGATTGCATTTAGCATGCCGCCTGGTGTTTCAGCAACACGAGGCGTTGGATTTCCATAACGTGGTTGTTCTGTCGTCGCTTTAATCATGATTGATCCTAGTACACTTAAATCGTAAAACTGTGCATATTCACGACCAAACCCAAAGCATCCAGATGCCGGTATAATTGGATTTTTTAATGATAATCCTGGTAATTCAACTTGCAATCTGTTCATAGTACAACCTCCCCGATTGGAAATACTGGTCCGTCGCTACACACCTTCTTGTAAGAATGTCCACTTGGATCTTCTTGTAAGTGGCATACACATGCGAAACAAGCTCCAATACCACAGCCCATACGTTCTTCTAATGAAATATAGGCTTTTTTCTCTTTGTAACGTCCTTCTAATGCACGAAGCATCGCTAGCGGACCACATGAATAAAGAATATCAAAGTCAATTCCGTAATTATCAATTACATCTGTGACAAATCCTTTTGTACCGTGTGTACCGTCTACTGTCGCAACGTACGTATCACCAAGTTCTGCAAATTTTTCTTCATAGAAAACTACATCTTTCGTTTGAAAGCCTAAGATGTGAATAACACGTACACCTTTTGCAACGAGGCGCTGTGATAATTCATAAAGTGGTGGTACACCAATTCCCCCACCTACTAGTAAAGCTGTTTGACCAGCTTCTGCTTCTTCTACAGGAAAACCGTGTCCTAATGGTCCTAGTACATCTACCATTTCACCTTGTTTTCTAGTTGCTAATGTTTTTGTCCCTTGTCCTTCGGCACGATATAGCATTGTAAATTCGTTCTTCTCTTGATCTACATTACAAATACTAATTGGGCGGCGCAGAAGGGGCGCAATGCCCTCTGCTACCTTAATGTGTACAAACTGCCCTGGTTCGTTCATTTGCTGTACTAACGTTCCTTGAAGCACTAATTCGTAAATATTTTTTGCGATTTCTTTTTGGTTAACGACGATCATATTTTGCTTTTGCATCATGCATGTACCACCTCGTGACGCTTTGTTTGCGTAATTTCTTTCATTGAATGAGCTGAGAATGTCATAGATTCTAATACTCGTAAGATTGCTCTTGTTGTATCAAGTGATGTTAAGCAAGCCACACCATTTTCTACTGATTCACGGCGAATGCGGAAACCATCACGCGCTGGTTGTTTACCTTTTGTTAATGTGTTAATTACAAACTGTGCTTTTCCTTGACGGATAATATCTAGTAAGTTGTAGTCTTCAGAATCAATTTTGTTTACAACTTGTACTGGGATATTTTGCTCTTCTAATGATTGTGCTGTTCCAGCTGTTGCTAATAAGTTATAGCCGATTTCGTGGAAACGTTTTGCAATTTCCATCGCCTCTTCTTTATCTTTATCCGCTACAGTAATGATTACTGAGCCGTGCGTTGGGATGTTAATTCCAGAAGCAACTAATCCTTTATACAATGCTTTTTCAAGCGTTAAGTCTTTACCCATTACTTCCCCTGTTGATTTCATTTCAGGTCCTAATGTTGTATCAACTGAGCGTAGTTTCGCGAATGAGAATACCGGAGCTTTTACATATACTTCTTTCTCTTCTGGGTGATAGCCAGTTCCGTATCCTTGCTCTACTAGGTCTTGCCCTAAAATAACTTTCGTTGCAACATTCGCCATCGGTACGCCTGTAATTTTACTTAAGAACGGTACTGTACGGCTTGCACGTGGATTTACTTCAATTACGTACACTTGATCTTTGAATACTACAAACTGGATATTTAGTAATCCAACAATGTTTAATCCTTTTCCAAGTGCAATTGTATGTTCAATGATTTGTTCTTTTAGTTTTTCAGATAAACTTTGTGGTGGATATACTCCAATTGAGTCACCAGAGTGAACTCCAGCGCGTTCAATATGTTCCATAATACCTGGAATGAATACATTCTCACCATCGGAAATTGCATCTACTTCAATTTCTTTACCAACCATGTAACGGTCGATTAATACTGGGTGATCTGCATGAACTTTAACTGCATTTTTCATGTAGTGCAGTAGTTCTTCTTGGCGATATACGATTTCCATCGCACGTCCACCTAGTACGTAAGATGGTCTTACTAATACTGGGTAACCAATTTCTTCTGCGATTGCTACCGCTTGTTCTACAGTCGTTGCTGTTTTACCAACTGGTTGCGGGATGCCAAGTTTTGTTAAAGCAGCTTCGAATTTATCACGATCTTCTGCACGGTCTAAGTCTTCAAGTGATGTTCCTAAAATTTTCACACCGTGTTCTTCTAGTTTCGCTGCTAAGTTAATTGCCGTTTGTCCACCGAACTGAACGATAACACCTTCTGGTTTTTCTAAATCGATAATATGCATTACATCTTCAATCGTTAATGGTTCAAAGTATAATTTGTCAGAAATACTGAAGTCTGTTGAAACTGTTTCTGGGTTGTTGTTAATGATAATTGCTTCATATCCAGCTTCTTTAATTGCCCATACTGAGTGAACTGTTGCGTAATCAAACTCAACACCTTGACCAATACGGATCGGACCAGATCCTAGAACTACTACACTCTTACGATCTGTTACAATCGATTCATTTTCTTCCGCATATGTGCTGTAGTAATATGGCGTTGCAGATTCAAACTCTGCCGCACAAGTATCTACCATTTTGAATACTGGCATCATATTATTTTCTTTACGCATATCGTAAATTTCGCGCTCCGTTTTGTTCCAAGCTGCTGCAATGTAGTGATCGCTGAAGCCCATTTCTTTTGCAGTTTGTAGTACTTCCATATTTCCTACATTCGCTTTTACTTCACGTTCCATATTTACGATGTTTTCAACTTTTTGTAAGAAGAAGAAGTCCATTTCACACCATTCATTGATTTCTTCTTTCGTTACACCTTGGCGAATTGCTTCTGCTACAATAAACAGTCGTTCATCATCCGCTTTAATGATACGTTTTTTCATCGTTTCTTTATCAAGTTCTTTTAAGTGGTCTAATTCTAAGTGATAAATGCCAAGCTCTAAAGAACGAACTGCTTTTAGTAATGATTCTTCTAAGTTACGTCCGATTGACATAACTTCACCAGTTGCTTTCATTTGTGTTCCAAGCGTTCTATTCGCTGATTCAAACTTATCAAACGGCCAACGTGGAATTTTTGAAACAACATAGTCTAACGCTGGCTCGAAGCAAGCGTAAGTTTTTTGTGTTACTGGGTTTACGATTTCATCTAACGTTAAGCCGACTGCAATTTTTGCTGCTAATTTCGCAATTGGATATCCAGTTGCTTTAGATGCTAGTGCAGATGAACGACTTACACGTGGATTTACTTCGATTACATAGTATTGGAAGCTATATGGATCTAGTGCAAGCTGAACGTTACATCCACCTTCAATTCCTAGTGCACGAATAATTCGTAATGACGTGTTACGTAACATTTGGTATTCACGGTCGCTTAGCGTTTGGCTCGGTGCTACAACGATTGAATCACCTGTATGAACACCAACTGGATCGATGTTTTCCATGTTACACACTACAATTGCGTTATCATTTGAATCACGCATTACTTCGTATTCAATTTCTTTACAGCCAGCAATACTTTTCTCCAATAAACATTGTGTTACTGGGCTATGTTTTAAACCACTTGTTACGATTTCAATTAGCTCTTCTTCGTTATGACAAATTCCGCCGCCCGTTCCTCCTAATGTGAACGCTGGTCGAACGATTACTGGGTAACCAATTTCGTTTACAAATCCATATGCTTCATCAAGGTTATGAATAATTTCACTTGGTGGTGTTGGTTCATTTAAATCTTGCATTAATGTACGGAATAAATCACGATCTTCCGCTTGCTCGATTGCTGATAATTTTGTTCCTAAAATTTCAACTCCGCACTCGTCAAGTACGCCTGATTTTGCAAGTTCAACAGCCATGTTTAAACCTGTTTGACCACCTAATGTTGGTAGGATTGCATCAGGACGTTCTTTACGAATAATACGGCTTACGAATTCTAATGTTAATGGCTCGATGTATACTTTATCAGCTGTTGCAGTATCCGTCATAATTGTTGCTGGGTTAGAGTTAACAAGGATTACTTTGTAACCTTCCTCTTTAAGAGATTGACAAGCTTGTGTACCAGAGTAGTCAAACTCCGCTGCTTGCCCAATTACAATTGGTCCTGATCCGATTACTAAAATTGTGTTAATGTCTAGGCGTTTTGGCATAACTCTTCCCCTTCTTTCTTGAAGTTTTCAATCATTGTTAAGAAATCTTCGAATAAATCATTTGCATCTTCTGGTCCCGCTGAAGCTTCTGGATGGTATTGTACTGTAAATGCCGGGAACTTCTTATGACGAAGACCTTCTACCGTTCCATCGTTTAAAGCAACATGTGTAATTTCAAGATCTGTATTTTCAACTGATTCTTCTTCTACTGCGTATCCGTGGTTTTGAGATGTAATTGCTACTTTTCCAGTTGCAAGATTTTTTACTGGATGGTTTAAACCACGGTGACCAAATTTCAACTTACTTGTATTTGCACCTGATGCTAGAGCGAACAATTGATGTCCTAGGCAAATTCCGAATAAAGGAACTTTACCGATAATGTCTTTTAACATTTCAATTGCTTCTGGTACATCTTTCGGATCTCCAGGTCCATTACTTAACATAATTCCATCTGGGCTAAGGCGTAAAATTTCTTCCGCTGTTGTGTTGTAAGGAACTACAATTACATCACAGTCACGCTTATTTAATTCTCGTAAAATACCATGTTTCATACCGAAGTCTACTAGTACAACTCGGTGACCACGACCTGGGCTTGGGTATGGATCTTTCGTTGATACGCGTTTTACATGATCTGTAAATACTGTCGCTTTTAATTGGCTTACAATGTACTCTACATCTGCATCCATGTTACAAAGGCGTCCACGTAATGTACCGTATTGACGAATTTTTCTCGTTAATTTTCTCGTATCAATCCCTGCTAATCCTGGGATATTTCTTTCTTTCAAGTAATCATTTAACGAAATTTCATTACGGAAGTTTGATGGGTGATCACAAATTTCGTTTACGATTAAACCATTTACAGATGGGTGAATGGATTCAAAATCGTCACGGTTAATGCCGTAGTTTCCGATTAATGGGTACGTGAATGTTACGATTTGACCGCAATATGATGGATCAGATAATGTTTCTTGATATCCAGTCATTCCTGTTGTAAATACAACCTCACCTGACTTTTCGATTTCGCCTCCGAAACCTGTTCCAATTAATACTGTTCCATCTTCTAAGATAAGTTGTCTTTTCATACTAATGCACTCTCCTTTTGCCATGCGATCTTACCACCAACGATTGTCATTACCGGCCATCCTTGGCATTTCCAACCTGCGAATGGTGTATTTTTTCCTTTTGATAAGAATGTTGTTGGGTCAATCTCTTCTTCTTGTTCTAAATCAATGATTGTAATATCAGCTGCTCTACCTTCTTTTAGGCGACCTGCTTCTAAGCCGAATGTATCAGCTGGCTTTTCTGTTAAGAATTGAATTAACTGTTCTAGCGTAATAACTCCCTTTTTCACAAGGTTTGTGTATAGAAGCGGGAATGCTGTTTCAAAACCAGTAATTCCAAACGGTGCTCTTTCAATTCCTTGTGCTTTCTCTTCCGCTGTATGCGGTGCATGGTCAGTTGCGATCATATCGATCGTTCCATCTAATAAACCTTCAATTAATGCTGCATGGTCTTCTTTTCCACGAAGCGGTGGGTTCATTTTAAAGTTAGGATCAGCTGATGGGATATCATCTTCACATAACACTAGGTGATGCGGTGTTACTTCTGCTGTTACTTTAATTCCAGCGCGTTTCGCATCACGGATTACACGTACAGAACCTTTCGTACTTACATGACATACGTGATAGTGGCAATCTGCTGCTTCAGCAAGCAGTATATCCCTTGCAATATGTACAGATTCACATACTGATGGGATACCGTTTAATCCGTGTTTCTCAGAAAACTTCCCTTCATGTACACAACCTTTATTAATAAGCGTATTCTCTTCACAGTGCGCAACTACTGCCATATCTAATTTTGCTGCACGTTTCATAGCCGCTAACATCATGCTCGCATCTTGTACGCCTACGCCGTCATCTGTGAAAGCAAATGCTCCAAGTTCTTTTAATGTTTCGAAATCTGTCATTTCAGAACCAGCTTGACGTACTGTAATTGCTCCGTATGGTAGTACGTTAACATGAGCTTTTTCTTCAATACGTTTTTGCAAGTCTTCCATATGTTCTCTGCAATCTGGTACCGGGCGTGTATTTGGCATTGCGCAAATTGTAGTGAATCCACCTTTTGCCGCTGCTAGTGTACCTGTTTCAATTGTTTCTTTATGTTCACCACCTGGTTCACGAAGATGTACGTGTACATCTACTAATCCAGGTGCGATTAACTTTCCGTTCACATCGATTACTTCAGCATTATCTGCCGTAATATTTTCTGCTACCTTAGCGATTTTACCGTCTTGTACGAGAAGATCCGTTGCTACGATTTTTCCTTCTTCATTCATATAACGACCATTTTTAAACAAATAATTCATGTTTCATTCCTCCTAATACATTTGGTAAGGCGCGTTTTAGTACAGCCATTCTTACGTAAACTCCATTTTCCATTTGTTTAAATATACGTGAACGCTCACACTCAACAAGTTCACTTGCAATTTCAACATCACGGTTTACAGGAGCTGGATGCATAATAATGCTTCCTTCTTTCATACGCTTTTCTCTTTCTACTGTTAATCCGTGTTTCTCATGATATTCTTTCATAATGTCTGTTTCATAATGATCATGACGCTCATGTTGTACACGGAGTAACATCATTACATCAACTTCTGGAACAAGTTCATCTAATGGTTTGTATGTTCCAAATGTGTTGTCTTCATCTTGCCACTCTTCTGGACTTGCAAAGTAAATTGTTGCACCAAGCTTCGTTAATGCTTCTGCATTAGAACGTGCTACTCGGCTATGACGAACATCTCCTACTATTGCAATCTTCAAACCTTCAAATCTTCCAAACTCTTGTTTAATTGTAAGAAGATCCAGTAGGCACTGTGTTGGGTGGTTTCCGCATCCATCTCCAGCATTTAAGATTGGAATATTCACCTGATCTTTTAGTTCATCGAAGTAGCGATCTTGCTCGTGGCGGATGACCACTGCTTTTGTTCCGATTGATTCTAGTGTTCTTATCGTATCGTATAGAGTTTCTCCTTTTTGTACGCTAGATGCATCAGCTGAAAAGTTTAAAACATCAAGTCCTAATCTCTTCTCAGCAACTTCAAAGCTAAATCTCGTTCTCGTACTATTCTCAAAGAACAAGTTCGCAACAAAAGTTTGCTCTGTCCTTTTGCTCTCTTTTCCATTCGCAAAATCTTCTGCATCTTTTAGGATTTCTGAAATTTCTACTTCCGATAATTCACTCATCGTTAACAAATGGCTCATCGTCATCCCTCATCTTTCTGATTTTTATGTTACCACTTTTGAATTTTTATAACAACCTTTGCATAAAAATACCCTAATCGTGTGAGACTAGGGTGCAAGAAAGAAGCCACCCTTTCCGGTCTCACAGGACTGAATTAAAAGGTTATTATTATGAAGCAATCTGCTTAGATTGTTTTATTTGTTTCGTTTCCGGTAGTAGTAGATTTAACAGTACACCTACAATTGCTGCTAGTGCCATTCCTTCTACTTGGAATGATTCTCCTACATGAAGTACCGCTCCACCAATACCGATTACTAATATTACTGATGCAATCATTAAGTTTCGTTTGTCACTTAAATCTGTTTTATCATCTACCATCATGCGTAATCCGCTTGATGCGATTACACCGAATAGTAAGATTGATACACCACCCATAACTGGTGTTGGGATCGAATGAATCAGTGCAGAAATCTTACCGATAAATCCGAACATGATTGCGAATACTGCTGAACCGATGAATAAGTATACACTGTATGCTCTCGTAATTGCTAGCACACCGATGTTTTCACCATACGTTGTATTCGGTGGCCCACCGATTAGTGACGCGATTAATGTTGCTACTCCGTCACCGAAGATTGAACGGTGTAAACCTGGTTTTTCAATTAAATCTCTTTTAATAACATTTCCAAGAACAATTTGATGTCCGATATGTTCTGATATTGTTACTAGTGCAACTGGTACCATCAAGAGTACAATCTTCCATGAAAACTCTGGTGTGTATGTTACAAATGGTACTGTGAAATCTGGTACAACAAACCATTTTGCCTCAGCTACCGGCTTTAAGTCTACTAGCCCTTGGAAGTAAGCGAAGATATATCCGCCGATAATGCCAAGTAACACTGGTATGATACTGAAAAATCCTCTTCCAAATATCGAGCATATAATTGTAATTGCTAATGTTACTAACGCTACTGAAAAGTGTGTAAAGCTATATTTGCCATCCGCACCGTTCATCGCCATGTTAACTGCTGTATGTGCTAAAGCTAGACCGATTACCATTACTACTGGACCAACTACGATTGGTGGTAGTAATTTCATAATCCACTCTGATCCTGATTTCTTAATTCCGAGTGAGATTAAGATGTACACAAGTCCTGCTAGCAAACCACCAAGCATTGCCGCTCCCGGTCCACCTGCCGTTTTCGCTGTTATAATCGGTGCGATAAAGGCGAATGATGATCCTAGATAAGCAGGTACTTGACCTTTCGTTATAAGAAGAAACGCTAACGTTCCTAATCCACTTGATATTAATGCTACTGATGGATTCAATCCTGTTAAAAACGGAACAAGCACTGTTGATCCAAACATCGCGAACAAATGTTGTATACTTAAAAATAACCATTTTCCCGGTTTCGGTACTTCATTAACGTCTAACACTGGCTTTTGTTCCATTGTTACATCCTCCTTCAGTTTAAATCTTTGCAATAAAAAAACTCTTTGTGCCTGTGCACAAAGAGTCCTACACTTTCGTATGCCAAATTTGACATATGAAAGCCAAGACCCTTTGGCAGCCTCACAGGACTACATTTAAAAGGGCTTTACTTATCGTATATGCTTACTCGATCTTGTTGATCTGTCTCTTGCAAATCAACTTCGATACGCTCTTCACTTGATGTTGGAATATTCTTCCCTACATAATCAGCGCGAATTGGTAATTCGCGATGACCTCTATCAACAAGAACCGCCAATTGGATTTGAGATGGTCTACCTAAATCCATAAGAGCATCCATTGCTGCTCGAACTGTTCTTCCTGTATATAATACGTCATCCACAAGGATAACTTTTTTCTTCGTAATATCTACAGGGATATCAGAACCTTTTACAAGTGGTTCTTTATTTTTCGATTGTAGTGTTAAATCATCACGATATAACGTAATGTCTAACTCTCCAACTTCCATTTCTTTTCCTTCAATTTGACCAATTCGTTCTGCCAAACGTTGTGCAATAAAAATTCCACGAGTTTTAATTCCGACAAGAACACAATTATCGACACCTTTATTTCGTTCCACGATTTCATGACTAATTCGTGTTAAAGCGCGGCGAATCATTTGGTCATCTAAAACGACAGCTTTCTCTTGCATGCTCTACACCTCCAAGCTTTTTTCTTGCGTGAGAGTAATGGTATAAAAAAAGTCCTCTCAGCGTGTGCGAGAGGACTTTTGAAAAAAGGGTACAACATACCCTAAGTATTTCAAACCGTTACCTTCTCAACCTCACGGGGCTGTGTTAAAGGATCATTATTTAACTGTTGTCAGTATCTCAGTTTTCTTATGATTTGTCAATACTATTTTCGTAAAATATTTAATGCGTCTTCAAACACTTCTGGAATCGGTGCCTCAAACTGAATATATTCACCAGTACGAGGATGATCAAAGCCTAAAATACCCGCATGAAGTGCTTGTCCATTCATATCTAACGTTTTCTTCGGACCATACTTCGGATCTCCTGCAAGTGGATAGCCAATATATTTCATATGAACACGAATTTGGTGCGTACGTCCCGTTTCTAAGCGACATTCTACAAGTGTAAAGTCTTTAAAGCGTTCTAACACTTGGAAATGCGTAACAGCGTTCTTACCATTTTCATCAACTGTCATACTTTGACGCTCTTTCTTATCACGAGCAATCGGAGCATCAATCGTTCCCTTATCATGCGGAATCACACCGTGTACAATCGCTTTGTAACGTCTCGTTACTGTTTTTGCTACAAGCTGATTTACAAGCGATTCATGTGCCATATCATTTTTAGCAACCATTAATAGTCCAGATGTATCTTTATCGATACGATGCACGATACCTGGACGCATTACACCGTTAATGCCTGATAAGTCTGTACAATGGTGCATAAGGCCATTTACAAGTGTACCACTTGTATGCCCTGGTGCTGGATGTACAACCATACCACGTGGCTTATTTACAACAAGCACATCTGCATCTTCATAATAAATTTCTAAATTTAAATCCTCTGGTTGAATATCTAACTCTTCTGGTTCAGGAATTGTTACTGTAATTTCATCTTCTTCTTTTACTTTATAATTCCCTTTTACCGCTTTCCCGTTTACTGTCACAACTTCATCTTTAATCCATTGCTGCACTTGCGTACGTGACCATTCGTTATTTATCCCTGTAACGAATTTATCAATTCGCTCGTTTTTTTGCTCTGCTGCAACTGTTACTTGTACTACTTCACTCATTCAATTACTCCTTCGCTTTCTTGCCTTCTAATAATGTTTGAATAATAATTAATACAACACCAATACATAATGCTGAATCAGCTATATTGAATACTGGATAGTTGTACGAGAAAATATACACGTGAATGAAATCCACTACTTCTTGTCTAAATACACGATCAATAAAGTTACCAATTGCCCCGCCCAAAATTAGGCCTAACGAAATACCTAGAAGCTTGTCTGTTTTCGCATACTTTTTCATATAAAATACAATAAACACTACAAAAACAACTGTAATAATGTAGAAGAACCACATTTTATTTTCTAAAATACCCCAAGCAGCGCCTCTATTTCGATGTGATGTTATGTATAATACATTGTCGATAATCGGAATACTCGTACCCAATTCCATGTTCTTTACAATTAACCACTTCGATATTTGATCGATAGCAATGACGAATAACGCTATTACATAATATATCATTTTCATTTCCCCCACAAAGACAGTGTACCTCAAAATTTTAGCATAGCTGCTACCTTTTCACAATGAACCTTTATAGAAGAATAAAATAAATTAAAAAAAGGTAATATAATATCGTTGTGCGTATTCATACATTTACCTTTTCATAAAAGAATTCATGAATCGTACGGGCAGTCGGCATTGTCTTCATTTGCTTTGTCGAAATTAATCTCCCCGTATCTTCACAAATACCATACATGTCTATTTCCATTTTAAATAATGCGCGTTCTACATCCTTTAAATCCTCTTTTATATCATGTAATAGCAATTTTTTCTTTATCTCTTCCTTAATTTCATATCCAAGCTCTTGGCTGAACTCGACATCATATTTGTGCATTACTTCTTTAGCTAGTCTCTCTTGCAACTCTTTTCTCATCAATTGCAATTCTTCTTTTATTTCCATGTAAATTTCATTCACGTGTACATTCCTCCTAGCTGTAATGTACAGTTAGTGTGTCCGAAATTTATTTGCTTACCTCACACACATTTTTCCTTCACAGGAAAGAGTCTGAAAGTGATTTTGATATGCCATCAACAAAAAAACTGACTGCATCAATAGCAGTCAGCTTTTTTTATTATTTTACATAGTTTTCTTTAACAACTGTTGCACAACGCTCACATAATGTTTCATGTTCAGCATCTTTACCAATTGTTTCTGAAACTACCCAACAACGTTCACATGTTTCACCAGTTGCTTGAGCAACAACAACCGCTGTATGTTCATACTTCGGTGCATCTGCTGGCGCTTCATCCATCATACCACCAAGTTTATACTCAGAAACGATGAATAATTGCTTTAAGTCTTCACTAATAGACTCTAACATAGCTTTCATTTCTGCAGTTGGATATAGCGTAATGCTTGCATTTAATGACTTACCGATTACTTTTTCATTACGAGCTACTTCTAGTGCTTTTAACACGTCATCACGTAATGTCATAAATGCATCCCATTTTGTTTTTAACGCTTCCGCGTCATCTAATTGTACAGCTTCTGGCATATCAGTTAATTGTACACTTTCTTCTGTTACGCCTGGAATGTATGGCCATACTTCATCAGCTGTATGCGGTAAGATTGGTGTTACAAGTTTCGTTAACGCAACAAGAACATCATATAATACAGTTTGAATCGCACGACGATCTTCGTGGTTTGCACCTTCAATATATAAAATGTCTTTTGCAAAGTCTAAATAGAATGAACTTAAATCAATTGTACAGAAGTTATGAATTGCATGATACACAGCAGCGAAGTCGTATGTCTCATATGCTTCTTTAACTTTTGTAATTAAGTCATTTAATTTCACTAACATGTAACGATCTACTTCACGAAGTTCAGCTACAGCTACTGCATTTTCACTTGGCTTAAAGTCGTCTAAGTTTCCTAATAAGAAACGGAATGTGTTACGGATTTTACGATACACTTCTGCTACTTGTTTTAAAATATCATCTGAAATACGTACGTCAGATTGATAGTCAACAGAAGATACCCATAAGCGTAAAATGTCTCCGCCTAATTGATCCATAATTTTCTTCGGTACGACAATGTTTCCAATCGACTTACTCATCTTACGTCCTTCACCATCTAGTACGAAACCGTGACTTAGTACGCCTTTATATGGAGCTTTACCTGTTACAGCAACTGCTGTTGATAATGAAGAGTTAAACCAACCACGATACTGGTCAGATCCTTCTAAATATAAATCAGCTGGACGCTGTAAATCTTCGCGCTCTTCTAATACCGCTTGGTGAGAAGAACCTGAATCGAACCATACATCCATGATGTCTGTTTCTTTACGGAATTCGCCATTTGGGCTACCTGGATGTGTAAATCCTTCTGGTAATAGATCTTTCGCTTCACGCTCGAACCATACGTTAGAACCGTGTTCACGGAATAAATCTGCTACATGGTTAATTGTTTCATCCGTAATAATTGGATCACCATTCTCAGCATAGAATACTGGAATTGGCACACCCCATGCACGCTGACGAGAAATACACCAGTCACCACGGTCACGAACCATATTATGAAGACGAGTTTCTCCCCATGCTGGTACCCATTTTGTTTCTGCTACAGCTTCTATTAATTCTTTACGGAATGCTTCAATAGATGCAAACCACTGTGCTGTCGCACGGAAAATAATTGGTTTTTTCGTTCTCCAATCATGTGGGTATGAATGTGTAATGAATGTTAGTTTCAGTAACGCGCCTACTTCTTCTAATTTTTCTGTAATTGGTTTGTTAGCTTTATCATAGAATAAGCCTTCAAATCCAGGTGCCTCATTTGTTAATACACCTTTATCATCGACTGGGCAAAGTACTTCTAATCCATACTTTTTACCAACAACGAAGTCATCTTCCCCGTGTCCTGGTGCTGTATGAACACAACCTGTACCTGCATCTGTTGTTACGTGGTCTCCTAGCATAACTAATGAATCACGATCGTAGAATGGATGTTTTGCAACTGTGTACTCAAGTTCGCTACCTTTTACTGTTTTCACAACTTCAGCATTTTCCCACTCTAACGTTTTTGCAACTGTCTCAAACAGCTCAGAAGCAATGATATATTTCTCATCGTTTACTTTTACAATGCTATATTCAAGCTCTGGGTGAACAGAAATACCTAAGTTTGCAGGTAATGTCCAAGGTGTCGTTGTCCAAATGATGTACTTTTCATCACCTTCTAATACGTTCTTTCCATCTTTTACAGGGAATGCTACGTAAATAGATGCTGATTTTTTATCTTGATATTCAATTTCAGCTTCCGCTAAAGCAGATTCACTCGTTGGAGACCAGTAAACTGGTTTTTGACCTTTATAGATATAACCTTTTTTCGCCATGTCACCAAACACTTTAATTTGTTGTGCTTCATAAGCTGGCTCTAAAGTAATATATGGATTATCCCAATCTGCACGTACACCTAGACGCTTAAATTGTTCACGTTGACGTTCTACTTGTTCATATGCATACTCTGCACATAACTTACGGAACTCAGCAACTGTCATTTCTTTACGTTTTACACCTTTATTTGTTAAAGCTTGTTCAATTGGTAAACCGTGCGTATCCCATCCTGGAACATATGGCGCACTAAAACCAGTCATTGATTTATAACGAACAATAAAGTCTTTTAATACTTTATTTAATGCATGTCCCATATGAATGTCACCATTCGCATATGGAGGTCCATCATGCAATACAAATAAAGGACGTCCTTTTGTATGTTCTTGTACTTTTTCGTAAATATTCATTTCAGCCCATTTTTCTTGCATTGCAGGCTCACGTTTTGGTAAATTCCCACGCATTGGGAACTCTGTTTTTGGCATCAGTAATGTATTTTTGTACTCCATGCTCAATTCCTCCTTACATGTATAAAAGAAACACTTAAAAAACGGAATAAAAAAGAGACCTTCTCATCCCAAAAAGGGACGAGAAAGTCTCCCGCGGTACCACCCTAGTAGATCATATACATGTGTATAGAATCCTCTTTATATTCTTAACGCGAATACACGCCTACGCTTACTCTATTTGTTCAGCGCGGAACTCCAGGGTGATATTCCCACTATCTCCTTATCCTGAGCTTACACCATCCTCAGTTCGCTATATAAGGTTTGAAAAGGTACTTATCCCTATCTTCGTTTTTCTTAATAAATATGTTGTTTAAAATTATATGTAATAATGAGAAAAACGTCAAGCTTACACTGTTTCTTCTTTTTTCAACAGTTCATCTACTTCGTCTTCTAATTCAATTAGTTTATCCCAATCATCGTTGTTTAACATCTCAAGCTGTGTTTCTAATAACATACGGAAACGAGTTCGGAATACTTTCGCTTGTTTCTTTAGCTCTTCAATATCAAAAGCAACTTTTCTTGATTTTACTAATGCTTCGTTAATAATACGATCAGCATTCTTTTCAGCTTCACGCACAATTAATTTCGCTTCTTTTTGCGCATTACGTTTTACTTCTTCCGCTGCTTCTTGTGCAACGACGATAGATTTGTTTAACGTATCTTCAATATTAGAGAAATGATCTAACTTCCCTTCTAACTGCGCAACTTTTTCTTCTAAAGCTTTTTTCTCACGAATGACCAATTCATAATCTTTGATAATTTGATCAAGAAACTCATTTACTTGATCTTCATCATAGCCACGGAATCCGCGACCAAATTCTTTGTTATGAATATCTAATGGTGTTAACGGCACAACGCCACCTCCAAGTAGTTATCTAAATTTCCTCTTTCAATTATATCTTTTCTTCGACAAAATAGGAGGATTTCCTTCTAAAAAACCAATCATTTTAGTATACCATACAAAATTCTCCATTTGTCGCGTTTTGTTCTACCTTCTACAGAAAATAATTTACTTCGGCCATATCCTCTAACAGAAAAAACATCTCCTGGATAGCATTCATAAGAAGTTTGCTCCACTGTTTTCCAATTGACTTTTACTAAACCATTTTTTATGAAAGGTTGTACTTTCTGTCTAGATAAATGTAACATTTCAGCTAACATAACATCTAAACGAAGTGAAGAAACCGTTCCAGATTTCTCTCCCCACGTTTCATCTATCTGTAGAATTTGTTCTCCTTGCACTGACGCTAAAGAGACTTTTACTTTCCCTATTGATTGTAAGTTCATCTCAATATACGATACAATTTCTTTCGCAACTACAATTTGGGCACGATTTTCTTGCAGCAAAATATCACCACATTTTTCTCTTGTTAAACCAAGAGACATAAATGTACCTAATATTTGCCTATGTTCTAGCGTATAAAACTTGGAAGGATAGTCAATTTCTAATACTTCTACTTGAAATTCTTCTTCATTTAATTCTAGATAGTCTGGATAAATAAGTGCTCTTTTACGCTCTGCATTAGGCGTTGCACCACCAAATTGCACAGCAACATCACCTTGTCCTATTACCATAGAAACAATTTGTTGTTGCCTAGGATCAAGAAAATCCGTTAACTTCACTTGATGGTATTCCGCCGCTCGCTTCCACTCTAGCACTTTATCCACAAAGACCTCCTCATCAGGCCTAAAATGTTCGTAGATGCTCATGTATTTACCTTCTTACTATAAAAAATAGCTTAATAAACTGAACAAACCAGTTTTAGCAAGTTTCAACGCAAAGATCGCAACGATTGGAGAAATATCAATCATTCCAAGCGGCGGAATAAAGCGGCGGAATGGTTCTAAATACGGTTCACAAATACGTGCCAGGAACTCTCCAAAAGCTGATTCCTTTGCACCAGGAAACCATGATAGGAGAATGTAAATAATAAGTGCCCACGAGTAAATCTCGATAGCATAACTTAACACTATAAAAACTGTTGTCATGGCGTATTACCACCTCTTTATATTTGTTTCTTCTTCTTCACCGAATAACTCTGAAATCGCACCAACAATATCTACATTTTCAGGTGTACACATAAATGTTTTCGGTCCTATTTTTTGAATGTCCCCGCCTATAGCGTATACAGTACCACTTAAAAAGTCAACGATACGTACCGCTTGATCAGTAGACATTCTCTGCAAATTAATTACAACAGCTCGTCTACCTTTTAAGTGGTCCGCAATCCCTTGTGCTTCCGAATATGTGCGTGGTTCTAATAAAACAACTTTTGAAGATTGTTTTGCTGTTTCAATACTCACAACATTTTGCTTCGGTTGCGCTTTCGGAAACGTAACGTCTTGTTGTTCTGGTGGATCTTGCTGCTTTTTCATGTCTGTTTGCTCCTTTTCATAACCATATTGAGCTGCTTCTTTTTCTTCCGGTGTATCAAAAAAGAAGTATTTTACTTTTGACCAACTCATAATAAGATTCTCCTTCCTTTTACGCTTTTCCTACTAAAATCGTTCCCAAACGAATATATGTAGCCCCTTCTTCAATTGCAATTGTGTAATCATTGGACATTCCCATTGATAATTCTTTACATGGCGCATGTAATAACTCTAGCTCCTGCACCTCTGTTTGCAGCATACGTAATTCCTTAAAACAGCGTCTGATTTCTTCCTCTTCTTCTGTAAATGGAGCCATCGTCATTAGTCCAACCACTTCAATTTTATCGAATTCTTGCAAACTTTGAATAAAAGAAACAACCTCTTCTATTGCCAATCCTTGCTTCGATTCTTCAGATGAGGTTTTCACTTGAATAAAGCATTTCACTTTCTTATCAGCACGTTTCTGAATTTCTTTCGCCAGCGAAAGACGATCTAACGAATGTAAATAATCAATTTCATTAATGATTTCTTTTACTTTTCTCGTTTGTAATGAGCCAATAAAGTGCCAATTAACTTTTGAACCGAAATGCTCGTATTTCTGTAAGAAACCTTCATTTCTATTTTCACCTAAATCGATAATTCCAGCTTCAATTACTTCGTTTGTTTTTTCAATCCCTACAGTTTTTGTAACTGCAACAAGTTTAATATCTTGCAACGAACGTCCAGCTCGAGCGCAAGATTCTTTAATAGCTTCGTTTACAATTACTAAATTTTCTTGTACTGTCACTTGCTTCCTTCCTCCTTAAAACCTATGAAACTCAACATTCTTCCTGTCTTACCTTGATCACGACGATGAGAGAAAAATAGTTGCTCTTCACAGCTTGTACAAAGAGATGACATTACAATATGCTCTTCTTTTATGCCTGCTTGTACACATAATATACGATTAATTTCTTTTAAATTAATTGCGTACTGCCCGTCAGAAATTTTTTGATGAGGAACAGCACCGCTAACTACTTCCTGTGCTGCTGTTAATACACGATCATCCACAACATAACAACAAGATCCGATCGACGGCCCAATTGCAACATGAATTTCATCACTTGAAATACCTTCTGCATTCCACTTTTGAATCATTTCCTTTGCAATCTCTTGTACAGTGCCTTTCCATCCAGCATGCGCAAGTCCTATCATACCATGTGATGGTGCATAAAAATAGAGCGGAACACAATCCGCGTAACAAGACGTTAACAGAACATCTTCATTACTCGTATAAATGCCATCTGTTTTTGAAATGCCGTCCTCATATGAATAGACACCACTTCCCTTTTCCTGTTGCCCTACTTTTTCAACATGATGAGCATGAACTTGTTCAGAGCAAATCCAGTTTTCTAATGGTTTTTGTAACTTATTTGCTAAAATGCGTCTGTTTTCATGAACGTTCTCCACGATATCATTCACATGTAATCCTAAATTCATCGCATGAAAGGAGCCCGTACTTATCCCACCATCTTTTGTCGTAAATCCAGCAGTAATGTTTCCAAGTTCTTTCCACGCTTGTAAATACAGTATACCGTCCACATATTTAAATGGTTCTCTCATAATAAAGCGGCTCCTTTTAATTAAAATAACAGAAAAAAGCATGGTACTTCCTGTCTATTTTACCATACTTTTATTTTTTCATAATCCTAACAGAAAAAAAAGAGGAATTTGTAATATTCTTTATGAAATTGTCGGTGTTTGTATTGATTCTGTTACAGAATTAACAGGATTTACTCTTACAAGTATGACATCCTCCCCAATTTTCACAATTTCCTTCCAAGGAATTACAATCTCAACATCTTTTCCAAAAATACCTAGCATACGTGTCTGTTTGGAAATAATAACAGAACAAACTTGCCCTGTGTTCATATCAATTTCAATATCTCCAATATTCCCAATCCTTTTTCCATCTGAAATATTTATAACATCCTTCATCTGTAACTCTGAAATTCGTATCACCATTTTTATCCTCTCCCTTATATGACAAATTGGAAACTGTTTCTCATATTTACAGGAAGCCATCTATACGAAACACCATGCTAGTTTCATTATATGAACACTAATCCCCTACTATGAGCACAAACCATATTACATATAAAAAGGTCTCACCATAATTGGTGAGACCTTATCCTTGAATCGTTTTATTCATTTGTTTAATAGCTGACTTCTCTAAACGTGATACTTGCGCTTGGGAAATCCCAATTTCTTCTGCAACTTCCATCTGTGTCTTTCCTTGGAAGAAACGTTTTCTAATAATCATTTTCTCTCTATCATTTAAACGCTTCATTCCTTCTTTCAATGCTAATTCTTCAACCCACTGCTCGTCCTTTTGTTTTTCATCACTTAACTGATCCATAACAAAGATAGGATCTCCCCCATCATTATAAATCGGTTCAAATAATGAAACTGGATCTTGAATCGCATCTAAAGCAAATACTATCTCTTCATGAGTTACTTCTAGCACTTTTGCAATATCCATTGCTGTTGGTTCTTTTGAATTTTCTGCAATCAATTTTTCTCTTACTTGCAAAGCTTTATACGCAATATCTCGCAATGAGCGCGATACGCGAATCGGATTATTATCACGCAAATATCTGCGTATTTCCCCAATAATCATCGGCACAGCATACGTTGAAAATTTTACATTTTGGCCTAAATCAAAATTATCAATTGATTTCATAAGTCCGATGCAACCAACTTGAAATAAATCGTCAACATATTCTCCTCTGTTATTAAATCTTTGGATGACGCTCAGTACAAGACGTAAGTTTCCATTCACTAATTTTTCTCTTGCGCTTATCTCTCCACTTTGCATTTCACGAAATAATTTACGCATTTCATCATTTTTTAATACTGGAAGTTTAGCTGTATCAACACCGCAAATTTCTACTTTGTTTCTCGTCAAAGTGTTCCCTCCTATCGGGAGTTGCTGTACAGTGTAAAGTATTTCCTTTGAAGGGGATTTTATGCATGTGGTTTTTTCACGATTTTTTATTTAAATTATCTTTCCTAATACAACTAAATAGAATAAGACCAGCCTACATAACGGCTGGTCTTATTCTTCACACCATTTTATTAAATTCTTTTCGTAATCTTTTTATAATTCTTTTTTCTAAACGCGAAATGTATGACTGTGAAATCCCAAGCATATCCGCCACATCTTTTTGCGTCTTTTCCTCTCCTCCAGCAAGCCCAAACCGAAGTTCCATAATTTGTTTTTCACGATCATTTAATTGGTGTAATGCTTTCATTAAAAGGTGACGATCTACAGTAGCTTCTAAATCTTTTGTAATAATATCATCATCTGTACCTAACACGTCAGACAATAACAGTTCATTCCCATCCCAATCAATGTTTAGTGGTTCATCAAAAGAAACTTCCGAACGATTTTTGTTATTTCGACGTAAATGCATTAAAATTTCATTTTCTATACAACGCGATGCATATGTTGCTAATTTTATTTTCTTTTCTGGATTAAATGTATTTACCGCTTTAATAAGGCCGATTGTTCCTATACTAATCAAATCTTCAATATTTATCCCTGTATTTTCAAACTTTCTTGCTATATATACAACGAGCCTTAAGTTACGTTCAATAAGTAATGACCTTGCTGCCTGATCTCCTTTTGGCAATTTATTCAAAAGAACTTCCTCTTCTTCTTTTGTTAACGGTGGTGGCAACGCTTCACTTCCACCAATATAATAAATTTCATCGGTCTTAATTCCTAATTTCAGCAATACTTTATACCAAAGGTATACTAAATAAAATTTTAATTTCATCATATTATCCCGCCTCTCATTTATTAAGCGATCACCATTTTTTGCGAAATCAACATTTTTGGATGCACAATACATTGATACTCCCCATTAGTAGACAGCTGTTGTGTATTTAATCCAATTAATACTTTGTTTACAACAATAGAACTACCTTCATGGTCAACTTGCACACTGTCAGGCTTAATTGCCCACAAAAATTGACTCTCTACCCCTACTGCACGGAAAGGAATTAAGCGTAATTTGGTCGCCCAACCAGAATCATTTTCTGGTATTTGAGGAATTTCTGTTTTGGAATAAATTTGTTCTGTTAACCAAGATGGTAAGCAATGTTCTAATGATGAAACATGCATAATCATAACAGGTGTTTTTGTTAATGGGTCATAAAGTTGGTTCCCACTGTCAATAAGACCTGCGAGTTCTAGTTCTTCTTCGGCTAATTGAATTTTTACTTTCACAATTTGATCATAGTGTATTTTCGTGACCTCTACGCTTTCAATACGCTTTTTAGAAAAATAATAAATTACTGGAAAACCAAAAATAACAAATAACCAACTAATTGGATCACCGTAAGAAATTGACTGAGATTGAACCAATCCATTTACCATTTCATTCGTTTGCAAAAAGAAATGAGTTCCAATTAATCCTCCGCCAACCATAAAGGTTACAAAGTAAAAAGTAAAAACAGTTTGTGCATAATTTCTAAATGTTGTAAACCCAAATGCTGTATACACAATAAGTAACGAGTACAGTAGTTTCATAATTGGATGTGTCATCATAGAAGCAAAAGGAGTAAAGGCAAAAATAACAATAGTTGAACCTATAAATGCCCCTAACACAAGCCTCCATCTTTTGATTTTCTTTTTTAACACGGTAGCTGTTAATAAAAGCAAAAGAAAATCAATGCAGGCGTTTAACAACCAAACAACGTCGGCGTAAACAACCAAACAATTCACCTCTTTTTTCAAGTTGAGACTAGTATAATGCATATCCAATAGGAAAGTGTGTCAATTTGCGGAGGTGTTTTTTTGTTATTTTGTGATTTCTAGACATAATCTGTCGGTAAAAAATAAAAGTACAAATTCATAGAATGATATACTCTTATTTTCACAAACAAAATATATTGAAATATACGAAATAAAAAAAAAGACCTGCTTAGCAGGTCTTTTCCATAAAAAACAAAAAGGAGCATGAAAGCTCCTTTTTTTATCGTCTACGACGGTTACGTAAAAATGCTGGAATATCGATATCATCTGAATCTGAATGACGCTCATGTACAACTGGCTCTTCACGCTTCATTTCACGTTTTACTTCACGCTGTTTTGAAGGTTGAGCTACTGGTTGTTGCTGTTGTTGCGTGTGGTTCGCATTCGGACGAATAATTGGTTTTGGTGGTTGAGTTGCAATGCTATCATCAAAACCAGTTGCAATTACAGTTACAACGATATCATCTTTTAATCCTTCGTTAATAACAGAACCGAAGATCATATTTACTTCTGGATCTGAAGCTGAAGCTACGATGTCTGCCGCTTCTTGTACTTCATATAAGCTTAAGTTAGCGCCACCCGTAATGTTCATGATAACACCTTGAGCTCCATCAATAGATGTTTCTAGTAATGGGCTAGAAATCGCTTTTTTCGCAGCTTCTGCAGCACGATTTTCCCCATTACCAGAACCAATACCCATTAAAGCAGAACCTCTATTAGACATAATTGTCTTTACGTCTGCAAAGTCTAAGTTAATTAAACCTGGCGTTGCAATTAAATCCGAAATACCTTGAACACCTTGACGTAATACGTTATCAGCTTCACGGAATGCTTCTAACATTGGCGTATTTTTATCAACAATCTCTAATAAGCGATCGTTTGGAATTACAATAAGAGTATCTACATTTTCTTTAAATGCTGCAATACCAGATGCTGCTTGCGTCGCACGCTTACGTCCTTCAAAAGTAAATGGACGTGTTACAACACCTACTGTTAAAGCACCTAATTCTTTTGCAACTTGAGCAACAACTGGAGCTGCACCAGTTCCAGTTCCACCGCCCATACCGGCAGTTACGAAGACCATATCCGCACCACGAAGTGCTTCTTGAATCTGTTCTTTACTTTCTTCTGCAGCTTTTTTCCCTACTTCAGGGTTTGCGCCTGCACCAAGTCCACGCGTTAATTTTCCACCAATTTGCATTTTTGTTTCAGCTTTTGATAGATTTAATGCTTGTGCATCAGTGTTCACAGCGATAAAGTCTACACCTTGTACACCGTGTTCAATCATACGGTTTACAGCATTGTTTCCGCCACCGCCGACACCGATAACTTTTATATTCGCTAATTGATCTTGAGTAGTATCAAACTCTAACATGTCGAAATCCCCCTAGAACCTCATTTTTCGTGTCCAATTTTAATCCCATAAATAACGGAATACACGTTTTACTTTTGACATCATGCGGTCATCATTTTGATTATTATTGTTTTGATTACGAGTTTTTTGTTTCGTGGGTTGCTGTTGTACCGGCGTTGGTGCTGGTGCTGGTACTGGTTCAAAATGCTCTTGCTTTTCCTGCACATTTTTCCCACGTAATTTAGCTTTTTGATAAGAATGTTTAATTAATCCAACTCCACTTGTATATTGGGGCTCACGCACACCAATATAATCAGGAGTTGCTACACGAACATTTTCATGTAAAATATCATATGCAAGATCAAGAACACCTGGCATAGAAGCAATTCCGCCAGTTAGTACATAACCAGAAGCCACTTGCTTTACTCCTAACTTACGCACTTCATCTTGAACAAACATTAAAATTTCCTCTACACGAGCCTCTATTATATCCGATAATTCCAACTGAGAATATTGTTCTGTTTGATCACTTCCCATAATAGGAACCGTAAACATCTCTTCTTCAGATGCTGTATCATAAAAAGCATGTCCATATTTCAACTTAATTTGATCTGCATTTTCTGTTGAAGTTTTCAACCCAATCGCAATATCTTTCGTTATATGGTCTCCACCTAATGGTAATACGCTCGTCGCTTGTAACTCTCCATCTTTAAAAATAGATAAAGTTGTAGATCCTCCCCCCATATCAACAAGGGCTACTCCTCTATTTTTTTCATCTGAAGATATTGCAACTGTTGCAGCCGCTAAAGGTTGAAGACAAATATCAACAATTTCAAGACCTGCTTTTTCTACACAACGAAGTAGGTTATGTAGTAAAGTTCTCGAGCCTGTAATAAGTGTACCTTCCATTTCTAATCTTACACCGATCATCCCGCGTGGATCGTTAATCTCGTCAAGACCGTCTACGATGAACTGTCGAGGTACCACATCAATAAACTCACGTTCTGGAGCAATTGACACAACTTGTGCTGCATCTAGAACGCGTAAGACATCTTCATTCCCGATTTCACGATCTTCATTTGAAACAGCGACTACTCCGTGACAAGGAAGTAGCTGTACCTGGTTTGCATTGACACCTACTACAACTTGCTCAATGTGGATTCCCACCATGCGCTCAGCTTGTTCAATTGCTTTTTTAATTGATCGAACAGTCTCGTCTATATCAACTATCGATCCCTTCTTTAAACCATTTGATTTTACATTTCCAACACCAATAATGTTTAAGCTGTCATTAACCATTTCACCAATGATGACTTTAACATTGGATGTACCGATGTCAAGACTAACATATATTTCATTGCTGTTCATTCTTTGGCACCTCCTTCTTTATTTATACCATACAACTCAATATATGGAACAACAATCGCAACTTTACTATTTATAAGAAAAATATTCAACGTCTTTATACGTTTCCCTTTTTTAACCCTATATTTTTCTTATTTTTATTTAGCATTCAATTAAGAATATCGCAGTAAACTATGAATAACTGCTTATCTTGAAATAATTCTATTTCGAGTGTAAAGTTTACCGCCAAGTATAAGTCTACACTAAGATGTACTCATAGAAAAGTGAAACTTGTACCAATACTAGTATGAATCTAAGAATTTTTACATATTTTTCATCAAATGAACCATTCTTCTAAATTCGTATACACATAATAGAACATTAGTTTCGTTTTTTCTGCTATAAGTAACGAAAACTACCATTCTATTCTTTTTTTTCTTCCGCACCTAATTCTTTCGTATATGCACCTACTTCTAAGTCAATTAATACCTTCTTACCTGGCTCAATTGTTTTTAAAATAAGCGGATAGGCTTCCATACGTTTTGCGAAATTTTGAATTGTAGTGCTCACTTCATAACCTTCATTCATATATAAAGTAAGATGATCTTCATTCGCATTCGTTGGTGAATAGCGAATCTCCGAAATAGATTTTAAAATAGCTGGTGTTAATTTTTCTAGTTCAGCGATTAACTCCTTCATTTTCTCTTCTTTAAAAGGTTCGAAAATCGGTGCTGCAACAGGAAGTTTTCCATTAGGTAGTACATCAAGCGTTTTTCCATTCTCTAATAACGGTTGTAATTTTCCCTCTTTATTTATATAACCAATCGTTACATATTCTTCGATATGAATATCAATATTGTTTGGAAAACGTTTTTTTACATTTACTGCTTTAATTTCTTTTCGCTTCGTTAAGTTTTCTTCAGCTTTATGTGCTGTCACTCGGAAATAACTTGTATCATATGTCACGCCTGAATCCTTCATTACTTGTTCATCCGTCATATAGTGATTTCCAAACACACTAATCTTTTTTATATTACTAAGCGGAGACCGAAAATAAATTAAAAAGAGCACTAATAAAAATAAAATTGATATGTATAAAATCAATCGATGATTAACATTTTTTTTGTTTTTTTTCTTTTGATTTTTCAATTTTGGTACACGATCTTGTAGTTTAATCACTTTACTATTATTCATGTACGATCCCCCTATGTAACATAAAGAACGGCATGTTCCTCATGCCGTTCTTATCTTCTTATTATAACATAAATGATAATGAGCGGAACGAATAACCGTTATCTTCCAATGATTTCTACTTCTGTGTGCATATCTACATCAAATTTATCCTTAATTGTATGTTTTATTAATTCAATTAAAGACAATACATCTTGCGCTGAAGCTCCCCCGGTATTAACAATAAAATTGCCATGCATTTCAGAAATTTGAGCTCCACCAATCCTATAACCACGAAGCCCTGCTTTTTCTACTAAATCTCCTGCAAAATGTGGGATTGGATTCCGAAATACACTTCCTGCACACGGGTGATTCCATGGTTGCGTTTCACGGCGGTAATCTTTATTATTTTGCATGCTACGTACAATTTCTTCACGTTTTCCCGCCTGTAATTGAAACACCGCCTCTAAAACAATACCAGGACGTTTCGTTTGCAATACAGATGCCCGATAAGAAAACCCCAGTTCTTTATTCGTTAACCAGTCAATTGTACCGTCTTCAAACAGAATGAGAGCCTTCGATAATACACTCGATATATCCGATTTATGTGCACCTGCATTCATATATACTGCACCACCGACACTTCCTGGAATACCGCTTGCAAACTCCAATCCAGCTAACCCTTGACGACTAAGTAAAGTTGACAATTTAATAAGAGGATATCCACTACCAACTCTTACCTTATGTTTTTCGACCTCTAAGTGATCTAATCCTTCTCCTAAACGAATAACAACACCTTCTATGCCTTGATCAGATACAAGAAGGTTTGAACCGCGACCAATTACAGTCCACTTCGTTTTGTATTGTTTTACTAACTGTAATGTTTTTTCAATACCGGCTACATGCTTTGGCACAATTAAAATATCGGCTGGTCCACCTATTTTCATAGTTGTATAACGTGCTAACGGCTCGTTAACTAAAACACGACCAACGTCTGCTTCTATAAGCTCATTTACTAATTGTTCCATAGACAATCTCCCCCATATTAAGTCTCCTTATGACAATAATATGCAGGGCGTTCACCTAACGTTATCCCTCTATTTACGGGCAGTACAGCTCCTAAATCAAAATTAGGCGATAACAAAGAAATTAGGCGGAATGAGGATACCAGTAAACATCCGATTAGTGAAAGGTAATAATCAACGAGAGAGAATCACTCCCCGCTGATTAAAGCCTCACTTTATTTTTTTACAAGCTTATTCATTACTTCATACAGCTTATTTGCTGCATCTGGAATACCTAGTTGCTTAGCAGCTAGCTTCATATTTTGTAATGTTTGTGCATCTAATAAAATCTCATCAATATCACGAATAAGCGTTTCAGCTGTTAAATCTTTTTCTAGTAACATTTTTGCCGCTCCTTTATCAACAACTGAACGTGCATTCTTTTCCTGATGATTATTTGTTACATACGGACTCGGTATTAACACACTTGGTTTTCCTAACGCTGTTAATTCTGCAAGTGTTGTTGCCCCAGCCCTTGAAACAACAAGGTCTACACCAGTTAGTACCTCTGGCATATTATGAATGAACGGCTTAATAATAACATTGCTTGGGTTCCCTTTTTGCTTCACGGCTTCCATCACTTTGTCATAATGTACTTCACCTGTTACATATAGTATTTCGTAGCTTTTGTTCCCAAACTGTTCAATTGCTTCAACGAAGGCATCGTTAATCGGTCTAGCCCCACGACTTCCACCAAATATAAGTACAGACTTTTTAGGAAGAGAAAGCCCAACTGAACGTTTCCCCTTCATTCCATTTTGATCCATTACCTCTGATGCTCGTGGATTACCTGTCATTACCACTTTTGACTCTGGAAAATGCTCTATAGCTGCTTCAAAACAAACAGCAACTTTATCAACATAACGGCTTAAAAACTTGTTCGTTACACCTGGTACACTATTTTGTTCATGTACAATAGTTGGAATACCTAATTTGGCTGCAGCGTATACAACTGGTCCACATACATATCCACCCGTTCCAATTACGATATCCGGATTAAAACGACGAATATATCGTTTACTATCCTGTACACCTTTTAGAAAACGCATTACTGTTTTCACATTATCTAATGATATTTTTCGTTTAAATCCACTTATAACAATAGATTGAAATGGTATACCTGCTTTTGGAACGATTGTACTCTCTAGTCCATTTTCCGTACCAATATATAAAAATCTTGCTTCTGGATTTAACTTTTTTATTTCTCTAATTAAAGCAAGAGCTGGATAAATATGACCACCAGTACCCCCACCACTCACTAATACACGCACTACTAACTCCTCCGCTTCTCTTTTCTTATTTCCATTATATTTATTTCTATATACATATTGCATTTTTACACACATACGAAAAACCCTGTCTTATAAACAGGGTTTAGTAGCGAGAATGGCGACTTATATTTAATAATACACCTACTGCCATTAACATTAATGTCAAACTTGATCCACCATAACTTAAAAACGGCAAGGTAATACCCGTAACAGGCATCAGTCCTGTTACAACACCAACATTAATCATTACTTGAATCGCAATCATCGCCACAATACCTACTGCTAAAAACGTACCATATAAATCTGGCGCTCCTAATGCGATACGAATCCCGCGCCATAATAATAGACTAAATAATAATAACACAAATGAACCACCAATAAAACCTAATTCCTCGGATAAGATCGCAAATATAAAGTCAGTTTGTGGTTCAGGTAAATAAAGAAATTTTTGTCTACTTTGTCCAAGTCCAAGCCCAAATAATCCACCAGGTCCAATTGCAAGTAATGATTGGATAATTTGAAATCCACTCCCGAGCGGATCTGACCACGGATCTAAATATGATGTAATGCGTTTCATTCGATACGGTGCTGATGCAATTAACCCTACAAATCCTGCTACACCAATCAAACCAAACATTGCAAAGTGAAAGACTCTCGCTCCCGAAATGAATATCATAATGATACATGTCCCAACCATTACCGTTCCTGTCCCAAGGTCTGGCTGTAACATAATCATCCCAAAAGCAAGAAACACAAAACTAAGAGCCGGTAATAAACCACGTTTAAAAGATGTAATCAATTTTTGCCGTTCTGCTAAAAACTTTGCCAAGAAAATAATCATCGCAAACTTCATAAATTCTGACGGTTGAATCGAAAATGCTCCGATTCCAATCCAACTTCGTGCTCCTCCTCGAACAAGACCTACTCCAGGAATAAGAACGAGAATAAGAAGAATGAAGCAAACTAGCAAAATCACTTTTGAATACGTACGCCACACCCAATAATCAATTTTCATAATAAAAAACATAGCTACTACACCAAGACCCGCAAACAGTAATTGTCTTTTTGCAAAAAAGAATGAGTCCCCCATTTTATAAGAGGCCCAAACTGCACTCGCACTATAAACCATAATCATTCCGATTGTCAACAATGAAAGTGTTACGATGATGAGAATAAAATCAGGCGTTTTCTTCATTACCCACAAACACCACCTCTTTAGGCAGAACCTTTTGCCCTATGTAACAAAACATCAGTAGGTGTTAGCCTACTGATGTTTTGATTTACTTTATATAAGTTTATGCACAGCTTGTATAAAAATGTCTCCTCTTTCTTCAAATGTTTTAAATTGATCCCAGCTTGCACACGCTGGAGAAAGAAGAACGACATCACCATCTTTAGAATGAGCATAAGCTTTCACCACTGCTTCATCTAAAGTATCGACACTTTCAATTATATCTAATCCCGCTTTTTCTGCCGCTCTTACTAGTTTAGGAGCTGTTTGTCCAAATGTTACAATCGCTTTTACATTTTTGAAATACGGAATTAAATCATCGAATTCATTTCCGCGATCAAGCCCACCTGCTAGTAACACAATCGGTTGTGTAAACGCAGATAGTGCTTTCTCAGTCGCTAACATATTCGTTGCTTTTGAATCATTATAAAACTTACGGTTGTTAATCGTTGTTACATATTCTAAACGATGTTTTACACCCGTAAAACGTTTTAACACGACCGTAATTGCTTCATTAGAAGTACCTAATAATTTCGCAATACTCATCGCAGCTAAAATATTTTCTAGATTATGTTGACCAGGTAAAACGATATCGCTTACTTCAACAACTTTTTCACCTTTGAAATAAAGAGCGTTATCTTTTATACACGCACCATCTTCAATTTCTTTCGTTGTCGAAAACAGGATTTTTTGACCTTTAGAATACGCAGACAAAGCCATCACATCCGCATCATCCGCATTTATTACACTATAATCATTTTCTGTTTGGTTTTTAAAAATATTTGCTTTTGCTAAACCATATTCTTTCTTCGTCCCATGATAATCTAAGTGGGCCTCAAATAAATTTAAAAACGCAGCAATTTTAGGTTGGAACAATTCTACTCCCATCAATTGAAACGATGAAAGTTCTGTAACTACAACTTCATTTTCTTTTGCATCCTGTGCTACTTCACACGCTACAGTTCCAATGTTCCCTGCAATTACAGGATGCTTTTGTCCTTCTTTTAGCATTTCAAATGTCAGCATTGTCGTCGTCGTTTTACCGTTAGACCCCGTAATCCCAACAAATGGTGCTTCTGAAATACGATATGCTAATTCAACTTCCGTAACAATCGGAATTTGTTTTTCTTTCGCAGCAACTAATATTGGATTAGAATACGGGATTCCTGGATTTTTTACTACAAGAGAAATATTTCTCTCTAATAATTCTAAAGGATGACCACCGCATACAACGTCCATTCCTTTTGCTTGTAATTCTGCAGCAAGTACATTCTCTGCTAAAGGCTTTCCGTCATTTACAATAACATTTGCCCCTAGCTTTTGTAACAATGTAGCTGCTGCATAACCACTTTTTGCAATACCCAATACAAGAATATTCTTATTTTGAAATTCAGTTACAGTTTTCAATTACATCCACACCCCGATATAAATTCCTAACACAGCTAATAAAAATCCTGCAGACCAAAACGTCACAACAACACGCCACTCTGACCAACCGCATAATTCATAATGATGGTGTAATGGACTCATTTTAAAGACACGTTTTCCTGTTGTTTTAAATGAAATGACCTGAATGATAACCGATAAAGTTTCCATTACGAATACTCCGCCAATAATTACAAGTAGCAATTCTTGTTTTAATAAAATCGCTACAGCTGCAATGGCTCCACCTAAAGCTAATGAACCTGTATCTCCCATAAACACTTTTGCTGGATTCGCATTGAATACTAAAAATCCAAGTACAGCTCCTACAACTGCCATACAGAATATCGCTACTCCAAATTGCTCTTGTGCCACAGCAATAATACTAAATGCTCCAAATGCAATAGCAGCTGTTCCTGATAATAAACCATCTAAACCGTCAGTTAAGTTAACTGCATTTGATCCACCAATAAGCATAAATAGTACAAGTACGAAATACGCCCAACCTAATTCAAACTTAACATCCGTTCCCGGAATCATGATGTATGTGTGGAACGCTTGCCCTTTTCCAATTAAAAAGAATGCAATAGCAATAACAAGCTGACCTACTAATTTTTGCTTTGATGTTAAACCAAGATTTCTCTTCTTAACTACCTTTATGTAGTCATCTAAAAATCCAATCAATCCGTAACCAAACGTCACTAATAGTAATAACGAAACCTCTGCACCTAAATAATTAAACTTAATCGCCATAATAAGTGAAGTTACCATCATAGATACGTATATGACGATACCACCCATTGTCGGTGTCCCTGATTTTTTTTGATGTGACTTCGGTCCCTCATCACGAATACTCTGTCCGAACTTTAATTTTCTTAAAAATGGAATAAACAATGGCGAAAGGGCAACAGAAATTAAGAATGCTACCCCAGCCGTTACTAATAAACCTTGCTCAAGCACATGTAGTCCTCCTCTCACGTTGTTACTCTTCGTTGTTTAAACGCCCTGTAATTGCTTCTTTAGCAACTTCACGATCATCGAAATGATGAACTTCTTTACCAATAATTTGATACGTTTCATGCCCCTTACCAGCAATAATAATGATATCATCTGCTTTCGCTTTAGCGATTGCATGGTGTATTGCTTCTTTTCTATCAATGATCATTTCATAATTTTTCCCGCTTGCACCATGTACCATATCATCTAAAATAGCCGCTGGATCTTCACTTCTTGGATTATCTGATGTATAAATTGCATGAGTTGCATATTTTGTTGCAACACTTGCCATTATCGGTCTCTTCGTTCGGTCCCTATCGCCGCCACAACCAACGATACAATACACATCACCTTTTGCAAATTGTTTTGCAGTTTTTAATACATTTTCTAAACTATCTGGCGTATGTGCGTAATCAACAATAACTGTATAATTTTGCCCTCCATCAACAACTTCAAAACGTCCTGGAACCCCAGCTAAATCCTTTATAACAGCAATGATTGTTTCTAATTTCACACCCGAAACAAGTCCTGCTGCTGTTGCTGCAAGTACGTTATATACATTAAATTTACCTATTAATTTCATTGTAACATTTACACTTTCATATGGTGTGACAAGCGTAAATGTAGTCCCGCCACTCGTCATAACGATATTTTTTGCCATAATGTCACTTGTTGTATCAATACCATATGTTACAACTGTTGCTGCAGTACTTCTCATATACTCTTCTGTTACATTATCATCGCTATTCAGCACAGCGTACTTTTCACGATTATGATTATAACTATTGCCAAGCTGTGCAAATAGTAACCCTTTTGCATGTTTATATTCTTCCATCGTTTTATGATAGTCTAAATGATCTTGTGTTAAATTCGTAAACACCGCTACATCGTAATCACATCCGTGTACACGACCAAGATTTAACGCATGTGACGAAACTTCCATTACCGTGCTGTCCACACCTTGTTCAACCATTTTTGAAAACGTCTGTTGAAGTGTTAGTGCATCTGGTGTTGTATTTTTCACCTCAAATGTTTCATCACCGATTTTCATATTAATCGTTCCAATTAGCCCTGTTTTATGACCATGTGCTCGCATAATCTCATCCATAATATGCGATGTTGTTGTCTTTCCATTTGTACCTGTAATTCCGATTAAATGTAACTTGTGTGTCGGTTGACCATAAAAATAATCAGCTAAAACCGCTAACGAACGAAAAGTATTTTTCACAAGTACAACTGGAACGTCAACATCAATTGGTCTTTCCGCAACAATAGCAGCCGCTCCTTGTGCCGCTGCTTGCTTAGCAAAATCATGGCTATCAACCGTATATCCTTTCATACATACAAATAAGCTTCCCTCTTTCACTTTACGTGAATCAGCTTCTATAGATGTGATTTCTGGATTTTCTTTTGGAACAACTGGAAAATCATGCAAACATGATACAAGTGTATGCAACTTCATTTCACTAAACCCTCTCTACATTGTTTATTTATCTTTTTTTCAGTAAGCAACACATTACCTCCTATATAAGGAGGTAAGTGCTACTGACCTATTTATGAATGAGACACTTACTGTCTCAAATTAAGTAACTGTTCTACAAAGAACTCACTTCCACCAATTGTACCATAAAACGTACTATGTTACCTTTAATTCCCGAAGTAAATTCTAATTTTTGAGCCTTCTTTTACTTTAGCTCCCGCTTCTGGTGATTGTTTAATTACTTTCTCTCCATCTCCACTTATATCAAGCTTCAAATCGACGAGTTGTGTTTGTAAGTCTTTCTTTTTCATTCCAATTAAATTCGGAACTTCCACAGTTGGTGTATCGCCCCATTTATATTCTTTCTCAACTTGTTCTTTTCTCGGTTTCACTCCCATAACAGGAAGCGCATCTCGAAGGATATTCCCGACAATCGGAGCTGCTACCACTCCACCAAACTGTGTAACCCCTTTTGGATTATCAACAGCAACATACACAACAATCTCTGGATCATCCGCTGGAGCAAATCCGATAAAAGATACTATATAATTATTCTCTAAATATTTACCATCTTTCACCTTTTGAGCAGTACCCGTTTTTCCACCTACACGATATCCATCAATATAAGCACCTTTACCAGAACCTTTCGCTACAACATTCTCTAATGCATAACGAACTTTTTCTGAAGTTTCCTTGGAAATAACTTTTCTTTTCTCAACAGGTGTCTTTTTACTAACAACTTGATTATTTTTCGGATCAATAAACTCCTTAGCTATATACGGCTGATACAATGTTCCACCATTTACAGCCGCCGCTACAGCTGCTACTTGTTGAATCGGTGTAACAGAAACCCCTTGGCCGAATGAAGTTGTTGCTTGCTCTACTGGACCAACTTTATCTAAATTAAATAAAATCCCACTGCCTTCACCTTGCAAGTCAATTCCAGTCTTCTGCCCAAAACCAAAATTACGAATGTATTTAAATAATCGGTCTTTACCAAGGCGATCACCAAGTTCAATAAATCCCGGGTTACATGAGTTTTGAACGACTTCTAAAAACGTTTGACTGCCATGACCTCCTGCTTTCCAGCATTTCAATCTAGCTCCACCTACTTCAGCTGCTCCATCATCATAAAACGTATCCTTCTCTAAGTCTACTAAATTTTCATTCAATGCTGCAGCTAATGTAATGATCTTAAATGTTGAACCAGGCTCATACGTACTCCATACAGGTAGATTTCTGTTATACACTTCTGGAGAGACACTTTGAAAATCCGCTGGGTCAAAACTCGGTCGACTAGACATACCTAAAATTTCACCATTTTTAGGATTCATTGCAATCGCAATCATACCGTCAGGATTATAAGTTGACTCCGCAATATTCATTTCTCTTTCCATAATCCTTGTAATACGCGCATCGATTGTTAATCCTAAATTTAAACCAGCTTCTGGCTTTTTGAAATCATCACCAACATTAGGCATCCTTTGTCCTTTCGCATCTGCAAAAAAACGCACATGACCTTTGTCCCCATTTAGCTCTTTATCATAATATTTTTCTAGTCCCATAAGACCTTGGTTATCGCTACCTGCAAAACCTAATACATGTGATAAAAAGTTTCCAAATGGATAGTACCGGATAGAATCCTCTGCGATATACACGCCCTTCAAACTTAATCCTCGTACTTCTTTCGCTTTGTCATGTGATATTTTCCTTCCGCCTTTATCTAACCTTACAATCGATTCTTTTTTTGTAATCCTTTTATAAATCTCATCTTTTTCCACACCTAATACTGCAGCTAACTTCTCTGCAGTCTCTGCTGGTTTTTCAATTTGCCTCGGTACAACAAAGACAGTTGGAGCACTTTTATTCGTGGCAAGTTCCACACCATTTCGGTCTAAAATTTTCCCACGTTCGGGTTCAAAAGTAATATTACGACTCCATGAATCTTTCGCACGATCCGTTAACATATTCCCAAGAAAAAATTGCACATATCCAAGACGAATATCGATAATAGTGAAAATAAGTATACCTGATATAAGTATAAAAATAAGTCGTTTTCTAACTGTTACATTTGATACACGCATATCGGAACAAGCCTCCCTTACGCCTAGCTTGTTCCAATATATGCTTGTACTTATTTAATTAGAACTTATTCTCTTTTACCATTACGGCTTTTCTGCTTCTTGCTGTGGTTCGAGTGGCGGTACGAGTGTGACACCTAATTCTGTACCAGGTTGTAATAATGTTCCTTCCGCCACACTTTGTTCTGTTACGTATCCTGTACCAGAAGGTTTCAAGTTAAGCTGTAATGTCTTCGCTAAATTCATAACATCACGCAGTGCCCATCCTTGTATATTTGGCATTGTAGGCTTATCTCCTACCAAGAAGACTCGGTCGCCTTTTAATGTTTGTTCAGTCGCTTTTGGTACTTGTTGCTGTACTTTCCCTTCACCTAGTACGATTGGACGAAGTTTTGCTTTATCAATCGCTTTCCCCGCTTCAGCCATCGTTTTACCAGTTACATCTGGAACAGTAGTTTGTTGTTCTTTCAGATGTTTTTTCGGATCTTTCACTTCATTTGGCTTAATCTTTAAATACTCTAAACTATTTTTTGTTACATATTTAAAAATATCAGCTAAAGGTTGTGCGCCGTTCTCATCATCTTTTAATTTCGGCTGTTTAACAGCTACATACACGACAAGTTGTGGATCGTCCATTGGTGCCATACCTAAGAATGAGAATATATAATTCTGCCTTCCTGTCATATAGCCGCCTTTTCCATCCGGAATTTGCGCTGTACCTGTTTTACCACCAACTGAATATCCATCAATTTTATAAGCTGTCCCTGTACCTTTCGGAGATGTAACAACACGTTCTAATAACTGTCTTACTTGCGCTGCTGTTTCCTTTGTAACAGGTTTTCCTACTTCTTCTGGCTTATGTTCTAATTTTACTTTGTCTGTTATCGGATCTACAATTTTATCAATTGCATAAGGTTTCATCATTTTCCCATCATTTGCAATGGCCGTTGCAGCTTGTACAAGCTGAATTGGTGTTACAGTGGAACCTTGTCCAAAAGCTGTTGTCACTTGTTGTATTTGCTGATCAAATAAAATTGTATTCGATCCTTCACCTGATAAATCAATGTTCGTTTTTTCATCTAATCCAAAACTATGAATATATTTTCGGAAACGTTCTGGACCAAGTTTTTGATCTCCTAAAATTGCAAACGCTACGTTCGAAGAACGCTCTACCCCTTCATCAAACGTGATAGAGCCCCAACCAGCACCGCCATTATGATCTTTTATTTTCCTATTTCCGACTTGATATGTCCCGGATTGATAATAATCTTGTCCTTTGTACACACCTTCATTAATAGCTGCCGCTAACGTAAAAATTTTCATTGTTGATCCAGGTTCAAATGCATTGGCAATCGCGTCATTGAAGAAATATTTAATTTGGCGATCATTAGGGTCATAACTAGGTTTAGTAGACATCGCTAATATTTTCCCAGTTTTCGGATCTGCAACAATCCCTATTAAACTTTCTGGCTCATATTGCTTACTTGCTGCTTTCATCGCGTCTTCTAAATAACTTTGGACACGTTGATCAATTGTTAAATAAGCGTTATCTCCATTTTTAGGTGCCTTTACATTAACTTTTCCCCCATCAAGGGACACACCTTTACGATCACCTGTATATGCTACTTCTCCGTTCGAAGCACTTAAGTATTTATCCAAGCTTTTCTCTATGCCAAATTGACCTACCGAGGTTCCATTCTCATTTGGTTTTGCATGACCTATAACGTAAGATGCAAAATCACCGTTGGGATACACCCTTGCATTTTCTGTAATAAAAGATATTCCCGGCAATTTCAACGCTTCTATTTGTTCCTTCTTTTCTTTCGTCAAATCCTTGCCTAACGTTCCAAATTCGACTTGACTTCTACCTTCCTTGTTTAAAGAAGCTAAAATATCCTCTTCGCCTTTTCCAAGTACTCCTGCAATTTTCTTTGCAGTATCTTCTTTATTCTCAACTGAGTTAGCACCTTTTAGTGCAGCTACCATTTTGTAAGAGTTTGCGTCTTGCGCTAACACATGACCGTTTTGATCATAAATGGTTCCTCGGTTCGCTTCAAGAACTCCTTTTTTACTATGCTTTTGTTTAGCAAGTGCATCTAAATCCTGATTATGAACTGTTCCTGTTGATTGTATGTAAAAAAATCGGGCTAATAACAGCAAAAAGAGCAGGAGGAAAAATATCATAAAATAACCTGCTCCCTTATTGGTATGAAATTTAGTCATATTCTTCTTCATCGTTCCTTCACACCTATTGCCTTATTTGAGGCCTTTCACATTATTCGCATTAATTTCTAGCCCGTGTTTTTTTGCAACTTCAGCGATCCGTTCATAGCGACTTAACTTCTCTACTTCAGCTTGTAATTCTTGATTTTCTTTTTGCTGCTGTACAATTTTTTCTTCTATCGTCGCTGCTTCTACATTAACTTGATAAAGGCCTGCTTTATTTCCAATAAACGCGACACAGGCATACAATAAAAAGCCAATAAACGCTACATACAACAGTTTTTCGATTCTTGTAATTTTCGCTTTAACCTTCGGCTTAGCCATCTGCTGTGGGGGCGTTTGAATTTGCACCTCTTCTTGCGCTTGTTGTTTGTACTTTACAGCTAAATTAGTCATACCTCTCTCTCCCTTTTATCGTTTTTCAGCGATTCTCAACTTCGCAGAACGCGCACGATTATTTTCTTCTAGCTCTATATCAGAAGGTAAAATCGGTTTTCTTGTAATAAGCTTTAATTTCGGCTTAAATTCATCAGGAATAATCGGTAATCCTGGCGGCAATTGTGGCGTTGTACTATTTCGCTTAAACGTTGTTTTACAAATACGATCTTCTAATGAATGGAATGTTATAACACTAACCCTTCCACCTGGCTTAACCATCTCAATAGCAGATTCCAATGCTTCTTCAAATACTTTTAATTCATCATTTACAGCTATACGAATTGCCTGAAACACTCGCTTAGCAGGATGCCCACCCGTTCTGCGAGCAGGAGCCGGAATACCTTCTTTAATTAGCTCTACTAATTCTCCTGTCGTTTCAATAGCTTTATTCTCACGATAAGCTTCAATTTTTCTTGCAATTTGTTTTGAAAATTTCTCTTCACCGTATTGGAAGAAAATCCTTACAAGTTGTTCATATGACCAGCTATTTACAACATCGTACGCTGTTAATGGGGCATCTTGATCCATCCGCATATCTAGCGGTGCATCATGATGATAACTAAAGCCTCGTTCTGGTGTATCTAATTGTGGGGATGAAACACCTAAATCAAATAAAATACCGTCTACTTCTGTTATACCTATTTCCTGCAGTTTTTCAGCTAAATAACGGAAGTTACTCTTTACTGTTATAAACTGTTCACCGTATGAAGAGAACTTTTCTTTCGCGTTTTGAATCGCTATCTCATCTTGATCAAACGCTATTAATTTTCCACCTTCAGTTAATTGGGATAATAAATAAGAACTATGTCCTCCTCCCCCCAGTGTACAATCTACATATGTACCATCTGGCTTTATATCTAAGCCGTCTACTGTTTCCTTTAAAAGCACTGTTACGTGTTTAAACATTGTTGCACCTACTCTTTTTCCAATTAATTATGTTGAATGTATCCCTTCCTCTAAACACATATTTCACGCTTAGAGAATGAAATAATACGAAAGAACGACTCATTTAACTTACCAACAAAGGCAACATACTATACAAATCGCTATTTTCTTTTATTATATACTAAATTTTATCATCTTTTGCGGGAATTTAAATAAAAAACTGTCGAAAAAGCGAATAATACGTTTACATTTTGTGCTATTTTGTCATATATTTAAGTATCGAACACAATTGCCATATTTAACACTTTTTTGATTGATAATTCAGAAAAAAATCACTTCACAGTAAATTCAACGGAATAAAAATAAAATCCTGCTCCAAAGAGCAAGATTTTATAGTTTTATAACATGATGTTTTCCGTCCCAAGAAAAAGGGTTTTCCATTACACGATCAACGAAATCCAAACCAAACTGATTTAAATAATAACATACATTCCACACACGTTCTTGCGGTGCACCTAATGGACGAAGTGCGAATTGTATACGGCGGAATTTATTTAGCTGAACCTCATACTTTTTCTCAACATTTCTTTTCAACATTCTTTCCAGCAGTTCAATTTGTTCATTAATTTTCAATTCGTTTTTCCCTGCAAACGCACCTAACCCTGGCTCTATTTTCTTTACAAATTGCTGTAAAGATGTATGAATATCGGCAATTTCTTTTTTCGCCTTTTCAAAATGATCATCAATCGGTTCCTCTATTTGATTAGACAACCAGTTTTCACGCAATTTATCGACATCATTTAAAAACGGATCACTTTCTCTCAATTGCAAATCAAATAAATCCGTCGCTATATCTCTCTCCACATAAGTAATTGTAAGACGAGGAACGACAGGTGGCATTTGAAAACCGACAGTATGGAATACTTGTTGTAATTCACTCCAATAAGCTAATTCTCCTGGACCTCCAATAAATGCGAGCGTAGGAAATACATACTCTTGCATAAGAGGACGTGTTACAACATTATTACTAAAACGTGCCGGATTTCTCTCCATCTCTTCAATCAACTCTTCGTATGAAAAGGAATGCGCCCCATCCTTTCCAACAAACTTACCTTGTTGATCTTCAAGCAATACTCGTTCATTATCTATTTCCATGAATATATGCACTGCATGAGACTTCGTTTCAATAATCGGTTTGTATCCTAGTTCTTTAATTACTTCTTGCTGATTACGAAGCCCCTCTTGTATCTCTTTATACTTACTTATAATTCGCTTGAAAAATGGAATTTCTAACTTTCTTAATTCAGGATGATGTGAATCAACAAGGATTAAACCAGAATTAGCAAAGATTTTCGTAATAAGATGAGCAAAGAAATCTACATACGTATTCGATTTTTTCAAAGCATCATCAACAAATTTTAATACATCCTTTGTAAAATTTGTTTCTGGGTATGTTTTAAAAATCTCTTCAATCCAATTTCTACAATCTTCAACAGAAAGTTCAGACTCAGAAGCACTCGCCTTTTTCGGATTACGGTCATAAAAAATAGTTTTTTTCATCTTTTTATTTTTCGCTACAAAAGTATGGTTAATCTCATCCATATCATGGTCTTCACCCGCAATCCAGAAGACAGGGACAACTTTAACTCCTAAACTTTCTTCCTTTTCCTTTGCAAGCTGTAAAATTGAAATAACTTTATGAATTGTATAAAGCGGTCCAGTTAATAACCCTGCTTGTTGTCCAGCTATAACAACATATGTATTTTCATCTCCAAGCGCTTTTACATTTTGAAGTGTAGATTCTCCCGCTTGTAATTTTGTATTATATTCTAATAAATGCGCTACTAAATCTTGGCGGAAAAACTCCCTTTCACGCAAATCATGTAAACGTTGTTTAAAAGCATCTTCTGTTAACATATAATCAAAACATGACTGTATCTCTTTTTTACCGTTCATATAGTCCGCTACAACACCTTGTTGCGGAACAGAGATTTCTTTTATCTCCATATAATTCTTCCTTTCGTATCCAGTTCTCTCACCAATCCACATTGTAGTCAATGTTTCACGTAAAAGCAAAGAATAACACTTATACTCTTGTTTCTAACCCTTTTATTGCATCGAACAAAAATTGAAGTGTCGGAACTGGTAGTTGCTGTTTCTTAGCTTCTTCTAATACATATCCAACAATCGCATTAATTTCCGTCTGTCTATTCGCTCTTACATCCGCTAACATAGAGGATGTATTACGAGACGTTCCTTCACACACATTTCGTACCATTTGCCATACCATTTCTTTTTCTCCTCTAATAAGAAATGCGACCTCCTGAAACACTTGCTCCATCATTTGATAAAAAAAACGATTCGTGATTAATTCACCATTCTTAACTCCCAATAGTGCTGTCAATGGATTGATACATACATTTACTACTAATTTTTTGTGCATAATCTCTTCCCAATCCGTTTCTATTTGAACTGGAAAATAAGTAACAGGAAAATAACGGCATATTTTCTTGAAATGTATAGATTGACCACAAACCACTCCAAATTTTGTTACCCCTATCCCAGTATGATGAACGATATGCCCTCCCTCTTTTTTCGCACCATGTTCTACAATACCAACAGCTATATTTTCACTCCCTATTTTCAGCATCTTTTGAAGATGCGACATTCCGTTTTGCAAAAAGATTAATGATGATGCCCCTTCCACAAACGGTAGTACGTCATCTATATGATATTGCTTCACAGAAATAAATATATAATCTAAATTTTGTGCTACCATACTTTCTATCGGTAAAACAGATGGATATACTGTTTCACATCTTCCATCTCTAATACAAGTTACACCTGTTTCATTCAACTCTTCAGCCTGCTTAGCCGTTCTTGTAAACAACGTAACATCTTGGTTACTTTTTTGTAAATAAAATGTATACAATAGACCAATAGCACCTGGTCCGACAATTCCAATTTTCATTTTCACACAAGGGATTCACATTAAGCGCCCTTGCCTCCCCTCCTTTTTATATCTTTTTAAAGTACATGAGCACGCCCTATAATTTCGTTGTCCTCTGCCAAACAAATACACTCTCTTTTTTCGCTATGTATAATACTGCCTATTAATACACTTATACTCTTAGTTTAGCAAATCCTCAAAAAAATAATAAAAGAAATATACTCTCTTCTTCATAAAAATAAAAAAATGAGTTATACTATTATTGTAAATATTTTTACTTTTCTGCATTCAACAAGATAACAAAAGGATGTGATGTAATGGGATTCCCAAAAGTTGAGCGCTTGCTCATCAATTATAAAACGTTAGATGAATTCAAAAAATTTAAAGGGTGCGGAGCCCAAGAACTATCTATGCTGGAAGAATTGCAAGCAAACATTATTGAAAACGACAGTGAATCTCCATTTTATGGCATTTATTATGGTGGATCACTAATCGCACGTATGAGTCTATATATGAAAAGAAACGGCGGAGAACCATTCGAAATTACAGGTCCTTACCTAGAACTTTATAAACTTGAAGTATTACCAACTTTTCAAAAACAAGGATTCGGGCAAATGCTTGTAAATCATGCGAAACAAATGCAATTTCCTATTAAAACAATAGCACGTATTCATTCAGCTGGTTTTTGGGATAAATTAAATTTCAACCCCGTATCAGTAACTGATGGTGATTTTTATATTTGGCATCCAGAAACAAATTTGAATGCGGTTACAAACGAAGAATCGGCTTAAGAAATAAAAAAACAGCTGTATAACAGCTGTTTTTTATTTCTTAAGCTTCTCTAACTTCTCATTCGAGCGAGCATTGTTTCTTTCCGCTACCATTACACTTCTTTTTTGATCGATATAATCAAGTAATGTTCTATACTCTTCTTCATATACTGATAATCGCTCCAGAAGGCGCTCTCTTTCTGTTTGTAATGATTCAACTTGTTGTTGCAACACCGTTAAAGAGTTTTCATCTTTATAATTTTGCAAGAAATCAATAACATCATTCAACGTAATTGACGTAGGTTCTAACACCTTTGTCTCTTTCACTTCATAATGTTCTACTTTACGAAGTTGCTTTGCTTCCTCAATACGTTCTTTATATTGCTTTCTTACGTAAGAATTCCACCTAAACCCACATGCTGCTGGTGTACGAGATAAATTTTTTCCCACTTCCTTAAAGGCAGAAAGTTGTGTTCCACCTTCTCGAATATGCCGGAGTACTACTTCTGCCAGAAGCAAATCTTCATCATCAGTCCAAGCATCTTGTCTTGTTGTCGCCATCTCTCTAGTCCTCCCTATGCATTTTTTATTAAGCATATGCAGTTACTAGAAAAGATAGAATACAACAACTAAAGATTAAGACAAAAAAAATAAACGCAGAAGATATCTTCTGCGTTTATTTTCCCGCAACTACTTGCTGATTACTTCTTTACCTTTGTAAGTACCGCATGCTTTACATACACGGTGAGCTAATTTCGCTTCACCACAGCTTGGGCACTCTACCATACCAGGTACTGATAATTTGAAATGCGTACGACGCTTTCTTTTTACTGTTTTAGAAGTTCTTCTAAAAGGTACAGCCATTCTTCCCACCTCCTTAAAAGAAATAGTTATTTTCATATGAAGGCCTGAACCAGTCTTCCGATTATTTGTCAAAAAACTTTGCAAGTCCTGCCAATCTTGGATCAACAGTCTTTTCTTTGTCTTCTTCCGAAATCACTTGCCAGTCTTGACCTTGCGTCGGTGCTCCACCAGAAACATCATCACTGAAAATTTGCATTGGAATCTCCAAAAGTATATTTTCCTTGATTACGGGCAGTAAGTCAAGTACTTCTCCTTCTAAAGAATGAATTTCAGCTTCAGTTTCAAATTCTTCTTGTGAAGTTTGGAACACCTCAGTTGTTTTAATGTCAAATGGTAATGTCACATCTACTAAAGAGCGAGAACATGGTAAAACCATGCTTCCAGTTATATGTAGATGAAACGTAAACTTACCGGAGCCAAAATCAACTCTTCCCGTTACATGAACAGGATTAATTTCACGAATATCTTTCTCGACCTCTTTTAGCTCACTTACATCTACCATCTCATCCAATGTCAATCCTTTATTTCTCAATTTATTCAATTGATGGATGGACCATTTCATATCATATCACCTCAAGGCAACAAACAAAATTATAGCTAGCCATTTTATATTTGTCAATGTTTTTTCTTTACACTATAATGAAGTCATCATAGTAAATAATATATAGAGTATCACGTTTTTCAAAAAGATGCTACATCGAAAGGAGAGATTACCATAAAAGCTGGTGGTATTGTTGTTGAATATAACCCTTTTCATAACGGTCATCTTTATCATGTGCAACAGACAAAAAAGTTAACACAATCCGATATAATAATTGCCGTTATGAGTGGTCCTTTTTTACAGCGTGGTGAGCCCGCACTCATTTCCAAATGGTATCGCACTAAAATGGCCTTAGCAAACGGCGTAGACCTTGTTGTAGAGCTTCCATACGTCTTTGCAACACAAAAGGCTGAAACCTTCGCAAATGGTGCTATTTCCATTTTAAATGCCCTACGTGTTTCCGAAATTTGTTTCGGTAGTGAGGATGGACAAATCGAAAATTTTTATAATACCATCTCCATACAAAAAAACGAAGAAGAGACTTTTAACTGCCTTGTAAAACAATTCATGGACGCTGGTAATAGTTATGCAAAAGCAACATCGGATGCTTTCTCACACATTTTAACATCTGAAAAAAACATAGATATGTCACAACCAAATAATATTTTAGGCTTCCAATATATGAAAGCAATTCTGTCACAAAATAGCTCTATACAAGCTCAAACTATAAAAAGATTTGCCTCTCATTATCATGATGAAACATTTAATGACCAACATATTGCAAGCGCGACAAGCATCCGAAAACAACTCTTTAGCGAAGAAGGATCATTTACAACAATTGAACCTTTTCTCCCACAGGCAACCACTTCGCTTTTAGCAAATTACAAACAAAACTACGGGATATTACATAATTGGGAACAATACTTTTCATTTTTTAAATATAGACTCATGACGATGTCTCCAGGGGACTTACGACATATATATGAAATAGAAGAAGGTTTAGAGCATCGTATTTTATCAAAAATACAAAACAGTTCCTCCTTCTATTCATTCATGGAAGCATTAAAAACAAAACGTTATACATGGACTAGATTACAAAGAGCTTGTACACACATTTTAACAAACACAACAAAAGAGGATATACGTAGCGCAAATATAGAACAACACGCACCATATATTCGCCTGCTAGGCATGTCACAAAAAGGACAAACTTACCTTTCAAAAAATAAGAAAAAAATCGAACTTCCAATCCTTACTCATACAAAAACATTCGACCATGCCGCTTTAGATATAGAGAAAAAAGCAAACTCTGTATATTTCTCCATCATGCACGAACCGTTACGCACACAACTATTAAAACAGGATATAACACACCATCCTATTCGCTATGATGAAACAACTACAAAATTCCTATAAAAAACCTCTCTATTTCAGAGAGGTTTTTTCCTTATCCATCTTTTCTAAATATGTTAACGCATCATCCAGCGTATCCACTGGTACAATTTTCATTTTTGTTTTAATATCCTTTGCAGTCTCAAGTGCATCTTTATAGTTCGATTTCTCCGCACCTTTTTCATTTGGCGCAAAGAACACTTCAGCCCCAGCATCGCTAGCAGCCACCACTTTTTGATTTATACCACCAATCGGGCCCACTTCTCCTTTTTCATTAATTGTACCTGTTCCAGCTATTTCATGTCCTTTCGTTAAGTCTTCTTCCACAAGTTGATTATATATTTCTAATGTGAACATTAAACCTGCGGATGGTCCACCAATTTCATGAGAATTAATTTTCACTTTCGGATCGACCACTAATTCTCTTTCCGTAACGATAGAAACACCTATACCGACACGTCCATTCCCATTAGGAATCGTCTTTACATTTAAATTCTCTTTCAATTGTTTTCCATTTCTCATGTACTCAATACTTACAGCATCATTTTCTTTTTTCCCTGTCATATATTCAATAAATTGCTCCGTCTTTTCAAACGTTTTTCCGTCAACAGCTATAATAACATCACCAAGCTTAAGCTTTCCTTCTGACGGCATTCCTTTTGCCACACCAGCAACTAATACACCTTTATTTTCAAAAGATACTGAGCGATTTGCACGTTTATATGCATTATAAATTGCTGCATTTTGTGAATCTTTCATCGCATAATTTTGGCGAAATTGATATTCTTCATCACTCTCACCTTTTTGCAATATTTCTTCCGCTTTCGAAATATGTGTATATTTATTAAACTGTGCCGCTATTAAATTCACCACATTTGCTGGTCCCATTGAAACCGTAACAAGCATAAAATCACCAGATTCTTTCGTTCCACCCTCAACTTGAACATAAGGCTCTAATTTGGCAGCCATTCCTGGTTTTGTTATATAATACGGTAAACGTACGTAAACAAGTAACATCGCCAATATAACCCCTATTAAGATTGCATATATAAACCGAAAACGCTTAAACATTATGTTTCTCCTTCCACTGCTCAATTAATAAATAAATATTTGAAATATGTTTTTCTGCTTCTACTTCTCCAACTCGAATAATGTCTTCAATGTTTGTAAAAGCACGTGAACTAAATTGCTCTACAGCTGGTCGCATCATTAAATCCGATGCAATTTGCCGATTCATTACAAGCTCATGCTGCATAATTTCAATACTTTGCATGATTACGTCATAAATGGACGTAACATCGCCATTTACCTTAATTGGAGATACATCAACAGCGATAACAATATCAGCCCCTAACTCTTTCACAACCGATACTGGGATGCGATCAATGACTCCACCATCCACTAATAATCTTCCATCTATTTTTTCTGGTACAAACACTCCAGGAACAGATATGCTAGCCCTCACCGCATCTGCAACTGGCCCACTTGTAAAAACCACTTTTTCCCCCTTCAATATGTCAGTAGCCACAACAGCCGTCGGGATATCTAACTCTTCTAAATTTTTATTATATGTAAACATTTTAATCATATCTTTGACACGTTTTCCAGCAATAAATCCCATTTTCGGTACCGTGAAATCTAAATAATACTTCCGCTTAAAAACAGATGCCAATTTATACAATCTTTCAACGTTACTACTTGCCGCATAAAACGTACCTATTAGCGCCCCCATACTACTTCCTGCAATCATGTGAATAGGGATACCCGCTTCCCTTAAAACCTTTATTACACCAATATGAGCAAACCCTTTCGCTCCTCCAGACCCAAGTGCTAAACCAATCTTTGGTTCTTTCATTTTTCTCACCCTTTAATTTTTTTCATTCCTTTTTCATACTTATGGTCTAAATTCACTACGTATCCACGTATACTGAAATGAACGTTTTTTGGGACAAAGGGGGATTTACTTACATGTATGAAAAATGGAAAACCGCTTTCCTTACCATATCAACGCTATTTTTAACCTTTTCTCTTGTACTCCACCCCCAAGCCGCTTTGCAAGCTTCTATTCGCGGGTTAAATATATGGTGGGAAGTTGTATTCCCTTCACTACTACCGTTTTTCATCATTGCGGAACTTCTAATTAGTATCGGTGTTGTAAAATTTATTGGCGTTATATTAGAACCACTCATGCGCCCACTTTTTCGCGTTCCAGGGATAGGCGGATTTGTTTGGGCGATGGGAATGGCTTCTGGTTTCCCTGCAGGCGCCAAATTAAGCGCTAGACTACGAAAAAGCAATCTTTTAACTCAGATTGAAGCGGAGCGCCTCGTTTCTTTCACAAATTCTTCTAATCCACTTTTTATTTTCGGTGCTGTGTCTATCGGTTTTTTTAATAATCCGAAATTAGGAATTATATTAGCCGCTGCCCATTATTTCAGTAACTTTGCTGTCGGATTAATTATGCGTTTTTACGGCGATAATACCGCTTACAAAATTAATACACACACTACAAAAAAACGTCGCTTTCAAAACCCTTTTTTAATCCTTCACGAGACACGCTTACAAGAAAAAAGACCAATTGGTAAATTACTTGGGGATGCCATTGTTTCTTCTATTCAAACATTACTTATGATTGGCGGATTTATTATTTTATTCTCTGTGTTAAATAAAATGATTACTGTATTTCACATTACAGCAGCTCTTTCTTTTATTATGCAACATATTTTATCATTCTTCCAACTAAGTACAGATTTTAGTATACCTATATTATCAGGTATTTTCGAAATGACACTCGGAAGCCAAATGATTAGTCAAATAAATGAAACACCGCTCTTACAACAAGCTATGGTAACAAGCTTCATTTTAGCATTTAGTGGTCTTTCTATTCAGGCACAAGTTGCTAGCATATTAGCTGAAACAGATATCCGATTTAAACCCTATTTTTTCGCACGAATTATTCAAAGTATTCTTGCCCCTATTTTTACATTTGTATTTTGGACACCATTTTATGAGAAAGTGAGTTCTTTCTCGCCTATGCCAAAAGATATTCCTGTATTTTTATCCGAGCATCCTTCTATACTACATGAAATTTGGACATCTTTTATACATTATGGACCAATTTTCACATTATTTTGTCTATACTTATATGTTATTTTATTATTTTTGCGCACATATAAAGAAAAACCCCGTTCACTTTAACGGGGTTTGAAACTTTTCTTTTAAAGCACGTTCTACAATAGGAGGTACAAGATCTACTACACTTCCTCCATACCTCGCAACTTCTTTTACAATACTCGAGCTTAAAAATGAATATTGATTGTTTGTCATAATAAAAAATGTTTCAATATTTTCATCTAATTTTCGATTCATAGAAGTAATTTGCATCTCATATTCAAAATCAGAAACTGCTCGTAAACCACGTAATATTGCATTTGCATTACGCATTTTTGCATACTCTACTAATAGCCCACTATGCGAATCTACTTTTACATTCGGGATATCCTTTGTCGCTTCTCGAATTAATTCTAATCGCTCTTCAACTGAAAAGAATGGTTTTTTTGATGAATTGTTTAAAACGACTACGTACACCTCATCAAATACTTTTGCTCCCCTTTTAATAATATCCAGATGCCCAAGGGTAATTGGATCAAAACTTCCTGAAGAAATAGCTATACTTGTCATTCTGTCCCCTCACCTTCATACTTATAAATCGATATTGCAGTAATCCCATAATTCTCAGCTCGTACTTTTACAAGCCTTCCTATTGAATTAGGTAAAACTACATCATTACCATGCTCTGCCATAATTAATCCATCACTATGTAGCAATCCATGTTGATCCATTATACTAATTAAAGATACAATTTTTTGCTCTTTATATGGAGGATCTATCAATATAAGATCGAATGACATTTCACGTTTTATTAGCGCCTTTACTGCACGTTCAGCATCATTTCGATATACTTCAGCTTGTTCCTGTACTCTACAACTTTCTAAATTTTGATGAATTACTTTTATCGCTTTACTATCCCGATCAACAAAAATTGCTTTATCAATCCCTCTGCTCAAAGCCTCAATTCCAAGACCACCACTACCACCAAATAAATCAAGGGCGATACCACCATCAAAATAAGGACCTATCATATTAAAAATAGATTCTTTTACTTTATCTGTCGTTGGACGTGTTGTATTACCAGGAACCGCTTTAAGTGGGTGTCCTTTACATTTTCCTGAAACTACTCTCATCTGTTGTCACTACCTTTATTTCAATCTATCGAGCGATTATAGAAAGCCATTCCCACTTCGGTAACCGTTAACAAACCACATTCACCTAACTATAGGAAAACTCGGCCTCAAATAACCTCTCGTTATTTTTATGTATTCATCTCATCATTCACTAATATGAACCCAATATGTATATTAGTTCCACTTTATCTTTTTTATCCTATCACAAAATAAAAAAAAGAAAAATAAAAAGCCCAACATAAAATTTAATTTCATTATGTATATCTTCATTTAGATTGGACATAAATAATTATAACAACATCACCTTCGATGTTGTTGCCAACCGCGGAGAAGACTTACGTTTCCCCATAAGTTCTTCCTCCGGTTTCTCCTCTCCCTTTGCCTTCTTACTAGTACATGCTAGTATAAGAAGGGCCCTGCTATGCAGGGTTTTTTTTCTTTGTGTGCTTTTCATTTAAAAAGTGAAATGGTACAGTAAAAGAAAGAGGAGGAAAAGATATGATTCAACGCTTTATAGAACTTGGAGAAGGCTACTCTGATTTATATGAATTACTTGAAATTGCCAAAACAAATCAAGAACGTATAGCACATATGTTACAATTTGAAACGATAAAAAACGATAAAAAAGTATGTTCGCTTGTTGTAATATTAAAACCAACTACTACTGGTGATTTCCAACCATTATACATATGTCGTGAAGGCATTCCTGTATTTGAAAATAAAAAAAGTAAACGTGTCATTTTATTTGAAGAAACGGCGGAACAACTCGGAAAAAAAGTGGCTACCTTTACTGTAAAACCATCTACAACTTTCCCAGAAAAAGAACTATTTTTTAATCATTTAATTGGTATTTTACGAATGAACAATTTCATTCCTCCGATGAAATAACACGTTATTTCAAGTGAAAAATCCCCGGCTAAATTTAGCCGGGGATTTTTTCTATTAGCTATAATCGTATTCTTTTGCTCGATCAGGACGGGAATTTTCAAATTCCGTTTTTAAATACGGGCGATACGACTGTTCTATCTTTTTCACAAAAGGAAGTTTGTTCAACTTATGCATCATATGCTCAATTTGTTCCATATCACAATATACTACAGCATATTTTAATCGTTTTGATATGTAATGTATGTTACCATATTTCCTTAAAATCTTGGCATGTTTCAATGAATGTAAATAAACAATCATACTTTGTCGTTGCCCGAACATAATCTTCTCCATCTTCTCCTTTTAAAAACATATATTTTATATTCTATGAAAACCAATCAGAAATTTATAACATTACAGGACAAACTCTGTATACGTTTTCTTCCAACTTCTAAAAAACGGGGTACATCACCCCGTTTTTTTACAACCACAACCTCCGCCAGTACCACAACCTCCACCACAGCCACCAGCATCAAAGAATGGATTTCCTGTTGGCACTTTAATGGAAGAAGACACTTCCGAACCGATTGCTACACTAACTTCGTCTAATAACTTCTGCAAAGCAGTTTCTGCTCTTTTAAAAGCTGCAACCTTATCATGTAAGTCCACAGAACGCTTTAATTCTCTCATTTTCATTGACACGGTAGTATAGTCAGGATGGTATTTTCCAAAACGCTGTACTTCCTCATACCGTTCTTTCATCGCTGTAAATTGCTGAATGAGCGTCTGAAGTTCCATATCTTCATGTAATTCTCTATAATACTTACGATAATCTTCTGCTATATCTGAACAGATAATCGCTTTTGCAAGCTGCTCTGCCTTATCTAATATTAATACGCTTTCTAGCGTCGCTACAATCATGAGAGACACCTCCGAGTATCCATCATACCACATTTAGATTAGAACTACTAATTGAAGTGACTTACTCAAAAGAAAGATATAATGAAACTATTTTTACACTATATCCGTACACACTTATACATTAATATGTTCCGCTATATTATATTTAAGAACATCCCACTTTCCACTATTTTGTTTCACATAACTAATACACGCATTTTTTAATGGTGTCTTAAATGTAATTTCATCTGGTTCAATGGCATGTAAAATCGCTTTTATCGCGTGTGAGTGAGCAACAATAATAATACGTTTGCCAAAATGAGTTGTCGCAACATCTTCTAAAGCAGCAAAGCAACGAGCTACAATCTCTTCATCTCGCTCCATACCTTCTACTTTACCTTCAGCAATCAACTCTCTAACAGCCGCAACCGGCTTCCCTGAAGCTTCTCCAAAATTCCGTTCAACAAATCGCTCATCTAATAAAATCGATTGTAATCCAACTGTCTTTGCAATTTCATTAGCCGTTTCTTGCGCTCTAATTAACGGGCTACTTATAATGATATCCCACGTTTCTTCTTGTAAAGCAGCTGCACTCTGACTCGCTTGCTTCTTACCAACTTCATTAAGCGGAATATCTTCTCGCCCCTGAATAATTTCTTGAAAATTCCAATCAGTTTGTCCATGTCGTACTAAACAAATTTCCGTCATGCTGCAACTCCTTTTTAAATAATCAACCTCTATTGTAACAAAAGTTCTGCATGACGGACATATTTTTCACTTCCAATTAGGTTGCATTTTGTTGCTTCATATACTGAAACATATCAATCATGATCGAAGCAACGGCCAATTGATTTTGAAACTTTTCCACTTTATCTGGTATTGTTTTTTTGAAATGTTGCATCGCCGCTAACTCAAAAGCCTCTTTTTCTTCAGGATTTCGTGTTAATTTTCTATACCAGTACGGTTGCTCTCTAATATAGCGAGATAAATCCTCATCAGCCTTTATAAACTCCATAATTTCTGCTCTCATCATCCTTCCCCCTAATCCTTTTGAAAGAAAAACGGGTTATTTTCTGAAGTACTTTGCTCTTGCTGCGTACGGTTACCTTGAAATTGCTGAATAACTTGTTGCACGCTCCCAATTGCACTCGTCACATTGGCTAAATGGTTCTGCATTTGTTCCACGTCCAACTTTTTAAAAAAAGAAAGCATTTGCCCCATCACATCAGCAGTTTTTTCCTCTTCAGTTCGATTATCTTTTTCTTTTTTATTTTCTTTTACCGAAGAAAACGCAGGCGCTCCATCCGGTCTATAAGTTGCCCATATTGGATCTTCTTCACCAAGTAAGTACCATTCTTCATAAAATTGTTGCCATGTTTTATGACCACTTCTAACCTCATGAACCATTTTAGGGTGATGGTTTACAAATTCTTTAAACTGTTGAACCGATGGATGTAACGGTCCTTTTGTTGTTGGCATAATCCTCACCTCTCCATGTATATCTACTATATAGTAAGAAAAAAAAGGCGCATGGTTCGCCTATTTTTAGACGATTCATGCACCTTTTTTTCTGCTATTTGCATACGGTCAGATTCCCATCTACAATTCAGTGAATACGAAGTAACTAATTTGGTGATGTTAACACCCCACCGCTTACAATTTCACTTTATTTTCGAATAAAGTTTTGTGTATAAAATTTATCGTATACACCAACACCTAATCCTGTAAATTGTTCATTTAATAAATTCTTTCTATGCCCCTCACTATTTAACCAACCTTGCACTGCCGCAATTCCATCACTATGTTGCGCCGCTATGTTCTCACCAGCAAGTTGAAATCCTACTTTCCCGCGCTGCAAACGATCTCCTAGTGTACCTAATGTAGGTGAGTCATGAGAAAAATAATTATTGTCTTTCATATCTTTACTGTGACCAACAGCAACATCTGCTGTTTCCTGATCCCATGTTAATAATGGTAATTTATGACGACTTCGAATGATATTTGTTAAATCAAAAATTTGTTGCATATTCCCATTTTCTACTTGTTTTATTTTTTCTGGAGTCAATGGTTGTTCTGCTATTAATTCACCTGAATAAACGAGCTGATACGGTCTTTGGCGTAATAAAGTTTCATCATCCATATAACGAACACCAACAAGCTCATGTGTAAATTGATCAAAATACAATTGCGCCCATCCATCTTCTACAGGTATTAACGGTTGTTCCATGACTTCGGTATCAGATAGCTCAAATTGATAACTATTTTTCCCTCTTTTTAATGAAATTTCATGCGAAAGCGGACTTTTTTTATATACTTCTTCATATTTTTCATTTATATAATAAGGTGGAACCTTAACTTGTTCACCAGCTGCGTATGCCGTTACAACTTTACGTTCAGAAACTCCAAATTGAACATACTGAGTTAAATCCTGGTTGTATACCCACCATTCATATCCGTATGCAGATGGCTCTATTCGAGAGGGTTCTCCCCACTTCGCTAATAAGTTTTCAGAGTCTTCACCAATCATATTTAAAACAGTGTCTGAGGAGTCTTCCTTAATTTGCTTTTTCTTTTTCACAATTTTATTTTCTTGCTTTGATTGAGATGGGGTTAATATATATTGTGAAACGAGTAATTTCCCGTATAAATCAACAGCTAAAATTAAAAATGTAATCATTACGATACGCAATAATTTCTTCAAACGATATACCTCCTGAACAAAACATAAAATTGAGATATACACAAATCCTTTTCTTTCTTTTTGTGTGTACCGTACTCTTTTCACTATATCATATTTTTGTGAAAAAAGTCTGGATTATCCCTTTTCTCTCAATATGAATTGCACTTTCTTATTATTCATACTATTATAAAAATAATGGTGTAACATTAAAAAAGGAGGTATTATATGCAATTTACAAATACGAAATTTAATGGAGCCGTCGTTGAATTAACTCTTTTAACTGAAATCATGGAAAACAACCACTTCGTACTTGCCGGACAGTGGGATTATGAGCGAGTTACATACGATTATAAATTTGAAATATTAAAGGATGTTTATTATTTACGAGTGCAAGGAGTTGCTGTTGAAGGTGACATTGGCAGTAGACACGCTGAAGTAAAACTACTTCCCCCCTTATTAGGAAAACATTATTATCCTCACGGCGTTGAATATGGTGATGATGAGACTTTCCCAACGAATGTACTTCAAAAAAGCGAACAACTCCTACAAAATGTCGAAAAAGAGTTAAAAGAATTTCAAATTATTGATTAACAAAAACAAGCGCATCAATATGATGCGCTTGTTTTATTTCCCTTCCCTAAGAATGAATCGTTTTTTTTACTGGATATCCATAAATAGATCCATCTTTTACTTTAATCTCATCTTCCCAAGGAACCTTATATTTACCTTCAGCTAAATCTTTTACAAACGTATATGGATTTTCTTTCACCCCACCAGGAGTTGCTACATATCCTCTTGAACCTAGATTATATATATTATTTTCCAATCCCCATCCTAATCTAGCCTGATCTGCTAGTTCTGGATATACTTCAGCAGTAACAATCTCCCAAGGATTTCGATGTCCCTGTACTAAAGTAGTCCCATCAAAATTACATACTTGTCCTTCACCAAAGTAATAAAATACGCCATCATAACCCGCTAAGTTTACCGACAATGTATACATTAAATTCTGCCATGCATTTGAACGATTGGTTAGCATCCATTGTTCACTAACTTGTGTACTATATCCAGAAATACGAATTAAGACATTTGCACCTTTATAGGCCGCTTCACGAGCTACTTCAGGGAACATGCCATCATGACAAATACAAACAGCTAATTTACTTCCTCCAGGTCCATCACAAACAGGTAAGCCTAAATCTCCAGCTTTCCAAGGCTCGACTGGCACCCAAGGATTTAGCTTACGATACTTCAAAATCATTTCACCTTGTGGATCAATAATAACTGCTGTATTATATGGCTCTCCACCATCAGGATTTTTCTCCATTATTGAAAAAACACCATATACTTTAGATTCTTTACATGCCTCAGCAAATAAGTCTGTTTCTGGCCCAGGCACTGTGCATAAAAATTCTTCTGTAGTCCATTTTTTTGTATTGAGCCCTTGTGTACTATATTCAGGAAATACTATCAATTCTAAACCAGGGTAACCTGATTTGGTCGAATGAATTGTTTTTATGATTTGTTGAATTTGTTTATCAATGTCTGCACGCGATTCTACTACTGGTACTGGATATTGAATTAGTGCTGTCAAAAAACCACTAATCGGCTTTACCATACTTCCACTACTACCCATTTAAACTCCCCCTTAAAATAGTTCGTGTTTATTAAGGATAACAATATATATTTGTAACTCTCTAAAAAACTTGCACTACATATGGAATTATTACGCATGAAAGCTAGTAGTAAATTTTATCTCCACTTTTAGTACACGCCTACACTAACTTAACATAAAAAGTTAGAAAATTCAATCTTTTTAAGGTAGCTAAAAAGAAAAAGCGCATGGAATCCCATACACTTTTTTACTTAATCTGTAAATACGGCGGCAATTGTTGCAACTGCTCCTTATCCTTTTCACGTTCTCTACGTGCCCATCTAAAGAATACATAGCCTATAATTGTACCGTACACTATTTCCTGGACAATTTTCATTATGATACCACCAGTTTGCTGATCTTGTACGACTGGCATCCAGTGCAAAAATTCTGGTCCCGTTATATTTAAATCTGATAAAGTGCCCGCTGGTACACATAGTTCCATCGCTTTCATCCAAGCAGCCGGATCCGTATACGTTGCAAATAACGGGGCTGTCGCAAAAATGATTAACGCACATGCAGGCGTTAATAATATGCCGTTAGCAAACATATAACCAAGTTTCTTTATATCACTTAACGTTTGATATTCTGGTAATGGATTTAACATCGGCCACCACATCATGATTGCTGTAAAAAACAATATAGCGAGACAAATAGGATGAGCTATTTGACTTTGTTTTACCGTATCAAAAACAACTGGTAAATGATAAAAAGAAAACAGGCCGTTAAATACAAATAACGCAATAAGCGGTTTAGCAAATGCCTTTAATATAATTTGAACAAACTTAAAAGAAGTAATGTAACGATATAACCAAATTGGTATACCAAGCAACAGTAACGGTGGAACTGCAATATACATGACTGCCATTTCAAACATATGAGCACTAAATATAATATGGCCAATTAAATCAATAGGCCCTCCCTTTACAAAATACAAAAGAACAATACCAGTCGTAAAATAAAAAATTTGCTTCTTACTTACCTTCGTCGCATTTTCAAATCGCATTCTATATGGCCCAATAATTAAGAAGTACCCAATAAGAATCGAAAGCATAAATAATAAAAAGATTGGACTCCATAAAGCCTGAAAACCAAATATCCACAAGTTACTCATTTTCACACCTACCTTCGTAAGGTTATCTCATAATATGAAGAGGGAGCTGTGACAACACAAGCTCCCTTATTTTTCACTTTTCAAATCCACACGATTGTCATAAAAGCTAAAATTGTAATTAACCCTATTAGCAGACCAGAGTAAAGAAAGAAACTTGCTGCTTCATGTCCTTTATGACTCATATGCATAAAATAATACAATTGAAAAATTACTTGTACCACTGCTAATAGTAAAATAAACGGTACAGAGAAAATCGGACTAAAAGTTTTTGGATACGCCACCGCTACAAATGCAACTAATGTTAAAAAAATCATTAATGCAAACGTAATAACTTGATGCCTCATTTCCTCCGCACTTTTTCTCTTCCGATAAACAAGATCAACTTTAGGATTATTCGTTTGCTTTATCGCCATTGTTTATCCCACCATTCCCATTAAATATACTACAGTGAAAATAAACACCCAAACTACGTCAATAAAGTGCCAATAAATCGATGCAACATAAAACTTCGGTGCATTGTATAAATTTAGACCTCTCTTCGCATTTCTAAAGATTAATGTTAAAATCCAACATAACCCAAACAATACGTGGAGTCCATGTGTACCAACAAGAGCATAAAACGCAGAGCCAAAGGCACTACTTCTCATAGTATGCTTAAATTCATGTGTATAATGATAAAACTCATATATCTCAAATCCTAAAAACCCTAAACCTAGCAATACTGTTACTAGTAACCAAAGCTGCATTTTCTTAAAGTTAAAGTTTTTCATGTGATACATCGCATATACACTCGTTAAGCTACTCGTTAATAAAAGCATCGTCATAATGAAAACGAGTGGCATTTGGAACATCTCTTGAGATGTTGGTCCACCATTTGTAGAATTCTTTAACGCTAAATATGTTCCGAATAAGGAAGCGAACAACACTGTTTCGCCTCCAAGAAATAACCAAAAACCGACAAACTTATTTTTCCCTTCAAGGGTTGCTTTTTCAGGCTCTGCTGGAAATGTTTCATTCGTTAATTTTTCATCTACATGCATTATGCCTTGCCCCCCTTATCCTCTAAATCTTCTTTATGAATATGATACCCATGATCATCAATTACTGAACGTAGGAACATTGTGCCAAATGTAATGATTAAACCAATAATTGCTACTAATAACCAGAACTTATCTTTTCCGCCCTGCATATACATCGCACCAAATGCCGCTATAAACAATCCGAAAGAAATGACAAATGGTGAAAACGAAGGATTTGGCATATGAATATCACCAACTGGTTCCGCTGCTGTCATTTCTTTATTACCTTCACGTTTTTCAATCCAAAACGGATCTAATCCGCGAACAAATGGTAATTGTTTAAAGTTATATTCTGGTGTCGGTGCTGGCATTGTCCATTCTAATGTACGTGCATCCCACGGATCACGACCAGCTTTTTCTTTTGATACTGTCGTTTTAATTACATTGAATAGAAGAACAATCGTTCCAAGAGCCATAAACACCGCTCCGATGGAACTAATCATATTCCCCATTTCCAACCCTTGCCCTTCAAGATATGTGTAGTAACGGCGTGGCATACCAATCAAGCCAAGGAAATGCTGAATAAAGAAAGTTAAATGGAAGCCGATAAAGAATAGCCAAAACGTTATCTTTCCTAATGTTTCATTTAATACTTTATTAAACATCAGTGGCCAATAATAATGAGCTCCTGCAAGTAAACCAAATACAACACCGCCAACGATTACATAATGAAAATGCGCTACTACGAAATAGTTATCATGAAATTGATAATCAGCTGGTGCAGATGCTAGCATAACCCCTGTAACTCCACCCATTACGAATGATGGAATGAAAGCTACTGCCCACATCATTGGTGTCGTAAAACGAATACTTCCGCCCCACATTGTAAAGAGCCAGTTGAATATTTTGATACCAGTCGGAACCGCAATCGCCATTGTTGCAACTGAGAAAATAGCATTAGCAACTGGACCAAGTCCAACAGTAAACATATGGTGCGCCCATACCATAAATCCTAAAAATCCAATTAATACAGTCGCAAACACCATCGATGAATAACCAAACAATCGTTTTTTCGAAAATGTCGCGAAGATTTCTGAGAATATTCCGAAAGCTGGGAGTATAAGAATGTATACTTCTGGATGACCGAAAATCCAGAATAAATGCTCCCATATAATTGTATTCCCGCCCAATGCCGGATTAAAGAAACTTGTTCCAAATAAACGATCTAACATTAAAAGTCCTAATCCTACAGTTAACGGCGGAAAAGCGAATAATATAAGCGAAGATGTTACAAATGTTGTCCATGTAAACATCGGCATACGCATATACGTCATTCCTGGAGCGCGCATATTAATAATGGTTACAAGGAAGTTAATTCCTCCAATTAGTGTACCAATACCTGAGATTTGCAAGCCGAGTACATAGAAATCAACACCATGACCTTTAGAGGCTAAAGCTAAAGATGCATAAGATGTCCATCCTGCATCAGGTGCTCCACCTAAAAACCAACTTAAATTTAAAAATACTCCACCAAAGAAAAATAACCAAAATCCGAGTGAATTCAAAAACGGGAACGCTACATCACGTGCACCAATTTGAAGTGGTACAGCGGCGTTCATAAATGCAAACACGAGTGGCATAGCTGCGAGGAAAATCATTGTTGTACCGTGCATCGTTAATACTTGATTATAAGCATCCCCAACAAGAAAAGCGTTGTTAGGAATCGCTAATTGAAGGCGAATAAATAGAGCTTCTATTCCGCCTATTACAAAAAACAATCCACCTGCAATTAAATAGAGAATGGCAATCTTTTTATGGTCTACTGTCGTTAAATAATCCCATATGACAGCACCCATCCCCTGTTTTTTTGCTACAGAACTCACGTTTTCAACCTCCCCTTCGCGAATAGTCCCTCTTTACTTTTCAACTTTTAACGTTTGTAAGTATGCATTTAATGCATCAATTTGATCATCCGTTAAGTTGCCATATTTGCCAGTCATTTTGTTTCCTGGCTTCATATTTTCAGGATCTTTCAGCCATTTTTTTAAGTTTTCTTCATTGTTTTCGGCAATACCGGCAACCATATCGCGATCCGCAAAGTTTGCTAAGTTTGGTGCGATACGAGCGGAAGGTGGTCTACTATCATTAGATCCAACTGCGTGACAACCAATACAGCTTTTATTAAATATTTCTTGGCCCTCTTGCGCCTTTGTTGAAGCTACTTCTTTCTTCCCATCAATCTTCTTCATATCAGCAAGCCATTTTTTGTACTCGCTTTCATCTAAAGCTTTCACTTTAAATTGCATTAAAGAATGTGATGGGCCGCAAAATTCTGTACAAAAACCATTATAAGTGCCCGATTTATCTGCCTTTAACCACATTTTGTTCACATTGTCTGTATTTGTATCCATTTTCCCTGCTAAAGATGGAACCCAAAATGAGTGTTTAATATCGGCACCCTTCAAATTTAAATACACTTTCTTACCTGTGGGGATGACCAAATCTTGCGAAGTTACTATCTTTTCTGATTTATAAGAAAATTCCCACCAATAAAGATTCGCTGTTACATCAACAACGATAGTATCTTTATCAATATTCTTTTTCTCCATCGCACTTACATCAGCAAGTTTGAATGTATATGTAACTGTTGGAACAGCTAAGATTAGTAAAAGAATAATCGGAATAACTGTCCATATAATTTCTAGCTTGTGATTCCCTTCAACTTGCTCTGGAATATAATCTTCCTGACCTTTCTTTTGTCGGAAACGCACAATTACATATAAGAAAATAATAGTAACTACTAGTACTACTCCTACCATGATTGCACTCGCCAGTAGAAGTAAATCATATTGCATTTTTGCTACTTCTCCTTGCGGAATTAAAGTAGATTGAAAGGCTTTACCGCATCCCCCTAACAGTAAAGCCAGCAGTGAAACGAACGAAAGCAGTCGCCACTGTTTCTTCATACAAACAACCCCCACTTTCCTTGTGAATTAGATTGTACTTTATAGTTAAGTAAAGTAAATCTCAACGTAAAGAAATCCAATTATGTCGTTGTCTTAGAAGAATGTAACTACAATCATTGATACAAATAAGATTGTTAAATAATTTAGGGAATAAACAAACATTTGCACGGACCATTTGATGTCATCTTTCTTACGGAAGCCATAAAATCCTAAAACGATCCATCCGATGTTAAGCAGTGTTGCAATTACCATAAATGTTATCCCTAGTCCACTCATATAAAATGGTAGTGGTAATAAACATACTGTCCAAATCATAATTTGGCGTTTCGTAATTTCAAATCCATGAACTACAGGAAGCATTGGAATTCCTGCATTTCGATATTCATCAACACGTTTCATTGCTAATGCAAGGAAATGTGGGATTTGCCAAATAAACATAATTAAAAATAACATCCAAGCAATTGGATGGCCTAAAGATGGATCGATTGCTGCCCATCCAATTAAAGGAGGAACTGCACCAGATATACTACCTACAACAGTATTTAGTGTATACTTTCTCTTTGTCCATAAACTATATAGAACAACATATGTGAAAGCACCAATAAATCCCATTAAGACTGCCATTGGTGTTGTTAATAATAAAAATACAAAACCAAGAAGTAATATGACTAGTCCAAATGTAAGTGCAAATCCTGGTTTATACTTTCCAGTAACCGTTGGACGGGTCTTTGTTCTTTCCATTAATGGATCGATGTCTCGATCAATGTAGTTGTTTAAACAACATACCCCTGCCATAACTAATCCAGAACCAACGATTGTAAAGAATAACTTATCCAGATTGTCCATTACACTTAATCCATTAAAGTGTAATGCCAACCAAAATCCTGTAAATACAGTAAGTGTATTTGAGTTTACAATCCCCATTTTAACGAGTGCTTTTAAATCTTGTAACCGAGTTGTTTCCGGTACACTTGTAACAGCGGACTCATCATGCAGCTCACTTGTTGCATGGTTCATCACTCTAACCCCCTCTTAAAACTTTCATCTTTCTTTTTGCGCATATTTCAAATGAAATAATTCGCTTCTATATAGCAATATTATTACAGTAGAAACATTGTTAACCCATTCTACTACTAATCTACGCTCATACTCCAATATATTAAATCATATTTCCCGAACATTTTGTGAAGAAAACATGAACTTTTTGTGTCGAATATAAAAAACTTCATTCTGACTTGTCCTTATCATAACATGATGTTACCTTCTATAATAAACTATTTTGTCCTATTTAACACGTATTCTCCCCATTTCTTTTCAAAATAGCCTATTTTTCACCCAAAATTTTCCTTAGGAACCCTGTTTTTACACCTGTTTTCTCCCCATTTCCTTCCTCCTCCATTTCTTTGCTATTTTATTATTTTTTATATATCATAGGAACTAGCGCGTTTTATTCTATACATAATGGAATGAAAATATTTCGCAATAACTTCATAGCAGAAAGATGGTGAAAGAGATTGCAACGCTTTATTAAATGGTTAGCAGTCATTACAAGCCTTGATTTATTAATAGTTTTATTAGGAGGCGCTTTAGTTACAAAAACAGGTTCTGGTCAAGGTTGTGGTAAATCATGGCCACTTTGTAACGGTGAATTTGTTCCATCTAATTTATCAATGGAAACTATTATTGAACTTAGCCACCGATTAACATCAGGATCAGCTGGAATTCTTGTCACTCTCCTTTGTATTTTGTCCTGGAAATATTATAAACATGTGCGTGAAACAAAAACGTTAGCAATTTTATCCTTCGTATTTTTAGTTGCACAAGCATTAATGGGAGCAGCAGCAGTTGTTTGGGGCCAAATGCCCGCTGTACTTGCTATCCACTTCGGTATTTCCTTAATTTCATTTGCTTCTGTCATTTTATTAACGTGTCTTATCTTTGAAATTGACCAAAAATTTGATGCACGTTCACTTATTATGGACAAAAAAATGAAATTTCATATTTATGGTGTAACAATTTACAGTTATATCGTCGTCTACACAGGCGCTTTAGTACGTCACGAACGAGCTAGCTTAGCCTGTCCAGACTTTCCTTTATGTAGCAAAAACAGACCTATGCCAACTCAACTACATGAATGGGTTCAAATGGGCCATAGAGTTGCAGCGATGTTAATTTTCGCTTGGATACTATACGCGATGATTCTCGCTATTCGCCATTACAAACAGCAACCTGTCGTATATTGGGGATGGATCATTTCATTTATCCTTGTTACACTTCAAGCTGTAGTAGGAGTTTTAGTTGTATTTACAAACGCTAGTTTAGCGATGGCATTGTTACATTCTCTATTTATTTCTTGCTTGTTTGCTGTACTATGCTATTTAGTTATGTTAGGAACAAGAAGTAAAGTGAATGCAAAAGAAGCTGCATCAACTTCTAAACAAACAAAATAATATAAAACTAAAATTCCTTGCCGAATTGGCAAGGGATTTTTTTTCAATAAAAAAAGAGCTGTATTTACACAGCCCTTTTTTTATTTTAGTGATCTAATTCAATAAGTAAATCACCCGTTTGAATTGCATCACCATCGTTAACATATACTTTCTTCACTTTACCATTGAACGGCGCTTGAACTGTCGTTTCCATTTTCATCGCTTCTGTAATTGCCATAGAATCGCCTTTTTTCACTTCGTCGCCTTCTTTTACAACTACTTTAATTACCGTTCCTGGCATCGTTGCACTAATATGATTTGGATTCTCACGGTTTCCTTTCACACGTTGTGCAACTGTTGCTTTTACACTCTCATCTTTCACGATAATTTCACGTGGTTGACCGTTGAATTCCAAGTAAAGAACACGGTTTCCATCCGGCTGAGGTTCTCCAATTGATACTAGTTTAACCATCAATGTTTTACCCTGTTCAATTTCTACATCAATTTCTTCACCTAGTCTCATACCATAGAAGAACGTCGGTGTATCAAGTACAGATACATTTCCATAAAGCTCAGCAACTTTTTCATAATCCATAAATACTTTTGGATATAAAGCATATGCCACTACATCAAAAATCGTTACTTCGCGTCCAAGTTTATGGAATAATTCTTCTTTTAACGCTTCGAAATCTACTGGCTCTAGTAATTCACCTGGTCTTACTGTTAATGGCTCTTTCCCTTTTAAAATAATCTTTTGTAATTCTTTCGGGAAACCACCGTACGGTTGACCTAAATCACCAGAGAACATTTCAACAACAGACCCTGGGAAGTCCATCGCATGTCCACGCTCTAAAACATCTTGTTCTGTCAGATGGTTCTGAACCATAAATAATGCCATATCACCAACAACTTTTGATGATGGCGTTACTTTTACAATATCTCCAAACATGTCATTCACACGGCGGTACATTACTTTCACTTCATCGAAGCGATCTCCTAAACCAACCGCCTTCGCTTGTTGCTGAAGATTACTATACTGCCCACCCGGCATTTCATGCATATATACCTCTGTATGCGGCGCATTCATACCACTTTCAAACGGTGCATAGTATTTGCGTACATCTTCCCAATAATGAGATAGTTTTTCTAAAGAATCTATATTAACATCTGGTTGTCTTTCGTTTCCACCTAATGCATAGTATAGCGTGTTCGCACTTGGTTGTGACGTTTGACCAGCCATAGAACTCACTGCTACATCGACGATATCAACACCCGCTTCAATTGCCTTCGTATACGTTAATATACCATTTCCACTCGTATCGTGCGTGTGCAGATGAATTGGAATCGACACTGTCTCTTTTAATGCAGAAACTAAATCATATGCTGCATTTGGTTTTAGTAAGCCCGCCATATCTTTAATACCTAAAATGTGAGCTCCTGATGCTTCTAACTCTTTTGCTAAATTTTTATAGTAATTTAAATCATATTTACTACGCAGTGGATCATGAATATCCCCTGTGTAGCACATTGTTGCTTCTGCAATTTTACCAGTGTCTCGTACAGCGTCAATTGCAACTCTCATGCCTTCCACCCAGTTTAAGCTATCAAAAATACGGAATACATCAATGCCTGCTTGAGCAGAACATTCCACAAATTTTTGAATTAAATTATCTGGATAGTTTTTGTATCCAACTGCGTTTGAAGAACGAAGTAACATTTGGAATAACACGTTCGGCATTTTTTCACGAAGATCTAGTAATCGTTCCCATGGATCTTCTTTTAAGAAACGATACGCAACGTCAAATGTTGCACCGCCCCACATTTCCGCTGAGAATAGGTTCGGTAACATTCTCGCTGTTGGCTCCGCAATTTGATGTAAATCTTTTGTACGAATACGAGTTGCAAGTAATGACTGGTGTGCATCACGGAATGTTGTATCCGTTAAAAGTACACGCTTTTGATCCTGTACCCATTTTACTAATCCGTCCGCTCCACGCTCGTCCAAAATTTGTTTCGTTCCATTTTGGATTGGCTCTGAATGTTTTAAACATGGAATACGAGCATCTGGGAATATTGGTTTTTCTTTTTTACCTACCCCTGGGAAACCATTTACTGTTACTGTACCAATGTAATTTAACATTTTCGTTCCACGGTCTTTACGTTTCGGGAACAAGAACAATTCAGGTGACGCATCGATAAATGAAGTATCATATTCTCCTGATAAGAAGTTTTTATGTTTTACTACATTCTCTAGGAATGGAATATTTGTTTTAATACCACGAATACGGAATTCTTTTAAGTTACGTTCCATTTTTGCAGCAGCTTGCTCAAAAGTAAGTGCCCAAGTTGTAACTTTTACAAGTAAAGAATCGTAGTACGGTGTAATAACTGCACCTTGGAAGCTATTTCCTGTATCAAGACGTACACCAAAACCACCGCCTGATCGATACGCCATAATTTTTCCTGTATCCGGCATAAAATTATTTAGCGGATCTTCAGTTGTTACACGAGATTGAATTGCAAATCCATGTACAACTACTTCCTCTTGCTTCGGAACACCTACCATTTTGCTATGTAATGCATGTCCATCAGCTATTAAAATTTGTGATTGAACAATATCTACTCCCGTAATCATTTCTGTAATCGTATGTTCTACTTGAACACGTGGATTTACTTCAATAAAGTAAAACTCATCATCTTTTACAAGGAATTCTACTGTTCCTGCATTTAAATAATTTACATTTTTCGTTAACTTCACAGCAGCATCACAAATACGCTGACGCAGATCATCTGAAAGTGATACACTCGGTGCAATTTCTACAACTTTTTGATGACGACGTTGTACAGAACAGTCACGCTCGTATAAATGAACAACATTGCCTTCTTCATCTGCTAAAATTTGTACTTCTATATGTTTAGGTTTTTCAACGAATTTTTCGACGTAAACTTCATCATTACCAAAGGCTGCTTTCGCTTCTGATTTCGCTCGATTATATGATTCTCCTAATTCCTCACTAGTACGCACAATACGCATACCACGACCGCCACCCCCAAGGGATGCTTTAATAATAATCGGGTAATCATACTTTTCAGCAAATTTTTCGACTTCTTCTAATGAATTTACTGGACCATCACTACCAGGTATAACTGGAATTTGTGCTAGCTGCGCTTGTGTTCTTGCTTTCACTTTATCTCCAAACATATCTAAATGCTTACTTTTCGGACCGATAAAGATAATTCCTTCTTCTTCACAACGTTTAGCGAATTGAATATTTTCTGACAAGAAACCATATCCAGGGTGGATTGCATCTACATGATTACTTTTTGCAATCTCAATAATGCCTTCAATATCTAGATAAGCATCAATTGGTTTTTTTCCTTCCCCAACTAAATAGGACTCATCGGCTTTATAGCGATGATAAGAACCACTATCCTCTTTAGAATAGATTGCAACTGTTTTTAATCCAAGTTCCGAACAAGCTCGAAACACACGAATTGCAATCTCTCCACGGTTAGCTACCAATACTTTTTGAATACGTTGCAGCTTTGTCATGATTTTCCCCCTCTACTTTCCTACCACTCTAGAGATAAAATATATACACACCTTAAAAAGCGTGAAGTTCTTCACTTTCCACATTATATTATACTTAGAAAGCTTCACTTTATTTTTATCCATCATACCTTATTTTTTAACAAATGATAAGTTTTCTGTGCAATTTGTTTCACAAAAATAGTATAGCATACCTCTTCCTTTTCTAACAACTTAATTGTATATCACATTAAACTAAATGTGATATATCGTTTAACCGAAAGATATATTAATACATCACATTTAAAACTACTTAAAAATAAAAACACATCATGCTCTAAAGCACAATGTGTTTTTATTTTACAACTACAAGATGTGGTCCATTTTGTTCTTTTTCTTTCATTAATCCATTCTGTTGTTTCTCTTGTCGTTTCACGTGACTAGCAATATTGAGTAGTATCCCCATCGCAAGTAGATTAGCTATTAAGGAACTTCCACCATAACTAATAAATGGTAAAGGCACTCCCGTAAGCGGTATTAATCCAGACATACCACCAACATTAACAAAAGTTTGTACTCCTATTAAACTTGCAATTCCGATTGCAATTAAACTTCCAAAAGGATCGTTACATTTTTGAGCAATCCTGAATGAACGAATAATAATAAGTAGCAAGCAAATTAAAATAATAGCTACACCAATAAAACCTAATTCTTCAGATATAATAGCCATAATAAAATCTGTTTGCGGTTCTGGTAAATACCCATATTTTTGCACACTATTTCCTAATCCTCGACCATTTAGCCCTCCTGAAGCAATTCCAATAAAAGAATTTACTAATTGGAATCCATCATTCTGAGGATCATTGAATGGATCAAGAAAAACTGAAAAACGTGCCTTTTGATATCCACTTAATTTATAATTAGCCAAAAAATATAGAGCTGGAATCCATACTATAGAAGTTAAAACAATTCGTTTAATCCATAAATTAATCCTTACTCCTGAACAAAGAAACATAATCCCTACTGTTCCTGCAATTAACAAATCGGTACCTAAATCATTTTGCTTTAAAATTAAAAACATTGCCATTCCAACAAATCCAAGTGTAAGTCCCGACCCTTTAAAAACAGGTGTATTTGTTTCTTGTCTCCTTGCAAAAAAGCGAGCTAATATAATAATAATCGATAGTTTAACAAATTCAGCGGGCTGTATACCTAATATCCAACCTTTTGCACCATTTATTTCCTTACCAAAAATCAAGGCTGCTGCTAGTAAAGCAATACTCCCTAGCCCCATCGCGGATAAAATTATTCGTTTCCTCCAAAACTTATAAGGTAACGAAGCTACAATTACTAACAATACCGTTCCAATAGCTAAAGTTATTAATTGTTTTTTAAAAAAGTAATTTGCCGGCCAGTTATGCCTCGAAATCGCAACAATGGAACTAGAACTATATACCATTATTACTCCCAGCACACATAAGATAACAAGAGGAAGTAATAATGAATAATCCATTGATTTCCATACTTTTTTCATTTCATTTCCTCTTTCTGTTTCAATTTAATTATTGTTGTATTCCATATGTACATTGATTCTTCCTGCTTTATTATACAAATAAAAAGCTCAAACTAATTTAGTTTGAGCCCCCTTATTTGAACCCGTTATTGTTGTTTGTTTGTAAATGCTTCATGAAGTGCAGATAACTCACGTTCGAGCTCACCTAACATTGCTTTCCCTTGTTCTTCTGCAATAAGACCAAGGCGAACTGCAAAATCGACCTCGCGGGATAGTCCAAACATTTGTGTGTCTAACACTTCTTCATATAATGGACATTGCGGCATTGTAAGATGGTCCATTTGCACCTTAATAAGTCTTAAAATCTTCTCTGCATCCGCTTGTAGAAGGGCTAGTGCCTTTTCCTGATGATTTGCTACTGTCTCAGACGCCAAATTGATTCCCTCCGTTTCCGTCCTACTCTCCTCTATCCTATCTATTAATATTAGCGATAGTTTTAATAAATTGCAATAGAAACATTTTTTGTGACAACAGTGTCTAATACTATTATACTGAAAAGTGGGAGTATAACACAAATGGGGGAACAACAATGAGCGAAATTTTATTTATTAACGGAAAAGTACGTTTTCCAATCACTATTGATCCAACTGTTTGGATCTTTGATGATCGAAAAGTAGATTTGACAACTTACTTTGATGAAACTAGAGAAAACACGTCTGAACTAGAAACTTATTTAAAAAACACTTCAGAACATTGGGATCGCGAAATCCGTGATGGTGCCGCTTTTCCTCCAATACAACAAAGTGTGAAGAAATATAAAAAAGAACAGCTGATTACTGGAACATTTGGTATACCATTTCATCCATTCCTTGCTAACGCTGAAATTTTAGAGGACGCTACGCAAGTTGAAATTGAAACGGTAGATCATACAATGACACTTCCATTAGAAACTGTCAAAAATGCTATACTAGGCTTTTCAAAAGAAGGAAAACCATTAAAAGAAGACGGGCCTGTTCATCTCTATTTCAATGATGGATCTAATCAACAAAATCCAATCCGTAACATCCGTAAATTTACAATTATTTAAAGAAAAGGAGTGAGCTTAAGCTCACTCCTTTTTTACAATAAATCTGCTGCTAGTTGAGCTAAATTAGATCGCTCTCCTTTAACAAACTTCACATGACCACTAATACGCTGTTCTTTAAACTTCTCTACAACATACGTTAAGCCATTATTATATTCATCTAAATATGGGTGATCAATTTGCTGAGGATCTCCCATCAATACAATCTTACTCTTTTCCCCTACCCTAGTTAATATCGTTTTCACTTCATGCTTTGTTAAATTTTGTGCTTCGTCAATGATAATGAACTGATCTGGAATACTTCTCCCGCGTATATAAGTAAGGGCTTCTACTTCAATCGAACCCATTCCAGCTAGAATAGCATCTAACTCTCCTGGCTTTTTCGTATTAAATAAATACTCTAGGTTATCAAAAATTGGCTGCATCCATGGTCTTAATTTTTCTTCTTTTTCTCCTGGTAAATAACCGATATCTTTTCCGACTGGAACAATTGGTCTTGCCACAAGTAATTTTTTATATAACCCTAAGTCTTCTGTTTGCATAAGTCCCGAAGCTAACGCAAGTAACGTTTTTCCTGTGCCGGCTTTCCCCGTTAACGTTACAAGCGGAATATCTTCACGAAGCAACAATTCTAATCCCATAATTTGCTGCACGTTTCGTGGTCGTATCCCCCACACTTGTTCATTGTGAAAAATAAGTTTCTTTACCTTCTTCCCTAAGTGATCCACAATGCCAAGCGCAGAACTAGAGCCCCCTAATGCATCTTTCATTACTACAAATTGATTTGGGTAAAAAGGATGATTCGCAATTTCAGATAGAGGCAATTCACCTTTCTCATAAAAATAATCCAATTGTTCTTTTGATATATATCCTTCTAAAAAACCAGAATATATATTTTCTACTTCAATTACGCGATCACTTAAATAATCTTCAGCCTTCAAACCAATTGCATCAGCTTTTACCCTTACGAGTACATCTTTACTTACTAAAATAACAGACTTCCCGTCCTCTTTTTCCTGTTCTTCTAAAGATAGATTTTTTGCTACAGCTAAAATTCGATTATCATTTGTTTTTTCTACAAAAATATCTTGTAGTTGCACAAATGAACGATGGTTCAATTCAATACGAAATGTTCCGCCGTTTTCTAGCGGGATACTTTCATGCAGCTTTCCTATTTCACGAAATTTATCTATTAACTTAGATACATAACGAGCGTTTCTTCCTACTTCATCCATATAACGTTTTTTCGAATCAACCTCTTCTAATACAACTGCTGGAATCACTACTTCATTGGTTTCAAATGAAAAAATAGATAAAGGATCCTGCAAAAGTACATTCGTATCTAACACATAAATTTTATCCAACCTGTTACCCCCTGACTCCACTTTTAAATTTGTAGAACAAGGGTTTCATCCATAAAATATGGACGAACCATTGTTATAATTATATGTACCGTGTAAACGAGGTAGAATCGAAAATCATAGTCATTAAACCTTTTATTTATTCTTTATTCATTTCTATTCAATATATTACTTTTTATTATAATTATTAACGTTAAATCACAATAACCGACTACAAAAGTGAATAAACGAATTTCTTATTTAGCATCTTTATAATTCTCTTATCCCTACTAAGACTTCGTTATCCAGCTTTTTCGCTGCCCGAAGATCATATGTTTTTTCATATGTTGGTTCAATTGCAAGTTTCGCTCCATAAAACATAACATCACGCACTTCTTGCACCTTTACTTCTATTACAGTTAATTTTAGAGAAATACCTTCCATTCTATCTGTCAAAATTTCACCTGCACCACTTATAGAAAATACGGATTCATTCGCCATTATAGTCAATACCACACCTGTATTATGACGTATATTTTCCACAATACGTGAACGTTGATCTACTGCAAATCGAATACTAGTTTTACTCACTGCATACACCCAAGAAATAGCACTTACGTTAGGAACTTGTTTTTCGAAATCTGTCGTTGCTATCATAACAATACACTCTTTACGCAACGTTTGTACTAAATCCTCTGTTAAGGTAGGCTCTACTACATTCGCCATATTTTCACCTCCAAATATACTTGGTATATCCTTATCATAACTTATTTTTCGAATTGCGAAAATATTATTTTTTCCCACTATTATTCAAAAACATTATACTTCCATGATATACTTATACTGATAGAATTCGTATTGAGGTGACGAAATGAGAGTCAAATGTATGATTTGTGATAAAAAAGATATGTTAGATGATGAAAATCCTATGGCAAAAAAACTGCGTAATCGCCCTATTCATACATATATGTGCATGGAATGTTCGGAACGAATTGCAGAGCGTACAATGGAACGTCATGCAAGTGGTAATTTCCGATTATATCGTGATAAAAAAATCGAAGATGATTGGTAAAATGTAAATAAGTCCTTACTCATATAGATAAGGACTTATTTATATTTTTCTGGTTCACGATTCATCTGATCCAAAAAACAATCAATGGCTTCTAACGGAAACCTTGCAGATTTCCGTTCTCCATTTATTTCATATGTAATTAAATACATTTCCTCGTTCTTTTCGACTTCCACATTTCTTAATTTATGTTCTTCATATACCATATTTTGAAATAACAAATATGTTTCTTTTGCAGCACTATCATCTGGACGTGCTTCCGCAACTGTTTTAATTGTTAACCAATTATATAGTGCATCTTGTACTGAACGCATGAAAACTCCCCTTTCTTATCCTGCTTTTTGTTGTTTCGCTTGACGCAAACGCAGTCTATAAATTCCAAGTACAATTGCCGCTACAACAAGTCCTTCTCCAACAGGTAAAAACACAGCAAAAAAGGTTAATACTGTGCATCCAATTGCTAATGATATGTATATCACAATATTTTTTAGTACAGACAACTTTCTAGCAAACCCTAAATTATAAACGAGAGCACTTAATATAATAATCGTCCCATAAAGTAACCACATTCCTAACTCTGGATTTTCATCTACCTTACACAATTTTGCAAAAAAAGACATCCTTTCTAACACACTCTTCCCCCCTAGCAGTAAAATGCAATTTTCTTTATACACTTAATACAAGAGTAACTCGCAAAAAAAATACTGTCCACAAAAAAGAGTAAATATTCTAAAAAAATAAACAAAATAAAAAAACAACGCCCTTTATAAAGGGCGTTGTTTTTTTATTTTTACGCTTCAACAGATTTCTTTTTCTTAGCAGCTCTTTCGCGCTCACTCTTATCAAGAATCTTTTTACGTAGACGAATTGATTCTGGAGTTACTTCACAGAACTCGTCATCGTTTAAGTACTCTAATGATTCTTCTAAAGTCATTAGGCGTGGTTTCTTCATTGTTGAAGTTTGATCTTTCGTCGCAGAACGAATGTTAGTTTGTTGTTTCATTTTCACAACGTTAACTGTTAAGTCGTTCTCACGAGTGTGTTCTCCGACAATCATACCAGCATATACTTCTGTACCTGGTTCAACGAAGATTACACCACGGTCTTCAACTTGCATAATACCGTATTGTGATGCTTTTCCTGTTTCAAGTGAAACTAGAACACCTTGGCGACGTCCACCAACTTGTCCAGCGTGTACTGGTTGGTAGCAATCGAATGTATGGTTTAAAATACCGTAACCACGAGTTAATGTTAAGAATTCTGTTGTGTAACCAATTAAACCACGTGCTGGAACCATGAAAGTAAGGCGAACTTGACCGTTTCCGTTATTCACCATATCTAACATTTCACCTTTACGTGCACCCATAGATTCCATAATAGAACCAGTGTATTCTTCAGGTACATCGATTTGTACGCGCTCTACAGGCTCACATCTTACGCCATCAACTTCTTTAATGATTACTTCTGGCTTAGATACTTGTAATTCATAACCTTCACGACGCATGTTTTCAATTAAGATAGATAAATGTAGTTCCCCACGTCCAGATACGATCCACGCATCAGGAGAATCTGTATTATCTACACGTAAACTTACATCTGTTTCTAATTGTGAACGAAGACGCTCTTCAATTTTACGAGATGTAATGTATTTACCTTCACGACCTGCAAATGGGCTGTTATTTACAAGGAACGTCATTTGTAGTGTTGGCTCATCAATACGTAATAATGGTAACGCATCTTGATGTTCAACTGGACATACTGTTTCACCTACGTTAATGTCTTCCATACCAGAAACGGCTACTAAGTCCCCTGCTTTTGCTTCTTCAATTTCTTGACGTTTTAATCCCATGTAACCGAATAATTTCGTTACGCGGAATTGCTTCACGCTTCCGTCTACTTTCATTAAAGCAACTTGTTGTCCAACCTTCATTGTACCGCGGAATACGCGACCAACTCCAATACGTCCAACGTAGTCGTTGTAATCAAGAAGTGCTACTTGGAATTGAAGTGGCTCTTCGCTGTTATCAATTGGTGCTGGAATATGTTCGATAATTGTATCGAATAATGATTTCATATTCTCTTCTTGATTTGCTGGATTTGAATCTAAGCTTGCTGTTCCGTTCATTGCTGATGCAAATACAACTGGGAACTCTAATTGATCTTCGTTTGCACCAAGCTCAATGAATAAGTCGATTACTTCATCAACTACTTCATCTGGACGAGCGAAGTCACGGTCAATTTTGTTTACAACTACGATTGGAGTTAAGTTTTGCTCAAGAGCTTTCTTTAAAACAAATCGTGTTTGTGGCATACAACCTTCATATGCATCAACAACAAGTAAAACACCATCAACCATTTTCATGATACGTTCTACTTCTCCACCGAAGTCAGCGTGACCAGGTGTATCTAAAATGTTAATTCTTTTATCTTCATAGTGAATCGCTGTATTTTTCGCTAAAATTGTAATACCGCGTTCTCTTTCTAGATCATTTGAATCCATTGCGCGTTCTTCAACGTGTTCGTTCGCACGGAAAGTCCCCGCTTGACGTAATAACTGGTCAACAAGTGTTGTTTTACCATGGTCAACGTGGGCAATAATTGCTATATTACGTAAATCTTGTCGTTTTTTCAACATGTCCAACTCCTAATGTCTTTTTAATCCTTCTCTATTATAAGAGCGAAGGGGATACAATAGCAATTAAAATAAAAGCAAGAATGAAAATATAGTTGTATTCTTACTTTTGTGAAAGTAAAATGAGATTGGAGGGTGAAGAAATGGAACACATTCAATATCGCTTTTTATTAACTGCAATTATCGGTGTTATTTTCTTAATCGGTATCGGCATTATGATTGCTGAAAATAGTCCAATCGGTATTATTATTTGCATTATCGGCACATTTGTTACAGTTGGATACGGTTTTGTAACAAAAAGAAAAATGCGCAAATCACAATAACGCTAAAAAGTAAGAAGCTTATACACAGCCTCTTACTTTTTTTGTTGCTCTCATATAAACGATAACACTTCTTCATACACTCCTGGTTTTGCAACTAACACACTGCTCTTCTCTATGATAGAAAGTGGCGCTCCAGAGAATGTCGTCACCTTACCTCCAACTTCTTCTACAATTATCTGCCCTCCGCCAAAATCCCATGGTGATAATCTCGGCGTTACATATGCATCTATTCTTCCTGTTGCAACGTATACCATCTCTAACGCTGCACAGCCATATGACCTTGTGCCCCTTGCTTTCTTAACAAGTGCCATCATACTTTCCATATTAAGCAATGGATTATCTGTAAGCCATATCGCATTTAAAGCTACAATACCTTGCTCTACAGTTCCTTTTTCCAATGGAGGAATTGATATATCATTACAAAAAGCTCCAGATCCCTTGACTGCATGATATAGTTCATCATGCACTGGATCATATATAAGTCCAATCTTTCCGATACCGTTCTCATAAATCCCAATTGAAATCGCAAAATTTCTTTTTTGATGAACAAAGTTCATCGTGCCGTCAATTGGATCAATTAACCAAACAACCCCGTCAGAAGACGTTATCTCGTCTCCATAACCCTCTTCTCCTAAAATATTATGATTCGGGAATGTTTCTTTAATTTTCCCAATTAAAAACTGTTCTATCTCTCGGTCCATATTTGTAACTAAGTCAGCTGCATTTGATTTTGTTTCTATAATAAGTGCTTTTTTCATTGATGCCATTAAATGCTCTCCTGCATCCCGAATCCACCGTTTGGCGTGTGCATCGATGTCTTTCCATACTTCTTGCATGTTTAAACACTCCGATCTATACTGTTCACAGAAAAAACGAACCCTTTATAAGGTTCGCACCAACTAATTTTTTATACATATACTATTATTACGCTTCTAAACGAATCATTTCAAGTCTTAACACTTCTAACTTTTGTACACACTCTTCTTTTTTCTGGTTATCATCTTCCATCATCGCATCATATAAAGTTGCTAATTCATAATCTAGCTCCAAACGTAGCACCGGTATTCTCTTTTCAGCATCTGTTCTCTTTAACGCATTAATCACCTGTCTCATATTATTTGCCTCCTCCCAATATTCGTCTGCCCTCGGACTAGAATTAATTCAATTTTCTGATTTTTTGTTTTATACTATACTATGTTGGATAAATCATCTATGCAACAAAATTATATTTTTTTATTTAAATTTTTTTGTGCTGTTTTTTTTATGAATAGTACAAGCTATGCTAAAATAAAAGCAAAATAGGAGTTGGAGGAACAATCATGACAATTCAAACATTCAAGTCAACTGATTTTGATGTCTTTACAGTTGATGGTCTCGAAGAACGAATGAGTGCAATTAAAACGAACATTCATCCTAAGCTAGAAGCTTTAGGGGAACAATTTGCAGAATACTTATCCAAACAAACTGATGAGAACTTTTTTTATCATGTTGCAAAACACGCACGCCGCAAAGTCAATCCACCAAACGATACTTGGGTTGCTTTTTCAACAAATAAACGAGGATATAAAATGCTACCGCATTTCCAAATCGGCTTATGGGGTACTCATGCCTTCATATACTTTGGTTTAATCTATGAGTGTCCACAAAAAGTTGAGACGGCTCATGCCTTCTTAGAACATTTAAATGATTTAAAAACAAATATTCCAAATGACTTCGTTTGGTCCATTGACCATACTAAACCAAGTGTGAAATTACATAAAACACTTGAAACCGAAGACTTACAAAAGATGATTGAACGATTAGCTACTGTAAAAAAAGCAGAATTATTAGTTGGTATTCATATATCACCAGAGGAGTTTTCAGCAATGACCAACGAACAATTCCTTGCTAAGATTGAATCTACGATGCAATCACTCCTTCCTTTATATGCACTTTGTAATCGATAGTAGAAAACGGACAATTTATATTGTCCGTTTTTAGTTGTTATCACATTATATCACTTCGGTTTTTATTTTTCAAAATATTTTTTACATTTTTACAAGCTTTTGTTCTTCGACTTCTTTTGCCCTTTGAATAGCACGATATATAGAGTATCCACTTACTTCTTGAAATTCTTTATCAATTTTCTTTTCTTCTGCTTTCGATGGAACAATCTCTTTAAAACGACGATATAAACCCATTAACTCTTCTCTTATAATTCCTTTTTCATAAGCTTTCTCAATCGCTTCATAAAACTTCACCATTGTAACCATTTCCTCATTTGACCAATCATAATCTAACGGATATTGATATTCCATTTCGCACCTCATTTATCATTTCTTCTTGTTTCATTATGCTATCTTAAAGAGAATATTTTATTCTTCATTATAGCCACTCTGCATTATACACTATTTATTCATTTTAATGGAATTGTCTTCCTCTATTCATTAGTTGAGGCTAACTATTAAACATACTCACCTTAAAAAGATTTTTTTCTATACATCTATAATTATTGGTGATATAATGCTTTTGTTTTATAGAAAATAAAGTGAAGCTACCATCTCAAAAACGATTTTTTGAATGGCAGAAAAACAAGCCTTATTCTAAAAAGGGCTACACTTTTTTAGAGCAGGATTATATAAAACAAATTACACTAAATATTATGAAGAAGAAGGGGTGTATAGATTGTCCCAATACGAAACACCATTGTTTACCGCTTTAGTTGAGCACAGTAAGCGAAATCCAATTCAATTCCATATTCCTGGTCATAAAAAAGGACAGGGCATGGATCCTACATTTCGCGAATTTATTGGGCATAATGCATTAGCAATTGATTTAATTAATATTGCGCCACTCGATGATTTACATCATCCAAAAGGTATGATTAAAGAAGCACAAGATTTAGCAGCAGCAGCATTCGGTGCAGATCATACTTTCTTTTCTATTCAAGGTACAAGTGGCGCTATTATGACAATGGTGATGAGCGTTTGCGGTCCTGGTGACAAAATCCTAGTACCACGAAACGTGCATAAATCAGTAATGTCAGCTATTATTTTCTCAGGTGCAAAACCGATTTTCATGCATCCTGAAATCGATCCGAAGCTCGGTATTTCTCATGGAATCACAATTCAATCTGTCAAAAAAGCACTTGAAGAGCACTCAGATGCAAAGGGCTTACTTGTTATTAACCCAACGTACTTTGGGTTTGCTGCAGACTTAGAACAGATTGTACAATTAGCACATTCTTATGACATCCCTGTACTAGTCGACGAAGCTCATGGTGTTCATATTCATTTTCACGATGAATTACCTATGTCAGCGATGCAAGCTGGTGCGGATATGGCAGCAACAAGTGTTCACAAATTAGGAGGCTCTTTAACTCAAAGTTCTATTCTTAATGTGAAAGAAGGCTTAGTGAATGTAAAGCATGTCCAATCTATTATTAGCATGCTTACAACTACATCAACTTCTTACATCTTGTTAGCATCCCTTGATGTTGCGAGAAAACGTCTTGCTACAGAAGGAACAGCACTCATAGAACAAACAATACAATTAGCTGAGCATGTTCGTGATGCTATAAATTCTATTGAGCATCTTTACTGTCCTGGAAAAGAAATGTTAGGTACAGATGCTACCTTTAACTATGATCCTACAAAGATAATTGTATCTGTAAAAGATTTAGGTATTACCGGCCACCAAGCTGAAGTATGGCTTAGAGAGCAATATAACATTGAAGTAGAACTCTCAGATCTATACAACATACTATGTCTTATCACTTTGGGAGATACAGAAAGTGATACAAATACACTTATTGCAGCATTACAAGATTTAGCAGCAACATTTAGAAATAGGGCAGATAAAGGTGTTCAAGTACAAGTAGAGATTCCAGAAATTCCAGTGCTAGCACTTTCTCCTCGAGATGCTTTTTATTCGGAAACAGAAGTCATTCCATTTGAAAATGCAGCGGGTCGTATTATAGCTGATTTTGTTATGGTTTATCCGCCAGGGATTCCAATCTTTACTCCGGGGGAAATTATTACACAAGAAAACTTAGAGTATATTCGTAAAAACTTAGAAGCAGGTTTACCTGTACAAGGTCCTGAAGATATGACATTACAAACATTACGTGTTATTAAAGAGTACAAGCCTATCAGTTGATAGGCTTTTTTTTCACCTTTTTTCCTTTTCTTCATACGATACTTAAGAATGTAACGTATAGGTGGGGATACTATTATGATTGTAATAGGCCGTTCTATTGTACATCCTTATATTACAAATGAATATGAGCCATTTGCAGCAGAGAAACAACAAATTTTATCAATAATGGCAGGAAATCAAGAAGTTTATTCCTTCCGAACAGCTGATGAACTCAGCTTTGATCTCAATTTACGAGTTAATATTATTATCTCTGCACTAGAGCTTTTTCAAAGTGGATTTCAATTTCGTACATTTCAACAATCCTTTTGCAACCCCCAGTATTGGAAAAGAACGTCTCTTGGGGGATTCGAGCTTCTTCCAAACATACCACCTTCTATTGCCATACAGGATATTTTCAAAAACGGAAAACTATATGGAACTGAATGCGCAACCGCTATGATCATTATTTTTTATAAAGCTTTACTATCATTGTATGAGGAAGAAACTTTCAATCGTCTATTTGCAAACCTTTTACTTTATACATGGGACTACGACCAAGATCTAAGGCTTATAACAAAAAACGGTGGCGATCTTGTTCCAGGTGACCTCGTTTACTTTAAAAACCCACAAGTAAATCCAGCTACGATTGAATGGCAAGGAGAAAATACAATCTATTTAGGAAATTTCTTTTTTTACGGGCATGGCGTAGGTGTAAAAACAAAAGAAGAAATTATTTATTCATTAAATGAACGACGAGTCCCTTACGCTTTTATTTCAGCTTTCTTGACCGATACTATTACCCGTATCGATAGTCGTATAATGAGCCAATACGCTTCTTCTAGTACACCACAGACCTCCATAAGCTTTATTCCGATTAGGGATGATGCAATCGTTGCAACAGTTGGTCATACAACTACAATTTATTAAAAAAGCGCCTACACATGTAGGCGCTTTTTCTTATTATTAAGCTTTTGTATGTTCTTTATGGTCACATTCGCAATGAGATCCACATTTCCCGTATAGTACTGTTGATTTTTCATCTTCAAAATGTCCAATTGTTCCTTCACATACTTGGCATACGATTGTTCCCATTTTCATTTCCCCCTGAGTTTCAATAGTAATCTATTTATTTATCATTAAGCTTTCGCATTATCTTTTCTAGCACAGTCACAATTTGTTCCGCATTTTCCGTAAAGTACCGTCGTTTTCTCATCTTCAAAATGTCCGATTGTTCCTTCACATACTTGGCATACGATTGTTCCCATTTTTCATTTCCCCCTAAGTTTATGGTCCTAAAAACTTTTAGCTGTCCATTTCCTATCAATTATTGGGCTTTTGTATGCTCTGTGTGATCACATCCGCAAGATCCACATTTCCCGTAAAGTACCGTTACTTTTTCATCTTCGAAGTGTGCAATTGTACCTTCACAATCTTGACATACGATTGTTCCCATTTTTCATTTCCCCCTAAGTTTATAATCCCAAAAACTTTTTGTAACCGCTTAACTTTCTGTCTTTATTTTAATATGTTATACTTTTTACGTCAATAGGTTTTTAGTATAACACATTAAATATTTTAAATTTAAATTAGTATGCGATATTCAAATAAAAAACAGCCATATTTATAAGTACGACTGTTTCACATTAATTATTCTTCATATTCCGCATGTAAAGAAGTTGACGGAACTAGAAATTTGAAAAACTGAGCTAACTCCTTTGCTTCCTCTTCTGATCCTAATTTAAAAATCTCCTGTATATATTGAACATTCTCTACATCATCTCGTCCGAGTAAAGTAGACCTTCCTGTTTGCATACAAACAATGAGCGGCTTTCCAAAAAACATATTTGTATAAATAACACCAAAATCATAACGTGTATCATGTGTCATAAACCCTAAAAATCGTACCTTCACACTTTCATGCTCATCATACAATTTTTCAAACATTGGTTTCCACCTTTCTACATCACGTTTCATTAATAGTATATTAAACAAAACATGTAATACTCCTTTTAATTGTCAAAAAATTCAGTAGGATGTAGAATGATAGTATTCTACTAAGTTAGGGGGAACTTATATGCAACACGCCTTTATTACGCTTGTACCGAAATCCAACCAACAATCAGTTTCAATAGATGATATAAAACAACTTTTTCATTATTATAAAACAGTTACTTCTAAAACTGGTGCCCAAATTAATTACACGTATACAAATACCGCTTTTCCTTATGAAATTTTAGATACATCTACAACAACATTAAAACTTCAATCCAATCACGACCGGTATGACTCAATTTATATTGGTGTTGGTATAGAAAATGAACAATCTTTCATCCAAGTTTCTTTACCACCTAATGCAACATTTGGTGACAAAGGGAAAGCAAATGAATTTTGCCGTTTTTTAGCGAAGAAATTAGAAGGAGAGTTACAATTATTTAATGGAAGAACAATGTATTTTTATAAACGCTAATTTAAAAAATAGATAATATGATTAAAAATAATATACAATTCGAACATGTAAGAAATAAAGCTTGCTTTCTTACGTGCAATACAAAATATGCTATTACATAGGCTAAATATAGAAATACGAAAAAAAGAATAACTTTATAATGAAACTTATCACCATTCGATAATGTTAATACAGTGGAAAAGCCACTCCATAGTAGTAAATGATAAAATATAACATGTAATATTTTCATGGAACCTTCTCCTTTGACATGCTCTATTTTATTAATATATGGGGTTACGTTTGAATCAATTACATATTATAGGATGATATATATTACCTTTGAAGTAAGTTAAGCCGGAATCATTTGTTAAAGTATTATATATTCATTCGACAAGTACGTTTAAAGACCTTGCAAGTCATTTGATGAAAATAAAAATAGCCCCTCTCTTCCAATAAGAGAAGGGCTATTTACATTACTTAAATTATTTTACAATGTGAATTGGCATTCCAAGAGCAACTTCAGCTGCTTCCATTGTGATTTCACCTAATGTTGGGTGAGCATGGATTGTTTGAGCGATATCTTCAGCTGTCATTCCAGCTTCGATAGCTAAACCAATCTCAGAGATAATATCAGAAGCACCTGCACCTGCAACTTGAGCACCTACAAGAAGACCATCTTCTTTACGTGTTACAAGTTGTAAGAAACCGTCAGTGCTGTTTAATGATAATGCACGACCGTTAGCAGCGAATGGGAACTTAGATACAGTTACAGTCATTCCAGCTTCTTCAGCTTGTTTTTTAGTGTAACCAACAGATGCTAATTCTGGATCAGTGAAGCATACTGCAGGAATTCCGATGTAATCGATAGCTGATGCATGGCCACTAATTGCTTCTACAGCTACTTTACCTTCGTAAGAAGCTTTGTGAGCTAATGGTGGTCCAGGAACGATATCACCGATTGCATAGATGTTTGGTACATTTGTACGACATTGCTCATCGATTTCGATGATGCCGCGGTCAGTCATTTTAACTCCAACTTGCTCAAGACCGATTTCTTGAGTGTTTGGACGACGACCTACAGTTACTAATACGTAATCTGCTTCTACAGTTTGGATTTCACCTTTAACCTCAAAGCTAACTTTTACGCCAGTTTCTGTCTCTTCAACGCCTTTAGCCATAGCTTTTGTATGGATATTTACGTTACCTTTTTTCTGTAGAGCGCGTTTAACAACAGAGCTCATAGCTTTTTCGAAACCAGCTAAGATTTCGTCGCCAGCTTCTACTACAGTAACTTCTGTACCGAAGTTAGCATATGCAGTACCTAATTCCATACCGATGTAACCGCCGCCGATTACAACAAGTTTTTTAGGAATTTCAGGTAAGCTTAAAGCACCTGTAGAGTTGATAACACGTTTAGAGTATTTGAATCCTGGAATTTCGATTGGTGTAGAACCAGTTGCAAGAACAGCATTTTTAAACGTATAAGTTTGAGCTGCATCTTCAGTCATAACGCGTAATGTATTAGCATCTACGAAGTAAGCTTCACCGCGAATGATTTCAACTTTGTTACCTTTAAGAAGGCCTTCAACACCGCCAGTTAATTTCTTAACTACGCCGTTTTTCCATTCTTGAACTTTTGTAAAGTCAACTTTTACGTTTTCTGCAGTAATACCCATGTCATCAGAATGCATTGCATTCTCATAACGATGACCTGCATTGATTAACGCTTTTGAAGGAATACATCCAACGTTTAAGCATACGCCACCAAGGTTAGCTTTTTCAATGATTGCTACCTTTTGACCTAATTGTGCTGCACGAATTGCCGCAACGTATCCACCAGGACCTGCACCAACAACGACTGTATCTAATTCAATTGGGAAATCTCCTACTACCATTGTTATTACGCCTCCATTACTAATAATTGTGGGTCATTCAATAGACGTTTAATTTGGTTTAACGCTTTTTGAGCAGTTGCACCGTCAATTAAACGATGGTCAAAGCTTAGAGATAATGCTAATACTGGAGCTGCAACGATCTCACCGTTTTTCACAACTGGTTTTTCAGCGATACGGCCGATACCAAGGATTGCTACTTCTGGGTGGTTGATAACTGGAGTGAACCATTGTCCACCTGCAGAACCAATGTTTGTAATTGTGCAAGAAGCACCTTTCATTTCAGCTGGAGCTAGACGACCTTCACGTGCTTTACCAGCAAGATCATTGATCTCGTTAGAGATTGTGAAGATAGACTTACGATCTGTATCTTTAACAACTGGTACTAATAGACCTTTGTCTGTATCAGCTGCGATACCGATATTGAAGTAATGTTTATGAACTACTTCTTGAGATGCATCGTCTAAAGAAGTGTTTAACATTGGGTATTCACGTAATGCAGATGTTAAAGCTTTAACAACGTACGGAAGGTAAGTTAATTTAATACCTTTGTCAGCTGCTACTGCTTTGAACTTCTTACGGTGAGCAACAAGTTCTGTTACATCTACTTCGTCCATTAATGTTACGTGAGGAGCTGTGTGTTTAGAGTTAACCATTGCTTTCGCAATCGCTTTACGGATACCACTCATTTTCTCACGAGTTTCTGGATATTCACCAGCTGGGATTGGTTGTGCTTTTGGTGCTTCTTCTTTCGCTGCTGCTGGAGTAGCTTCTACTGCTGCTGGAGCCTCAGTTGCTGCTACAGTTTGTCCACCATTTGCAAATGCATCGATGTCAGCTTTTACGATACGGCCATTCTTACCAGTACCAGCTACTTTATGAATGTCTACACCTTTTTCACGAGCGTATTTACGAACAGATGGCATAGCGATTACGCGCTCATTTACTACTTCTGCAGTTGCTGCTGGAGTAGCTTCCGCTGCTGGAGCTTCTACTGCTGCTTCTTCAGCTTTTGGAGCTTCATCATGATCGTCACCTTTAAATTTAAGGTTTTCGTATCCAGGAGCATCAAATTTAATTAATGTATCTCCTACGATTGCAACTGTTCCTTCTTCTACAAGTACTTCAAGTACTTTACCTTTAACAGGAGAAGGGATTTCTACTACTGCTTTATCATTTTGTACTTCAAGAAGTACATCGTCTTCGTTTACTTCATCGCCTGGTTTAATAAACCATTTTACGATTTCACCTTCGTGGATACCTTCACCGATATCTGGTAGTTTAAATTCAAATGCCACGGAATTCAGCCCCCTGATTCATTTCATTATTATGGAATATGTACAAAAGAAACCAGCATGTGCTGATTTCTTTTGCACATGAAAAGCTAAAAATTAGAAGTTCATTACTTTGTTTACAGCTTCAACAATATCTTTGTGGTTTGGTAACCATACGCTCTCTGCTTGAGAGAATGGGAATACTGTATCAGCAGCTGCAACACGTACAACTGGAGCTTCTAAGTTTAAGATTGCACGGTCGTTAATTTCCGCTACAACGTTAGCTGCAATACCAGCTTGTTTTTGAGCTTCTTGAACTACAACTACGCGACCTGTTTTTTCAACAGAAGCGATGATTGTTTCGATATCTAATGGTTGAACTGTACGTAAGTCAACAACCTCTAAAGAGATACCTTCTTTTTCAAGTTCTTCAGCAGCTTTTAATGCAGCGTGAACCATAGCACCGTAAGCGATAACAGATACATCTGTACCTTCACGTTTGATATCAGCTTTACCTAAATCAATTGTGTAATCACCTTCTGGTACCTCTTGACGGAATGAACGGTACAATTTCATATGCTCTAAGTAGATAACTGGATCGTTGTCACGAATCGCAGAGATTAAAAGACCTTTAGCATCGTATGGAGTAGATGGAATAACAACTTTTAGACCAGGTTGTTGAGCCACTAATCCTTCTAAGCTATCAGCATGAAGTTCAGGAGTATGAACACCACCACCGAATGGAGAACGAACTGTTACTGGAGCAGTCCAACGTCCACCAGAACGGTAACGCATACGAGCTAATTGACCAGAAATTGAATCCATTACTTCATAAACGAAACCGAAGAATTGGATTTCTGGAACTGGACGGAATCCTTCAAGTGCAAGACCAACTGCAAGTCCACCAATACCAGACTCTGCAAGTGGAGTATCCATTACACGATCTTCACCAAATTCAGCTTGTAAACCTTCAGTAGCACGGAATACACCGCCGTTTACACCAACGTCTTCACCAAATACAAGTACGTTAGGGTCATTTTTCATTTCAACGCGTAAAGCATCAGTGATTGCTTGAATCATTGTCATTTGAGCCATGGCTTACTTCGACTCCTTTTCTTTGTAGATTTCATATTGTTCAGCTAAGTTGTAAGGCATTTTTTCGTACATGATTTCCATTAAATCAGTTACTTTTTGTTTTGGAGCTTGGTCAGCCTTAGCAATTGCTTGTTTGATATCTTCTTTTGCTTCTTCGATTACTGTCTCTTCAACTTCTTGAGACCATAGGCCTTTAGCTTCTAAGAACTTACGGAAGCGTACGATTGGGTCTTTTTGTTCCCATTCGTTTTCGATATCTTTTGTACGGTAACGAGTTGGGTCATCACCAGCCATTGTATGTGGACCGTAACGGAATGTTAAAGTCTCGATTAAAGTAGGGCCTTCGCCATTTACTGCGCGCTCACGAGCGAAAGCAGTTGCTGCGTATACAGCTAATGGATCCATACCGTCTACTTGAATTCCGTAAATACCTGCTGCTACTGCTTTTTGTGCTACAGTTTTAGCTGCAGATTGCTTTTCTACTGGAGTAGAGATTGCATAACGGTTGTTTTGAACAACGAAGATTGCTGGAGCTTTGAATGCACCTGCAAAGTTCATACCTTCGTAGAAGTCACCTTGTGAAGCACCACCGTCACCAGTGTAAGTAATTGCAACAGATTTTTTACCACGTAGTTTCATACCTAACGCAACACCAGCAGTTTGGATGATTTGCGCACCGATAATGATCTGTGGAGCTAATGCATTTACATTCTCAGGCATTTGGTTACCCATGAAGTGTCCACGAGAGAATAAGAATGCTTGGTATAATGGTAATCCGTGCCATACTAATTGTGGTACATCACGGTATCCTGGTAAGATGAAGTCTTCTGCTTCAAGTGCGAAATGACTTGCTAATTGAGAAGCTTCTTGTCCAGCTGTAGGTGCGTAGAAACCTAAACGTCCTTGACGGTTTAAAGAAATAGAACGTTGATCTAATACGCGAGTATACACCATACGACGCATTAATTCTTTTAATTGATCATCAGATAATTCAGGCATAGCTGCTTCATTCACAACTTCACCGTTTTCATTTAAAATTTGTAATGTTTCAAATTGAGCTGCGATAGCTTTCATTTGCTCATCAACATTAAATAGGGTCTTTTTTGTTTTAGTACCCATTCCGTTCACCTCTTCCTCTCTTGAACCATATTCTGAAACGCTTTCACTGGCTATTTTCCAGTTTAAAAAGCGCAACGATGTAAACCAACATGTTTGTATGTCGGTTGAGAATAATTTTGTGTACCTAACAATCTGTACTAATGTTTTTTCAGAAACATATTAATACAATCTTGATCACGTTTTTTAGTTTACAACTATTCTAATTACGATGTCAATTACTTTGAATACGTTTTTTTATAAATAATATGCAGGTTTCTACTACACAAACGTGTTTTTATTTTTTACATCTGTATTAGTAAGCATTGACCTACTGTTATATTATTCCCTTTTTCACTTATTTTTTCTCTTAGAATAATATGTAAACGATTTAATTCTCTTTAGTTTTTCTCTCTTCGCAACAAAAATATACAAACTACTCTTCCTTTTTTAGGTAAATACCTATACATTTCTACCCTCTCTTCCATACATTATAGTAACCGCAGTATTAGCGGGAAATGATAAAGGAGGTCATCTCATGTACGGATACTCATATTGCTATCCAACTTGTTCATATCCTTCCTACGGTTATGGCGGTTCTTGTGGCGGGTCTGGACGCGGCTTCGCCTTAATCGTTGTGTTGTTTATTCTTTTAATTATCGTTGGTGCTGCTTGCATTCGCTAATTGTAAAACGAAACAACTATGGAAAGAAAAAGACGGCTTTGCCGTCTTTTTCTGTTTATCACATACATAACTACTCTATAATAGAACGATTTCCAAAATGCCTTCCCTTTCTTGCCGATGACTTTTTCCATCTCCTTTGGTAGACTAAAGAGGAAAGGAGAGATTACATATGCTTACAATGAAAGATGTTATTCGCGAAGGAGATCCTATTTTGCGCAACGTTGCAGAAGAGGTGTCCTTACCGGCAAGCGAAGAAGATACAACTACCTTAAAAGAAATGATTGAATTCGTAATAAATAGCCAAGATCCTGAAATGGCTGAAAAATATAGTTTACGCCCTGGAATCGGATTAGCGGCTCCGCAAATCGGTGTTTCAAAAAAAATGATTGCAGTTCATGTAACCGATGCGGATGGTACATTATATAGCCATGCATTATTCAATCCAAAAATCATTAGCCATTCTGTTGAACGTACATATTTACAGGGTGGTGAAGGCTGTCTATCTGTAGACCGCGAAGTACCTGGTTATGTTCCTCGTTATACAAGAATTACAGTAAAAGCAACTTCTATTAACGGAGAAGAAGTAAAATTACGTTTAAAAGGTTTACCAGCAATCGTATTCCAACACGAGATTGATCATTTAAATGGCGTTATGTTCTATGACCATATCAATAAAGAAAATCCTTTTGCCGCTCCTGATGATTCCAAACCTCTAGAGCGATAATAATAAAAAGGCGGAAGTTAATCTTCCGCCTTTTTATTATGAAATGGGTTCCATATTCACTTATAGCAATCCAGCCCACTTTAGTCCATGATATATACCGTCTTCATTAACATCCTTTGTCACATGATTTGCAAGTTTTTTCAAGTCTTCATGGCCATTTCCCATCACAATACCTGTGCCAACGGCTTCGATCATTTCTAAATCATTTAAGCCATCTCCAAATGCATACACTTGATCACGATTAAAACCTAACTTTTCAATGTATTTCTCAATTCCTTTTGCCTTAGAACCACCATTCGGAATGATATCCATTGAATATGCATGCCAACGAATAAAATGGAAATCTGGATAATGATTAATAAACTTTTCCTCTTCATTTACTTCACAAAAAAGTAGTGTTTGATAAATATTACGTTCCTCATAAAAATTAGGCTCATATGCTGGATGCTCAAAGTTTAAGCTTCCAAAGCCTTCTTTCACATAATCATGATATTCCACTGATGCTCTCATATCTTGATGGTCAAGATATACAAGTGGATATCCTTCTTGTTTTGCAAACTGAGTAAACTTATGTAAAGCATCTGGATGTAACGGATTATTAAATATTACCTCATCTTCAAAGACAACATATTGTCCATTAAAACTAACATAATTATGTATATCAAGTTCCTTACGAATATCTTCGAACATAAATGGCGCGCGCCCTGTCGCAATTGCTACATGTACACCTTTTTCTTGTAACTGTTTTACTGCATCTCGTGTAGATTGCGGAATTTTTTTATCATGATCTAATAATGTTCCATCAATATCAAAAAAGACAATTTTATCATTCATTTGTCAAAATCCTTTCTGAGACTCTATATTCCTATTTTGAATATCACTTTTCAAATTCTAAAAAAAAGTATAACATATTAAACATCTGTGAAGAAAGCGTTCCCTTTCTGACCTTATTTGTAAACTTTGCATATATATATTAGTAAAACATGTAGATACTTGTTCGGATGAATTTTCTTTTCCATTCTTCCTCATACTATACCTATAACTAACGGCTACTGATCGTTACTATAGAATAACTTTCACTGTATGGGAAAGGACAAGATTCACCATTCACTTTTGTCCTATCTCTTATATCAGAGATAGAGTTTTCACTAGTAATAGGCATGTTTAAAATAAGGAAAGGAAGGAGTAATCATGCTGAAGAAGCTGAAGAAAAAGCTCAAGCGTTATTTAAATGGTCTAGTCCGTAAAAAGACAGTCGCTTAAATTGTGCCCATTTCGGGCTTTTTCTTCATTCTCATTCGAAAAAACATGAAAATCGTGACTGTTTGCTTTATAATAAGTAACAGATAATGCAAAACATAGACAAGGAGAGGTTTTCCAAATGATTTTTAAAGTATTTTATCAAGAAAAATTAACTGAGGTTCCAGTACGTGAAAATACAAAAGTTTTATATTTAGAGGCTACGTCTGAAAAGGATGTTCGTACAAAATTAAATAAGTTCGCATATAATATCGAGTTTGTTCAGTCTGTTACTGGCGCTCATCTTGAATATGAAAAAGAAAACGCTGATTTAACATTAGCGGAAATCGTATAGCGATATGAAATTTCTAAAAAACGACCAAGTTGCTGTATTTGCTCTCGGTGGGCTTGGTGAAATCGGTAAAAATACATACGCTGTTCAATTTCAAGATGAAATTATTATAATTGATGCTGGAATTAAATTTCCAGAGGACGAACTTCTCGGAATCGATTATGTAATACCAGACTACACTTATTTTGTGCGAAACGAAGATAAAATTAAAGGGTTATTCATTACACATGGTCACGAAGATCATATCGGCGGAATCCCTTACCTATTACGTCAAGTGAACATTCCAATTTACGGCGGAAAATTAGCAATTGCACTCATCAAAAACAAATTAGAAGAACACGGCTTACTTCGTAAAGCAAAACTTTACGAGATTCAAGAAGATGACGTTATTAAATTCAAAAAAACGTCTGTATCCTTCTTCCGTACAACTCACAGTATTCCAGATTCGTACGGCGTTGTTGTGAAAACACCTCAAGGTCAAGTTGTTCATACAGGTGACTTCAAATTTGACTTCACACCAGTTGGTGAACCAGCTGATTTAACAAAAATGGCTGAAATCGGTAAAGATGGCGTACTATGTCTATTATCTGATAGTACGAACAGTGAAGTTCCAAACTTTACTATGTCTGAGCGTCGCGTTGGTGATAGCATTCAAGACATTTTCCGTAAAGTAGAAGGACGGATTATATTCGCAACCTTTGCATCAAATATTCACCGCTTACAACAAGTTGTTGAAGCTGCTGTTGAAAACAACCGTAAAGTAGCTGTGTTTGGTCGAAGTATGGAAGCAGCGATTGAAATTGGACAAAACCTTGGTTATATTCGTTGCCCGAAAGATACATTCATAGATGCATCTCAACTAAACCGCTTACCAGCTAATAAAGTTGTTATTTTATGTACAGGTAGTCAAGGTGAACCGATGGCAGCACTTTCACGTATTGCAAACGGTACACACCGCCAAATTCAAATTATTCCTGGAGATACAGTTGTTTTCTCTTCTTCACCAATTCCAGGAAATACAATTAGCGTAAGTCGTACAATTAACATGTTGTACCGCGCTGGCGCTGATGTAATTCATGGGAAACTTTCAAATATCCATACAAGTGGACACGGTGGACAAGAAGAACAAAAATTAATGTTACGTCTAATTAAACCGAAGTACTTCATGCCAATTCATGGTGAATATCGTATGCAGCGTATGCACATGAACATAGCAAATGATTGTGGCATCCCTGAAGAAAATTGCTTCATTATGGATAATGGCGATGTTCTTGCTTTACGTTCGGATGAAGCTAGCGTAGCTGGAAAAATCCCATCTGGTTCGGTCTACATTGATGGAAACGGTATTGGAGATATTGGCAATATCGTATTACGCGATCGTCGTATCCTTTCTGAAGAAGGACTTGTAATTGTAGTTGTAAGCATTGATATGAAAGAATTTAAAGTTGCAGCAGGACCTGATATCATCTCACGCGGTTTCGTTTACATGCGTGAAAGTAGCGATTTAATCAATGATGCACAAACATTAATTACAACTCATTTAGAAAAAGTAATGGAGCGTAAAACAACACAATGGTCTGAAATTAAAAATGAAATTACAGACACATTAGCTCCATTCCTATATGAGAAAACGAAACGCCGTCCAATGATTTTACCAATCATTATGGAAATATAAGAAAAAGGACAATGCCATGAAGGCATTGTCCTTTTCTTTTCTCTTATCTTAAAAAGTGTTTAAATCGATCCACTTCATCGTCATGACCAATGACAATTAATATATCTCCTGCTTGAATATTCTCCGTAGCTCGAGGGGATACGATAACTTCTTTGCCTCGTTTAATTGCTACAATATTCAATCCAAACTTCGCACGAATATCTAATTCAATTAAAGAGTGCCCATCAATTTTTTTATTCGCAATAATCTCTACAATACTATGCTCATCTGAAAGCTCAAGGTAGTCTAGCACATTGCTTGATGCAATATTATTAGCAATCCTTTTTCCCATATCACGTTCTGGATGCACAATATGATCTGCACCTATTTTACTTAACACTTTTTCATGATAATCATTTTGAGCTTTTACAGTAATATTTTTTACACCCAACTCTTTCAAAATCAAAGTCGTTAAAATACTTGAATTTAAATTATCTCCAATAGCAACGACTACGTGATCAAAATTTCGAATACCAAGGCTTTTTAATACCATCTCATCTGTTGAATCTGCAATTACAGCATGCGAAGCTATATTTGCAAATTCATTAATTTTATCCTCATCTGAATCGATTGCCATTACTTCCATTCCTAATTGAGCTAGTTCTCGGCAAATACTTCCACCAAAGCGACCAAGTCCAATGACAGCAAATTCTTTTTCTTTCTCACCCACGGGAATTCCTCCAATAACTTCAAGTACTATTTATTTTCAGTGTAACACACTTTATATGCGTCACAAAAACTATGATTAGCTCTTATTTTTGTTTTTGTATATAAAAATATTGTTGCAAGTAAAAAGCGATACCAACAAGTAGCATAGCAAATACAAATATATTTCCAAAAGAACTAAATGTTTCAAAAACGAATAATAATGTTTCTTGACCAAAAAAGGCAAATAGAAGCTGTGTGAATGCAAATAACAACGCCCATATGTAATGATGTTGATGGAATAAATAATGCGTTGCACCTAAAAAAGCAATAAACGAAAAGATAAAGATCCACCAATTTTCTAAAAATAGTTGCCAATTAGAAAATTGATATCCATTTACTAATATCGCAATAAGCGCGATAACTACCATCGTCGGCACACTCCAAAATAATGCCCGTCCTCTAAAGAAACGAGTGCCTTTAACATCTCCTTTTTCATGTGCAATATATGTTAGTACTACTGTGCTTATATACAAAACAGAAAGAATTGTTAAAACGATAATAAGCCAAAAATGTAATTGATAATATTCATGCTCTATATTTGTCACGATTGCAGCTAACATGCACGGAATTAACATTCCCGTCCAACCATCTACTTTTCTTTCATTCCAAAAGACCGTATTACCAATCCTTATTCCTAACAACATAAAAATAATGATACCCAATACAAATAACGTAGTTTTATTCCCTACTAAACTCGTTGAAAAAGCAATTAATCCAATAAATAAAAAGAGCACAAACCCATTCATAATTTCTAGTACAGGTGATAAATATCTCTTCACCCATTTGTATGTTTCGTCATATTCATTATTATCTACTAGACGATAGGCATAAAAACTTATCCCAAAATAAACCGCCGCAATAATAACATACGCATATAAGACGAAACATAAAATCGCACTGCTAATTTGCACGTAATTCCCCACCCTTTTTTCTATGTTTCACATTGATTTTACACACTTTTCATACTAAAAGTAAACATATATAAGTTAGTCAAATAATTAATAATGAGCAGTGGCTAAACCCCCTGCTCATTATTAAAACAGTACAATTAACTTTAATTCTTCCATTTGTATATAAATGTCTAAAATCAATCTATACGAGCGTTACTTACACCTCAGAACAAAAAGTTTTTTGGAACCTTCAAGAAAGTGGAAGTTTTATTTTCTATTCCCTTTCCACTTTACATATTGGCTTAAAAATGTAATTGCCTTTTCAATCACTTCTTCGTCTGGTTTTAATTTTGCATGATGTAAACCATATTCTGAATTTACTCCAAGCCAAAACATAAATCCAGGGATTTCTCGAAGCATATAACCAAAATCTTCACCCGTCATTGCCTCAGTACATGTAATAACATTCATATCAGTTTGTTTATGTACAAATTCCATAAACTCTCTCGTTAACTCTTCATGGTTATATACTTGATGATACATTGCTCCGTAATCTATAATCGCCTCACACTGGAAAGAAGCTTCGATACCTGCAACAATTGACTCAATTCTGCTTTTCACACGCTTCATTGATTCCACTGATAATGTTCGAATCGTTCCTTCTAAACGAGATTTTTCTGCAATAATATTTTGAACCGTACCACCAGTAATTTTCCCGATTGTAATTACTGCACTATCAAGAGGATTTACATTGCGACTAATAACGGATTGAAGCTGTGTAACAAGATGACTCGCTGCAACAATCATGTCATTTGCAGTATGCGGATAGGCAGCATGGCCACCTTTCCCTTTTAAATCAATATATAATTCTGAAGTATTGGCAAATAACAGTCCTTCTTTCGTTGCAATTGTCCCCACAGCGTATTCTGGTGCAATATGAAGACCAAGAATTATATTCGGTTTCCATTCTTTTAACTCTTCACTTTCTAACATAGGAAGAGCACCGCCTGGTCCTTCTTCTGCTGGCTGGAATAGAAATACAAGGTCATCATCTATTCTTTCGCTCACAGCTTTCGTTAGAAGGCCTAAACCGATTGTTGTATGTACATCATGGCCACATGCATGCATCATTCCTTCATGAATAGAAGCAAACTCGTATCCAGTTTCCTCTGTAATTGGTAAACCGTCTATATCTGCACGATAACCTATTATTTTTTCGGGATTTTTTCCATTTACTTTAACGATTACACCCGTTTTCCATGTCTTCACTTCCACAAATTCATGAGAAAGTGTTCCTATATAATCTAAAATATACTGTTGTGTTTTCCATTCCTTAAATCCGATTTCTGGAATTCTATGTAGATCTCTACGAATTTGGACAAATTTGCTTACTGTCATTTTTGCACCTCTATCTATAAAAAGCGTAAGAGCCCATTTACGCTCTTACGCTTTTTTTACTTTTTATTTCTCTGGGTTTAATTGACGAAGCTCTTGTTTAATTTCTGTTTTTGCTTTTGTCTTCTCATCAATTTCTTTAATTACACGTGCTGGAGTACCTGCAACAACTGTGTATGGAGGCACATCTTCTGTTACAACAGCTCCCGCTGCTACAACTGCACCTTTACCTACTGTAACACCCTCTAAAACAACTACATTTGCACCGATTACTACATCATCTTCAACGATAACTGGTTTTGCAGAAGGTGGCTCAATAACACCTGCAAGTACAGCACCTGCACCTACGTGACAGTTTTTACCGACTGTTGCACGTCCACCAAGTACTGCGTTCATGTCGATCATAGAACCTTCACCAATTACAGCACCAATGTTAATTGTTGCATTCATCATAATTACAGCGTTGTCACCAATTTCAACATGGTCACGAATAATAGCACCTGGCTCGATGCGAGCTTTAATACCTTTTAAATCAAGCATTGGGATTGCAGAATTACGACGATCGTTTTCTACAACGTAGTCAACGATGTGCTTATTATTCTCATCAAGAATTGTCTTAATTTCAGACCATTCTCCGAATAATACACCTGATTTTTTATTCACAAATGCTTGTACTGTTTCAGGGAATGTTACTTCTTTTAAATCCCCTTTTATGTATACCTTTACAGGAGTTTTCTTTTCACTTTTTTGAATAAACGAAATAATTTCGTTAGCGTCCATCATTTTCATTCTTGTTGCCTCCTAAATCCATTTATAATGTTACTCTACCAAACGAAAGAGCGAGTAGCAAGATAATAATCTTATTTTTCCCTTTGAATTTCTTCTATAATTTCTAAAAATGCTTGTACTTGCTTCAACTGCCTTGCCGAGTCACTTGTTAACAACCATGTTTCTCTCGTCAGTTGAACAGGTGTTTTATACATATTTTCCTGTACTTCCTTTAAAACAGTAGAAGGTAAAAGGGCATAACCTATACCATTTAAAACAAGTTGTTTACATGTTTCAATTTGGTCAACTACAATCGTTCGCTTAGGCGGATTAGAAAATAAACCATACCACCAATTTTGTATTTGTCCATAATAAGTCGAGTCACTTTTAAATTGAATGAACGGCCTATTTGTTTCTTTTAACATCGAAATATCTTTTATTTCTTTATCAACTAAATACAGTTCATCTTCAAATAATTGTTGCTTCTGACCTTTATATTCTTGTGTTCCCCTCAGTATAGCAACATGCACGTCTCCTTCATAAAACTGCTTTTGCACTTCACTACTCCATCCAGTAAACAGCGATATCTTTACAGAAGGATATTTATGCACAAAATTTTTCAAAACAGGAGGGAGCCAATATTGACCAATAACTGATGCAACAGCTATTTTTAACGTTCCATGAGTTTCCGTTCTGAAAACAGCCAGCTCACTTTTTATATCTTCTTCCCTTTGCAACATTTCTTTGGCATAATTTGCAACTTTTTCCCCTTCAGGTGTAATTGTCAATCCTTTTTGTGAGCGAATAAAAAACTTCATTCCCCATTGTTTCTCCATAGATTGTAATCGTTGACTCAGCGCAGGTTGGGAAACAAATAAACGTTCCGCCGCTTTTCTCATATTTGATTCCTGAGCTAACACAACCATCATTTGAAAATCATCAATTTGCAACTTTCTCCCTCTTTCCTTAGCTTCCATACACCTTATTTCAATAAGCTTTTCATCCTTAATTTACCCGAATGCTTTCATTCAGAAAATACAATTGTCCAGCGCAAACTTTCCTTATGTTTTATGTCTTTTTAAATATAATACATACACAAGTGATATGCACGAAAAAAAAGTGACTTCTTCGTTTCTATGAAGTCACTTTTTTCACTTTATCGATTATGTTGCCTTACTTTCTTATTCAACAATTTTAAAATAGCCCGACGTGTTAAAATCCCCTCAAAATAGCCTTCTTCATTAACAGCGCAAATAAAAGGATGATCAATTGTCATTTCTAAAGCTTTTGCAAATGAATCGTCTAATTTAAGAACAGGTATATCTTCTTTCATCACCTGCTCTACTTTCATATCATCGAGCCTTTCAAACTCAATACGTTCTAATCCTAACATACCATCTAATATCATGGCAGTACTAATCAAACCATGTAGTTTATACATTGGATCTAAGACAGGTATCGCTGAATATCCAGATTTTACAAGAACGAGTAAAGCATGTTCTAAACTATTTCCAATTTGGACATGAGCTACTTTTTCCGATGAAATCATTAAATCCTTCACAAGAATTTGTTGAAATTCGTCTTTCGGAATACTAATCATATTACATCCCCCATTTTCCCTTTTTCCTGCTTATGTTCACAACTCTATTCACATTTTATGACAGCGTTTTCATATTATTATTTTGTCCTAAATTTATTTCAATAAAAATACAATCACACAGCTATTTTAGCATACCGCACAAAAAAAAGACTACCATTCCGGTAGCGCTTAATACCCTTTATTTTTTAATCTGTAAAATAACCTTGTGATTTTTTTATATTGCATCACATCTGTCTGTTTCAAACCATTCTCAATATCTGTAAGTTCCACAGCTAAAATTTCACTTGCGTAATTTTGCTGAAATAAAATATCTAGTAGTAAACTTTCTTCTTCCTTCGTTAAAACAACTTCCCTTTGCATATACCCCTCTCCTTACACTCGCATCGTTACTCTTATTATATAAAAAATTCAACCTATTTAATAGATGTAATATTCAGTTTTTATTAAAAGATATGTAACAATCGTACACATACAAAAAAATCATTTCGTATATCGATTTGCATAGCTAAACGCCGCATAAGCATCCGGCTTAATTTTTGCAGTTAATCCCATCGCTCGAATTTTTTCTGTCATATCTAAAATAAATTCTTTTGTTAAGCCATCATTCCCAATGTCTAAATGAATTTCCATTATGAATCCAGCCCCATCTTGAGCATAAGGATGCAATAACTCCCATATTGTTTGTATATGAGTAGGCGTAAATAGACATGCGATTTCTTGACTAAACTGCGTTTCTAAATATATTTTCTCACGTAAGGTCGCTGGCTTATCTTTTACTGATCTATGGTGTAAACAACCCCAGGCACCTTTTCCAACACGATGAATATGGATTGCTGTAATAAACCTCGTATCCTTTTGATGCGCTTGCGAGTCTGTCCCAATGGATAATCGATACAAATTTCGCGGATCCTTTTCAATGAAACTACAAATACGGTTAAAGACCATATCAAAATTTAAATGTCTCTCTGAAACATTGTAAAATTTATGTGCACCGTCCACAGAGTCACGTCCTTTCAATTAGACAGACTTTTCGTATTCTCATTGTATGGGACAAAAACTAAAATTATAACTTCCTATCCTTTATTCGTTTCAATATTTCGAATTACAAAGTGACAAACTTGGCACGTATAAATTACATTTTGATTAGATTGAGCCGTTAATACATGAATAATCTCAGCAGAACTTTGACAATTAGGACAAATCACAACTGGTAAACGTTCCATACGATAACCTCCTAGTTATATTTCTCCCGCTATTTGCAAAACCCAGCGATAGTGAGAAGTTTAGCTTCACATATTCACCCGGTTGACGGGACTAATTATCCACATGGATAAGCAAACTTGCACGGATTAAATTTTCATTTTAATACCATTGTAGGAAAAATAAAAAACTTCTATACATTATGCTAGAAAGTAATAGAACTAAAAAAGGTACTGCCATGTGGCAGTACCTTTTTTATATGTATCAAGAAATGATATCGTAAATCTCAATTGCAACCATGTCGATATTATCGAATTGATATACTTGAGGTTTTTCACCTTGTTGATACACTTCTAACTCATACATTTCACTTTTATCGAAAAATTTCACGCTACATTTGCGCTCACCGTTCACTTCAAAATAGCGTTGTGCTACTTCACCGCTTTCAGCTTGTTCTTGTAGACTAACAAGTCGAGTTAAAATTCCTTGGAGTAGAGACATGAAATCTCTCCTTTCTCTGATCTTCCTACCAATAGGTTTTACAGCTATACTCATTCTATCCGTCATAACAGAAAAAATGTTCCACACTCTAGGATAAAGGTTATTGGCCAGAAACTCAACTAAAAATTTGTCGAAATGCGAAGGAAAAAACAGAAAGAACATATTTCTCCTTCATTATTGCGGTTTTTATACTGGAAGAATATAATAAAAAACAGAAAAAAGGAGGAATTACAATGAAAAAAATTGAGGTTTATACACAACCCGATTGTCCGCCATGTGTTATTGTAAAAGAATTTTTGAAGCATAATAACGTTGCATATGAAGAATTTGACGTAAAAAAAGACGCTGCTGCTCGCAATCGTCTTTTATACGACTATGATTCTTATTCAACTCCAACAGTCGTAATTGATGGCGAAGTAGTTGCAGGTTTTCAAATTGAAAAGTTACAACAACTACTCAATATAGAATAGGAATAGGTAAATACCTATTCCTATTCTTATCCCGCTATTTGTAGGTAGTAAAACTCCCACCCACTGATTAAAAGTTTCACTTTATAATTGTTGCAACCTTTTTATTTCAGTTAAAAGTTCCTGACTTTCATGATATCCTGCTAACTTCCATTTATCTTGATCCCTTTTCAATGTTACAATTTGATATTGTCCACTTTTTGTCCGCTCATATACATATAAATTTTTATGTTCTTCATCATACGACATTTTCGTTTCTGAATTAAAAGAAAACGGTGCTTCTTTTGCCGGAAGTAAATATTCACCACTTTGTTTATCACTTCTGCTATTTTCATCTGTAAATACTTGAAGGAAATTATCTGTAAAATACGGTGATAACGTCTCTATCATCTTATTCATCGGCAAATGCTTCCCACGAATTGAAAACTGGGTTTCATAGCCTTTTTGTATCGTTGTAAATACTTCTTTCCGATCGACTTCCACTTCCTCTTTCCCTAAAACAGTCGTAACACTATAACCAACTAGAAAGGCAACACATACAAATAGAACAAGCCATATTCCATATTTCCTCATTTTTTCACCTTCCTTTTAAAAGAACTTGTCTTTGTAGTATTCATTGTAACAATGATTATGCAAAGAAAGGACAGATTTCGTTCGTAAAATCTTTACAACGATAGACAGCATTTTCATCACCATTTTCACTATTACCAATTTATGATAAAAACAAACAAAAAATGCACGAATCTCTTCGTGCATTAAAATAAAACATCTTCTTCATATAAATATTCATAAGATAAATCTATAAATAAAAAGTTGTCATCATCAATCGGGAAAGAAAATGTTCGTACCATTTCTCCCGTTTCAATATCTGCATATAAATCTGAAAGCCTCGCCTTATTCTCAAAACGCATTTTCATTATATTCTCGAGAAAATACGGGCGCCAGCTCCAGTTCTTCATATAATAATCCGGCATCACAATCCATTCTCCATCTTTTTTCATAACATTTCCTGATTGTTGGAAACCATCTTCATTACAAATAAATATACGAAAACTACACTGTGATACACTTTGACTAAATTGTAATAACCAATCATTTATATCTTCATTCTTTTTTTGTTTTGATAAAACATCGCCAATGCGATCGCGTAACATCTCTGTTAAATTATAAATTTTTTGTAACTTCTTCTTTTCATGCTGAATAAACTGATGACATTCATTACCTAGTCGCTCTTTCAAAACATTCGTTTCAATAAAATCAGGTAAACATTCTTTTAAATAATTACCTTGATAATATCTTCCGCCGTTCTTCCAAGCATATTGCAGTTGATAAAAAGCATCTATTTCTTCATATAATAAAGTTGCACCAATTCTTCTAGCAAGTAATGATAAAGAATATAAAATATCTTGATAAGATTGTAAAAGTGCTGTTTGCCTTAAGTTCGTTAAATCTACTTTTAAAATATCAGGTGCTAACACGCTAATACGCTCTAAATTACTTGTACCCGTTCCGACTTTATTAATCGAAATTTGAATACCATATGTACGATAATACATAAGCAAATGATTAAATTGCTCTATATCTTCTTTACATTCATGCTCTGTAATCTCTAAAACAATTTGTTTTAAATTTAAACCTTGTTCTTCATACCTCAATAAAAGTTGAAGCAAGCTTTCATCATCATCATTCATTAATACATTAGCATTCCGATGTATAAATAATAATAATTTTTGATCGCTTTCTAAATAACGATTTAAAGCTTTTTCTACTATAATATTATCCGCTTCCAGTTGAAATTCACTTGGAATCGAATCATCGTGAAAGAAAGAAGCTAAACTTTGTATGCCCTCTTCTGTTTGAATACGTCCTACTACTTCATATCCAATTACAGTATGCTCATCAGCACTAAAAATAGCTTGATAATAAGGAAGGACTTTATCCAAGTTACTCATTACATCTAATGCATCTATCAACGTGCTTCCCTCCCTTTACTTTTCAAAAATTATAACATGATATTTACGGAAAAATAATAAAAAATCCCTTCAGTTTTCCTGAAGGGATTAGAGGGGTAAAATGCTAAGGGGAATTAGCAATTCTACTATGAAGAAAAAAGAGGTCTTAAATATAACGTATATATGACCTCTTGTAAACACTTTTCTTTCATATGTCACAATTCCGTCACATTTAACCGTAAAAAAATGAATCAAACATTCATTTTTTTATCCCTTTTAAAATGGATATTGATGTAAATGTTGTCCTCCATCCATTGTCATGCAAGTTCCATTTATGTACGCAGCTTCATCTGAGCATAAATAATAAGCTAGACCAGCGATTTCTTCTGGCGTACCCAGCCTTCCAAGCGGAACACTTTGTATCGTACGCTTAGCCATTTCTTCTGAAATCCATAATTTATCAGCACCGCCCGTACGTTCAATTGGTCCTGGAGCGATAGCGTTAACTCGTATTCCATATTTACGTCCCCACTCAACAGCGAGCGTCTTCGTCATCGCTAATACTCCTGCCTTCGCTGCAGCCGAATGAATAACTCCTGGACCTGCATCCCATGCATATGTTGCTACCATATTAATGATATTCCCTTTTATACCTTTTTCAATCCAATATTTTCCGACAGCATGGCTACAGTAAAATGTACCGTTTAATACAATATTAATGACCGAATTCCAGCCATTCACGGATAAATCTTCTGCTGGACAAATAAAGTTTCCAGCTGCATTATTTATTAAAACATCAATTCGACCAAACTTCTCATCAATCTGTTCAATCATTTTCTGAATGTCATCCGTATTTCTTACATCCATTTGTACAGGTAATACTTGCCCTGGAAATTGTTCAATTTCCAACTTTGTTTCCTCTAGTTTTTCTTTTGTACGTCCTGTAATAACAACTCGTGCCCCTTCTTTTGCAAAGCGAGTCGCCATTCCTTTTCCCATTCCACTCGATCCACCTGTTATAATAACTACCTTTTCTTTCACATACATCCCCTCCAAAAAATGAATACACATTCATTTTATCACTTTATTTAATAGAAATCTTTATATTTTTAAACTTTTCTGATATTTTAATGTAAAGAACTTTCTTTTTATTCATTTTTTTCGTAATCTATACTAATTTTTTATTATGTAAAATATATTTTTAAATAAACTGAAAGGAGATTTGAGTAGCCTGTAAATGGAATAAAAACATTGAGGTATACTCATATTTTTATGACGCACATTACAAGAAGAAATTTTTTGAAAATTGGTATGCGTACTTGTCTCTATTCATTTATAACCAGTGGCATCGGATACTACTATGCTAAATATATAGAACCCCATTTCATTTCTTTTACACAGCACACATTAAAATCACAACTCATCCCAAAAAGTTTTCATGGTATGAAAATTCTTCAATTCAGCGATTTACATCTCGGATACTATTTCTCGCTTCAACATTTATCTCAAGTTGTTTCTAAAATTAATGCTGTAAATCCAGATATTGTCCTTTTTACCGGAGATCTCATTGATAATTATCAAACGTATACTGACACTCCTTTTGTCGCATCCATTTTAAAAAATATACAAGCCCCCTTCGGTAAATTCGCTATTTATGGTAACCATGATCACGGTGGATATGGAACTGAATACTATGAGCACATCATGCGTGAATCAGGATTTGAACTATTGCTAAATAGTGAAAAAAGAATTCGTCTAATGGATAATAGTGAAATTTCTATTTTCGGTCTCGATGATATACTACTAGGCAAACCAAAAATAGAGAAAACATTACAACATGCACGGCAAAATACTTATAACATCGTTCTTGTTCACGAGCCAGATATCGCGCCGCAAATTTCCAAATATCCAATCAACTTGCAACTTTCTGGTCATAGCCATGGCGGACAAGTACAAATTCCTTTTTTAGGTGCTATTATTACACCATCACTCGCCAAAGACTATATTGAAGGCTTCTATACGATGCAGGATTTAACTCTCTATGTCAATCGAGGTCTTGGAAGAACACGTGTCCCATTTCGTTTTATGTCAAAACCTGAAATCACAATTTTCACACTCCAACATTCGTAATAATTCGCCTATTTTCTTACATATCCTTTCTTGTACGCGCTCATCCATGTTTCGTTTACCATATGATAAAAGTGAGTCCAATAAAGGAGGTATGTTCATGTATCCATATTATCAACCAATTCCAGTCCGTTCAGCACCTATTGGTCCAGTAGGCGACTCACGCTTCTTCCCGTTTTTTGGCGTTCCCTTTCTAGCTGGAATTGCTGGTGGATTGCTCGGCGGAGCATTAGCTTTCGGCCCTCGACCATTTTATCCACCTTATCCACCACCTTTCCCGCCGCCAGCACCTTATCCTTGTTACGGTGGACCATGTCAGCAACCATACTATTACTAGGTTAAAGTAACGATTCTTTCAAATATTATTCTCTCAACGAGCCATCTCATTACACGCTTATAATAAAACTATTGTTTCTACTCATCCTTCCATTTTTGGAGCATATGAGTAGAAAAAAGTAAAAACCTCTTATGGACATAAGAGGTTTTTACTTTTTTTCATTATTCAGCGTCTGTATTTTGATACGCCATCTTAAACAACTTCACTTGGCTATCAATTTCTTCTGTACTACCATTAATAACATAATAGTAATCACCATCTTTATTTTGTTCACGTGTTTTCACATTATCAGCTAATGTAAGCTGTAAAATCGCCTTAATTCGTGCCTTCATTTCAATATCTAATATCGGGAAAGATATTTCCACTCGCTTCTCCATATTTCGCGTCATCAAATCAGCTGAAGATAAATATATTTTCTCCTCCCCATTATGATGGAAATAATAAATACGGCTATGTTCTAAATATCTTCCAACAACACTAACTACACGAATATTTTCACTTACATTTGGAATACCAGGTCGTAGGCAACATGTTCCTCGAACAATGAGCTCTACCTTTACTCCAGCTTGTGATGCTTCGTACATTTTTTTTATTAACGGTTTATCTGTTAATGAATTCATCTTAGCGATAATATATCCATTTCCATATTGCCTATGATAACGGATTTCTTCATCTATTAAATCCATAAATTGCTCTCTTATATCAAATGGAGCAACCGATAAATGATGAAAATGTGGCTTTGTTGTATAACCACTTAAATAATTAAAGAAATTGGTTGCATCGACCCCAAAATCTTTTCTTGATGTAATATATCCAAAATCAGTATATAACTTCGCTGTTGCATCATTATAGTTCCCAGTTCCCAGATGTACGAACCTTTCGATTTTTCCGTTTTTTCTCCTTACAACTAGCGTAATTTTACTATGTGTTTTCAAGTGACTGACACCGTAAATAACATGACAGCCTGCCTGTTCCAATTCTTTAGCCCAGTGAACATTGTTTTCTTCATCAAACCTTGCCTTTAATTCAACTAATACCGTCACTTGTTTTCCCTTTTCAGCCGCTATCTTTAACGCCTGAATAATCGGTGAATCACCACTTACACGATATAACGTTTGTTTAATCGCAAGTACATTCGGATCGTCTGCCGCATCACGGACAAAATCAACTACCGGCTGAAATGATTCAAAAGGATGATGTAATAAAATATCATGCTCAATTGCTTTTTCAAATACATCTTCTTCATCACCTAAATCTTGAGGCGGTTGCGGAATAAGAGCTGGATATACAAGATGTTCATATAAAGGAGCTAGTTTTTTATATAAAGAAAACAAACATGTCAAATCTAATGGGCCATCCATTATATATACATCTTCATCTTTTACTTCCAGAACCTCATATAATAACGCTAATACTCTTTCATCAATGTGTTCTTTCCCAACTTCTAAACGTACAGCAGCCCCCCACTTACGCTTTTTTAATTCTTTTTCAATTACCTTTAATAAATCTCTCGCACCTTCTTCATGAATCGTTAAATCTGCATTGCGTGTAATACGGAAACGAGTAACAGATGATACTGTATATCCCGTAAATAATTTATGAGTAAAGCTACTAATTACGTCTTCTAATAAAATAAATTTATGCTTTTGCCCTTCGCTCGGTAAAATTATGAAGCGCTCAAGTAATGAAGGAACTTGTACAATCCCTAACTTCGTCCTGTTTTCTTCTTCCGCTTGCTTCTCATCATATAAAAGAGTAGCCAAATTCAAACTTTTGTTTAATAACATTGGAAATGGGCGATATGCATCAATAGCTACAGGAGTTAACACCGGAAAAATTTGCTCGTCAAAATACTCTTCTATAAATTCTCGCTGCTCTTTCGTCAAATCATTGAATGTTAAACGTTCAATTCCCTCTAACTCAAGTGCTGGTAATACATAATTTTTAAATGTATCATATTGTACTGTCATTAGTGCATGGGCTTTTATCGCAATTTTATTTAATTGCTTTTTCGGTGTTAAGCCAGCTTTATTTTCTGGTTGATTAAATCCAGCACTCACTTGATCCTTTAATCCCGCTACACGTACCATAAAAAATTCATCTAAATTCGAACTAAAAATACTAATAAATTTCAATCTTTCCAAAAGTGGATTATTTGCATCTTGCGCTTCTTGTAAGACACGTTCATTAAATGCTAACCAACTTAACTCTCGATTATTGTAATAAGCTGTATCATTTAAATTTACTGCATTCCCCTTCAATAATTCCATTCTCTTCACACTTCCCCTTGAAACTTTTTTACTATAATTTAGTTAATTTCATTTTATCAAATTACAATATTACAAAGTGTAAATTTTTCGTAAAGACATCCGTACAACCTAATGTTTTAGTTCAAATAATAAATTAATATTCGTTTTTAATACTCTTTCTAACTGTTTTTTTTGTTTTTCAGCTTGTACTTTTACTGCTAATGCCGATTGTTCACATAAAACTTTAAACGTTAATCCCTCTTCGCTTTCTGTTATAGATATGGTATCAATAAGCGATCGTTGCCTTACATTTAAAGTAGCTGAAAATTGTAAAACAGCTCCTAACAGGCGGATTTTTTTTTGTTCGCTTTTATCAAACCAACCTTCAAATGGAGATAAATGTTGTTTAAATAACATTTTTGATTTATACGATGCAATAAGCGCTAGCCTTACTCGATCTTTATGCATCATGCCATCAATTGTCTTATTCGCTAATAAATAAAACGTATGTAAACGGCTCGCTTCTTCGTCTATATATTTGCCTATATTAAATACTTTCGCAGCTTGATGGAACACTTCCCAGTCTTTTACTGTCATAGAAATAAGCCCTATTTCCTCAAGTTGTTTGCAAATTAATCTTCCATGTTTAATAAGTTGAATAACAAATTCCATGTCCATTTCGTATTCATGTGATAGTAAATGCAAACTTTCTTCAACTACGTTCGGATAATATGAAATCCCCAAATCTTTTGTCAACTCTTCATAGAAAACACCTTCTCTTAACCCTTTTCTACTTAATACAAATGCCGGTGCCTCTATAACATTAACAAGTGTATGAAATACTTCAACCGCTGGAATAATCGTATCTGCTCGATCTTTTGCTAATCCTTCCAATTTCTGAAGTTCTATGAACGACAATTTTTCCAATTCCTCTTTTACACTTTCAATATCTTCTTCTTTCATCTTGTATAAATGTAATCCTGCTATAGGATAACATATTAAATTTTGATGGATTTTTACTAAGTTCCTAGCACTACCACCAATTGCAATAAGAGGCAATTTCTTATTGATTAACCATGGTAACGTTCGAAATTGAAACTCTAAATACTGTTGCATTCCCTCTAACTCATCTTTAGTAGGAATATCACCTTTAATAAATTGTCGCTTTAAAGAAAGTGCCCCAAAAGGAAAACTATGGTACTCTAAAATCTCTCTATTTCTAAAGTATGTAACTTCCGTACTTCCCCCACCAATATCTACCGTTATTCCTTCTGAAAACGATGTAGAATTCATAACCGCCAAGTATCCGTAACGCGCTTCCTCATACTCTGATAATACTCTAAGAGTAAAGTCCGTTTGTCCTTCAACAAGCTTTTTAATTTCCTCTTGATTCTCCGACTGTCTAATTGTTGCTGTTGCAACACAAAGTACATGATGCAACTGATGGAATCTTGTACTTTCTTGAAATTGAAATAATGTCTGTAATAATACTTCTATTCCCTCTTCATTCAATACACCATCAATTAAGTAATTCCTTAACCTAGCAACAACTTTCGTATTTTCAATCTCTTTATAAAAACCTCCATTTTGCTTTTCATAAATAACTAAACGCATTGTATTAGATCCAATATCTATAATGGCATACTGTTGTTTTAATATTTCTTTCAAACTTCTCACTCTTTCATTATCAAATTTCAAAAACATATTCTATTACTATTATACAAAATAGTTGTCTTTTGTAACAATATTGCTTTAATATTGAAAATATATACAATCACTTTTTGCGTATAATAAATACCTATTTTATTTATGGTATAATAATGAAAAATTGAAAGGAGATTCAATATGAAACCTTCACAACCACAATCTCAATTACAAAACCAACATTCTATTAATCGACTAGCTCAATCTATTTTCGTTGTGAATCGTCATGCTAAAGCAGCTACTAATCCTAAATATTTATACTGGTTAAAAAAGACAGCTTTAGAACGTTTGATCGCTGAAAAAAAAGCAATTAAAGAAGGATTGCATTTTTCTAGAAACCCACGTTTTAGCCAACAACAATCTGATGTCCTTATACGTTTAGGCGATTATTTTTTCCACATCCCTCCTACGAAAGAAGATTTTCGAATTCTACCGCATCTTGGTCATCTTGAATCCTCCTATCGAAATCCGAAAACAACCTTATCTTTAACAGTAGCAAAAAAAACACTTCAAGATTATATTGGTCCTGAAGCATTAAAACAAGAAAAAAAATTAAGTGAGCCTGTTCCATGGTATAGTCGTACTTATACAAAAAAATAAAACAGTTTGGCCAAGTGTAGGCCAAACTGTTTTATTTTTTCTCTTCTTTAATTTTAATATTTGCTTGTTTATAAAAAGCTACTTTTTCTGTATTATAAGACTTTGTAAATTCATTAAATTTATCTTTTTCTGACTCAATATCCTTATAAGATTGATTTACTACTTTTACTTTTTCACTAATATCTTTTAATTTAGTACCTTTATCTTGTAACATTGTATATAACTCTTTTTCTTGTTTTAAAGATTTGTTATAGCTGTCATACATTTTATTAAATGAATCGTGGCGTTTCTCATACGTGCTTTTCACTTTATCAGCTTGATCTTTCAATTTCTTATCTTCAATTTTCTTCACATACTTATCAGCTGACTTCACTTCTTCTTGCGCTTTATTTAAAACTTCTTTTTCTTTTGTAAGCACTTTTTCTCGTTCAGTTGTATTTTTCACTGCTTGATTCAGTTTTTCTTTAACAGTTTGATTATTATCTTTTCCTTCTTGAACAATCTGGTTATATAATTCTTGTCCTTCTTTCTCTAAAGTCTCAAGTTTTTTTGCATCTTCAAACATTGTTTTTTCTTGTTTAGCAGCGTTTTCAAACGCTACATATAATTCTTCTTCTGGTTTCGGGCCGAAACAACCGGCTAATAAAATCATTGATAATGTAGTTACAATTGCTAATTTACTATATTTCAACATCTCTTCCTCCTACTTATAAACGACCATCGTGTAATATAAAAAAGTTATAAAATATGTAATTGTTCTATACACTCGCATCTTTTTTACGAAGATCATTAATATTGTTTGTACAAATTATTACTTGATATTACATTATTCTTTTTGAATTATTTAGCAATTCCATATCCATCTTTAAGTATACTACTTCGTGTTTTTTAAGGCCTGTTCACACTATGTATTACTTTAATATCCACGGAATTTCACCTCAGTCTTAATAAGACTATAATAGTTCACCTGATAAAAGGTGATCGCTCCGCTCTCACGTCTATCATTCCCTTTCCAGCTTTCTATCAATTAATCTCTTTGTTCATTTTACACAGTACAATCGATATCTCGCAACAACTTACAAATATTCTTTTCATTTCCTAAAAAGGAAAAGTGTAGAGCTTGCTTTCCTCTACACTTTTAAAATAAAACACACTGTGCAAATTGCATTGGCACTACCATCATAATTATATGCTTATTTCATATATTTTTAAAGACTTTTATTACAAACGCGGCGTTTTTTTGTAATAAAAGTCAAAAAAATGTTACAAATAAAACATCTTCCTATCATATATCTTCAAATCAAAGCTTCACTCATTTTCCTACAAATTTCTATACTGGTACAATTGATTTTGCGACTTTCTCAACAGTTCTTCAAACGTTTTTCCTTCTACTGGATAGCTAGCTGCTCCAAATAAAAGAGTGACACTGAGTAAATCACCTTCTATTTCACTTTCAATATTTTTCATTAATCGTTTTGTTATTGTTGATGTTTCATGACCATTATCAATTGCTACAATAACGTACTTATTTTCATCCCACTTTGTAACAACATCACCCTTCCGAATTGTCTTTACAATGGTACTCTCTAATTTTTGTACTAACACTCCCAACTTTTTTTCTTGCAACGTGTCTTTTAATCCTTCCCATTCTTTTACAGAAAGAATGTACACTGTAATATTACGAGAATCTCTTTCAGATAAAGCAGCTACTTTCCCAAAAAAATCAACAACAAAATCATTGCTTGCCATTCCTCCTACTTCCATACCCATACGCTCGTTCGCTCTTTTATCGTACCAATGTCCAAAATAATAACTTAGTATCATTTGCAATATATAAATAATAAAGACGGTATAAAATGATCGTGAATCCAGTTTTGCAATTACATCCTGAAGTGCAATCCATTCTGTAACTGCCACAGTATTGCCAAGCAATAATCCACTAATTTTCCCTTTATGTTTCATACTTTTCCCCCTTTTATACCAATATATGTTTCTATATCAATAATGTTTTTCTACAAAATAAAAAATGTACATATGCAATGTACATTTCTGCTTAAGCTTGTATACCTTTTCTACTCTATTTCATATATATAATATATAACTTTTATAGAAAGGAGTAATCTATATGCTACAAAAAGAGAATCTATCAGATGCTATGCGTTTACTAGCTGGTTTTCTATTATCATTAAAATTATTATTTACCTCTTTCGGGATACACTTTATTACAAACGATCAAATCGACGCTATTGTTAATGTTGTTTCATTTTTATTTATTCTATACTTTGGCTACAAAAATAACTATGTAGGAAAAAAAGGAATGGAGCAAAAGAAAATACTCAAAAAACACAACCTTCACTAAAAAAGGAACCTTTTGTACAGGTTCCTTTTTATCATTGACGCACAACAACTTCATTTGTTTGCAGTGGGCCATATGATATCTCTTTATCTTGAAATGTATATGTAGCCTGAAAGAATGTTTGTTTAAGAGCTTTATCTTTATTAGCTTTTATTTTACAACGTAGTTCCACCTTCTCATTCGGTAACAAATCATCAATTCGCCATCTAACAAGCTGGAATAAAAACTCACTTATCCCCTTATCAACTTTTAAAGAATTAGGAATATAAGCAAAGTAATCTCGAATCATATGACTTACAACAACTCTCGAAATCATTTCTACCCCTTTATTTTCCACTTCAATTCGCATAATAAGTATGTCGTTTACATCGTAGGTCAATTCATACGAAAACTGTTCTGTATACATACTACCAATTTGTAATGTAACGGCTACTTGAGGAAATTCGTTTTCCTTTTTCGATCCGTCAATCCACAATACTGGTTGTAGCGGTATTGAATACTTTCCTGTATCCGAAATTCGTCCCCATATTTTCATAATATATATTCACCTCATTTCAGATGTAACATACACACAATGAATTCCCCAAATTACTAAAGCTTGCTACAAGCAATGTTTAATATTTCTCTTCCTTTTATCCTATTCGACAATATGAAGAAAAAACCATTTTTCATCTATTAACAGAAGGTGTTCTTTATGAATTTTTTTTACAATTTACTTCATTCCCTTCATAGCAATATTCAGTATGGCTCACTCGTTCTCTACTCATACGAAAGAATATTTTGACGTAAGAAAAAGTTTGCCTTATAGTCAAATTTGACTATAATATTCTTTATGGCATATCAGTGCACTTATGGAAAAGAAATTAAAATCAACTATACATTAAAATTTTTTATCCACTGCACTCAAAACTTAATATAGTTTACTTATTTCTAAAGGAGGGTTATATTTGGAAACTCAACCATTAAAAAAAGAAGCCAACAAGACAAAATTTGTTGTTGCTGGTTTACTGCTTGGTATATTAATGGCCGCAATGGATAATACAATCGTTGCAACCGCAATGGCAACAATCGTTGGAGACCTAGGAGGATTTGATAAGTTTGTTTGGGTCACATCAGCTTATATGGTAGCAACAATGGCAGGGATGCCTATCTTCGGGAAACTTTCTGATATGTACGGGCGGAAACGTTTTTATATTGGGGGCCTCATTCTTTTCTTATTCGGTTCTGCTCTTTGCGGAACAGCTTCAAGTATTGAGCAATTAAGTATTTATAGAGCTATTCAAGGGATCGGTGGTGGTGCCCTTATGCCTATCGCCTTCACAATTATGTACGATATCTTCCCACCAGAAAAACGCGGGAAGATGACAGGACTATTCGGTGCTGTTTTCGGGACATCTAGTGTATTCGGTCCTTTATTAGGTGCTTATATTACAGACTATATAAGTTGGCATTGGGTCTTCTATATTAATATTCCATTAGGACTTATCTCCTTTTTCTTCATTACTAAATACTACAGTGAGTCTCTAGAATTTAGAAAACAAAAAATTGATTGGGCTGGTGCTATTACACTTGTCATAAGTATCGTTTGCTTAATGTTCGCATTAGAACTTGGTGGTAAGGAATATGCCTGGAATTCTACTGTAATTATTGGCTTATTTACAACAGTAGTTATTACGCTTATTATTTTCTTCTTTGTAGAACGAAAAGCAACCGAGCCTATTATTTCGTTCCATCTATTTAAAAAACCTTTATTCGCAGCTAGTCAAGGAGTTGCCTTTTTCTATGGTGCCGCTTTTATTATCTGTACAGTTTATATTCCAATCTTCATTCAAGGCGTTCTTGGAGGTTCCGCCTCTAATGCTGGATTAATTTTAACACCAATGATGGTTGGTTCTGTAATTGGAAGTCAAACAGGAGGACAATTAGCTTCTCGAACAAGCTATCGTAACATTATGATGGTATCTGGTGTCTTCTTCGTTCTTGGTATTTATTTATTAAGTACTTTAACAATGGACACACCTCGTTTACTCGTAACACTATTTATGATTCTCGCTGGGCTTGGTGTTGGCTTCTCATTCTCAGTATTAAGTATGTCTTCTATTCACAAGTTGGAAATGCGGGACCGTGGTTCGGCGACATCAACAAACTCATTCTTCCGATCACTCGGTATGACCCTTGGTGTAACGATTTTCGGTACAATTCAAAATCATATTTTTACAGATAAACTAAACTCTGTATTCCCCCCTGAACTAGCAAAATTAGCTCCAAAAGGCGGAGACACAAGTTTCTTATTATCACCAGGCGCTACCGCAAAAATTCCTGCTGAAATATTAGCGGGTATTAAAGAAGCTCTCGCTACATCTATTGCGAATACATTCTTCTGGGCACTCATCCCGGCTGTACTAAGTATTATTTGTATTTTACTTATGGGAAATGAACGCCTCTTTACAGGCCCTAAAAAGAAAGAAAAACAAAAGCAAGTTAGTTAATATAAAAAAGAAGCGGCATATTCCTTTATGAAAAAGGATATGCCGTTTATAATATGTATAAAGTGAAACTTTAATCAGTGGGGGGATGTTCATCCCCCACTGATTATTAGCCCACACCAATCGGGCTTTTACGGGCAGTTAATCCCCACCTAACTTCTTTGCTTCCGCTGAATTTTTGGGTGGGGATCTTACTGGATAAAGTTTTTATATACAGGAGTTGAGACAGCATGAGCATGAAATTAGTCATTCTCGGCTTGCTACTCGAAGGAGATAAACATCCATATGAAGTGCAGCATATTATGAAAGAACGACAAATGGATTGTTATATTAAATATGCTAAAGGATCACTTTATTACGCCTTCGAGCAATTAGAAAAGCAAGGGGCAATTCATATTACAAATGTAATTAGAGACACAAATCGACCTGACAAAACGATTTTTCATATAACAGAAGAAGGCAAAAAACTATTCCACACTTTACTATTAAAACAATTCGAAGCCAAAAACCAAATATATAAACCTATTTATTCAGCCTTATCTTTCGCTCACTTTAGCAATGATCACGAATTAGTTCCTATTTTAGAAAAAAAGAAAAACGATACTCTTCAATATTTACATACTATGCAAACGATATATGATTGTAATAAAGGAAAGGTTCCACGTGCACAACTATATATTTTGCAAAGTGTAATTGAGCATATTACAGTTGAATTACAATGGCTAAACACCCTCCTTAAAGATGCTATAGCAGGCCGACTTTCAGAAGTTGCTATAGATGAAGATTGAGCTATGAAAGAAGACATCCCTACTTCTTTCATAGCTCAATTTCTCTTTTCATACTGTAATATTATTCGTTACTCCAGAATATAAAAAGTCAGAATACTAAGAAATAAAAACTTTAGAATTTTCTTATTTTAAAACAGTAGACAAAATTCCAAAAATTATGTTAAAATTTGTTTCAATATCATATCGCTTGTTAAATTCCTTTCAAAAGGAAAATAGGTACACGAAAGTTTTGTTTCGTGTTTAAAAGGGAAGCTTGGTGAAACTCCAACACGGTCCCGCCACTGTAAATGCTGAGATTTCTTTTTGGTGCCACTGTGAAAACGGGAAGGTAAAAGAAATTATATGAAGCATAAGTCAGGAGACCTGCCTGTTTTAACAACACTGATAGATTCACGGATGATGATGAGGTGTTAAAACAAAAAGGAAGGCTTATTTTCTATGTCTTTGTACTTTTTGTTATAGGTATTTCCTAGTAAACGGAAATGCTTACTTTCAATTAGGGAGGAATTTAAAATGGCAATTCAAACAAGTAACTTAGGTTATCCACGTATCGGACTACAACGAGAGTGGAAAAAAACATTGGAAGCTTTTTGGTCCAATAAAATCGATGAAGAACAATTTTTAACAACAATGAAAGAAATTCGCCTTCAACACGTAAAAGTACAGCAAGAAAAAGGGATTGAACTCATTCCAATTGGCGACTTTACATATTATGATCACGTTTTGGATACTGCCTATATGCTAGGATTTATTCCATCACGTTTTTCTGAGTTTACATCTTACCTTGATGTATATTTCGCAATGGCGCGTGGCTCTAAAGATCACGTAGCTTCCGAAATGACAAAATGGTTTAACACAAACTATCACTATATCGTTCCTGAATATGAAGAGGGATTACAAATCTCTTTAAAAGATAATCGTCCACTTCGCTTATACGAAGAGGCAAAACAAGAATTAGGAGTAGATGGAAAGCCTGTTATTTTAGGACCATATACTTTCTTAAAATTAGCTAAAGGCTATACACAAGAACAATTTCCTACCATTTTAAAACAGTTAGTTGCACCTTACGTACAACTGCTTTCAGAACTACATACAGCTGGTGCACCAGCCATTCAAGTTGATGAACCGATTTTCGCTTCTTTAACTAAAAAAGAAGTTCAACAAGCAAAAGAAATTTATGAAGCTATTCGTAAAGAAGTTCCAAATGCGACTCTTCTTTTACAAACATATTTTGATAGCGTAGAAGAAAACTATGAAGAAATTATTACATTCCCGGTATCCGGTATTGGATTAGATTTCATTCATGGTAAAGAAGGTAATCTAAATGCTATTTCAAAATATGGATTCCCAGCTGATAAAACTTTAGCTGTCGGTTGTATAGATGGCCGTAACATTTGGAGAGCTGACCTTGATGAAGTTCTTGAGTTATTTACAACGTTACAAAAACAAGTCCAAACGAAAGATATCATCGTTCAGCCTTCTTGTAGCTTATTGCATACACCAATCGATAAAACAGAAGAAACTCACTTATCGACTGAGCTGTTTGATGCGTTAGCATTTGCAAATCAAAAATTAGAAGAGTTAGTTCTTATTCATTCCGCTCTCACTCAAGGTACAGAAAGCATTAGTAATGAGCTGGAAACATATCGAAACGTACATCATACAATTCGTTCATCTGCTGCACGTAACCGAGAAGATGTCAAAGCAGCACGAACAGCACTAAAAGAAGAAGATTTTTCACGTCCTCTTCCATTTGAAAAACGATACGAATTACAACAAGTTGCTCTAGAGTTACCGCTATTACCAACAACGACTATTGGTAGCTTCCCGCAAACAACTGAAGTTCGTCAAACGCGAAAAGAATGGCGTAACGGTGTTATTTCAAATGAACAATATGAACAATTTATTGAAAAAGAGACAGAAAAATGGATTCGTTACCAAGAAGAAATTGGGCTTGATGTCCTTGTACATGGTGAATTTGAAAGAACTGACATGGTCGAATATTTTGGTGAGCGTCTTGCTGGTTTCTCATTCACTAAAAACGGTTGGGTACAATCATACGGTTCCCGCTGCGTAAAACCACCTGTTATTTATGGTGATGTAGCCTTTATTAATGGCATGACTATTAAGGAAACAGTTTATGCGCAAAGCTTAACAGAGAAAGTTGTAAAAGGAATGTTAACCGGACCTGTTACAATTTTAAATTGGTCCTTCGTTCGAAATGATATTCCAAGAAAAGAAGTTTCGTATCAAATTGCACTAGCTCTTCGTCACGAAATTGAACTACTTGAATCTTCCGGAATTAGAGTAATCCAAGTCGATGAGCCCGCACTTCGTGAAGGAATGCCACTAAAAGAAAAAGATTGGGATGCTTATATTACATGGGCAGTACAATCCTTCCTTTTAGCAACTTCTTCTGTAGCAAATGAAACACAAATTCATACTCATATGTGTTACAGTAACTTCGAAGATATTGTTGACGCAATTCGCGCATTAGATGCAGATGTAATTTCTATCGAAACATCAAGAAGTCACGGAGAATTTATTGATACATTAAAACATACAACATATGAAAAAGGCATCGGCCTAGGTGTATATGATATTCATAGCCCACGTGTACCGAGTAAAGATGAAATGTATAAAATCGTAGAACAATCTTTAGAAGTATGTGATCCTAAATATTTCTGGATTAATCCTGATTGTGGTTTAAAAACGAGAAGAACAGAAGAAGTTATTCCAGCTTTAGAACATATGGTGCAAGCAGCGAAAGATGCTCGTTCCCTTTTAAAAACAAACGCATAACAAAAATGGGTTATCCTTTTCTCAGGATAACCCATTTTTTATTCTTTACTTTCAAAAAAGAATTCATATTGTATTTTATATAATTCATCATCCGTTGGCTCTTCAAGAGGAATTGCTTGTAATACAACTGTATACTCACCATTTGGAATAGGTATTTGAAATTTATTAGAAAGAATACTCGTTATAACGATACTTTCATTTTCAACTGTAAAAGGAACCGTAATCGTTCTAACTACTTCTTCTTTTTCAATATGTTTCCCTGGGGTCACTTTCACTTCACAAGTATAATCAGAAAGTGCTTCAAAAATAACAGTTCCATCTGCCTTAGCATAACCTCTTTCAAAATCTTCATCAGTCCAATCTACATAAGGCTGCTCACCGTCATAGTTCATCAACATTAATTGCGAATAAGAAATCGTTAACTCCATAGTTCCCCTTCTCCTTCATTATGAAATATACAACTACTACTTCACTTCAAATTTTACTCGCGTACCATCTGGGTATTTATCTAACTTATTCCCTACCCAAGAGCCTGCTCCACGGTTATCCGCCGGACTTATATATTCAATATGTGCTCCTTTTCCGCCTTCCTTGCACATCGCCATTGGCCATTCATCACGATCATACCCTTTTTTTGATGGATATGGTGCTAACGACAATTTCCTTCTATCTGCAGCACCACCACGATCGATTGTACAAACTTCTGAATGCCCTTCTTTTATAGCATCCGTAATATGTTTTCCTGTCTCTGGATAACGTTCTTTCGGAAATTCTAACACTTGATCATACGTATTCGTTTTCTTTACACTTGTTTCCTCTGGCACAAGTACTTCATAAACTGCTACTAAAATAGACAGAATTGCGATAATTGAAATGATAATACCTTTTAATTGCTTCATGTATACCTCCATGTTTCTACCAGTTTCTTTTCCTCCGTTATTATAACAAACTTCTCCTGTATATGTTTTCAGACATTATTTTAGTTATTCCTTGCCATTCCGCCAAAAATTTTCATTTTTTCACTAATGCTGTAGAAAACTAATAGCCTTCCGACATTCTTTTTCAAAGGAAGTCCTCATAAAAGATTGAAATGATATATACGATACTTTTTGGGGAGGAAATATGATGGAAGCTACCTATAAAACGAAAGATGTCACGAATAAAACAGGCATCCCAAAACATATAGTTCGCAAATATAGTCAACTGTTAGAGGAACATGGTTATATGATTTCCAAAACAGCTGATGCTCGTATTTATAAACTTGATGATTTAAAATTATTGAAATCTATACACGAAAGAGCTGCTACATTACAAGAAGATATTTCAGAAACGATACCGATTATTTTAAAAGAAAAAGAGGCCCCACCTGTACCAGTTATACAAGATAAGCAAGAGATACAAACGAAAGAAAAAGAAGATGGGCGTAACTTTGAGGAGTTCATGTTAAAACTTGAAATGCTAGCTCAATTAAATGAGGCAATTATTCATCAAAATTCTACTTTAATTACACAAAATCGTTTAAAGGATGAGAAACTAGACGAATTGATGCAACAAGTTTATGTAAAAGAAGGCTCTCAAGAAAAAATGCTTCAAGAGTTAGTCGATCACGCCGCTCAAACAGATGCACTGCAAAAAGAAAAGATGGACTTATTAATGAATCATATGTATAAACGAGAATCCAAACAGGAAGAAAAAATGAATAAACTTGTTAGTCAAATTTATAATAAAGACAGTAACCGTGATGCACAGCTTATGCAAGTTATTCGAGAAATTCAAGAAACAAAAAGAATGGTTGCTGCCTCAAAAGAGCAAAGCTTCTTTCAATCATTTAAAAGTTTATTTAGCCGAGCAAAACAAGAAAAAACAAATGAATAAACAATATAAAATAAAAAGTTACCTTTCATCGGTAACTTTTATTCCTTATTTTGTACAGCTGGTAATATAATAATTGCTTCAGTGCCTTTTCCACTTTCACTCTTATATTCCAATGTACCATTATGCGCTTGTAAAATACTAAATGTTACCATAAGTCCTAATCCTGTCCCTTTTTCTTTTAAAGAATAATATGGTTGCCCAAGCCTTGCTAACTGTTCTTTCGTCATACCAACACCACTATCTTTAACTCTTATTATGATTGTTTCATCTTTTTGAATAGCTGTTACTTTTAAATATCCTTTATTTCCTTGAATTGCTTCAATACCATTTTTAACAACATTCATAATAGCTTGCTTCAATTTTGTCTTATCACCAATCGTATAAAGACTTTCTGAAATTTCAACTTGTAAATATACACCTTGCATCGCTGCAAATGACGACATAAGAGTGGTCATTTCTATTAATTGGGCTGATAAACAAATGTGTTCTTTTTTCTCAATTTGCGGCCTTGCTAAATTTAAGTAATCTGAAATAATTTGTTCCGCCCGATCCAATTCAGCTAATACGAGACGCATATAATCCTTATTCTTCACATCTTCCGTACTTTCTAGCAATTGGATAAATCCACGAACAACAGTTAGTGGATTTCGAACTTCATGTGCCACACTTGCTGCTAACTCACTTACAATATTAAGCTTTTCTGATTTTTGCATCTCTGTACGTAGCAATGCATTTTCATTTAAATATTCAGTTAAATACACCTGGAATACCATTGTCATGACCATGATAAGCGAGGCAAATATAAATCCGCTATATATTTGCGAAATATACGGTGTAAATCCTGTTTCCAAAAGAACATTAATCATGCCTAATACTAAAGAAACAAGCACATAAAATGATGAAATCATAAATGCTAAAATTAATTTCTTATCCCTTGAAAAAAGAGACCATTTCTTTGATAAAAATAGCGGAACTATCAATAAAAATATTACTTCTAAAACTGGAAGAAAGCTCATTCCCTTTAGTAACCATTCGTATGCAACAAAAATAACCGCTGGGATTAAACCAACAATCCCACCATATAAAAAACCACTGACAATTGGAATGGGGTGAAAGTTATACCCACACACATTGCCAAAACAAATAGAGTATGTCATGGAGAGAACGAGCGTAACGCTAGATAAAAACATAATAAAGTAACGATTTGGCTTCGGAGGCATTTCTTGATAGCGATTTAAACGAATCGCTTCATATAAAAATAGTGGCAAAATTATGATGGCAATTTGAATCAATAAATCACGGATAAGCTCCATAACCTCTCATCCCCTATATGTATTTTGATATGATTATATCATTTTATAGGTGTATTTGTTTTAAAATTTTGATTTTTCTTAACATATTTGTTAATTCTTTGTTAACAACTCATAATAATTGTTACAGATTTTCGAAATGATTGTAAACCCTGTACCAAATTTCCTTCGTGCAGTATACAATGAATACGGATTACAAAGAAAATATAAAAATACTTTTTTAGACGGACAACTATAGCAAAATACAGCATATAATCCATACTATCTATGTTTACAAATAAGTGATCATTACTTTAGTAGGAGGAAGATAAATATGGCAGGTACTACGCTTGTTTTAAAAGAAGAAAATTTGGTTGTTCTAGAAAATGTTGAAAAATCAGTATATGAAGAGTTACAGCATAAAGCGGGAGAAGAAAACTGCACATGTGCTGTGAACGAATCAGTTGTTCACCTTGGCAAGGTATCCTCTGTACTCTGGAATGAAGATGAAATAGATTGGGAATACGGATATTAAAAAGTCGCTTATAGCGGCTTTTTTTCTCTTTTCTCTCTCTTTCTAAATAACATATACAAAGCGTAATCATAGAAAATATGATAAAATGAACTTAATTTTCAAACGGAAGAAAGGGAGATACAATGGAACAATTCATTAACCCTAGAGTGAAGGATATCCAAATTTCTGGAATCCGTCAATTCTCTAACATGATTCAAAACTATGATAATTTGATTTCTTTAACAATTGGACAACCCGATTTCCCTACACCTTCTCTCGTGAAAGAAGCGGCAAAACGGGCTATTACAGAAAACTATACAAGCTATACACATAACGCTGGTTTACTAGAATTACGTAAGGCAGCTTGTAACTTCGTAAAAGATAACTACGATTTACATTACTCACCTGAAAACGAAACCATCGTTACAATCGGTGCTAGCGAAGCAATTGATGTTGCATTCCGAACGATTTTAGAGCCAGGAACAGAAGTAATTTTACCTGCTCCTATTTATCCAGGTTACGAACCCATTATTCGATTATGCGGTGCAACGCCTATTTTTGTAGATGTTCGTGAAACTGGATTTCGTTTAACAGCTGAAGCGCTTAAAAATGCTATTACAGAAAAAACAAGATGTATCGTACTACCGTATCCTTCTAATCCAACTGGTGTAACTTTATCCACAGAAGAATTAAAAGATATTGTAGATGTTTTAAAAGATAAAAATATTTTCGTCCTTTCAGATGAAATTTATAGCGAGCTTGTATATGAACAAAAGCATACATCTATCGCACATTTCCCAGAAATGCGTGAAAAGACAATTGTCATTAACGGTTTATCTAAATCACATTCTATGACTGGCTGGCGTGTTGGACTTTTATTTGCACCAAGCTATTTAGCAGGACACATATTAAAAGTTCATCAATACAATGTAACGTGTGCTACTTCAATCGCTCAATACGCTGCAATTGAAGCATTAACAGCAGCTAAAGACGCACCAAAAATGATGCGCCACCAATATAAAAAACGCCGTGATTACGTATATAATAGACTCACTCAAATGGGATTAACAGTTGAAAAGCCAACAGGTGCATTTTACTTATTCCCATATGTTGGTCATTTGACATCTTCATCATTTGATTTTGCACTTGATCTTGTCAAAGAAGCGGGACTAGCTGTAGTTCCTGGAACAGCATTCTCTGAATACGGTGAAGGCTACCTTCGCTTGTCCTATGCGTATAGTATCGAAACTTTAAAAGAAGGCTGCGACCGATTAGAAGCCTTTCTAATGAAAAAAGCTAAGAGTTAAACTCTTAGCTTTTTTATGCATAATGATCACAAGTTTGACGTTTTAGTAATTTATGAGGAATAATGATACACTTTGCAGTGGATTCTGCATTCTCTACTTTATCAACTAAAGCTTTTGCTGCCTCATATCCTAGCTGATAAATATTTACATCAACTGTCGAAAGTGGAGGGCTCGCAATTTCTGATAATAAAGCATTATTAAAGCTTACAATAGAAACATCTTTCGGTACAACGAATCCTTTTTTAGAAAGAGCACTTAACACACCAAGTCCAATTAAGTCATCCGTTGCCATAATTGCCGTTGGCGGTTGCTGCAGTCCCATTAATTCCTCAACAGCTTGTTGACCACTTTCCCTCGAAAAATCAAAATGTAAAATATATTCTTTTGGTAATACAATGTCTGCTAATTTCAAGGCATCACTCATACCAGCTAAACGATCTCTCGTTACAAGTAAATCTGATCCACCACCAATGAACGCGATTTGCTTATGCCCTAATGAAATTAAATATTCTGCCACTTCTCTTGCAGCTGTATAATTGTCATTATCTACATATGTAATTTCATCTTTTCGATCATATGGTTTTCCTATTAAAACAAACGGGAAATTTTGTTCATGTAAATATTGAATAATCCGATCATTCTCCCTTGAATATAAAAGAATAATGCCACCAATTTGGCGTCCCTGTACCATCTTTACGACACCATTAAAAATTTCTTCTTCCGTTTCACCTGTCGACATGTAAAGCGCATAACCTTCTACGTGTGCAAATGAACTAATCCCTCTTATAACTTCTGGGAAAAATGGATTTTGAAAAGCTTTACTTGCAGAACTTGGCATAACAAGACCAAGTGTTTTCGTCGTTTGGTTCGCAAGATTTCTCGCATTTAAATTGGGATGATACCCTAATTCACTCATCACTTTCCTAACACGGCGCTTTGTCTTTTCACTTATACTTGGATTATCAGCAATTACACGAGAAACTGTTGATGGTGCCACATTCGCTTGCTTCGCCACATCTTTAATTGTAACTGTCATAAAAATCCCCCTCCTCTCATTTCTCTGCCATTTTTCATATATTTTATCTCGCACTCATTGCAAGTCATAAACTTTCATTTCTTATATCTTGCAAAACTAATCCTATTCTCCCTCTTCATGTATTGTAAGGGATATAGCTATTTTTTCCTATACTATAATATACTATTTATTTCACTTCTTTTCACATGTGATGTCAAATCTCTTTTCATCTCCCTATAAACTTATTTATAGGGAGATGAAAAGAAAAATGGGACGTAATGTCCCATTTTTCATCCTTTTGTACCTCCAGCTGTTAAACCAGAAATAAAGTATTTTTGTAGTGATAGGAATAAAATTGAAATTGGGATCGCAATTAACACAGAACCCGCTGCAAACGTTGTAAATTCATTACCGAATTTCTTCGCAACCATTTCATATAATCCAACTGCTAAAGTATAATTTTCTGGTGTTCGCAAAATAATACTCGCTAAAATGAAATCTGTAAATGGACCAATGAAAGTAAATAACGCTACAACCGCTACGATTGGCTTTGCAAGTGGCATAATGATTTGCCAAAAAATACGAAAATGCCCTGCTCCATCCATTCGAGCTGATTCATCTAGTTCTTTCGGAATCGTATCAAAATACCCTTTCATAAGCCATGTATTCATCGGAATAGCCCCGCCTACATAAATCAAAATTAATGCAAGGTGTGTATCAATTAATCCTGTTAATTGAGCTAATACGTATAAAGCAATTAACGCTGCAAAGTTTGGAATCATTTGCAGAATTAAGAATGTTAATAAACCATTTTTTCTTCCAACAAAACGATATCTCGAAAATGCATAAGCAGTAAAGCTAATTGCTAACACTGAGAAAATCATCGTTAAAACACTTACTTTTAATGTGTTTTTATACCATAGTAAGTAATTACTATTCTCTAGATCTAATAACTTACGATAATGATCTAACGTTGCATTTTGTGGAATAATACTTGATCCAGATAAACTATCACCCGGATTAAACGATGAGCCAATAATCCATAATAACGGATAGAAAATGATGGCACACATTACGAAAATAACTAAATAACTTAATGAGAGACGTAACATCTTCTGTCTTTTAATATTCATTTACATCATATCCTCTTCTTGGAATGATTTTGTTCTCTTAAATTGCCATAACGCAACTGTAATAACAATTAACGATAATATCATTGTAAGAGCTGCTGCTTTTCCATACTGCGCTGAAGTCATCGTTAACTTATAAATCCATGAAATTAAAATATCCGTTCCACCTGCGTCTTGTCCAGCTACAGCAGGACCTCCACCGTTAAATAGATAGATGATACTAAAGTTATTAAAGTTAAACGTATATTGCGTAATTAATATTGGTGCTGTTGCATATAACACAAGTGGCAATGTAATTTTGCGAAACTGTTGCCAAGCTGTCGCTCCATCTACTGTAGCCGCTTCATATAATTCTCCCGGAATCGATTGCAGTATACCTGTTGTCATCGCAAAGATAAACGGGAACCCAAGCCACGTTTGAATCATAATTAAAGCAATCTTCGCCCAAAATGGATCTGTCATCCAAGCAATCTTTTCAATTCCGAATAAAGCTAATACTTGATTGTTAATCGCTCCGAATGTTTCATTAAACATACCAGAGAAAACAAGAATAGATACGAATGCTGGAACCGCCCACGGTAAAATGAAGATTGTTCGAATAATCGCCTTTCCTTTAATACCGGGCTGATTTACGATAATCGCTAAGAAAATACCAAGTGCAACTTGTAATGTTGTTGCAACGAATGTCCAAATAACAGTCCAAGAGAATACACTTACAAATGTCTCTCTCCACATCGGTAAAGTGAAAATATCAATAAAGTTTTTAAAGCCCACCCAATCTACTAATTTAGCTGGAGGAGAATGATATAAATCATAGTTTGTAAATCCAATTAAAATTACGAAGATGATTGGAAATACAACCACAAAGATAAGTAGTAGAAAACCTGGTGAAACCATTAAATAAGGAAAACCTTGATCTAACAAATTACGGTATTGCTCTTTTACAGAATTTAACGGTGTTCCGCTATCACGTTTCTTTCCATTTTGGTATGCATCATATAAGTTAAATGCATATATGCCGAGCCCAAAAGCGATAACGATAAGGGCCAAGATTCCTTCTACTAATAGAAAGACAGAATGGTCACGTGGAACTTCTGTACCAAGCGTTACAATACCCCATAATCCCATATTTAATAAATCAGCAAAGGCTACAATAAATGAACCTGTTAATACTAGAAAAATAAGACCTTTTACAAATTGTTTATTATACATTTGGCCCACGCCTGGAATGATTGATAACATGGTTGCCATTTTCCTATGCTTTGAATGGTTTAACCCATTTGCTGGTTCCATAGATGTTTGCATGTTCCTTCCCCCTTTTTTCTTCCTACATGGAAGGGAGAGAATTCGTGCCTCTCATATTAGAGGCACGAATTTCACCTTATTTTTTCTTGTTATGATTTGCCTCAATATTACCTTTAATTTGTTTCACTGCACTATCAAGCGCCGCTTTTGGTGCCTCTTTATCTGTAACAACTAATTGAAGCGCATCTCCAGCTGGTTTCCAAACTTCTTGCATTTCTGGAATGTTTGGCATTGGAATTCCATTTTCAGATTGCGTTGCAACTGCTTTTGCAGCTTCGTTATCTTTAATAATTGGATCTTCCATTACTGATTTTACTGGAGGAATTTCTTTTGTTTTCTCAAATCGAATTTTTGCGTTTTCTTCATTTGTTACCCACTCAGTGAATTTTGTAGCTAAATCATTTTGTTTAGAGAAACTTGTTACATGCCATCCTTTAACCCCAACAAACGTTTTCATTGGTTGACCATTTGGTAATTTCGGCATTGGAGCAACGCCATAATCAATCCCGTTCTTTTCCATTGCTTGGAACGCCCATGGGCCATTCATGATAGAAGCTGCTTTTCCTTCATTGAATAGTCCATCAGCAGCAGGCCCACCTGATTCACCGATAATACCTTTTGGGAATAATTTTTCCTTGTACCATTTTTGAAGATATTCAGCACCTTGTACTGCTCCGCTATTATTTAATCCAACATCACTTGCATTTGGCTTTCCATCTTTTTCACCAAATACATAACCGCCCATACCTGCCATGAATGCATTAGCAAAGTAGAAGTTATCTCCTAATGCTAAAAATCCGTACTTGCCATCTTTCGTAAATTCTTTTGAGAAGTTAAACAGCTCGTCCATCGTTTCTGGCGCTTTTGGCATTAGTTTTTTATTGTAAATAAAGACTGGTGTCTCAATTGCTTTTGGTAAACCATATAATTTTCCATTATATGTCTGTGCTTCTATTGATGAATTAGTAAATTTACTCTTTACAGCATCATCTGCTTTCACTTCAGAAAGTAAACCTTCTGTTACTGCATTTCCGATTTGATCGTGTGGCAATGTTACAACATCTGGTCCAGTCCCCGCTGGCCCATCAAGGCGTAACTTCTTCACTTGATCTGTCATTTGCATTTCAACAACTTTTACTTTTACTTTATATTTTTCCTCAAAGCTTTTCACTGCTGGTTCTAAACCAACACCTTTTTTATCATCTTCCCAAACAAGAAGATCATAGTCTTTTTTCGCTTTACTTTCCTCTTTTTTCCCTGAATCTTTCGGCCCACATGCAGATAACATACCAATAGATAATGCTGAAACCGTTAATAATGATAATGCTTTCTTCATCCCAAAAACCTCCCTAAATTGTCTATGTACCTCAGTAACTGAAAACGTTTGCATTTAATAGTTTAATTGAAGCGCAAACAATATCTCAATCTATGAAAACGTTTGCGCTATTTGTCTATCATTATACATTCTTTTATTCATTTTGCAAATATTAATTTAAAAATTATGTCATTATACTCTTTATACATTGACTTTATATGAAATGAATACTACTCTTATAAGCAATATTAAAGCTACGAGAAAGGCAATCGTTTGCAATATAGGCTTTATTATTACACTTAAGGGAATACTATGTATAGAGATATTGAAGGGGGATTTTCTATATGTTTAAAGAAGCCATTTATCATAGGCCGAAAGATAATTATGCATACGCTTATGATGAACAAACAATTCACATCCGAGTACGTACTAAGAGAGATGATATTCAAAGCGCCGATCTTATTTACGGTGATCCTTACGAATGGAAAGACGGGAAATGGATATCAGCAAGTACACCCATGAAAAAAACGGGTTCTACTGCATTATTTGATTATTGGTCCATTTCAATCGAACCAAAATTTAAGCGCTTACGTTATGGGTTTGAATTAAAATCTGAAACAGACACTCTTATTTATGCAGAGCGAGGATTCTTTTCTAGCATTCCAAATGATGATGTTGGTAACTTTTTCTGTTTTCCATTTATTCATGCAGATGATGTATTCAAAGCACCATCTTGGATTAAAGACACCATTTGGTATCAGATTTTCCCTGAGCGATTCGCTAATGGCGATAGTACGCTGAATCCAGAAAACACCCTCCCTTGGGGAAGTGCGAATCCAACTCCAACTAACTTTTTCGGCGGAGATTTTTCTGGTGTTATTCAAAACCTTGATTACCTTGTTAAGCTTGGCATTTCCGGAATATATTTCACACCTATTTTCAAAGCTCATTCAAACCATAAATATGACACAATTGACTATATGGAAATTGACCCACAATTTGGGACGAAAGAAACTTTTAAAGAGCTCGTTGAAGAATGTCATAAGCACGGTATAAAAGTAATGCTCGATGCTGTGTTTAATCATAGTGGATACTTTTTCGAGAAATTTCAAGACGTACTAGAGAATGGTGAGAAGTCCGCATATAAAGAGTGGTTCCACATTCATGAATTTCCGATTATAACCGAACCACTTCCAAATTATGATACTTTCGCCTTTACACCGTATATGCCAAAATTAAATACAGCTCATCCAGATGTAAAAGAATACTTACTTGAAGTAGGACGTTATTGGGTACGAGAATTCAATATAGATGGCTGGCGCCTTGATGTCGCCAATGAAGTCGATCACAACTTTTGGAGAGAATTCCGAACTGAAATAAAGACACTAAATCCTGAAGTATATATTTTGGGAGAAATTTGGCACGATGCCCTTCCGTGGCTACAAGGCGATCAATTTGATGCTGTCATGAGCTATCCTGTTACAAACGCTCTACTTTCTTACTTTGCTAACGATTCCATTAAAGCAAGTGAATTCATGAAGCAAATTACAGAATCTCTACATTCCTACTCTATGAATGTAAATGAAGCAGCATTTCATTTATTAGACAGCCATGATACTCCAAGAATTTTAACAACATGCAACGGAGATAAAAATAAGTTGAAATTGCTCTATGTATTCCATCTTTCTTTCATCGGCTCTCCTTGTATTTATTACGGAGATGAAATTGGTATGGATGGCGGCATGGACCCTGATTGCCGTAAATGTATGATTTGGGATACTAAAGAACAAGATCATGCATTATTTACCCATATACAAACATTGATTTTATTACGGAAACAACATAAAGCATTTGGAGGACATGGTACTTTTCAATTCATCGAAGCAAATGATGAACATAATTATATTTCTTATACGAAAACATATGAGGATGAAACTATCTTTTTCGTTTTAAACCCTACTAATAGTGAAGTTACAGTTTCACTCCCTCTTCATGTTACTGGTAAGAAAATAATTAACATTTATACAAACGAAGAATTTTCAGCAGAAGCAAGTGTATTACAAGTTACACTTCCTCCATATGGATTCTCCATATTAAAATGGTAATCCAAAAAAGCCTTATGCCAAGTTTGAAGTGGCATAAGGCTTTTTCTTATTTCAATTTGAACACTATCGCTTCATACGGACGTAATGGAATGTTATCTATTGATCCGATTTCTACATCGTAATTGTGTATAAATAACTCTGATTCACTATAACTAATATCCTTAGGCATTTCAAATACACTTTCATCCGCAGTAAAGTTTGCAATGACAAGTAGTTTTTCATCTCCATATGTTCTTACATAAGCAAAAATAGAAGGGTCTTTATCTAATATTAAATCATATGATCCATACACAACTATTTCATTATTTTTGCGTAGTTCAATTAATTTCTTATAGTAATAAAAAATTGAACCTTCATCTTGGATTGCTTGTTTCACATTAATCTCTTTATAGTTAGGATTTACAGTAATCCAAGGTTCACCTTTTGTAAATCCAGCGTGATTCTGATCATTCCACTGCATCGGAGTTCTAGCATTATCACGACCCTTTATATAAATAGATTCCATTACTTTTTCTATATCTTCACCATGGTCTATCACTTTTTCTTTATACATATTTAACGTTTCAATATCTCGATATTCATCAATTGATTGGAATCGAACGTTCGTCATTCCGATTTCCTCTCCTTGATAAATATATGGCGTTCCTTTCATCATATGAAGAACTGTCGCTAACATTTTTGCTGATTCAATGCGATACATTCCATCATTACCAAAACGAGATACAACGCGAGGCTGATCATGATTATTCCAATAAAGGCTATTCCATCCGGTATGCTCTAATGCTTTTTGCCACTTTGTTAAATTCTCTTTTAAAGTAAGAAGTGAGCATGGTTTTACATCCCACTTTCCACCTTCTCCTGAATCTAAATCCATATGTTCAAATTGGAATACCATTTGCAATTCTTTTCGTTCTTCTCCAGTATACAATTTCGCTTCTTCTGTCGTTACACCAGGCATTTCACCAACCGTCATAATATCATAATGCGATAATACTTCCTCATTCATTTCATGTAAATATTTATGAATGTTTGGACCGTTCATAAAATGCTTATGACCTGAAACATACCCCTCTTCTTCTGTTTCAACAGCTGGTAATCCCTCTTCTTTAGAAATAAAATTAATAACATCCATACGGAAGCCATCAATTCCTTTTTCTAACCAAAACTTCATCATTTCATAAACATCTTGTCTTACCTTTTCATTATCCCAATTTAAATCTGGCTGTTTTTTAGAAAACAGATGTAAATAATATTCATCTGTCATTTCATCATACTGCCATGCTGATCCACTAAACGCTGCTCCCCAGTTATTCGGCTCTTTTCCTTCTTTTCCAGGGCGCCATATATAGTAATCTCTATATTTATTATCTTTTGATTTACGTGATTCAATAAACCAATTATGTTCATCCGAAGTATGATTAACAACTAAGTCCATCATAAGTTTCATATTACGTTCATGCATTTCATGTAATAGCTCATCCCAATCTTCCATTGTTCCGAACTCGTTCATAATTTTACAATAATCGCTTATATCATAACCATTATCATCATTTGGAGATTCATAGACTGGTGATAACCAAATCACATCAATCCCTAACTCTTTTAAGTAATCTAGCTTTGAAATAATCCCTTGAAGATCTCCTATACCATCACCATTACTATCCATAAAGCTACGAGGATAAATTTGATATACTACACTTTCTTTCCACCATTGTTTTTCCATTATGCTACCCCATTTCATTCATCATTCATTTTTCTCTTTTTTAAGGCGCAAACGTTTTCATTAATGAATGATAACAGATTCTATCTCAATTTAAAATAGCGCTTACAATTTTTATTGTTCTTTTTCTAAGAAAACATATGAAAACCACTAATAAATCTCCAATAAATGAAAACGTTTTATTTTTTTATTTATTTTTTGAATCTATTCGTTTATAATGAACTCAAAGAAAACGTTTGCATAATTATTTCTAGGGGGAAATACCATGGCAGAACTTAAATTAGAAAACATTTATAAAATATATGATAATAACGTAACAGCTGTAACTGATTTTAATTTACACATTCAAGATAAAGAATTTATTGTATTTGTCGGTCCTTCTGGATGCGGAAAATCTACAACATTACGAATGGTAGCTGGACTTGAAGATATTTCAAAAGGCGAGTTTTCAATTGATGGTAAACTAATGAATGATGTTCCTCCAAAAGATCGAGATATCGCTATGGTATTCCAAAACTACGCTCTTTATCCACATATGAGTGTATATGATAATATGGCATTTGGATTAAAACTTCGAAAAATACCAAAAGATGAAATCGATCGTCGTGTGAAAAATGCAGCAAAAATTTTAGGACTTGAACAATATTTAGATAGAAAACCGAAGGCATTATCAGGTGGACAGCGCCAACGTGTTGCTTTAGGTAGAGCAATCGTTCGAGATGCAAAAGTTTTCTTAATGGATGAACCATTATCAAACTTAGATGCTAAACTCCGTGTTGCAATGCGCTCAGAAATTTCTAAGCTACATCATCGTCTTGGAACAACAACAATTTATGTAACACATGATCAAACAGAAGCAATGACTATGGCTTCGCGTCTTGTCGTTATGAAGGATGGAAAAATCCAACAAATTGGAACTCCAAAAGAAGTATATGAAACACCAGAAAACATTTTCGTGGGTGGATTTATCGGCTCACCAGCTATGAACTTCTTCCGTGGTAAATTGACTGAAACCGATTTCGTTATAGACAATACTATAAAAATTAAAGTATCTGAAGGAAAAATGAAGATGCTACGTGAACAAGGCTATGTAAATAAGGAAATTATTTTAGGTATTCGTCCAGAGGACATTCATGATGAACTACTATTTTTAGAAGCTTCACAATCTACTGCCTTCACAACAAAAATTGAAGTCGCTGAGTTATTAGGTGCTGAATCCATTTTATATATGAAACTTGGGAATCAAGATTTTGCGGCACGTGTAGATGCAAGACATACGTTTTCACCTGGTGACCAAATTAAATTAGCATTTGATATGAATAAAGCGCATTTCTTTGATAACCAAACTGAACAACGTATTCGCTAAAAAATTTATCTTTACTATACACATACAAAAAACCGTCCACATATATTGAGGGCGGTTTTCATTATTATACTAGGGCTTCTACTGTATGAAATGATTGTCCTTTCGTGCTAATAATACCAAAAATCGGTAAATCACTAAGCACCACTTCTTCTTGCTGTTTCATAAAAGATGACGTTAATTGTTTTATCTCTATCCAAACGTCATTAATACAAAGTACATTGGAATCGTTCTCTTGTTGGCGAGAAAAAATAGAATCTATTTTATATAAACCAGCATTTTGAAAAAGCATATCAATGCGACTGAATGCATTCAAAGTAATGCTAATAACGCGTTGCCAATCTCCTTGCTTTCCCATATCATAGGATACAAAAAGTGCTTCTCCGCCTAGATTCATAATTTCCTCCACTGTTGCTTGTCCACTCTCTTTATCAATGTCCGTCACAATAACTTTTGCGCCTTGTTTAGCCAACAAAAGAGCTGTATTACGTCCAATACCGATGCCACCGCCAGTTACGATAGCAACTTTTCCTGCAAGCTTCATTTTCATTACCCCTTCTATAAGTCTTACCGTCATTCAGTATACTCCTTTATAAGATTAATCTGCAAGCAAGAAAAATTGCTATTTAATTTGTAAACGTTTACTTTTTACCCTTCTTTTTTCTTATTATTACGCTGATCGAAAACTAGACCGATAAAAATGAGAATACCCCAAAAAATTATGCTACCTCCTGTCATTTTAACTTCCCCCTTATTATATAAAGTGAAATTTTACTCAGCCCCAATATGGCGGAATAAAGATATTATTTTTAATCATTATATCATTTTCTTAATTTTCAATCTATTATAAATAGAAATAACACATTTTGGCTTTTCCTTACTGTAAACATTCCCCATATACTTATAAAATCAAAAAGACCCTTTTATATATAAAAAGGTCTTTTTTTCATTATACAAGACTTATTACTTTCGTTTTTGTAATTAAATCCTGAAAACCACAATTATCTTTGCGGAACAACATCATATATACATTACATATTAATGGAATTCCTAATAGCAATACGTTCGGTAATAACACTACAAAAAATCTTATAATTAATGTTTGCAACGTTAGCTTTTCACTCTTCAATGAAATTAGTTTTATTCTCGTTATCTTTTTTCCAAGTGTAACACCGTTCCAAAGAAAGGGTAATACAATAAAATATATCGCCATTAATATGAAAACTACTGCAAAATCATATCTAAAATCACCTAAGCTTATATTAAAGCGCTTAAACATAGCACTATAGTTTCCGGTCATAATAGCTACTACTGCACCATACATAACCGAGATTAAAAACATGTCAATTAGGGAAGCACCTATGCGATTCATTACAAGCGCTGGACGATGCATCTTTAACTTCATTTTATGTCGACTCCTTCATATCCTTCTTTACCCGTCTCATCGTACCACTTCTAAAAAACATTGTAAACTAGCGTTTCTCTTACTTTTCTTGTACAATTTGTTACAATAGCATTATAAAGGAGGTTCCCATATTGAAAAAATGGATAATCCTATTCGTCGCCTTCCTATTAACTGGTTGTGCAGGAAACACAAGTCACTTAACTTATACGGTTAACGATGAATACGAACTCATACGTACTTCTGGAAATGCATTTGAACTTTTCCCCTCGCAAGATGCTGTATATGCCACACAATACATCCCTGCAAAAATTACAGACATTGCTTGGGATGATAAATACATTATTGCAAAACAAACTGAGGAAAAATCAGATCCAAATAACCCTGACGCAGCAATTGCAAATAAAAAAAGTGAACATTATTGGATTATTGATGTAAAGCACAATAAACGTTTCGGTCCCTACAATGAAAAGCAATTTAATGAACAAAAAGATGCGTTTAAAATTAAGGTGCCTTTTCAAAATGTAGATTCATATATAAAAGAAATAAAAAAACAGTCAGCATAATATTTGTATGCTGACTGTTTTGTCTTACATTATTTTAGTGAGATGTTAAACGTTTGTGGCTCTTTTACAACATCTTGTGTTTCTGAATCTCCTGCAAGTAAATCATCAGTTGTAAACTGAATATCCTTTACCTTGTCTTTTCCATCGTCAAGTATTAAACCAATAATACCATCTCTTATTTCACCAGGCTTATAGTCTTCTCTTGATACATTTTTTGTACCAACTAACGTATCTTCGTCATATAAAAAGTTTTGAGTGGCTACTTTAAAATGTTGCTTACCATTAATCATAACATCATTCATAGAGAAAAATTGCATATTTTTATTTCCGCTATTCTCCACTTTATATGTAATCTCAACGTAACGAATTGTATTACTAATCTCTGTTCCACTTAGCGATGCATATAATTCTGCATCTTCTTGGCTTACTTTATCCCCTAATCTACGTTTTACTTCTTCAGGAGTTAGTGCCGTGTATACTTTCAATGTATTTTTTGCCTTTTCACTCATTTGTGATAAAGAGATTACTTTCACATCTTGTACGTGAATTTTCATTGGCGCTACTTCAAATGTTTGATTCACAGAATGCATCTGCTCTAACTTGAAAGTACCCCATCCTGTTTCTTTCACTTTTTGTCCTACTTTTTTCAGCTCACGCCCACCATATTCTTTCGTTTCAGGAATAGATTCTTTCTTCTTCGGTTCAGCTTTCTTTTCTTCTTGATGGAAGCAACCACTTAACATAAGAAGAAAACTACATAAAACAAAAATACTTTTCCATGCTTTCATCATTTCATTTCTCCTAACGCTATCATTCATGAATATAAAATTAGTCCCTTGCTTTGTAAACTATAGAAACAATGACAATTCCACAAAATGAACTTGTCAATCCAGATACTATTATACCTCCAATTTGGAAAATATGAAAATAGGGATCTAGGAACGCATGCACGATAAATATAAAAGCTGTCACAATGATTATCGAAACCCAATACTTTCTTTTTTCTAAAGCTACAATCATATCTTTCCCTGTTTCATCTTTATACTTCCATAGTACGTATAATAGCAATAATAAGCCAACACATGTACTCCCATGTTGCATATATTTATACAATGGAATACTGCGTAATTCAATTTGTAACAATGCTATTTTCATAACGAAATAGCCTGTATTATGAGTAAATGCATCCCAAACAACATGCGTGAGCATACCGAATAATGCAGAATAGCAAAATACAAAGAATTCTTTCCAGGTATGTAGCCCCCACCTCTCATCTATTGCATATGAATAATAACCAGCAAACGGTTTAGGCAAATGCGTTATAAACGGCTTTTTTAAAATGTAATGATATATGTATGCGATTAGAAATACAAGCGGTAAATTTAAATATAAGAACCCAAGCCATGTATGGCCAATAACACCATAGGGTCTAAAGTGCAAAAAATATTCAAAGTCAGGCGCCATACTACCTAATATAAGAGCCGTTACTGAAATATGTTTAGAATGCTTTTTCGCAAAAGGAAGAACTGCTGCTGGATGTGCAAATGTAAACGGCATACTTTAACTCCTTCTCACATTTTCAATAGAATACCATATATCATAACGAGAGAATGGATCTTCATGCAATATTTATTTTCACATTGGAATATGATAGTTTAAATGATATAATCCACATAAAATATTCAGAAAACAAGAAGGGATTCAGGTGTCATTAACACTTGTATTTGCTGCCTTTTTAAATTCAAAATCCGTTATGAATTGAGGTTTATATATTGATTGACGTACCCTTTTTACAAAATGTCACATTAAAAAAAGAAAATATCCCTAGTTTTTCCGCATATCCTTACTGCTTACCCGCTATTCGAACATTACAATCACTAGCTTTCCATCCAAATGTAACATTCATTATTGGAGAAAACGGAACAGGTAAATCAACATTACTTGAAGGAATTGCAATTGCGTTAGGTTTTAATGCAGAAGGTGGAACGAAGAACTTCCGCTTTAGCACAAACGATTCCCATTCATCTTTACATGAATACCTTCGCATTTCAAAAAGTTTCAATACACCAAACGACGGTTTCTTTCTTCGCGCTGAATCATTTTATAACGTTGCTTCTTATATTGATGAAATAGATGCTGATAGAGAAGCACGTGGGAATCCGGTTATCAACTCTTATGGTGGTATCTCACTACACAAACAATCACACGGTGAATCATTCTTCTCATTATTTATGAACCGTTTTTCAGGACAAGGTTTATACATTTTAGATGAGCCTGAGGCAGCTTTATCACCAATGAGACAACTTTCCATGCTCATTCGAATGCACGAACTAGCTGAACAAGGTTCACAATTTGTTATCGCGACGCATTCTCCTATTTTAATGGCTTATCCTGAATCCACTATATATTCTTTAACACAAGAGGGAATTCACGAATCCACATTAGAAGAAACTGAGCATTACCAAACGACGAAACTTTTCTTTGAAAATCGCGATCGATTATTCCATCATCTATTTGAGTCGTAAAAAAAGAAGCAGCAATAGCTGCTTCTTTTTTATAGTGCTTCTATAAATAAGGCAACCCCGATACCGCCACCGACGCATAAAGAGGCAATTCCTTTTTCTAACCCACGTCTTTTTAATTCGTGAATTAAACTTACTGTAATACGAGCCCCTGTACAACCAATTGGATGCCCAAGTCCTACGCCACTACCGTTTACGTTCACTTTTTCACGGTCTAAGCCTAACTCTTTCTCTACAGCTAAATATTGAGCCGCGAAAGCTTCATTAATTTCAAGTAAATCTGCATCTTCCAATGACCAATCTACTTTTTCTAAACCTTTACGAATTGCTGGTGCTGGTCCAATACCCATAATTTTTGGATCTACTCCAGCTACTGAATATCCAACAATTCTAGCTAACGGTTGTAAACCTTTTTCTTTCGCTTTTTCTTCGCTCATTAATACTAGAACTGCACTCCCGTCATTAAGGCCAGATGCATTTCCAGCAGTCACTGATCCATCTTTACGGAATGCCGGCTTCAATCCAGCTAATTTTTCAGCTGTAATATCTGCACGTGGATGTTCATCCTTCGAAAATACAACTTCTTTTCTACGCTCTTTTATTGTAATAGGAACAATTTGATCGTCAAAGTATCCAAACTCGATTGCCTTCAGTGCCAATGTATGACTGCGAAGAGCAACTTCATCTTGTTCCTCTCTTGTAATTTCATATTGTTCAACTAAATTTTCCGCTGTTTCACCCATCATAATATGGTGAATCGGATCTTCTAACACTTCCCACACCGTATCACGAATTTCTCCGTGCTGTAGACGTTGTCCCCAGCGGTGCTGTTTCAATGCATAAGGGCTCGAACTCATCGCTTCTACCCCACCTGCAACAACAACATCACTTACACCTAATTGGATTTGCATTGCAGCTGACATAATTGCTTGCATACCTGAAGAACATTGACGTTGGATTGTATATCCCGTAACTGTGTCAGGAAATCCTGCCGCTAATGCAGCTGTTCTCGCCGTATTTGCTTCATCAGTTCTTTGAATACAATGACCTAAAATTACTTCATCAACTTCATGTGGTTCTACCCCGCCTCGTTTTACAGCTTCCTGAAGTACAGGAACAGCTAATTCTACTGGCGTTACATTTTTTAGCGCTCCTCCAAAAGTTCCAATTGGCGAACGAACTGCAGCTGTAATAACAACATTATGCATTTTGCACTTGCCCCTCTCTTATGTACCCTAGTCAGTTTTTAGGTGAAATTCCATAAGATGTATATCTATAACTATCATACTATAAACATACTAAAAAATCAAAATATTTAATATAATAAAAATAGAAGGAATTAACCTTCTATTCTGTCAGCGCATATAAAAACTTTTGTAAAATTTTCTCTGTCGTTTCATTCAATTTTGGCAACTTATCTACTGGAAAATATTGAAGTTTTAACCCTTCATGATCGAGCTTTAATTCCCCGCTCACATGATGTGCCTGATACAGATGAATAACATTGAAAATTTCATCGCCATTCGGATAACGGAAATATACTTCTTTTCCAGATAGAACACCCAGAAATTGCATTATTTTTGCAGTTAACCCCGTTTCCTCAAATAACTCTCTACGTGCAGTTTCTTCTGTCGTTTCGCCCAGTTCCATCGCCCCACCAGGTACACCCCAATCATATGTATCTGAACGATATTGAAGCAATACTTCTTGATTATCGTTTAATATAATAATTGCTGATCCTACGAGAATAAGCGGCCTTGTACCAACGACTTTTCGTAACTCTTCAATATACCCCATATGTAAATTCCCCTTTCCCTAACCTCCCTTATCATAACAAAATTTTGCTCTTTTTGTTCATGTAATTTTAAAGAAAAAAAGAAGCTTTCGCCTCCTTTTTTTCACCTTTATTTCTTAAAACTTTCATATTTTACAGCTTCAAAAGCTTCCTCAATTTCATCATTACGATAATGGACATATGTAAAACGCCCCAATTCTACTAATCTTGCTATTTCCTGTAACGCTTTATGCTGCTCATATGTTTCTTTCAGCTTAATATGTACATAAAACTTCATTAACGGATGTTCATATAAAGGTTCTCCCACCTCTACATATACATCTTCCACCCCTTGTACAACTCTTACATAACTTGCAAATTGATAAAGAGCTTCTCTGTCTGAAACGATTTTTAATGTATACATATATTCTCCCCCTTTTCTTTACTATATCAAAAAGATGATCACACTACGTTATAGAACTATGAAATTTTTTCGACTTGTCATCTATATATTCAATAAAGAAGGCGTTTATCCATACATGACATCTTTTCCCCACATATATTATAGGAAGAACTTTTTTTCAGTTGAGGTGTTCCTTATGGATCCATACGTCAATATATGTATTTGTATTACTCCCGGCGCCGATATTTCTGATGACCGCATCGCAAAAGATTTAGCTGTTGCAGAATCAATTTGGCACCCCATTACATTTCAAATTCAAGAAGTAATTGTATTAAATGAACTTTTCCGTTTTTTTGACCGTGAAATCAGTTATAAAAATTCCATTCAAAGTCAAGAAAAGCTGGCATCCTTTTTCCAAACATGTGTAAATGAAGCTCCTGAATGCGACCTTTATATTTGTTATATTGGCAGTGATTATTTCAAAGAAACAGCAGTAATTGCCTGCGCTTATTCTTTAGCAAAACAACAGCAACTTACTGGCTATATCGTTTTAACAAATTCGGCTGCTCCTATGAAAAATATATATACGCTCGCTCACGAAATCGGTCATATTTTATTTACAAGACGTATTCACGGAAAACTTACTCATGCAGATCCTCATTCTCCAACTGGCTCGGAGCACCATCCTTCTCCAACCAATCTTATGTATCCGATAGTCCCTCGTCCAGAAAACGTTCATATTCATTCCTTATTAACAGCAGAACAAAAAGCGCTCTCTTTACAAAGCTCTTTATTACAAAGAAAAAAACAGTAACCCTCATGTTACTGTTTAAAACGACTTATTCCAATCAACAAACCAAATCCCGGCTGCTAGAAATAAAAATAGACAACTAAATGTAAATGTAATCCCTCTAAAAATCCCTATATAATATTTCTTTGGAAATAATTTTTGGTGTATCCAGAGCAGCCCTTTTCCAATAAAACCGAAGAATAGAATATAACCCGATGTGTCATCTAATAAAGTATCGAAATAGTCATCATGTACCTTTTTCAAAAAGGTAGTATAGAGCCTAAAAATCGTTAAACCTAAAAACACAATAGACAATATACCTAGAAATATACTTTGCATATTCGTTCCCCCCTTGATAAAAAATTCAGTTCGTTCACTTCACTATTAGTATAAAACTAGCTTACAGTTTTTTCCTCTTTATTTTTAAAAGACCATCTCATTAATACATATAAACTTCCGTACAGAAGTAAAGGCTCTAACATTCCCCAATATGGGTTTTGCTTCCCTAATTCTTTAAATACAAACATAATTAATAACGGTATGATAACAGCTAATATTCCAATCCATCCAAGTATGTACGCTTCACCAATTAGCAGTACTAATAAGATTATTCCAGCTAGTATATAACTTTGCATTGTAGTTAATTGCAATACAGGTGTCCCGTACCATTTATTCATAAACATTAATAACACTAATAATAAAATAGGTATCATTACTATTACATAAATAATTCCAAACTCTACTAATTTACTTTTAAAAGAAGACATTCTAAACGCAAAAACCGTTCCAATAATTGTAATAATTAAAACGATAGGATAACCAATTAACTGTACATTTGTTAACGTAAATTGTTGATTCGAATTTCCAAATAAAATATTGGTTAGTAACCAATACCCACCAATACCAATAATCATTCCTAAAACACTCTTTATACTTCCGCTTTTATCCTTCTCCATCTCTTTCGCTAATTCTTCCGCATACTCTTTTGGTGAGTCACCAAATATGTCCCTTACCGTCTTTCCCTTTTTTTCACCTTCTATTAAATGAAGTTCTGCATCTTCTAGAAAGGCGTTCACCTCTTCTTCTTTAATCCCTTTTGTTATTAAATATACTTTCGTATCGATTAAAAACTTTTCTCCTTCTTTAGAAACATTCATTATAACCCCTCCCTTATTTAACCATTTCTCTTCTATTCGTCTTCATCATAATTTCAAGGAAAATTAAAATAAACAAACTTCCGTATAAACATATAATTTGAAATAGCATTGGCATAAGATCTTCCGATGTAAATGTTTTAAACAGTAACATAATAGAAAGTGGAATGATTAAATATAAGTTTTTAAACCATCCTTCAAAATATATATTTATCGCTACTGTGATCATAAAAATCCCACCAGCTACTATATAACTTTGGACTTCGGTGAATGTGAGCATTTTTGTAGGATATATCACATCTAATATCGTAACAGCTCCTAATAAAAACAATGGAGCAATCATAACTAAAGACCACATGGAAAACCATGTTTTTGTAAAGCTTGTGACGAAGGTCATTTTGCGAAGTAGAAAATTAGGACCTATAACAACTAAAATCAATGAAAAACTGTAACCGATACACTGAATAAGTGAAATCTGTAACATTCCATGATTCACTATTAAGATAGAAGCAATAATCCAAAACGATACGATATTCATTACTGTAAAACCAATTTGCTTCCACGTTTCCTGTCTATCTCTTTCCATTACTTTGACAAGTTCATTTGCATATTCTTTCGGTGAGCTTCCGAAAATATCTTCTACACTTTTCCCATCACTCTCCCCCTCAATTAAATGGAGTTCCGCATCTTCTATAAAATTTTCAATATCGCTTTCTTTCACACTCTTTGCCGTCAAAAATAATCTCATATCTAACAAAAACTTTCGCGCTTCACTTGATAGCATTATTTTCTCCTTCCCTTCCCTTCAAGTAGACGTTCTACACTACTTTGCATCGTTTCCCAGCGATCCATAAATTCATCAAGTGCTTCCTCGCCTTTTTCTGTTAATGTATAATATTTTCTCTTTGGACCAGATGGAGATTCCTTCATTACGCTTGTTATTAGTCCTTCTTTTTGCATTCGTATTAATAACGGATAAATACTTCCCTCACTCGCCATTGTAAAACCATACTTCGCTAGCTTTTCACTCATTTCATAACCGTATATTTCGCCTTCAGAAATAATAGCAAGTAAGCATCCTTCTAAAATCCCTTTCAGCATTTGACTTGTCGACATAATTCAAATCCTCCTACTATCTTGCTTTACAAGATAGATAAGCGTAAGTATCTTGCTTTACAAAATAGTATAGCAAAGACTATTTTGCAAAACAAGATAGCTAACGATATTTTTTCCAAATGTTTGCAGGAATTTCATTATAGCTTCTCTAAATAGAGCACTATGAAAACTTTATTATGAAGGGATGTTTTTCATCATGGTTACAAATCGAGTTGTCTTTTTAACAGGTGCTGCAAGTGGCATTGGTTATGAAATGGGAAAGGCTTTTGCAAAAGAAGGTGCAAAAGTTGTGATTACCGATCGGCTTGAAGAACGCGCAAAAGAAGCTGCTGAACAATTACAAAATGAAGGTTTTCAAGCTATCGGTTTAAAATGTGACGTTACATCTGAAGAGGAAATTACAGCAGCAATTTCTCAAACAGTTGATCATTTCGGTTCATTACATATATTAATTAACAACGCAGGAATGCAACACGTTTCACCCATTGAAGACTTTCCAACTGAAAAGTTCGAGCTACTAATTCAAATTATGCAAATTGCTCCGTTTATTGCAATTAAGCATGCCTTTCCGATTATGAAACAACAAAAATATGGTCGTATTATTAATGTCGCTTCTATTAACGGCCTTGTCGGGTTTGCTGGAAAAGCTGCCTACAATAGTGCAAAACATGGCGTAATTGGATTAACAAAAGTTGCCGCTTTAGAAGGTGCTACGCATGGTATTACTGTTAATGCCCTTTGCCCTGGTTATGTTGATACCCCCCTTGTACGTAATCAACTACAAGACTTAGCTACTACACGAAATGTACCACTTGAAAATGTTTTAGAAGATGTTATTTATCCACTCGTTCCACAAAAGCGCTTATTACAAGTACAAGAAATTGCAGATTATGCGATGTTTTTAGCGAGTGAAAAAGCTAAAGGTATAACTGGTCAAGCTGTCGTTATCGATGGTGGTTATACCGCTCAATAAAAATAAAGTTTGCTCAAGAAGAGCAAACTTTATTTTTTATCCCGAGGATCTTCGTACTTTAGTAATTGCCGCGGGAGCTTCTCAATTGCAACAATTACCCCCTCTAATTTACTTTCAATACGGTGGAGTAAATATAATGTTACAACAATCGGAAACCCTACATTACCTATCATCTTGATCCACTCTTCCACCCTCTTCCCCTCCTTTCATTATATAAGTAAGAGAAAACACTGCATTTAGGCATAAAAAAACAAGCTATTATGTATTAGCTTGTTTTTCAAATAATGATGCAATTTCTCGTTTATAGTCCCCGCGTATAATACCTTTCTCAGTAATAATTCCTGTAATTAATTCATTCGGCGTTATGTCAAATGCTGGATTATAAACATCCGTTCCAATTGGTGCTACTTGTTTTCCAAAGATTTTCGTAACTTCTGTTTCATCTCTTTCTTCAATAATAATTTCGGCTCCAGTTTCTTTCGTAACATCAAATGTTGACAGTGGCGCAGCAACGTAAAATGGGATGTTAAAGTACTTTGCTAAAATAGCTAAATTCATTGTCCCTATTTTATTGGCTGTATCTCCATTTGCGACAATTCGATCCGCCCCCACAATAATTGCGTTTATTTCTTTCGTTTGAATAGCATGAGCTGCAGTATTATCTGTAATAAGGGTCACATCAATATTTGCTTGCTTCAATTCCCAGGTCGTTAAGCGACCACCTTGTAAAACTGGTCTCGTTTCACACGCATATGCATGTAAACGCACACCTTTCTCTTTTCCAATATAAAAGGGAGCTAATGCAGTTCCATATCTGGCAGTTGCGATACTTCCAGCGTTACAGATTGTTAAAATATTATCGCCATCTTTAAAACATGTTAACGCATATTCCCCAATATTTCGGCACACCTCTTCATCTTCCTGCTGAATGCGAAGCGCTTCTTCTTCTAATGTTTTTTGTGCTTCTTTTATTGTAGTAATCTCTCGAATAGATTCTCTCATACGATCAATTGCCCAAAATAAATTTACTGCTGTCGGGCGTGACGTTCCTAAATAATTACAATCTCTATTAAACTTCTTTTGAAATTCTTCAATATGTACAGTGTTATATTTTTTTGATGCAAGCGCCAAGCCAAATGCAGCTACAATTCCAATTGCAGGCGCTCCTCGTACTTCTAACATTACGATGCTTTTCCAAACCTCTTCAATAGTCGTTAATGTTTTGTATTCTGTGCTATGCGGCAATTTCGTTTGATTTAATACCGCAATTGCATCACCTTTCCAGCTTACAGATCTCGGAACAGTAACAATTGTACTCACGCTTTTACGCCCCCTGAAACTGTCTGTTGAAATAATGTTCGAAACAGTTGAATATCAGCACTTTTAGATTCATATTTTATTAGTTCTTTACCTAAGGATAGCGCTTGTTTCTTAGCTTGAATTCTTGTTTCTTTATTTTCTATTTCATCTAAATCTGCTACATGAGCTAAACCAATTGTTCTACGAATCAGTTCACATCCGGCAAATCCAACTGCATCAGTAAAGATATTTTGCAAAATAATTGGTAACCATTGTTTTTCTTTCGTATATGCTTCTACACCTTCCCCAATCCATAACTTTGTAAAAGTCTCTACAAAATAACTCCACGTCTTTTCTATATGAAAAAATAGTACACTTCTCTTTTCTTCTTCTCTAGATAAAGCATTTAATAATAGATTTGCAATAAATTGACCTATATCAAATCCAAATGGGCCATATGTCGCAAATTCTGGATCAATCACTTTCGTTTCAGAAGGTGACGAAAAAATACTACCAGTATGTAAATCACCATGAATAAGAGTTTCTTTTCTTGTTAAGAACTTATATTTATATTGTGCTACTTTTAGTTTTAAAGTTTTATCACTCCAAAGTTCATCAACCACGAGCTGTAAATCTGGCTCATAATCATTTGTATCATAATGCCCAAAAGGATCTGTAAACACTAAATCCTCTGTAATTTTACATAGGTCCGGATTTACAAAGGTACCTTCTAGTATCCTCTTCTCTTCTGACTGTAAACCAAAATCTGAAGTGTAAAATAAAACATGTGCTAGAAAACGACCAATATGCTGGGATAAAAGCGGATATTCTTCTCCGTCTATTAATCCTTTTCTTGTAATTGTTAGTCTTGATAAGTCTTCTATTACCGTTATTGCTAACTCTTCATCATGACTGTACACTACTGGAACATAATCCGGTACATACTGCGCAAAAATTTGTAATGCCTTGCTTTCAATCGTTGCTCTTTTTATAGACAATGGCCAGCTTTCACCAACTACTTTAGCATAAGGCAGTGCTTGTTTTATTATAATGGATTTCTCTCCATCATCTAATTTGAACACGTAATTTAAGTTTCCATCTCCAATTTCATGACAAATGACATTTGCCTTCTCTTCAAAATAACCATGATCTTTCGCATATTGTACAGCTGTTATTTCTGTTAATAAATAATATCCCATCGTCTTCTCCCCCTTTTTAAATTCAGAGGTTTTTCTAACACAGAAAAACCTCTTTCCACTAAGAAAGAGGTTTGAAGTTTATCTTCTCCCCTCTTATCTGCCAGAAAGTTTTACTTTCTGCTGGAATTAGCACCGTGCCTTTTGGCGTAATAAACGCCCCATTTCACAATGGTATTACGGTCGGTTGCTGGGCTTCATCGGGCCAAATCCCTCCACCTGCTCTTGATAAGAGTTGTATAATTTTTTGAATTTTTAACTTTATGTTGATGACTATACCAAGAATAAAAATCAATTGTCAACATTTTATTTGTATAATTCTGGACGACGATCCGCAAAAACTGGAATTCCTTTTCGTACTTCTCTAATTTTCTCGAATACAAGCTCTCCAAATAAAATTGATTCCTCTTCATTCGCCTCTACTACAACTTCACCCCAAGGATCCACAATTAAAGAATGACCTGCAAACACATTATTCGGATCCTTTCCTGCTCTATTACACGCAACAACATAACACTGATTTTCAACTGCTCTTGCTTGCAATAGCAAACGCCAATGTGCTAAACGAACTAATGGCCATTCTGCTACAACAAATAATACTTTTGCCCCTTTAGCAGTATGAACACGCATCCACTCTGGAAAACGAATATCATAACAAATTGTTCCAGCGCATTCAACATCATCTAGCTTAAATTCGCCTGTACCATTACCAGCTATTAAATATTTATGTTCATCCATAAGCTGAAATAAATGTACTTTACTATATTCGTTGACTAACTGTCCTTCATTATTTACAACATACATCGTATTTGTAACGCCTTGCTCTGTTTGCTTTGCTATGGACCCACCAACAATATGTACATCATATTGCTTCGCCCATTCTATTAACTTTTCTTTCGTTTCCACTCCATCCCTATCTGCAATTTCAGAAAGTCTCGTTAAATCATATCCTGTTGTCCATAGTTCTGGTAAGACGATAACATCTGGCCTTTCCTTCATAGCTTCACTTATTTTATTTTTAGCATTCTCAATATTTTTTTCTACATCTCCAAAAACAATATCCATTTGAATACATGCGACTTTCATTTTTTCAGCCCCATTCTTATTTTTCTCTTTACAAAATACTGGAAAGATTATATCATTTGTCACTAGAATTGTAACAACTTTCAAAAGAGGTGGAAAGTATGAAATTATTTCAACCTTCTGAGATAGTAACATCATTGCCAACACAATTTTTCGCTTCACTTGTTGCAAAAGTTAACAAAGTCGTTGCAGCTGGTCACGATGTTATTAATCTAGGTCAAGGTAATCCAGATCAACCAACACCGCAGCATATCGTAAAAGCTTTACAAGATGCTGCCGAAAAGACCATTCATCATAAATATCCGCCATTTCGCGGACATGAAAGCTTAAAGGAAGCCGTGGCTACATTCTATAAACGTGAATACGGCGTGGAATTAAACCCAAAAACTGAAATTGCTATTTTGTTTGGAGGGAAGGCTGGACTAGTAGAATTACCGATTTGTTTTACAAATCCCGGTGATACGATTCTCGTTCCGGATCCAGGTTATCCTGATTATTTATCCGGGGTTGCTTTAGCAAAAGCACACTTTGAAACAATGCCGCTTATTGCAGAAAATAACTTTTTACCAGATTATACGAACATTGATGACTCTATTGCAGAGCGTGCAAAATTAATGTTTTTAAACTATCCAAATAATCCTACCGGTGCTACTGCATCAAAAGATTTTTTTGATGCAACCATTCACTTTGCTAATAAACATAATATATTAGTTGTTCACGATTTTGCTTATGGCGCTATCGGATTTGATGGTCAAAAACCTGTTAGTTTCTTGCAAGCAGATGGTGCGAAAGATATAGGAATTGAAATTTACACATTATCAAAAACTTTCAATATGGCTGGCTGGCGCATCGCTTTTGCTGTAGGGAATGAAAGTGTGATTGAAACAATTAACCTATTACAAGATCATATGTATGTTAGTATATTCGGTGCAGTTCAAGATGCTGCTCGAGAAGCGCTATTAAGTTCACAGTCTTGTGTAATAGACCTTGTAAATAGTTACGAATCTCGAAGAAACGCTCTTATTTCAGCCTGTCACTCAATTGGTTGGAATGTAGACATTCCAACAGGATCATTCTTTGCATGGCTTCCCGTTCCAAAAGGATATACCTCTGAGCAATTTTCTAATATTTTACTAGAAAAAGCACATGTCGCAGTTGCTCCTGGTGTTGGATTTGGTGAGCATGGAGAAGGGTATGTCCGTGTTGGTCTCTTGCATACAGAAGATAGATTACGAGAAGCCATTCATCGAATTGATAAATTAAATTTTTTCAAAAAGTAATTGACAACACGAAAAATATCTGACAAAATTCAGTTATCTTAAAAATTTAAACATTTCTAAATACTTCTTATCAAGAGCAGGTGGAGGGACGAGCCCGACGAAACCCGGCAACCGATCTACAATTGTAGACACGGTGCTAATTCTCGCAGCATTACGCTGACAGATAAGGAGCTGGTTGTAAAAAAACCTCTCCTTAGCTGAGAGGTTTTTTTATTTAACTAGGAGGTTATAACAATGAGCGGAATTATAGCGACGTATTTAATCCATGATGATTCACATAACTTAGAAAAAAAAGCTGAGCAAATTGCACTCGGTTTAACAATTGGCTCTTGGACTCATTTGCCACACTTATTGCAAGAACAATTAAAGCAGCATAAAGGCAACGTCATTCATGTTGAGGAATTAGCTGAACATGAACATACCAATTCGTATTTACGTAAAAAAGTAAAACGCGGAATTATTAAAATCGAATATCCGCTATTAAACTTCAGTCCAGATTTACCAGCGATTTTAACGACTACATTTGGAAAGCTATCACTTGATGGCGAAGTAAAACTAATTGACTTAACTTTTTCAGACGAGTTAAAAAAACATTTTCCTGGTCCAAAATTCGGGATAGATGGTATTCGAAATCTTTTACAAGTGCATGATCGTCCCCTTTTAATGAGTATTTTTAAAGGAATGATTGGACGAAACATTGGGTATTTAAAAACGCAATTACGCGATCAAGCAATTGGTGGTGTAGATATAGTAAAAGATGATGAAATATTATTTGAAAATGCATTAACACCCCTTACGAAACGCATTGTATCTGGAAAAGAAGTTTTACAATCTGTCTACGAAACATACGGTCATAAAACGTTATATGCCGTAAATTTAACAGGGCGAACTTTTGATTTAAAAGAAAATGCGAAACGTGCAGTGCAAGCTGGAGCTGATATTCTATTATTTAACGTATTTGCTTACGGACTAGATGTACTACAATCACTTGCAGAAGATGATGAAATCCCAGTTCCTATTATGGCACATCCTGCTGTAAGTGGTGCTTATTCAGCATCCAAGTTATATGGAGTTTCATCTCCATTATTACTTGGAAAGCTACTACGTTATGCTGGGGCTGACTTTTCATTATTCCCATCTCCATACGGAAGTGTTGCGCTAGAAAAAGAGGAGGCTCTTGCTATCTCAAAATATTTAACTGAAGACGATGCATTTTTCAAGAAGAGCTTTTCTGTTCCGTCTGCTGGTATTCATCCTGGTTTCGTTCCCTTTATTGTACGAGATTTCGGTAAAGATGTTGTTATTAATGCTGGCGGCGGGATACACGGACATCCAAATGGAGCGCAAGGCGGCGGTAAAGCTTTTCGTACTGCAATTGATGCTACTTTGCAAAATAAACCACTCCATGAAGTAGACGACATAAATTTGCATAGTGCACTACAAATATGGGGAAATCCCTCTTATGAGGTGAAATTATGAGTATTCAAGTATTTTGTGATTTCGATGGCACGATTACAAATAATGATAACATTATGTCCATTATGGAAAAATTCGCACCACCAGAAGCCGAAGAAGTAAAGAATAAAATTTTATCACAAGAACTATCCATTCAAGAAGGTGTTTCTCAATTATTTCAATTAATACCTACTAATCTGCACGATGATATTATTCAATTTTTAATAGAAACTGCTGAAATCCGTAGTGGTTTTCATGAGTTTATACAATTCGTAAAGGAAAATAACATTTCTTTTTACGTGATATCAGGTGGAATGGATTTCTTCGTCTATCCACTCTTACAAGGAATCATTCCAAAAGAGCAAATTTATTGTAATGAAACAGACTTTTCAGCAGAGTTTATTACAGTTAAATGGCCTCATTCTTGTGATGATCATTGTCAAAATCATTGCGGATTATGTAAATCATCATTAATCCGTAAATTAAGTGATACAGATGACTTTCATATTGTAATTGGAGATTCTATTACTGATTTACAAGCCGCGAAACAAGCTGATAAAGTATTCGCTCGCGATTTTCTTATTACAAAGTGTGAAGAAAATCATATTGCTTATACACCGTTTGAAACATTTCAAGATGTGCAAGCTGAATTAAAACTTTTGTTGGAGGTGAAGGCATGAAACAACTTTTTCGTCAATGGTATGACTTAAGCGAGATAAAAAAAGAGTTAACAACACGAAATTGGTTCCCAGCAACAAGTGGTAATATTTCTATAAAGGTTAGTCATGAACCACTTACTTTTCTTATTACGGCAAGCGGTAAAGATAAAACAAAAACCACTCCAGATGATTTTCTATTAGTAGATCATGTAGGAGTTCCCGTTTTAGAGACTGAATTACGTCCTTCAGCAGAAACAATATTGCATACACACATTTATAACAATACGAATGCCGGTTGCGTACTTCATGTTCATACAACCGATAATAATGTCATCACAAATTTATATAGTGATGCAGTCACCCTTCAAAATCAAGAAATTATTAAAGCACTCGATATTTGGGAAGAAGGTGCAACAATTCACATTCCTATTATCGAAAACCATGCCCATATCCCAACGCTTGGAGAAAACTTCCGAAAGCATATACAAGGAGATTCGGGTGCAGTATTAATCCGTAACCACGGTATTACTGTATGGGGCCGAGATAGCTTTGATGCAAAGAAGAGATTAGAAGCTTATGAGTTTTTATTCCAATTTCATATAAAACTATTATCAATTCAGGGAGGCGTTTCTAATGGCGCAAATTCGTATTCATGAAGTAAATACTCGTATTGAAAATGAAGTGGAAGTATCTAAATTTCTACAAGAGGAAGGCGTTTTATATGAGAAATGGAATATTTCTAAACTTCCTACTCATTTAAATGAAAATTATTCGTTAACAGATGAAAACAAAGCTGAAATATTAGCTATTTTTTCAAAAGAAATCGCTGATGTTTCAGCACGCCGTGGTTATAAAGCACATGATGTAATTTCACTTTCAAATAGCACCCCTAACCTTGACGAATTATTAATTAATTTCCAAAAGGAACACCATCATACAGATGACGAAGTTCGCTTTATCGTCAGTGGTCATGGCATTTTCGCTATTGAAGGTAAAGATGGGAAATTCTTTGATGTTGAACTTGAGCCAGGCGATTTAATATCTGTTCCTGAAAATGCAAGACATTATTTTACCTTGCAAGATGATCGCCAAGTTGTAGCTATTCGTATTTTTGTGACAACTGAAGGCTGGGTTCCAATCTATTAAGGTAGTTAGTTGAATAAAAGGACTTGGACCCCCTTTTCCAAACTTTTATTCACTCTACATATATACATCCTCCTATGGAACAGGCTTATTTCATTTTGAAATAAGCCTGATTTTTTATTTACTTGAAAGTACCATTTCATCACAAATTTAACACCTTGATTTTTCAAGTGCATTTTTCGAACATTTTTTGAACATTTATTGAATTTTTTCTGAAAATTCTGTTTTATGTGTGATATACTACAATTAACTAAGAAGGAAAATAATATCGCAAACAGAGGGGGATAATCATGAGCTTACTTATCGCACTTATACTTGGAGTTACATGTGGAGCATTTCCTGTTATTTTAGGAGCTATTATGGAAGAGTTAGAAATTGGTGTTTTAGGATTTGTCGCATCTTGTGTAAGCGCTTTATTATTTGGTTTATTCGGCGCTATTCCTGTTTCAATTCTGTGTGCTTTTTATATAATACGCCATGCTCGTACAAAACAATTTGGTCCTAATCACATCGCACAAATTATCCCGTTCCCGGTTGAACGATGCCGCCGGGCTTCTAACTTATAATTATAAAAATTAAAGATGACTAAATAAATAAAAGTCCTCATTTGAGGACTTTTATTTATTTTCTTCTAGAAATTGAAACAATTCTTGTAGATGTAGGGCATCTTCACCATAGCTAATAGATACATAAAATATGCCGTCAATCTCAGCTTGCATATAAAGATCCACTCCATCACGATCATATTTCAATGCTAAATAAAACTCCATTTCTTCTAACATCTTTTTTGAGGTTCGAATTACATAATGCCCCTTCTCATCTCTTCCATATTCAAATTCTGGTTCAAAATCATATTTTTGTTTAAAAGCTTCTTTTTGTTTTTCATTAATTTGCATACAAGTAGCTCGCTGTACAGTATCAATCATCTCATCAAACTTTTGAAGGTCCACCTCGTTTACCCCCTTATATATTTTTTATATAGTACTTGTGTTCCACTATTTTCTTCGCCATCCTTAATTAACTCTTCATACAATTCTTTCGCCAAACTTAAGCCTGGGACTGGTAATTGTAATTTTTCTGCTTCCTCTAAAGCAATTTTCATATCTTTCATAAAATGCTTTACATAAAATCCTGGCTCAAAGTCTCCTTTTAACATTCGAGGAGCTAAATTACTTAATGACCAGCTACCTGCTGCCCCTGTTGAAATACTCTCTAACACTTTATCTGGATTCAGTCCAGCCTTCTTCGCGTAAGCAACAGCTTCACATACTCCAATCATATTGGAAGCAATCGCAATTTGATTGCACATTTTTGTATGTTGTCCACTCCCAGCTGGTCCTTGTAATTGAATGTTTGTTCCTAACTTTTCAAGTAAAGGTAAGCATCTATCATATATTTCTTTCTCCCCACCTACCATAATTGCGAGTTTTGCCTCTTTCGCACCAACATCTCCTCCTGAGACAGGTGCATCTAACGTATATATATTTTTGCTTTTTGCAACTTCATTAATCCGTTTTGCTAAAGTAGGTGTAGATGTCGTAAAGTCAATTGCTATCGTACCTTCTTTTGCATGTTCTATAATTCCTTCTATACCAAAATACACTTCTTCTACATCATGTGGATATCCAACCATTGTCATTACAATATCAACTTGCTTCACTAACTCTTTTGGCGTATTACACCAATTTGCACCATCTTGCACTAAAGAATCTGTTTTTGCTTTCGTTCTATTATATACATATACTTTATGACCATCTTGCATTAAGTGATAAACCATACTTTTTCCCATTACGCCAATCCCAATGAAACCTATTGATAAAGTTTTATGTTCCATTTTCTCATCCCCTTTGTTCTAATAAATCATTTACCATCTTTCGGAACTCTTTATTAAAGTCATCATCCATACTATTTTTCACATTTGAAAATAAAATAACAAAAGTTCCTTTTTCTTTATTAAAATTATTGAAAGTGTTCCAACCAGATAATACACCATGATTATGAAAATAATCTGGATATATATAAAAACTAAATGCATATTTCCGTTCTGCTGAAGGTGAAAACATTGCTTGTATACTTTGTTCAGAAAGAAGTTTTCCATTTATAATTGCTTCGTCTAATTTCTTCATATCTCCAACTGTCGTATACATCTCACCACAACCATATAGCCAATCCATGCCTAACTTCTGCGCTGGTACAAGCTCTTGATCTTTTTTCACATAACCCTTTGTAAAATTTTTATCTCCAGGTACCATATTCCCCATACCGGATTCATGCATATCTGCTTTTACAAATATGTTTTCTTTTATGTAATCTCCTAAAGGTTTTTTCGATATATGTTCTATTATATAAGCAAGCACCATATAATTATAATCTGTATATCTCCAACCTGTTCCTGCAGGAAATTCTAAATTTTGACGTCCAATCCAATTAATTAATTGTAAGCGGGAAGCCGCATTAATATTGCCTTTTGCGTGTTCAGGTAAACCAGAGGTATGCGTTAATAAATGATATAGCGTAATATTTTTATTCTCCGGAAATGAAGGAATATATTTATTTACATTATCTTGAATATTCAATTTCCCTTGTTCTTGCAGCTGTAAAATAGATGTGGCAACGACTGTTTTCGTAATAGAACCGATACGATATTTTGTTTGAGGTGTATTTTCTATTTTATTTTGAACATCAGCATACCCATATCCTTTATTCAATATAACATGCTCTTTATCTGTTACCAAAACTGTTCCATTGAATTGCTTTCCGACTAAATATTGATCTAATTTTTGAGATATGCTAGCATAATCAATTTGTTGCTCTTCTTTTTCTTCTATATTCCCTTGTACTTCCGATTCAATAGTAGGATTCACTTTAGTTGTTAATACAGTGTTTTCCTTTATATTGGGGCTAACAAGAAAATAGTATACTCCGCCGCCAACTATAGCAGACAGTGAAGCCACCACCATTACTTTTTTTATCATATTGATCCTCCATAATTCCTTCGCTAAAAATTGTCCCCCTATTCTATTATCAAACAATAAAAAAAAATCGCAACAATTTGTTGCGAAAAATCACATTTTTTCTTTTCTATACACACATACTTGATTCTTTCCATTTTTTTTCGCTTCATATAATGCAATATCCGCTCGTTGCATTAATTCTTCTCTTGTAGTTCCTTGTTCATATAACGCAACTCCAAAGCTAGCTGTTAACTTCGAAATTCCAGTGAATTGCTTTGTTTCAATGAAGAATCGTAATGATTCCGCAACTTGAAATGCTTCCTTTTCTACTGTATTTGTCACTAATATAATGAATTCTTCCCCTCCCCATCTTGCAAATACATGTTGCTGCTCCACTTTAGATTTCATAAGCTCTGCAAGTTGTATTAATGCCAAATCGCCAAAATCATGACCATATGTGTCATTAACTGTTTTAAAATTATCTATATCAAATAAAATAATTGCTATTTTCTCATCATTACGTATTACCTTTTCCCATTCTACCTCTAGTATTTGTTGAAACTTTAAACGATTATAAATCTCTGTCAATGAATCTATCATAGCAAGTCTTTCTTGTTCTTGATAGATTTCATCTAATTCTGTAATTTCCGTGCACTTTACAATAAATCTTGATAAATCTTCTGGCAATGGTGTCGCACGTAATAGAAAAGTAGATACTGCCCCTTCATAATTTGACATCTTAATTCTTCTACCGCTTGATAAAGTATCGTCTAGCCATGTTATATCATGCGTCGTCGAGTAGTATCCATTTTCTCTAATAAAATGTTCAGCAAATACTAAATGTTGCTCGCGATAGGCAAACAAATTTTCATATCCGAAAAACGTTAAAAAATTTGTATTACAATCAACAATTTCATCATCTTCTACTATAAATAATAAATCATTTTGAAAATCAAACATCGTTTGAAGCAGTTCCTGTTGTAAACTAACTTGCCTTACCAAAGAAAGTTGATACAAACTCTTATTCACTTCTTCTAACACTGCTTGCGGAGTTACAGGGGCTATTACAATATTACGTATTCCTAATGCAAGTACATCTGTAAATTCTTTTGTTATTTGTTGATCCCAAATGACAATGAATGTACTTTGCGAGGTATACATATTCTTTATATATTTTATTTGAGAATAATCTGTTACATACATAATTATAATGTGCGGTTTCGTTCTTTGAAATAATAGTTCGCCCTCTTCAAAACTATTTGCTATAAACATACATTTTGGATGGATATTTTCTATCGTTTGTTGATGTTTACATCCATTTTCTATATAAAGGACATTTAACTGCAGATCTTGTAACACATTTTGGAAAACCGTATTCTCTAATAAAAAATGTAGTATGTTCATCACTAGTCTTCACTCACTTCATATATCTTGTTCTACTGAATTCCTCACAAATATTTTTAAAAGACTGTTCTCCAATAAACTTTAATTTGTGAGAAATACATATTAACAAGCTAATTGAGAATGTTATCTTCCCTTTTCACTCTATAAATTCCTTTTTTAGTGTATGATTATAGGAATTATATCGTTTGTATGAATGCCCTAGCTTATTTCTTAAAACTTGACAATTAAAATAAAGATATTATATTCTTAAATTCGATAACTTACAAAATGTAAGTAATATACATTACGTTTTCCCGATAATTTTATATACAATTTGGAGGATATATTATGACAAACGACAACTTTTTTAACGTTCTATATGAACGCACATCTACACGTGCATTCAACCCAAATAAAGAAATCTCATCTACAGAATTACATGAGATTTTAAAAGCAGCAGCACAAGCACCTTCCGCTTGGAACTTACAACACTGGAAATTCCTTGTTTTTCAAGGTGAAGATGTACAAAAACGATTACATCCAATAGCTTATAACCAACAACAAATTCTTGATGCTTCTGCAGTAGTCGCTATTTTAGGTGATTTAGAAGCTTATAAAAATGTTGAGCCAGTATATGGTCCAATTGTAGAACAAGGATTTATGAAAGAAGAAGCAAAAGAACGCTTAGCTAAAAATATTGAATCTGCATATGCTCGTGAACAATTCCCAAGAGATGCTGCCTTTTCAAATGCATCTTTAGCAGCAATGCAACTTATGCTTGCAGCTAAAGCAACTGGTTGGGATACTTGTGCTATTGGTGGCTTCAATCCACAAGCACTGACAGACGAATTTAACGTTTCATCTCGTTACGTTCCAATTATGCTTATTACAATTGGTGAATCAACTTTAAAAGGCCACCCTGCACCTCGCATGAGCGTAGAGCAAGTGAGCGAGTGGGCAAAATAATAAAAAACGAAGGCAACTACATTGCCTTCGTTTTTTTTATTCCCTGTCATACTTTTGTAATATTACTACAAATCATTCGACATTTATACTTATGGAAAAGTATATTCTATTCCCTTCTCATAAATAAACGTGACGTTTCGTGTCGAATTTTGTTAAGGTGTTGAAATATACCCGTGTGTTTTTGTTACAATTGTGATACAATGATAACAAATAGATAACAAGAGAGGGATTTTCATTGAGTTCATACGGAAGCTTTATCGCACTTTTATGTTACATAGTAACTGTACTGCTTCTATATTTTATTGGTGATGCCGCAAACATCTCCATTTTACAATTTCCAAAAGAAGAAGCATTCCAATTAGAATCAGAAAAACATACTGCACGATCCATTGTACCACTACTCCTAGCTCTTCCTGTATATATCATCGTTTTATATAAAAGTAAAAAAGTGTAAAGGCTACCCATTTCATTTATTTCGGTGGTTTTTACATTTTTTTGTTATATTCCCCCTATTTTAAACATCATTCCATACTAAACACCCAGCTAGTCATTTAAAATGAGAAAATCCCCTAGAAAAAATTCCACTCTCTGTCCAGTCACTAACTACCGAACTTACATAGATTATAAGTGTGAAGGGGGTGATGAGGATTATGTTTGGATCATTTGGATGCTGTGATAACTTTAGAGAATGTCATCATCATGAAAGAGAGCGCGACCATCGCGAGAAAGAGAGAGAGAGAGAGGTTAGACCACAACAACCAGCTGTATGTAACGTACTTGCTAACATTTCAGTTGGAACAGAACTTTCTCTTTTAAGCATTAGAGGTAACGGCACATTCAACAATGTTATTTTTGAAGGTTTCGCTAACGGTGTTGCTCTTTTCTCTGCTTTAGCTCGTAATGACAAAGACAACAAAGATAACAATAAAGACGATAAGAACAATCAAAATCGAAATACTTTTACTGGTATTTTACGTGTATGCCCAACTGATATCGTTGCAATCGCTATCTAATTCTGTCTCTTATCCTCGATAGTAAGCAAATAAGATTTACTTTTCTCATAGAAAAAACCTGAGACCGATTTCAAATCGACTCAGGTTTTTTTATTAATTATATGCTTTTAACTAGTTCAACAACTTCTTCAGCAGTTGACATCATTAATGCTTTTTCTGCTAATGTTTCCATTTCTGCTTTTGACAACTTGCTTAGCTGTGTTCTTGCAGGAAGAATAGATGTTGCACTCATACTGAACTCATCTAAACCTAATCCTAATAATAATGGGATAGCAAGTGAATCGCCCGCCATCTCACCACACATACCAGCCCATTTGCCTTCTTTATGAGCAGCATCGATAACCATTTTTACAAGACGTAAAATAGATGGGTTATATGGTTGGTATAAGTATGATACTTGTTCGTTCATACGGTCTGCAGCCATTGTGTATTGGATTAAATCATTTGTTCCGATAGAGAAGAAGTCAACTTCTTTCGCAAATTGATCTGCTAATACTGCTGAAGCTGGGATTTCAACCATCATACCAACTTCAATAGAATCAGAAACAGTTGTACCCGCTTCTACAAGTTTCGCTTTCTCTTCTAATAAAATCGCTTTCGCTTGACGGAACTCATCAAGAGTTGCAATCATTGGGAACATAATTTTTAAGTTACCGTATACGCTAGCACGAAGTAATGCACGAAGTTGTGTACGGAACACATCTTGCTCATCAAGACATAAGCGAATTGCACGGTATCCTAAGAAAGGGTTCATTTCTTTTGGTAAATGTAAGTATGGAAGCTCTTTATCTCCACCGATGTCAAGTGTACGAACAACGACTGGTTGACCTTCTTTTACACCTTCAAGAACTGCTTTATACGCTTCGAACTGCTCTTCTTCTGTTGGAAGATTGTCACGGCCCATGTATAAGAATTCTGTACGGTATAAGCCAACGCCTTCTCCGCCATTATCGATAATACCTTGTACATCATTTGGTGTTCCGATATTTGCAACAAGCTCAACGTGATGTCCGTCACTTGTTACAGTAGCTTGGTCTTTTAATTTAGCCCATTCAGCTTTTTGCTCTTCAAATTTCGCTTTCTTTTCTTCAAACGAACGAAGAGTTTCTTCTGATGGGTTTACAATTACTTCTCCATCTAAACCGTCAATGATAACGATATCGCCGTTTTGGATTTTCTCCATAACAACTTTCGTACCAACAACAGCTGGAATTTCCATAGAACGAGCCATAATTGCAGAGTGAGATGTACGTCCACCGATATCAGTAGTGAAACCTTTTGCATACTTACGGTTTAATTGAGCTGTATCAGATGGTGTTAAATCTTCAGCAATGATGATTACCTCTTCAGAAATTGTACCAGGATTTGAGAAGTTAATTCCTAGTAAATGTGCAAGAACGCGTTTTGTTACGTCACGAATGTCCGCAGCACGTTCTTTCATATATTCGTTATCCATGTTTTCAAACATAGAAATAAACATTGATGCAACTTCATCCATTGCAAATTCAGCATTTACTTTTTCGCTATTTACTTTATCTTTTACTGGGTTTACTAGTTCTGGATCATTTAACACTAATAAATGTGCTTCAAAGATCGCAGCTTTGTCAGCACCTAGCTCAGCAAATGCGTGGTCCTTAATAGCTTCTAATTCAGTTTTTGCTTTCTCAAGCGCAGCGTCTAAGCGTGCAATTTCTGCAGCTTCGTTTGTAATTGATTTCTTTTCGATGTTAAATTCAGGATTTTCAAGTCTGAAAGCCTTTGCAATAGCAATCCCACTTGATGCAGCGATCCCTTGAATGTTAAGAGTCATTATTCTCCTAATCCTTCGTTTTTCATAGTTTCTTCGATAGCTGCTAGTGCTTGAGCTGCATCATCACCATTTGCAGTGATTTTAATTTCTGCGTTTTGTTGAATGCCTAAAGACATAACGCCCATGATTGATTTTAAGTTAACGTTCTTTCCGTTATACTCTAAGTTAATGTCAGAACCGAATTTGCTTGCAGTGTTTACAAGTAGAGTTGCTGGACGAGCATGAATTCCTGAGTCGCTAGTTACTTTAAAGATTTTTTCCATGATAATTTATCTCCTTTAAATTACAGTATTTTTTAGTTGTATAGACGTGAGTACTACATCATCTATTGTATATAATAGGCGATGTTCGGTCAACCACATCGCCTATTATAATTATAAACATTTTGCGTCAAATTCCTACTGAATGTCAATAATAGCGGTTTCGCCCTTCTTAACATTTCCATCTTTTTTCAATTCGACTTGTTGCCCTTGTTGTAAGTTTGTAAAGACAATTGGTGTAATGATAGATGGTGCATTTTCTTTTACAAATGCAAGATCTACTTTTAATAATGGTTGGCCTTGTTTCACCTTGTCGCCTTGTGCTACAAGCGCTTCAAAACCTTCACCATTTAATTTTACAGTATCAATACCGAAGTGGATTAAAATTTCTTTTCCGCCTTCAGATTGAATACCAATCGCATGTTTTGTAGGGAATACATTGACAATCTCACCGTTCACTGGAGAAACTACTGTTCCTTCAGTTGGCTCAATTGCAAATCCGTCTCCCATCATTTTTCCTGAGAATACTTGGTCAGGCACTTCTGTAATTGGTAAGATTTTCCCTTCGATTGGTGATACAATTGTTTCATTTTCATCAACTTTTTGAGGAGTTTCTTCCACTTTTACAGGTTCTTCTTTTTCAACATGAGGTGTACGACCTGACATAATATCATGAATTTGTGATTTTAATGTGTCAGATTTCGGTCCGAAAATAGCTTGAATGTTATTTCCAACTTCAAGTACACCAGCTGCTCCAAGTTCTTTTAAGCGGTCTTTGTTTACATTCTTTTGTTCGTTAACTTGAACACGTAAACGAGTAATACAAGCATCTAAAGAAGCAATGTTTTCTTTACCACCAAGTGCTACTAATACTTCACGAGGAAGTTCGCCTGCTTCTGCTTTTCCTGCGCCGTCATTTGCATTTGCCACTTCACGACCAGGTGTTTTTAGATTCCATTTACGAATTGCAAAGCGGAATCCGAAGTAGTAAATAACTGCTAGTACAAGACCAACAATAATTACCCACCACCATGCTGTACGGCCTGGTAGTACACCGAATAATAGGAAGTCAATTAAACCACCAGAGAATGTCATACCAATTTTAACACCTAAAATTTGCATTGTCATAAATGATAGACCAGCAAATACAGCGTGAATTCCGAATAATACTGGTGCTACGAATAAGAATGAAAATTCAAGTGGCTCTGTAATACCTGTTAAGAAAGATGTTAATGCTGCAGAACCTAAAATACCTGCTGCTAATTTTTTATTTTCTGGACGTGCTTCATGGTACATTGCTAAAGCTGCTGCTGGAAGACCGAACATCATGAACGGATACTTACCAGTTGTAAATGTACCTGCTGTTAATTCTACACCGTCTTTTAACTGTGCCATAAAGATTTTTTGGTCACCACGGATTAATTCGCCAGCTGCATTTGTATACTGACCGAATTCGAACCAGAACGGTGAATAGAAAATGTGATGTAATCCAAATGGAATTAATGAACGTTCAATTAAACCGAATATAAATGCTGCGATTGTTCTATTTGCATCAATCATTTGATGTGAGAACGTGTTTAAGCCACCTTGAATGTATGGCCAAACGAAGCACATGATAATACCTACTATTAAAGAGAATGTTGCAGTTGCGATCGGTACGAAACGCTTACCTGCAAAGAAACCTAAGTATGATGGTAATTCAATGTTGAAGTATTTATTATAGCAATATGCCGCTACTATACCGACGATAATACCACCAAATACCCCTGTTTGTAGCGTTGGAATACCTAATACGTTTGCATACGCTGGATCTGCAAATCCAATTTTTACTGGGTCTGCTCCAGAACTTGTTACTTTCACTAGCTTATCTACTTCTAAGAACACACTCATCGTTTTGTTCATAATTAAGTAGCCGACGAATGCTGCTAAACCAGCTACTCCGTCTCCACCAGCTAAACCAATTGCTACCCCAACTGCGAATAATAATGCAAGGTTAGCGAAAATAATATCACCAGATTGTTCCATAATTTTTGCTACCATTACGAACCAATCTGCTTTTAAAGCAGGAATAACATTTGTTAACTGTGGATTTTGAAATGCATTACCAAATCCAAGTAAAATACCTGCCGCCGGTAAAATCGCTACTGGAAGCATTAACGCTTTTCCGACTTTTTGAAGAACACCAAAGATATTCTTAAACATGGAAACCCTTCCTCTCTTATCTATATTGATACCTTCCGACAAACGCCAAAAAGACATGAGGAAAAAAAGATAGAACGATAGCTATACAAAGGGTAGTATATCCCTTTCTCTAGCTTACATTCCTTACTTTTCTCCACTCATGCCTGATCGAATCAGTAACACGTGTCAAAAATAGGTTTACGTATAAGTTCACTATAATTAAGGCAAACGTTTTCGTTACTTACCTTAATGTGTTTGTCGAAATTTGTATAACTTTGCAATAGTTATTATACATAACTATTGTAAGCGATTCAATCATTTTTTTTAACGTTTTCATTTTAGACAAAAATATATGACTTTTTACACATGCTCTGCCTTTACTAAGCGTTGCAAGTGCATCGTTAAATAAATACTTTCAGCTTCATATACAGGTAGTTGCAGCTCTTTTTGCATGACCTTAACTAGCTTCCAAGCCAAGTTATAGCAAACTGGATACTCCGCCTTTAATAAATCAGCAAAACTTTGCGATTCCTCTACTTTTTCTCCTTTTTTCACCCTCTCAATAGCATATTGAAGATGACGAATAAGACGTAAATAATGAATGCTCTCTTGATCTAATGTAATTTGTAAGTTTGTCTCAATTAAAGATACAAGTTGTGCAATGAGACGGGAGTTTTGATTAACTGAAGATAAATCAGAATTTGTAAGCGAACTGTAAATGTGAAGTGCAATAAAACCAATTTCTCCTTCAGGCAATGTAATTTGCAAACGAGAATTTAAAAGTTCTACAACACCTTCCGCAATTTCATATTCCTCTGGATAGAGCATTTTTGTTTCAACTAAAAAAGGGTTATCAATTGTAAGTCCTTGTTTTAACCTTTTAATCGCAAATGAAATATGATCTGTTAACGCAATATGAATATGTTCATTTAGTGGCGATTTCGCTTTTCCTTGAATGTACAGCATAATATCGTTCATCAATTCAATTAATTTTTCACTAATATGCGGCACTAATAATTTGTATTGTTCACGATCACGTTCATTTTTTAAGACAAACATTTTTTCGATTTGTTCTTGCTCCAATACATCTTTCGCTTTTTTCCCAAATCCAATTCCTTTACCAATCACTACTACTTCCTCGTGTTCCGGATGGCTAGCAATGATGACATTATTATTTAAAACTTTTTTAATTTCTAGATAATTACTCATATAACACCACCCTCGTACTTAAATAGCCTACTTTTATGTTACAGAATATTCTTCTTTGTCGTCAATGTAAAACATCTGCCATTTAATAAAAATTCATTTTTTAGACATGTTTATATATGATGCGTATAATGTAAGAGCAACTGTACATAGAAAGGAGATAACAGCATGATTAAAATGTTTGTAAGTGATATCGATGGTACAATGATGCAACACGGAGGTCTTATTGATGAACAAGATGTTGCGGCACTGCGCAGCCTTGCCGAACAAAATGTTATTCTTTGCTTCGCTTCCGGAAGACTTGATAATGAAATTGCAGACTTAATGAAAGCTGTAAATACAAATTTTCATCGTATTAGTGTAAATGGTGTTTTTGTATATACACATGAAAATAAACAACTATTATCTGCAACTTTTGATTCCAGCATACTTCCCGATTTGTTAGCTATGACGAATGAAGAGCCTTATTTCCGTTATGTAAGTGATGAGCATAATTATTACATTGAAGAGAAAACACCTTTTATTCAAGAACTTGAACAACAAGTAACTATGACTTCTGTTGAAGAACCAAACTTACTACAGAAGATTGATAATACAATTTTCCCAAATAAAATTTCTGTCGGCGGAACAAAGGAGAGCTTACAACTCCTTCAGAAAAAAATTGATGAAAAATTCCACGGGAAAGTTAGTACTTTCATCTCAGCAGAACAATGTTTAGATGTAATGCCACCGAATGTTAGTAAAGGCTCTGCCATTTCTGTTTTATTAAATGAGTTTCAAATAAAACCTGAGGAAATTGCTTGTATAGGGGATTCTTATAATGACATTCCTATGTTTTCTTTAACTCCTCACAGTTTTGCTATGTCACAAGCAGATGATGCAGTAAAAAATCACGCTCACTATGTAGTAAATCACGTCAAAGATGCTGTTAACCACGTAATTGCTCATAATAAAAATACGACTCATTCCTTATAAGGATGAGTCGTATTTTTATTTCTTTACATGTTAACCATTTTCAATTCCACTGTACTTCACAAACTGAAATATACTATTTGTTACGTGCGATATTCGTAATAAATTTATAACGATCTCCACGATAAATACATTTCACGTACTCTAGCGGTACCTCGCCTTCTGAATATGACCATTGACGCATTACAAGTACAGGCGCCTTTTTAGGAATATGCAGATGTTCAGCTTCATTTTCCGTCGCAACGGAAGCTTCAATTGACTGAGTAGCGCTAACAAGTTTAAAGCCCAGTTTTTTCTCTAAATGTTCATATAAAGATTGTTGCAATATCTCTTCGTTAATATCTTTTACAAGAGCTGGCGACAAATATGTCGTCTCAAAAGCAATCGGTTCATCATCAGCTAAGCGAATACGCCTCACTTCATAAACCGATTCCCCCTCCTGTATTCTCAACCGGTCTGCTATTTTAGCAGTAGCTGGAACTAGGCGGAAACTAAGTAATTGACTACTTGGGTTCATCCCACGAGAAATCATGTCTTCTGTGAATCCCGTCATTCCTTGCAATTTTTGTTCCACTTTCGGAAGTTGGACAAATGTTCCAATTCCACGCTTCCGATATAAATAGCCTTGTTCCACTAAATTATTAATCGCCTGTCTGATTGTCATTCGACTCACTTCGAACTTATCACAAAGTTCATTCTCAGATGGGATTTTATCTCCCGGCTTCCATTCGCCGTCCTCAATTAGCTGTTTCACCCACTCTTGAATCTGATAATAGATCGGAAATGGTGAATACTTGTCGATGTTCATCAGCAATCGCCTCACTGCATAAAGATAGAGCTTCTTGATCAGCGATTACGGTTACATTCGGATGACGTTGTAAAACTGTAGCCGGACACTCTTCACTATATTCACCTTGCAATAATTCTTTAACAGCTTCTGCCTTTTTAGAACCCATCGCAACAAGTAGAACTTGTTTCGCTTTCATAATGCTTCCAATTCCCATTGTAATCGCATGAGTTGGCACATCTTCTTCTTTTTCGAAGAAGCGAAGGTTTGCTTGGCGTGTAGATTCTGTTAATTCAACAATGTTTGTTGGAGAATTAAACGGTGTTCCTGGCTCATTAAATCCGATGTGACCGTTTTCACCGATTCCAAGAATCTGTAGGTCAACTGGGTTAGCAGCTAGAATGCTCTCGTAACGTTTGCACTCTTCCTCTAAATCACTTGCCATCCCGTTTGGTACATAAGTTTGTTTAAATGGAAGATGATCAAACAACTGTTCTTGCATGAAATAGTGATAGCTGTTTTTATCTTCATGTGGTAAATTTACGTACTCATCTAAGTTTACAGTGGTTACACGGCTTGTATCAAGTTTATTTTTTCGCATTTCTGCATAAATACCTAATGGAGAGCTTCCTGTAGCCATTCCTAATGTTGGATTTTCTTTTGTTTTTACAACTTCTTTAATTAATTTATAACCTGCTTCTGCTAGTTCTTCTGGAGTTTTTACAACAAGAATATTCATTTAATTACTTCCCTTCCTTCATATGAATTCCTAAACGAACCGTATCATATACATGTAAATCTTCATTCATCACAACAAAGTCTGCATCTTTTCCTACCGCTAATGCACCTTTATTATTTAATCCAAACTCTTCTGCTTGGTTAACTGATGTCATCAGTACTGCATCTTCGATTGAACAACCTGTAAATTCAATTACATTTCGGAAAGCTTGATCCATTTTTAAAATACTACCAGCTAACGTTCCATCTTCTAATCGAGCACTACCATCTTTTACATGTACTGGCTGTCCGCCAAGCTCATATAATCCATCTTCAAGACCTTTTGCACGCATTGCGTCAGTAATAACACTTACTTTTTTTGGTCCTTTTAACTTATATGCTAATTTCACCATATCAGGGTGAATATGAATACCATCTGTAATTACTTCAACCATTACATCTGGATTTAATAACACATGACCAACAACTCCTGGTTCACGGTGATGTAATCCACGCATTTGATTGTATAAATGTGTTGCATGTGTAATTTTTCTATTTTTTAGTTGCGCATCAATTGCATCTGTATGCCCCATTGTGCCAACTACACCAGTTTCAGCAAGATATTGTTCAAACTCTAATGCTCCCTCTTCTTCTGGTGCATATGTTACTAATTTAATTAAATTCCCACTTGCTTCTTGCCATTGTTTAAATTGCTCAATATTTGCAGGAACGATATGTTCAAGTGGTTGTGCACCTGCACGTTTCTTTGAAACATAAGGTCCTTCTAAGTGAATATATTCGAAATGCGCTCCTTTTTCTTTTGCTTCTTTTGCAGCAGTTAACGCTGCTTCAATTGCCTCTGGAGCTTGTGTCATTGTTGTTGGGAAGTAAGTTGTAACCCCTTCTTTTAACATTTCTTTACCTAGAGTTACTAACCCATCGCTATTTGCATCCATCGCATCAATATCGTATCCACCATGAATATGAACATCGATCATACCTGGAATTACAATCTTCCCTGTAGCATCAAAAACAGTTTCATTTTCTTGTGGTACATATTGAGCCATCAAACCAATTTCTTTAATGGTTTCTGCGTAACGAATAAATCCGTTTTCCACTATTTCTTGACCTGTGTAAATTTTGGCATTGATGACAATTTGCGTTTTCATTTTCATCGATCCTTTCCCATGAATTACCTACTTGTTATTATTACCTTATTCGCCTAGTTCCATCTTAATATACGCACGAGTAGTTGTCTATACATTCTAATGAAATTTCCTTTTTATTCAACAGAAAAGGAAATTTCTTACGTCTCTTATAATTATAATATATATTATTCATTTTTCCAAAAAGGGACAGTATCGCCCCCTAATCTAGAAATCACTTCAATAATGGCATTAACCCGCTAGACTCTAACATAATATGTTCACCATCTGTTTCCATTTCTACTGTACGTTTATTCGTTCTATATACCATTATACCGTGCCTTTTTAAGCGTTTCACTACACTTTGGTGAGGATGTCCATACGGATTACTACTCCCGTACGACAAAATAGCAAACTGCGGTTCCACTTTTTTTATAAACGTTTCACTTGTTGAAGTATATGAGCCGTGATGCCCCACTTTTAACACATCTGCATGGACATCAAATTGTTTTAATATTTCATGTTCTGTCCGTACATCCGCGTCACCCATTAATAAAAAATCCGCTTTTCCATATCGCACCTTTAAAACAATTGAGGATTCATTATTTTCATCTTTTGATTTCCCGTTGTTTAATACTTGTATAGAAACATGTGGATCCAGCGGTATATATTGTCCTTCCTTTACTGAAACGAAAGGTATCCCTCTTTTTTTAATATTATTCCGATACGTATGATAAGTAAGAGAACTATATGTTTTTCCGCTATCTAATATAAGCGATACCGGCATTTGCTCTACAATTGGAATTAACCCCCCTATATGATCCATATCGGGATGCGTACTGACAATTACATCTAAATGATTAATCCCTTTCTCAATTAATTTCTGAATAATAACCTCTCCTGCTTCATAAGGTCCTCCATCAATTAACATTGTTTGTCCATTTGGCATTATAATAAGTGTTGCGTCACCTTGCCCCACTTTTAAAAAGCTCACTTTCATTTTACTAAGATGTTGCCGATGCATATGTAAAGGAGACGTAGTATGAATGGACATCATATACCTTTTAGCTGATGCGCTATTTAAAGAAAAACATAATAAAACAGAAACTAATAATAAAATAATCCGCATACCTCTCATAACTCGTCTCCTTTTTTCATTTAGTATGGCACTGTAAATAATTGATATACAAAAAAAGCTTAGCAAAATGCTAAGCTTTTATTTCGATATCTCTTGTAAGGAACCGAAGAATAAATCTGCTTCATTCATTTGTTCATTCTCTTCAGAAAGCGGTGGTAAATCATCTAATGTTTTCAATCCAAATGTGTCTAAAAATTCTTTTGTTGTTCCGTATAAAATAGGACGTCCTGGTCCTTCTGCTCTTCCCATTTCTTTTATAAGTAAATGTGAAACCAACGTTTGTAACGCCTTATCAGTTTTAACTCCTCTAATCTCTTCCATTTCAGTCCTTGTGATTGGTTGGCGATATGCAACAATCGCTAACGTTTCGAGGGCAGCTTGTGAGAGTGAAGCAGCTGTTGGTGTATCTATTAATTTTTGATAATATGAAGCATGTTCTTTCTTTGTAGCAAAACGATATACTTTTGCATACTGTACAATTTGCAAACCACGGTTTGCACCTTCACATTCTTGTTGCATTTCTTCTAAAATATTAATTGCTTCATTCATTTCAATTTCAAGAACTTTCGCTATTTGTTCTGGATAAATCCCTTCATCACCAGAAACAAATAAAAGGCCTTCAATAATTGACTTTTGTTCTTTCCTATCCATTTCACGAGCTCCTTCCTTCTATTTTCTCATAAAAATACACATCAAAAAACCGAATCACAATTAATGCGTTCGGTTCAATATTTTTTCTCTTGTTCCAAACGATACATTAAAACATAGCATGAGATAAAATGTTGCTATCCCATTTTCACATACTTGCTCTATGCAGATTTATTAGAGCTTGATACGAAAATTTCATCAAAATTATGTTCTTGCTCAATTATGATTTGTTGATTTTTCATAAGTTCCAGAACTGCTAAAAATGTTACAACCATTATTTCACGTTCATCATCAACAAACAAATCATAAAAACTTTGGCGACCACCCTTTATTTTTAACTGTTTTAAAATATCAGTCATTCGCTGTTCAATTGGTATTTCTTGACGAGTAATACGTGTTGTTACAGGTTTTTTTGCCTTTTTACGGCGCATTAATTTTTGAAATGCTGCTAGCATATCATATAACGTAACATCAAGAGGTAAGCTTGTCTCCTCTTCTTGTTGCAACGATGTAAAGTCAATTGGTGGACGTGTATATAGCTGTGCTCTTTCTTGTTCTCTTTCTTTTAACTCAGTAGCAACTTGCTTATATTTCTTATATTCAATTAACCTCTCCATCAATTCTTGACGAGGATCATCTATAAAATCATCACCGTTATCAAGTACATCTTCTTCATGTTTCGGCAACAACATCTTACTTTTAATTTGTAATAACGTTGCAGCCATTACTAAATACTCACTTGCAACATCTAATTGAAGTTCTTTCATCGTATGAACATAAGATAAATATTGCTCTGTAATATCTGCTACAGGAATATTATATATATCAATTTCATAACGATGTATTAAATGTAACAATAGATCTAACGGCCCTTCAAAAGCCTCTACTTTAAAATTATATTGCACAAAGCATCCCACCACATTTTTTCTATAACAACATAAGTATAGAGCATACTCATGTTCTATCCAACCTTTTTAAGAAATTTAATTAAAAATAGACCGATGCCTATGCCATCATGCCCACCACTTCATATGATAACAGTGTAGTAAGAACAATGTAGGAGGTCAAAAAACTATGGGTCACGTTGATTGTGGTTTTAGCGGTGGGTTCGCATTACTTGTTGTACTGTTTATTTTACTAATTATTGTAGGAGCAGCTTGCTTCTGCTAATATGAACAATAACGGCTAGGGGGAAACCTCCTAGTCGTTTATTGTTCATATTTCTATGATACACTTATATGTATAACCGTTAGATAGGAGCGAGAAAACATGTATCCTACCGAATACATACAATTTTTAATTCATTTCCATGGAGATTATGACTATTTTGAATGCCACGAAATACTAGAAGAGTATTGGAAGACAAAACCAAGAGGTAATCGTGATCATTACTTAGTTGGTCTCATTCAAATTGCAGTTTCTTTATACCACCAAAGACGTGCTAATTGGAATGGTTCTACAAAAATGATGAAAAGCGCAATTACAATTTTAGAAAAAAGCGGTGTGCCTTTACAACGTTTAGGAATTAATCAAGTACAACTTCTTTCCTTGCTCAATGAAAGATTGCAATCTATCCATAAAAAAGAACGTTTTGTACCTTTATTTTTACCCTTATCAGATTCATCGTTAGAGAAGCAGTGCATAGAGTTATGTCAAAAACAAAACCTCTCTTGGAAAGACTTGAATGCTATCCCAGGTGAATATATTATAAACAAGCACACTTTGCGTGATCGCACAGAGGTCATTACTGAACGAAACGAACAATTACAAAAAAGAAAGCAGAGATAATAAACTACTTATCTCTGCTTTCACGAATGTATATTTTGTTCTAGCCCTTTACATTTTTCGCAAAAACTTGCTGTTTGCTCATTTCCGCAAATTGTAAACTCAAGAAATTTACTCTTTAACTCTTGAACCATCTTCGTCCCAATCCCCACATGACGGTGAGACGGGTTCACACTCAAATGCTGAATTTCTAATACTTGATTCTCTTTTTTTACAATCCCCATTATTCCAACAAAATCTTCATTTTCTTTCCACAAATACAATTGCCAATCATCTTTTGCTTCATATTCTTTCATTGTCAATTGTAATGTTTTCACATCTTTTTCAGTTGGCATAAACGAAAGAAGCCCCATTGCAATTTTTTCATAACTTTTTTTAAAACGAATTAACATAACCCTTATCCCTTCTTACAAAAGTTACAAACTAGTAATCCCCTCAATCACTCTTTTCATATCACATTCATTTTACAATATTTTCAACAGAGTGAGAAGAGTCTAAAACAACTTGATAATCATACAAAGCGAAAAGAAGAAAGTCAAATCTATGTTTCAGCACTATTCCTTTAATAAATAGAGTTAAAAAAAGAAAATTTTATATGGAATGGAAAGAAACATATCATTCAACCGCACTTCATTTATAGTTACTCTAAAGCAGCACAATTCTAGCAAAATTAATATAACAAAAAATATTTATTGAAACATATAATGTAATGTATTCTATGTAATTGGTTAAAGGTTTGTTCTCACAAGCAATATATTTTAGCAACAATACTACTTGTATGATGAGCTGTAGAAGTAGTACTCAATCTCATTAAAAATAAAAAAGAGAGCAAAAGCTCTCTTTTTCCTTACCTTATTCTTCCCAAACTTTAACTTCTTTCATTACATCGCCTTGACGCATTTTTAATACTGTTTCAATACCGCTTGTTGCTTTACCGAATACAGTATGAACACCATCTAAATGCGGCTGTGGCTCATGAACGATAAAGAATTGGCTACCGCCTGTGTTACGGCCAGCGTGAGCCATAGAAAGTGATCCTACAAGGTGTCTATGAGGGTTTCCATCAGTTTCACATGGAATAGAGTAACCTGGGCCACCTGCACCTGTACCTGTTGGGTCTCCACCTTGGCTTACGAAGCCAGGAATAACACGGTGGAATGTAACACCGTCATAAAATCCTTGCTCTGCTAATTTTTTAAAGTTTTCTACTGTTTTCGGTGCTTCTTCTGGGAAAAATTCCAAGTCGATTTTTTCACCGTTTTCCATTAATATGTATCCTAAAGTTTTCATACGTATATGTCTCCTTTCAACTATCTCAGCACTATATTACCACATTCATGACTAGAAACAAAAAGAATCCGACAATCTAGATACTTCTTTTTTGAAATGTGGAAAAAGCTAGGTGACAAATAAGAAATATATACTATAATAACTTTGTTGCCCGAAAATTTTAGAAAGAGAAAGGGAGCGATTTTTCGTGAAAACGAAATTACTAGCTCTGCTATTAGCTGTAACGGTATTTATGATGCCAACAGCTTCGTTTGCAGACATCATCGAGGGAGAATCAATTGTTACATTAGGAGAGAACTTATCTGAACAACAAAAACAAGATCTGTTAAAAGAAATGAAAGCACCAAAAGATGCTACAATTATCACTGTATCTAATGCGGAAGAACATAAATTTCTAGAAGGCATTGTTCCAAAAGCACAAATTGGTACGAGAGCAATTTCTTCTTCTATGATTACATACACAAAACCAGGATCTGGTCTTATCGTACGATCAAAGAACATTAACTGGGTAACAGATGCAATGTACACTAACGCTTTGATTACAGCAGGTGTAAAAGATGCAGAAATTCAAATTACTGCACCTTTTAAAGTTTCAGGAACTGCAGCTTTAACTGGATTAATGAAAGCATACGAAACTGCGTCCAATAAACAAATTCCTGAAGAAGTTAAAAAAGTAGCGAATGAAGAAATGGTACAAACAGCCCAGCTTGGTGATAAAATTGGTGAAGAAAAAGCAGTTCAACTTGTTGCAAAAATTAAAGAAGAAATTGCAAAAGAACAGCCAAAAACAACAGAAGATTTACGTTCATTAATTAAAAAAATTGCTGACCAACTCGGCATTACATTAACAGATGAACAGTTAGATAACTTAGTATCGTTATTTGATAAAATGAAGAATCTTAATATCGATTGGAATCAAGTTGGTAGTCAATTAAACAAAGCAAAAGAACATGTTTCTGCCTTTTTAGGATCTGAAGAAGGGCAAAGTTTTCTAGATAAAGTGAAAGATTTCTTCTCAAGTATCATTGATTTTGTTAAATCTTTATTCAAGTAAAAAAGAAGCCCGCCAATGACGGGCTTCTTTTTTATACAAGTAACGGTAATTTCATAACAGCCTCTTCAACCGAACGCACTATATGATTTGCTTTCTCCTTTACATATGGATGGGCATGATGAAGAGTAAATGAATGTGGGGTTACTTCAAACATAGAAATATCATTGAAAGAATCTCCAATACAAGCAACTTCATTTGCTTCAATTTGCAAATGGTCCATTAGTCGCTTTAGAGCACTCCCCTTACTCACGCCTCTTGGCATAATATCAACATAGCGTTTACCTGATATAAAAACTTCCGCTTCGCCTTGAAACGTATCTCGTAGCTCTTGATCTAACGTCACAATTTTCTCTTCTTCTCCAAAAACAAACAATTTTGCAGGGTGTACAGTCTTACCAAACTCTTCTTCTAACGCTTCAATTTCAGCGATATGCACGCCCATATATGCTTCAAAATTATGGTGATGTTCATTCTTCCTTTTTGTATATCGCTGCTCATTTGCACAAACAATATCCGCTAGTCCTTTTTTATGTATATATCGATATATTTCCTGGGCAACCACATTTTCAAAACTCGATTCATGAAATAAATTTCCATCCGGAAGTAACATTGTCGCTCCATTTAAGCCAGTTGTGTAATATGGGAATGCAAACCTTTTTACAACTTCATCAATTCTGTGTGTAAAGCGGCCAGAGGCAAAACAAATATTTGTCCCTTTCTCAGCTAACCAACACAGCGCACGTTCATCTTCTTTTTGCATATGATTCACATCGTAAACGAGCGTGTCATCTAAATCACTTACAAATAATTTAATCATGTCCTCTTCCCCTTTCATACACAATATCTACTCTAAGTGTACACAAAAAATGTTTGATTTTTGTTAAAAAATAATAAATTTTTGCTAAAAAAAATAAACGGGTGTATAATCCCGTTTATTTTTGTCTTTTTACATTTTGAGGTCTTACAATACTTGGTCGTACTTTTAAACTAGACATCGTTGGACGGAGTAAAATTTTTGTTAACGCGCCCCAATCAAATGGTAAAAACGGCCATAAATAAGGTGTTTGTAAACTTTTTATAGACGTTAAAAATAAAATTAATATCGTCATACCAATTACAAATCCCATCTCATGGAAGAGACCTGTTAAAATAATAACAAACAATTTCCCAACCTTATTCCCTAATCCTAATTCATAACTCGGTGTTGCATATGCACCAACCATCGAAACTGCTACATACAAAATTACTTCTGGCACAAACAAACCTACATCAATTGCAATTTGACCAATTAATATAGCGGAAATCAACCCTGCTGCAGACGATAACGGTGTTGGAGTATGAATGGCTGCCATCCTTAAAAACTCAAGTCCGACCTCTGCCATTAACACCTGTAATAAAATTGGTAAATGCGTCATCTTAGTCGGTCCAATAAAAGCAAGATTTGCTGGCAAAAGAGTTGGATCAAATACAAACACTAACCAAAATGGTAATAAAAATAACGAGAATATAACACCTAAAAAGCGCACCCAGCGTAAAAATGTACCGACAGCTGGATTTTGTCTAAACTCTTCCGCGTGCTGTAAATGATGAAAATATGTTGTCGGTGTAATCATAGCACTTGGCGATGTGTCAACAAGTACTAACACATGTCCTTCTAGTAGATGATTTGCTGCTACATCTGGCCTTTCTGTATATCGAATAAGTGGGAATGGGTTATAGCTTTGCTTTACAACAAATTCTTCTACTGTTTTATCCGCCATCGTAATTCCATCTACATCGATGTTATTTAATTCTTGTTTTATAATCTTTACTAAATCTGGATTTGCAACATCTTGAACGTATGTAATACAAATATCCGTTTGCGATCTATCTCCTACTCGAACCATTTCATTTCGAAGACGTGGATCTCGAATTCTCCTACGAATTAACGCTGTATTTACAACGATATTTTCAACAAATCCATCCCTCGCACCTCGTACTACCTTTTCGGTATCTGGTTCTGTCGGTGTTCGCCCTGGATAACTACGAACATCGATCGCGAACGCTTCCGTTTCACCTTCCACAAATATCACGATGAGTCCTGATAATACTTGGAGCATTACCTCATCCATCGTTTTCACTTTACTTACTTGTTGATGGATTAAGCGATTCTCTAAAAGCTTCACTGTATCTTCTTCTACATCCCTTATCTCATTTGTATCCACCGCTTCTTCTAAAATAGGGATAATATAATTTGTATCACAAAGTCCGTTTACAAATAACACACCAATTTCTTTATTCAAAATTTGAAATTTACGAATGCCGACATCGTATGTAACGCCTAGTCCAACTGTCTGCTTTAAATAATTTTCATTGTCACTTATGAAAGTTGATATAGGGATATCCACTTTTTTAGGCTTCGTCATAAAAACCACTCCTTTCCAAAATTAATTGAATTGCTTTCTTCGTAATAGGTGATCCCCTCTCCCATTCATCATTTCCACACATCTTACCAATGTCACCGACTCCAACAATGACAGGAACATTTAAATCGTCTAAACAATATATTGTATCTCCGCTAATCCTGCCAATTTCACCATCTGGAAGTCCAAATTTATCAACACCGTATTCGGTTAAATTCCCGTTCCGATCTACACTTACATCTACACGTGCCCATTCCCAATGATGCGTATTAGACGCTACCGCTAAAATACCGAGCACATCAATTTGTTTATGGGTAGCCACATATTTTAAAGCCTTTTCACCAGATCCTTCTCCAATAAATCCACTGTCATCAAACATGACAAATACAGGGTCATATGGCGTTTGCATAATAAGCTCAACAACTTTTTTCCCTGTCAATTTGGTTGGATTACTTTGTGATGCTGAAATACACCTTCCCCCAAATTCCTTCGTTAAAAGCTCAATTGTCCGCTTTGCATATTCATCTCCATCTGTGACCAAAACAACCCTTCGTCTCATTTGATTTATCCTTTCGGTTTACATATAAGTGCTATAAAAAACGAAAACAATATCGCTGCGGAAATGCCCGCAGACGTTAAACTAAACATGCCAATACCAATTCCTAAATATCCATGTTTTTCTGCTGCATGCATTGCTCCGTGCAATAGTGAATGTCCAAAACTTGTAATAGGGACTGTTGCTCCAGCACCTGCAAACTTTATTAGTTTATCGTACAATCCAAATCCATCTAAAATTGCTCCGATGACTACAAAAGTTGCCATTAAATGAGCTGGTGTTAACTTTACGAAATCTAACAATAGTTGCCCAATTAAACAAATAACTCCACCTACAAGAAATGCATATATAAAATCCACAATTCACTCTCCTTTAACTCTCTCAAATACGACACCATGTGCAATTGTTGGAATCGTTTCCTTCTGTTGCATCATCATCGGGCTTAATAATGCACCAGTCGCAACGACAAAAATTCGTTGTAAATTCCCTTTTTGCATCTCGTGTAATAAATGACCATATGTGACAACTGCTGAACAAGCGCAACCACTACCACCTGCAAACACTTCTTCTTGACTTGATTCATAAATCATCAATCCACAATCATTGTATATATGCCCAAGATCATAACCTTCCTCAAGTAAAAGTTGTTTCGCAATCGGCGTCCCAACAGCTGATAAATCACCCGTAACAATCAAATCATAATCATCGGCACTTCTTCTTAAATCTTCAAAATGTTGTTGAATTGTATGAGCTGCTGCTGGAGCCATCGCTGCCCCCATATCCAAAGGATTTGTGATTCCTAAATCTTGCACTTTTCCAATTGTAGCCGACGTAATTTTAATTGCACTTTTTTCATTGCTAATTAATATAGATCCTGCACCAGTCACAGTTGAATTTGCTGTCCCTGGCTTTTGTCCACCGTACTCTGTTGGATAGCGAAATTGTCTTTCAGCCGTTGCATTATGACTACTTACTGTAGCTAAGACACGATTTGCAAATCCACCGTCTATAAAAGCTGAGCCAACTGCTAAAGTCTCCATAGACGTCGCACAAGCGCTAAACATTCCTAAAAAAGGAATGCCCCACTTACGCGCAACATAATTTGCTGTCACTGTTTGATTTAATAAATCTCCCGCTAAAAAGAAATCAATTTGCGATGTTTTTATATTCCCTTTTTGCACTGCTTGTTGAATTGAGTCTGACATTAATCTTCGTTCGGCGAGCTCCCAATTTTCTTCTCCACAATGCAAGTCATCATATGAAATATCAAATTTTTTCCCAAGAGGGCCCTCAGCTTCTTTCGGACCGACAGCAGTACCCGTTGCATTCACATATATATCATTTTGAAATACCCACGTTTGTTTTCCGGTCAACCTCATACTAGCCCTCCTTTAAGACATAAAAATTTTAAAGGTATACCTTATTAACCCAATGATATATGCACCAACAACCCCAAATACAATCACACTTCCTGCCAGTTTAAACATATTTGTAGCAATCCCTAGAACAACTCCTTCGCTCTTATGTTCTAAGGCAGCGCTCGCCATAGAATTTGCAAATCCTGTTACCGGTACCGCTGATCCTGCTCCAGCAAATTGACCGATTTTATCATATACACCACACCCTGTTAAAATCGCGGATAATAAAACAAGGGTTGCAACAGTTGGGTTTCCTGCCTCTTGTTCACTGAAGTGAAAATAATGTATATAAAATTTCATCAATACTTCTCCAACTGTGCAAATGAGTCCACCTACAAGAAATGCTTTGATACAATTTAGTAAATAGTTTGGCTTTGGATGATACTCCTTCACTTTATTTACGTAATCATCCTTCAATTTCTGACTTGTCATTTATATACTGCCTCCTACTTTACGAAATAAATCCAGTGAAACAACGATCCTATTACTTTCCCAAGTACAAGAGCAACGAGTAAAACAATAATCTTCCCCTCTACCCCTACTCGTTTCGCTAAAATAGGTAGAACATTTAACACCTCTGTTAATGCCGCAGCAAGCATTCCAATGAACGTGCCACAAAATATCCCTAATATAACGAGCCAATATTGCGACGTTTGAAATGTAATGTTTTTCAAACTGCACCAAGCCCCTGTTAAAGTACCTGCAATGACTGCCCACTCAAAATATTGAATATGCTTTCCACTTCTCGTTAATTGAGCTAAACGGGGGATTATACCAAGTACAGCTAAAAATGCGACATATCCGCTACCTACCGCAATCCCTCCAGCTAAACCAATTAAAATAACAAATCCAGACTCAATCATCGGCAAGTTGTTTCATATTATCCTTGTTTTCATTAACGATTACATACTGATCAAGTGACTGTTGGTATTGAAACATCTCAACTTCTAACGGACTCGGCTCTTCATTAATTCGCTTTTGAAATACATGATTAAAGAATAAAACCATCCCTAAGCCAAGACCTAAAGAATAAGGAATTTGAAATAAAAGTGGTTGTGCATTAAATTCTCCAGTAATCATGTAATATAACCGTTGATGTACTTGTTGCATACTTACATCTTCATGGAAATAAATGATCGCAAGGGCCGCTCCAATGAACAGTAACAGCCATACAAGCCCGAAAAAAATTGGGTGTGTCTTCTTTTTTTCGTATATAATTTCAACAAGAGTTTGTCCAGAACCGAGTAAATTAATTTGTACGTGAGATGCTTTCTGTTGAATAATCTCAATTACTTTCATAACATCAATTACAACATGCGTCTTATCATGCGCTGTTATTTTGTAAACTATCTCATTTTGTAACAACTCAACTACGGAAGAATCTCCGGCAAGTTGAGCAACATCGCCCAGCTTTACTTCATAAGTAGGAGAAACTTTTAAACGATTGCGCATTTTAATATAAATCGTTTGTTCCAACTTTCATTCACCCCTTCACTCTTCCTCGTAGTTGTAGTATGGTTATTGAATTTTTTTCTAATACAATTTTTTCATAAAAAAACATCTGCACCATTTCGGTACAGATGTTTTTTACTTATGCCTTTTTCTTAAATAAGTTTGCAATACTTAATGCAAGCCCTCCCCAAATGACTACTATTCCAATAACCATCATCATAATCGCTGATCCACTCATTATGAAACACCTCGATCTTTCCATTCTTTTTCAAGCTTGGCAGAATCCGAATGAATTTGTGCATCCCATTTTTTCAGGCCAATGATTATTGCAACTATGAGGAATGCTGCCGCTATCGACCAACCATACGTTACAACAAACTCAGTCGGATAATCTCCGTAGTTCTTTTTAATATTTTGGATTGTACCATCAATTAGCATATACCCTAACATAAGCGGAGTAATAACGAGTAAACTCACTCTCCAAAACGTTCCTAATTTAATATCAGATACAAAGTTTGCATGATTTTGATAAACTGGTAAACGGCGTAAAATGAGTCCTATCGTAACTACTTCCGCAAGTGCAATTGTAATTAATCCGAAATTATTAGCGAAATAGTCGACAACATCTAAGAACATAAGTCCACCACGTGTTGCAAAAACAAGAGAAACTAACACGAGAAGGGTTCCCATAATTCCAATAGTTTTTTCCCGACTTAAACTGAATTTTTCAGATACAGCGGCAAAGCATACTTCCGCGAGTGAAATAAGTGATGTAATTCCAGCAACCGTTAACGATAAGAAAAATAAAACACCAAACAACGGTGACATCGGCAATTCATTAATAATTTGGGGAAATACTACGAACGCAAGCCCAACGCCAGCACTTGCTACTTTATCAACCGGTACTCCCATATTATTTGCCATGAATCCAAGAGCTGCAAAGACCCCAATACCTGCTAATAATTCAAATCCTGAGTTTGCAAATCCAGTAATAAAGGCATTATTTGTTGTATCCGAGTTTTTCGGTAAATAACTAGAATACGTAATCATAATTCCAAATGCTAAAGATAAACTAAAGAATATTTGACCATAAGCAGCAAGCCATACTTTCCCATCAAAAATACGACTCCAATCTGGTTTAAAGAATGCATCTAGTCCTTGCATAGCGCCTTCCATCGTCACTGCACGAACGACGATAATAAGAAACATAACAACTAATAAAGGAATAAATATACGGTTAACAACCTCGATTCCTTTTTTAACTCCTTTAAATGCAACGCCAAGCACAATAATCCAAACGAGAGCTAACGGAATTAATACTTCCGGTACAAGTCCTCCAAATTGTCCTGGCTTATCTGCAACATGTAAGTACTCTTTAAATAAAAATGATTGCGTGTCTTTTCCCCATGCTCCAGTAATTGCAAAGTATGTATACGATATAGACCAAGCAATAATCACTGCATAATATGTTGAAACGATAAATGTTACGCACATTTGCCACCATCCAATAAATTCGGCACGCGGGCTAATACGGAAAAATGTAAGTGGTGCTGAACCACGATGACGATGACCAAGGGCAAACTCAAACGCTAACAATGAAATACCAGTCGTTAATAATGCAAATAAATACGGTAAAAAAAATGCTCCTCCTCCATTTTCATACGCTGTATAAGGAAAACGCCATATGTTTCCTAATCCAACGGCAGATCCGACCGCTGCGAAAATAAATCCAGCTCTCGTTCCCCATTGTTGCCTCGTTTCCATGTTTCCTTCCCCCTTTATGACAAGTTCATACTTGGATTATATTTTAAATTGACTAAATTATCAATAAATTCTGTAAATTTTTTCGAAAATTTACATCTCTCTCCTATTAACAGCATAAAAAAATCGAATAGACAATTATTCGTCTATTCGATCTTTCATCTGTTTTAATATTTTCTTTTCAAGTCTTGAAACTTGTACTTGCGAAATGCCTATGCGCTCTGCTACTTCTGATTGTGTCTGATCTTTATAGTAACGCAAGTATACAATTAAGCGCTCTCGTTCATCTAGTTCTCTAATCGCTTCTTTTAAAGCAATTTTATCGAACCATTTCGTTTCAGATTGATCTGCAATTTGATCTAAAATAGTGATTGGATCTCCATCGTTTTCATATACAGTTTCATGTATAGATGAAGGGGCCCGGCTCGCTTCTTGTGCTAGAACAACTTCCTCTGGCGTTAGTTCTAGTGCCTCTGCCACTTCATTAATCGTTGGAGCCCTTCCGAATTCTTTCGAAAGCTCATCTCTCATCTTTCGAATTTTGTTTCCTGTTTCTTTTAAAGACCTACTAACTTTCACTGATCCATCATCGCGTAAGAAACGTTGTATTTCACCAATAATCATTGGAACTGCATATGTTGAAAATTTCACGTCGAAAGATAAATCAAATTTATCTACCGATTTCAAGAGCCCAATACATCCAATTTGAAATAGGTCGTCTGGTTCGTATCCTCGATTAAGAAACCGCTGTACAACCGACCAAACGAGGCGCATATTACTTTGAACGATTGTATCTCTCGCTTGTTGATCTCCATCTTGACTTTTTTGAATTAACGCTTTTAGCTCGTGGTCCTTTAACTGAGGTTTCTTCTTCTCATTTTTGACCTCTATGTCCATAGGCTATTCTCCTTAATTGCATAGAGCGTTACTATTTGATAAGTATTTTGTCAAATGGATTGTTGTCCCGAAAGATTCGTTTGAAATAACTTCTACTTCATCCATAAAATTTTCCATGATAGTAAATCCCATTCCGGAACGCTCTAATTCAGGTTTAGTTGTAAAAAGGGGTTGTCTCGCTTCATCTAAGTTAAAGATTCCAATCCCTTCATCTCGAATCGTGAGTTTCACCATTGCTTCTTCCAAAATTACAGAAATATAAACAATACCTTCTGCATTTCCTTCGTATCCATGAATAATTGCATTTGTAACCGCTTCTGACACAACTGTTTTAATCTCCGTTAATTCTTCCATCGTTGGATCTAGTTGTGCAATGAAAGCCGCCACTGTAACGCGAGCGAATGATTCATTTTGACTTAATGCTGAAAATTGAAGGTTCATTTCATTTCTCATCTATGCCACCCCCAACGTCGCGAGCGCGTGCGCTTCACTTTCTTCTAAGCGAACGATTTTGAATAAGCCCGACATTTCAAATAAACGCTTAACAGGCGGTGAAATTGCACAAACAACCATTTCTCCACCTAATCCCTTTACGTGTTTATATCGGCCTAATATAACACCTAGACCAGAACTATCCATAAACGATAAGTTCTCTAGGCTCAAAACAATATGATGAACACCATGTGTCTCAATCATATCTGTTACTTTCGTTCGCAACTCTTCAGCCGTATGATGATCTAATTCACCCTCTAGTCTCACACATAGGACGTCACGTTTTACTTCTAATTGCATGGAAAGACTCACACGATTTCCTCCTTATGCTCAAACTTTACTTATTCACATACATAAAGATTTTCGTGATACAAAATAAGAATCCTTCCTGCTGACAAAAGAAGAACTATTTCGTCATAAAGTGAAACCTTTCAGCATTATTCACTTACATACGAATAGAAAAGCGGCAAAATATTTGCCGCTATTTTGATGTTGAAAACATCCCAAAACTTCTTTTAAATAACTCCCACCAGCTCGCTGCAGCAACATCTTCTTTTGCTACAATTGTTTGTTTTAATAAAACATCTTTATCTTTTTTAATAACAAGTGTACCAAGCGCGTCACCTTTTTTAATCGGCGCTTTTACTTTCTTTTCAGCAATTACTTCTTGTTTTACCTTGTCCATATTCTCGCCCTTCTTCATAAGAAGAGAAACATTATCTGACGCAACTAAATCTACTTTTTCTTTTTTCCCTTTTCCTACTTGAACTGTCTTAATTTTTTCGCCGCGCGTATACAATTTCTTTGTCATATATTGTCCAAATGCATAGTCAAGAAGCTTCGTCACTTGGTTGTTCCGTTCTTTTGATGTTGGTGCTCCCATGACAACTGAAATGACACGCATGCCATTTTTTTCAGCCGATGCTGTTAAACAATATTTCGCTTCTGTCGTAAAACCTGTTTTTACTCCATCTACGCCAGGATAAAAACGTACTAGTTTATTCGTATTAACGAGCCAAAACTTTTTATCCGTATCTTCACGTAAATAATCTTCGTACTTACCTGTGTATTTACGAATAAGTGGATACTTCATCAATTCTCTCGCCATTATAGCCATATCATTTGCTGTCGAATAATGGTCTTTGGCCGGAAGACCTGTTGGATTTTGAAAATGTGTATTTTTCAGCCCTAAATCTTTCGCCTTTTTGTTCATCATATTTACAAATCCTTCTTCTGAACCTGCGATGTGCTCAGCTACTGCAACAGATGCGTCATTTCCAGATGCAATTGCAATACCCTTTAACATCTCATTTACAGTCATCTCTTCCCCAGGTTCTAAAAAGATTTGCGATCCACCCATTGAAGCTGCATGTTCACTCGCTCTAACTTTATCGGTCAGTTTTAGTTTTCCTTTTTCAACTTGTTCCATAATTAAAAGCATTGTCATAATCTTTGTCATACTAGCAGGTGGTAATTTTTCATTTGGGTTTTTATCAAATAAAACTTTACCTGTATCTTGCTCAATTACGATTGCTGACGACGCTTGTTCCGCTAACTTCGGCGTTGTTTCTTCTGTTTTCTCCTGCTTCGTTTTTTCAGATTGCGCAAAACTCACTGAAGTTCCAGAAAGCAATAACATGAAACAAACAAGTATTCCAAAAACTCGCTTCATGACTAACCCTCCATTCTATATCAGACCTATTTTTTCCAATTCTCCTTTTTTTAATACCAATTTTTTCTATTATTTTCAGTTGACAAATACATTCGTCCCCTATATTGTATTAAGTGTATTACACATAGTAGTACACTTAATACATATGAGGAAGGAGACATTGCTCTTGCATATTCAACTTGACCCAAGAAGCAACACTCCGATATGGGAACAAATTGTTCAAAATATAAAAGAACTCGTATTGAAAAACATGTTGGCTCCAAGTGATAAACTTCCTTCTGTACGCGAACTCGCTTCTTTACTCGTTATAAATCCAAATACAGTGAGTAAAGCGTATCAAGAGTTAGAGAGACAAGGAATTATTGAAACGTTACGAGGAAAAGGAACATTTGTATCCCAATCGATTACCCCAACATTAGACGAAAGGAAAATCGCTATGGTTGAAAAGCAATTTCATCAATTACTATTAGAAGCCTCTTATCTTGGTATTACGAAAGATAAAATTCATGATTGGATAGATTCATACTATAAAGAGATTGGAGGGAATACGGATGTTGAAAGTGACAAGCTTGAAGAAAACAATTGATAATCAAACAATTTTAGACGATGTTTCTTTCACATTACAAAAAGGTAGTATCGTCGGATTACTTGGAAGAAACGGCGCGGGAAAAACAACTTTATTACGAACGATGGTCGGCATTTTAGACCCAGACGAGGGAACTGTTACATATGAGGATATCGACATCCATAAAAATCCTGAAACGAAACAAAAAATCGTATATGTTCCGGATTCTACTAACATACTGAACGGTTATACAGTAAAAGAAATCGTGAAGTTTTATAAAGCAGTTTATACAGCATTTGATGAACCATATTTCTACGAACTACTAGAACGTTTCAACTTACCAAACAAACGAATTCGTAGTTATTCAAAAGGAATGAAAGCACTGCTTGCCATCATTTTAGCTGTTGCTGCAAAAGCAGAATATATTATTTTAGATGAACCAACAAACGGACTTGATCCTATCGTTAAAAGACAGATTTTACAGTTTCTCGTTGGAGAAGTTGCAGAAAAAGAAATTACCATTTTCATCTCTACCCATCATTTAGATGAAGTGGAACAAATTGCAGATACAATCATTATGTTAAAAGGACATACTGTAGCATCTATTACGTCACTAGACGATGCAAAATCACAATTTGCAAAAATACAAGTAGCTTACGAGCGTTCATTACCTCAAAAACTAGAAAACTTAAGCAATATTAAAATATTAAATCAAACAGGAAAAATATATACAATCTTAATTGAGGGAAATGTGGCTACAACACTGGAGAAGTTTTATAAAGAGCAACCACTGCTCATTGAAGAATTAACAATGTCACTTGAAGATGTCTTCGTTACGACACTGGAGGAGGATGGATATGTTTCATAAAGCGTTGTGGATGTGGAATTGGAAGCGCGGGAAATATGCTGCGTTACTTTTTCTCTTCAGTTCACTTTATCTTCTATCTCTCGGATACTATAGAAGTGCTCAGATGGAACTCGATAAATATTACGAATTACAAGAAAAAGGGGAACAGTATTATTATTTTTATACCTTTTCTGCACGAGATGGTAATAGTTTTTGGTTAACTGTTCTTATCATTGCTTTAGCCTGCTTATTGATAGGATGGGAACGTAGCAACCAATCTAATACACTACTTATGACGATGCCATTTAAAAGAAAACATGTTTTCTTATCTAAATGGGCTTTCGGTTCCTTCTGTATTGTGAGCTCGTTACTTATAAATTGGATTATTATGTATGTTATTTATAGAACAACTATCCATTTTGATTATCAATCATTTAGTCCACTTCACCGATACTTTCTTTATGCGATAGTTTCTTATGTTGCAGTCTATACAGCTGCTCTATGTATCGGTACTTTTACTGGAAGCATTATTTCACAGGTTGTTTTTTGTATTCCATGGTTACTAATGGGGCTTACATTTATTCCACTAGTGTACACTTTTACGATAAACCATTTAGAGGCTACCAATACTAAAAATAATAAATTAGATCAACAACTTTATGAAATCAATAAAAAAACAAATATAGTTGCACCAATATATAACTTCACGATTTATTACCAATATAATCCTGAATCACGTAAAAAAGAAAATGACTCAACTATTTTAAGAAATCCAGCATCTTATCACTATTATTCAGCCAAATCAATGTTAGTCCCTATTTTTTATACAATAGTTTACTTACTACTTGGAACATATTTATATAAACGATCGCCAAATGAAAACAGTCAAAAGATATTTATTTTCCAACAGCATTTACGAATATGTATATGGGGGACAACCATTTACTTTGCATTACTAGGTGGCTATAAAATCAATCAATTTTTTTTCTTACCAAACTACTATATCAGTTTGTTTCTCGCTGGAATCATTACTTATGTTATATTATCACGCTTAACAAATTATAAAGTTTTTTAAAGGAGAGATCCTATGTTTCAAAAAGCACTGTGGCTAAGAACGTATCAACAAAGTAAATATGTTATATGGTTATTTTGGCTCGTCAGCTTCTGTACTTTATCATATAAATACTATATGACTTCTATTCAACAGCAATATTTTCTAAATATGAATAAAAAATGGAAAGCTATATATCATTACAGTTTTGATTTAACACTTCTAGATTCTATCATGCTGTTAGGTAGTTTGCTAATCATTCTAGCTTGTACGTTAATTGGATGGGAAAGACAAAATAACACTAGCGACTTGTTATGGTCTATGCCCTTTAAACGTTCGCACCTCTATATAACAAAGTGGTTGTTTGGAATCTGTAATATCGCGGCTGTTGTCGTTTTAAACTGGGGACTATTTGCTATTATGAAAAAGTTGACTTTTCATAATAAATATCAAGTATTCTCCCCCTTTCATAGTTACTTTATATACATGTTAATTGTATTAATTGCTATTTATACACTTGCCTTATGTATAGGAACAATCGCTGGAAATGTGATATCGCAAGGATTTCTTACTGCAGCTATATTAATCTTCCCAGTGTTACTTCCATCTCTAATATCAGGAGTTATTGCTGTTCACTCGAATGCCGACTTTCATGAGAACAATGGCATTATACATGATGTTATGGAAAACATACGTATTTCTAGTCCAGCAGAAGATTTTAATATTTACTTTAATTATGATCCACAAAGCGCTTATACTGATCAAAATGGAGTACGTCATAACGAGCCAAACTTTACAAAGATTCCACCGGTCAAAACATTGATTGGACCTATTGCACATATCCTTATTTTATTACCACTCGGTATATATTTATATGCCCGTTCAGTCAATGAGCGAAATGGTAACTACTTATTATATCCAAAACTACAAAAAGTAGTTTTAGCTTGTGCGATTTTCTTTGGTGGAATCATCGGAGGTTTAATACTAAGTCATGAGCAGTCATTGTCTAGCTTTTACATCGGATTTTTAGTGACTAGTTTCATTACGTATTTCCTCCTACCTAAAATATTAAAATGGAAAGTCTCTTGGAATTTTAAATAAAATAACCTCCTCTCGATGAGGAGGTTATTTCACATTCTCTCTCCTATCCCCATACACCATCTCTTCTTTCATCCCAAATCCATCACCATTTTGCACAATTTGCTCTGTCGGGGCAACTACACTTTCAGCAATTTTCCATTCCCCACGCTCTTTTACGAATACTTGTAGAAAATAGTTCATGCCATCTAATTGATATGCATTTTCTTTTTTTACATTATAGTGAATCGCAATGTAGTACACTTGAATATTTTCTTTTCCTATTTTTGATACGTATTGCGATAGTCTCGGTATATAGAGTGCTGCTTTCTGAAAAGATAGTTGCTTCGCTTTAACAAGCGATGAACTTGTTACATTACGTAATGTGTCCCGATTACGAATATTATCGCTATGGTGGAATAATACTGCGTTTTGCATAGAACGAACCCATAATTTTGAATATAAGACTGTATTATCGTTTTCGATGTACTTCACTTCTTTTCGCACCACTTGGATAGGCGTATCTGCGTACGTGAATGTTTGAAAATAGAAAAAACCACCAAATAAAATGGTAAGTGCAGCAATATATTTCATAATCTTTCCTCCGATCTTTTAATTAAAGTATCGGAGTTTCAAAATATTTTTATTCAAAAGAAAAAGGATAGGAATGCTTTCGCTTCCTATCCTCATTTATTATAATACGCGGCCAAATAGTTCTAAGACCATTTCTATTTCTTGGTCGCTCCAACCTTTAAATCTCTCTTTATAATATTCTTTACGCACAGCTTCAAGTTTTTCAGTTACTTCTCTTCCGTGCTCTGTAATTTCTAAGTACACGATTCGACGATCTGAATTAGAACGTTTTCTTTCTACTAATCCTTTTCGTACGAGACGATCTGTAACAGCTGTAATATGACTGGAGGTTACGTTTACTTCACTCGCAATTTGCGAAGCCATCTGTGGACTCTTTAAAAATAACGCACGTAATACAGAAAATTCATTATATGGCATATGTTCTGCAAAACGTGTATTAATATCATTTTGTAATAAACGTATCATTTTTCGAAATGATGCAGATAAATCTAAAATCAGTGTTTCTCTTTTTTCGTTCAATAGCCTCGTCCCTTTTTTATCATATTTACACATATTATAATCTATAAATACCTATGTTGTATATGCTTTCTTTCCTCAACATTCTCATTTATGTAACTTTTTTCATATAAATTTCTTTTTTGTTCACACATATACATATAAAAAGGATGGTGATGGAAAATGCAGGGTGGAATGAATCCTTATTTACACAACGTATGCACAGCTAATACTGGTAAAGAAGCTACTATTACTGTACAAGGGGAAGGCGTCGTTAAAGCAAAACCGAATGTTGTTATATTAACGCTTGGCATTCGAACAGACGATAAAAATGTAAAACAGGCTCAAGAAGAAAATGCAGTGCAATCCAAACAATTGCTGGATGCACTTAAACAGCTTGGTATTGCCGATAAAGATATAGAAACGATTTCTTATACGATCACTCCTCAATACGAATATGTAAATGATAAAGCATTGCTACAAGGATACCGCGTGGAGCATTTGTATGAAATTACCGTTTTAAATGTACAAAAAGCTGGGGAAGTATATGATATAGCCGTTTCAAATGGTGCAAATGTAGCAAAAGGTTTACGTTTCCGAGTATCTCATCCAAATAAATATTATGAGCAAGCTCTCATTCAAGCTCTGCACCAAGCAGTAGAAAAAGCTCGTGCTATTGCGAGTACATATAATTTAAATATTAATCCTGTTCCCCTCTCATTCGTTGAAGAATCTGCCCAATTACCAAGGGAGGTTACGTCTTATGCTACTTTACATGCACAAGCAGCCCCGCCTATTCAATCGGGTGAATTAGAAATCATTTCATCCATACGGGCTATTTTTACGTATTTATAACGAATTCTCTTTACAAGTAAACGTTATCATTTTACTTGTTGTAAAAACATGATGTTCTGATATAATAAAGAACGGTGAGCTCTTACAAAAGAGATATCACGGGTGGGAGAGGGATATGAAAAAGAAGGTTTAACATGAAAGGAATACTTGAAAGAACATTTAAATTAGGTTTACACGAAACATCACCAAAACAAGAAGTTTTAGCTGGAGTTACGTCATTTTTCACAATCGTATATATTATGATTGTAAATGCGTCAATCTTATCAGATGCTGGCATTCCTCTTGAAGCTGGAATTTTAGCAACTGTTTTTAGTTCATTTGTCGGATGTCTACTCATGGCATTTTGGGCAAATGCACCTGCTATTCTTGTCCCGGGTATGGGTGTAAATGCATTCTTCACGTACACAGCTGTGCATACACTTGGACTAACTTGGCAAGAAGCATTGGCTGCTGTCTTTATCTCTGGTATTATTTTTGCAATTGCCGCTTTTACACCAATCGCTCGCGTGCTATCAATATCAATTCCAAAGTCATTAAAGGAAGCGATTACTGTCGGCATCGGATTATTTTTAGCGTTTATCGGATTGCAAAAAGGTGGTTTAGTCGTTTCGAACCCAAATACTGCTGTGGCAATGGGGAAATTAAGTAATCCTGTCGTTCTTGCGACATTACTTACTCTTATCATTGCACTTGTATTATTTATTCGTAACGTACGTGGAAACTTTTTATGGACGATTGCAATAGGAACTGGTATCGCATGGTTATTTGGTCTTGTGGATACGAGTCAAGTGGGAAATGGTTCATTCTCATTCGCTAATTACGGTGATGTGTTTGGAGCTATGTCATTTGGGAAACTTTCTTCCTTACCGTTTTGGATTGCAACATTCTCCTTAAGCATGGTGCTTATTTTTGAGAACATGGGACTTCTGCACGGTTTATTAGAAGATGACCGTAAATTCCCACGTGCTTACCAAGCCAATGCAATTTCAGCAATGACATGTGGTCTATTTGGCACAAGCCCTACCGTATCAACAGTAGAAAGTGCCGCAGGTATTACTGCAGGCGGAAAGACAGGTCTGACGTCTATCGTTACTGGGTTGCTATTCTTTGCATCACTGTTTGCTCTTCCATTTGTCAAATTAATTCCTGATAGTGCCATTGCACCAATCTTAATTATTATTGGCGGGCTGATGATTACAAGCATCCAACAAATTCCTCTGAATGACTTTTCAGAAGGATTTCCAGCATTCTTAATTATCGTTATGATCCCGCTCACATATAGTATCGCTGATGGCATTGCGTTCGGATTTATCGCTTACCCTATCTTAAAAGTTGCTCTTGGAAAGCGTAAAGAAGTCGCACCATCTATGTATATCATTACATGCTTATTCTTAGCTATGTTTGTATTACATGCTATTGGTTAAAAAAACACCGAGGAAATCCTCGGTGTTTTTTTACTTAAACCATCCTTTTTTATAAAACCAGGCCATCATTCCGCCGCCAATTAGTGCCATGATAAGTAGACAAATAAAATAACTATATTGTCCACCAAGCTCTGGCATATGCGTAAAGTTCATTCCATATACTCCCGCAATAAATGTTAATGGCATGAAAATAGTCGAGAATACAGTTAATGTTTTCATAATGTTATTCATATGATGTGAGTTTAATGAAAAATAACTATCCCGAATATCTGCTGTTAACTCTCGACTTGCCTCAATCATTTCTGTTAGTTTAAGCAAATGATCATGTATATCTTTAAAGTAAATTTCATGATCGCTTATACCATAAAAACGAGTCGAATTTAAAATACGATATAATAAATCACGCATTGGAATGATTGTACGCCTTAGCTTTGATAAATCTGCACGTATATCAAATACCTCTTCTAATACGCTTCCTGCTGTCTCCCCGGTTAAATTATCATCAATTGCATTTAAATGATCCTCAATGTAATATACAGGCGCAAAATAGTCATCTACAATTTGGTCAATAATTGTATGAGCTACGTGTAAAGGACTATTTTTAATACGCTTCTTTTCTCCAAGTGTTTTCCATACTCTTTCGATTGCATTGTTATGAGAAAAGTGGAAAGAAACAATATAACGATCACTAATAAATAAATCGATTTCGTGCGGTTCTAGTCCATCTTCCCCAAATGCATGAAGAACTAAAAAGTTATATCCATCATAAAAATCAACTTTTGGCCTCTGTACGTATTCTATACAGTCTTCAATTGCAAGGGGATGGAACTTAAAATGGTCCTGCAGAATATATGTATACTCTTCTTTCGTTGGCTTATATAAATCTAGCCAATACCATACAATATGGTCTTTCTTTGTTTCTTCTAGAGAAACATCATATAATACTTCATCTGTTTTTGTTACTGCACAAATTCTAATCATAATTTCACCCATTATTATTATAAACAAAAAATAGTAAAAAAAGCCAAGGAGAAACCTCCTCAGCTTTTTTTATTACTTCGTTACGATACCGTGTACTAAAGTTGGTGCATCTACGTGTTCTTTAGAGATCTTCATGTTCTCATAAATTTTCGCTTTTACATCTTCAACATTTTCGCGGTTTGCGTAAATTGTAACGAGAGATTCACCTTGCTTCACGCTATCGCCTACTTTTTTGCGCAGCATTAGACCAACTGCTAAATCAATTTCAGACTCTTTCGTTGCACGTCCTGCTCCTAAAAGCATTGCTGCTGTTCCGATTTCGTCTGCAACGATTTCTGATACATATCCGTCTTCTTTCGCTTCCACTTCAATTTTAAATTGTGCTTGTGGCAATTTAGAAGGGTCATCAACAACAGATGCGTCACCGCCTTGCGCTGATAAGAACGTTTTAAATGATTCTAGCGCTTTTCCGTTGTTCATTACTTCAATTAGCTTTTCACGTGCATCTTCTAAAGATGAAGCTTGTCCAGCAAGGTACACCATTTGACTTCCAAGTGTTAAACATAGCTCTTCTAAATCTTTCGGCCCTTTACCTTGTAATGTATCAATTGCTTCTTGAACTTCTAATGCGTTACCGATAGCTTCACCGAGTGGTTGACTCATATCAGAAATAACTGCCATCGTATTACGACCAACGTTATTACCGATACGTACCATTGCTTCTGCTAAACGTTTTGCATCTTCATCCGTTTTCATAAATGCACCTGCTCCAGTTTTTACATCAAGAACAATTGCATCTGCACCAGCAGCAATTTTTTTACTCATAATCGAACTTGCAATAAGCGGAATTGAGTTTACTGTTGCTGTTACATCACGAAGTGCATATAGCTTTTTATCAGCAGGTGTTAAGTTACCACTTTGGCCGATAACAGCGATTTTGTTTTCATTTACAAGACGCATGAATTCATCGTTTTCAATTTCCACATGGAATCCTGGAACTGCTTCTAATTTATCAATTGTACCACCAGTATGTCCTAAACCGCGTCCAGACATTTTCGCTACTGGTACATCTAAAGCAGCTACTAATGGACCTAATACAAGTGTCGTTGTATCACCAACACCACCTGTTGAATGCTTATCTACTTTTACACCTTCAATAGCCGATAAGTCGATTGTATCACCGCTATTTACCATTGCCATCGTTAAATCAGCACGCTCTTGATCGTTCATATCTTGGAAGAAAATTGCCATTGCAAGTGAACTTACTTGATAATCAGGAATATCACCATTCGTATATCCTTCAACAATAAAGTTAATTTCTTCTGTCGTTAATGCATGTCCGTCACGTTTTTTTGCAATTAGGTCCACCATTCTCATTGTGAAGTCACCCCTTCATTTGTTTTACGATTGCTTTTACTAATGCTAAGAAGTTAGCTTTAACACGTTCTGTCGTTTCAATTACTTCATCGTGATGAAGTGGTTGATCTAAAATACCAGCTGCCATATTTGAAATACAAGAAATACCTAATACTTTCATACCAGCATGACGCGCTACAATTACTTCAGGTACTGTTGACATACCAACTGCATCTCCGCCAAGTGTACGAAGCATACGAATTTCAGCAGGTGTTTCATATACAGGACCTGTCATTCCCACGTATACACCTTCTTGTACTTTAATATTTAAGTCTGCTGCAACTTGTTTCGCCATTTCGCGAAGTTCTACTGTATATGATGTAGACATATCAGGGAAACGTACGCCCATTTCAGAATCATTCGGTCCGATTAATGGATTCGTACCCATGAAGTTAATGTGGTCTGAAATTAACATAAGATCGCCTGGCTCAAATGATGTATTTACACCACCAGCTGCGTTTGTTACAACTACTGTTTCTACACCTAGTTCTTTCATAACACGAACTGGGAATGTTACTTTTTGCATGTCGTATCCTTCATAGAAGTGGAAACGTCCTTGCATTGCTACTACTGTTACACCTTGAAGTGTACCAAATACTAGTTGACCTGCATGGCCTTCTACAGTTGATACTGGGAATTCAGGGATTTCACTGTACGGTACTGTTACTGCGTTCTCAATTTCGTCTGCTAATACACCTAGTCCTGATCCAAGGATTAGTCCTACTTGTGGTGTCTCTTGAAATTTCTCTTTTAAGTATGAAGCTGATTTTGTAATAAGTTCACGATTCATTTGTTTATCCCCCTATTTCTTTAGCTCATTTAAGAAGCTTGTTCCGTATTCTGGCATTTTCACACCGAAGTTTTCTGCTACTGTTGCACCAATATCAGCAAATGTTTGACGAAGTGGTAACTCTTGTCCGCCTTCTTTCATGCTTGGGCTATATGCTAATAATGGTACATATTCACGTGTATGGTCAGTACCAGGGTGAATTGGATCATTACCGTGGTCTGCTGTAATTAATAATAGATCATCTTCTTTTAGTTTTGCGAATACTTCTGGAAGACGTGCATCATATTCTTGCAGAGCTTCTCCGTATCCTTGTGGATCACGGCGGTGGCCGAATAATGCATCAAAGTCAACTAAGTTTAAGAAGCTAAGACCTGTAAAGTCCATATTTAATGTATCTACAAGCTTATCCATTCCATCCATGTTAGACTTCGTACGAAGTGATTCCGTTACCCCTTCGCCATCATAAATATCAGAGATTTTACCGATAGCAATTACATCGTAGTCACTATCTTTTAATTCGTTCATTACTGTACGGCCGAATGGTTTTAATGCATAGTCATGACGATTTGGTGTACGTGTAAAGTTTCCAGGTTCACCAACGAATGGACGAGCAATAACACGACCTACCATGTATTTCTCATCTAATGTTAATTCACGTGCAATTTTACAGATTTTATATAACTCATCAAGTGGCACTACTTCTTCGTGTGCTGCAATTTGCAATACGCTATCAGCAGAAGTATAAACGATTAAAGAACCTGTTTCCATTTGCTCTTGACCAAGTTCATCAAGAATCTCAGTTCCAGAAGCTGGCTTATTACCGATAATTTTACGGCCTGTTTTTTCTTCTAATTCATCAAGTAATTCTTTCGGGAATCCTTCCGGGAACACTTGGAATGGTGTATCAATGTAAAGGCCCATGATTTCCCAGTGACCTGTCATTGTATCTTTACCAGTAGATTTCTCTTGCATTTTTGTGTAATATCCAAGTGGTTTCTCTACTTTAGAGATACCTTTCATTTCTCGAATGTTACCAAGACCTAATTTCACCATGTTAGGCATTTGTAACCCATTCATATGTTCAGCAATGTGACCAATTGTGTCAGATCCTAAATCACCAAATTGCTCAGCATCTGGTGCTTCACCGATTCCCACAGAGTCCATTACGACTAGGAATATACGTTTATATTTATTCATAACTGCGACCTCCTATAAGTTCAGTTCTACTTCTTGTAGTATGTTCAAAACGCTATAAAGTGAAACTGTTATCCAAAAGAATTCTCATTGTCAAACAGTACTTCTTTAAATCATTTTCTAACCTATTTCGTTTACTTGAAACGATTCAAAAACATTTCTAGTTTTTTCTAAGTCAGATGTCAGACATCTGATACTGATATCATAACATGTTTACGCTTTCTTTTTAATACATTTTCGTAGAATTTCTCATTTTCTTCACACTTCTATTGTAATCCATTCTGCAACGAAGTGCTAATTTTTTTATGATTTATTTCTTCATATTAAAAATAAAAAGTAGCTCTAAAGAGCTACTTTTTATTTTACTTCTATTGTTTCCTCTTTATGTTCATGCAATTCGCCTTTTCTTACATGTACTTTCACTTTGTAAGCACCGTTCTCTTTGAAAGTATGTTTCGTTTCATACTCTCCTTTATTCCCTTCTTTCGCTGGAATAAATTCGTGTTTTTCAACACCATCTTTCCAAATCTCTAGTTGTACTTCAGCACCAGTTAGGGCTTCTTCTTTTTGTTTTAAATGAACTTTCATTGTAGATTCAGCATTTGCCTTTATGTCTCCAGCCATAAGATGGATCATTGTGTCACTTTTATGATCTCCATGTCCTGCACTGTGATCACTATTTTCTTTTTTCGCATCTTCTACTTTCGCATTTCCTACAGCAACTTTCACTTCTGGCATAACGTGCATTTCACGTGCATTTGTGTGAGCGATAATATGGTATACTCCATCCGCTTCGAATGTTTTCTCTACTGCATAAACACCTTTTCCTTTATGCTTACCATCTAACATCTCGTGCTTTTCGTCGCCATCTTTCCAAATTTCAAACTTTACATCATCGGCATCCGTTACTTTTTCTTTCCCTTGTGTAACAAGTGCTTGTACTTCTGTTTTTTCACCTGGTTTAATTTCTTTCGGATTTGTTTGGACTGCTACTTTTACAGCTTCAAGTTTCTGTTCTTTTTTCGGTTCTTCTTTGTTTGTATTACAGCCAGCCAACGCTAGCATCGCGATAAATAAAGTTATAATCAGTTTTTTCATCATCATTTCCTCCTTTATACTTTATTTAGTATAGAGGAAATACATTGTAATATTCCAGTCTTCTGCTGAAAACAATATACGAAATGTTTGTGAAGTTTCTGTGAAACTGTCTTTCCCTCTTAATCTATGAAAAAAAGAGCATAGTAACTATGCTCTCGGATGAAACTGTTTATATACATCTTTTAATCTAGTTTTTGAAACGTGCGTATAGATTTGCGTCGTTGAAATATCTGCATGTCCAAGCATTTCTTGTACAGCACGTAAATCTGCTCCATTTTCTAATAAGTGCGTAGCAAACGAATGACGCAACGTATGAGGTGTAAGCTCTTTTTCAATGTTTGCTTCTTTCGCTAATCGTTTTAATATTTTCCAAAATCCTTGTCTTGATAATCGATTACCATGATGGTTTAAAAAGAGTGCATCTACTACTTTTTTCCCCATTAATTCTCTTCTTCCTTTTTCAATATACTTTTGAATCGCTTCCGTTGCTAAACTTCCTAGTGGAATAATTCTTTCTTTATTCCCTTTCCCTATGCAACGAACAAATCCCATCGTTAAATGTACATCTTCTAAATTGAGTGCAATCAATTCTGAAACACGAAGTCCTGTCGCATACAGTAACTCTAGCATCGCCTTATCACGAATACCAAAAGCACTTGTCATTTTTGGTGTTTGAAGTAACGCCTCTACTTCATCAACTGATAATACTTTTGGTAATTTCCGTTCCCCTTGTGGCGTTTCAATATGTACGGATGGGTCGTGTTCTACCGCTCGTTCACGAAGTAAAAATTGGTGGAACGAACGAATTGATGCGATATGACGCGCCAATGTTTTCGAAGATTTTCCGTTCTCTTTTAAATACTGCAAAAAGTTAACAATGTGTAAACGGGTCACTTCATGAAAAGTTTTCGTCTGTTCCACATTTTGCAAATACTTTACGTAGCTTTTTAAATCCCGTTCATACGATACTACTGTATTCTTTGCTAATCCTTTTTCGACAACCATATAATGAATAAAATCTTTTAATTGATCTTCCACTCTACACTACTCCCCATTTTCATAGAAAAACATCATTCTATTTACGAAAGCATCCTTTGCCGGTTCTTCATTCCCTGATACTTTTTCTACAGTCTCTTCTTTAGGTTTTTCATAACGATGATAGCTTTCATATTCTTCATTTATCCATAGTATAGCGAAATAAAACAAAATCGTACAACTTGTAAATAATAAAAATACTTTTATTCCATCAAAAGTTAATTTTAAAGCTCGGCGCATTGTAAATTCCTCCAAAATATAAGTTATTACAACATATGCCAAGCTTTCACCAATTTATACCTTATTCAAATAAAAAACCTCTTCCTAGATAAATAGGAAAAGGTTATTTTTCATCCGTTTCATTTTCTTGACAATTTTTACAAATCCCATGGAATGTTAAACGATGATCTTTCACCTTAAAGCTCCAGTCTCGTTCTACTTTCCTTTCCACTTCACCAAGTAAATCTTCTTGTATTTCTTGTACAGCACCACATTGTGTACAAATCAAATGATGGTGGAAACGCTGCGCACCTTCTTGGCGTAAGTCATAGCGTGAAACACCGTCTCCGAAGTTAATCTTATCGACAACTTTTAACTCAGATAATAGTTCTAAAGTTCGATAGACGGTTGCTAATCCGATCTCTGGCGACTTTTCTTTTACAAGGAGGTAAACATCTTCTGCGCTTAAATGATCTTCTTCATTTTCTAGCAGCACACGAACTGTTGCTTCACGTTGCGGTGTTAATTTGTAGCTCGCTGCATGTAATTGCTTCTTAATTCGTTCAATTCTTTCTTCCATTCGGTACTACTCCCTCCTCGCCACTCTTACACCATTATATCAGAAGAAGGGCTTCTGTCAAAAGAAAAAACAATAAAAACAAATTGATAATTATTCTCAAAAAGTATTTATTTTTTATTAATAGCCTCAACTACTTCTTTCATTAAAACTGGTGATGCGTAAGCCTCCACACTAGAAGCAAGTGCTAACACCACTCCAATTACGAGAAAGAAGCATGTATAACGGATTAATAATGGTAATAGTGGCTCGGTTATTTTTCTAATAAATTGATGCCTAATCATCCGTAAAGAAAAACTTGCAGCAATGGTTGTCATAACGAGAAAGACTGGAATGATAATTAAATTTTGTGGCAAAACAGATACAAATGCTAATAATAGTCCATTCCATCCATGCTGACTTACTAAAAAACCAACTGTAAATCCAACGACAACTCCTTTTACAAATAATAAAATAAAAATAAGTGGTAATCCAATAATTGAAATTCCTAAAATCCAAATAAATCCGATGTATTTTAATTGCGAAAAGTAACTTTCTCGAAACATTTCGCCCGCAATGGCAAATTCTCCTTTAGAGACTTGTCCAAAAAAACGTTGTAAATAAAATGATAAATCTTGTTTTTGATTGATTTGTAAACTATTCACGAGAATGGCTCCGAATATTACTCCCATCAATAATAAAACAGCGTTAAATATATATAATGAAGAGTTTTCCTGTATGTGAGACATTACACGGTCTTGCCAATTTTTTCGCCACATTTTTCTTCCCTCCGTTCACACTCTTATTAAAAATGTATGAAAGAAAGAAAAAAGTATGACGAATTAACATTGAAATTCCGCTCTACTTTGCTAAACTAAAAAGTAGAGAATAGGAGGGATTTCTCTTGAAACCATTATTATTAGATTTTCCAACATTATTTCAAACTGAACGCTTGCAAGTTCGTAAACCATTTCCAGGTGATGGTGCAGAAGTATATGAAGCAATCCAAGCTTCTCTAGAAGACTTAGTACCGTGGATACCAATTAACGCTGAAACAGAAGAGAGTGCTGAAGAAATTGTTCGCGAAGCTCACGGACAGTTTTTACTTCGTGAAACACTTGATTTTCACTTATACGATAAAGTATCTGGTACATTCATCGGAGCAATTACACTAAAGCCTGAAAACTGGGATATTCCAAAGTTTTCACTTCACTTCTGGCTACATAGTGCCTATACAAAACAAGGCTATATGACCGAAGCTGTTAAAGGTGCAATTCAGTTCGCCTTTGATAAACTAGGCGCTAGAAGAATTGAAATTCGTACTGATGCAACAAATATAAATGCATGTAGCTTAGCAGAACGTCTAGAATTCATTCTAGAAGGGACAATGGAAAATGATTTCCTAGCACCAGATGGTAGCTTACGTGATGCACGTGTATATGCAAAAATCAATTAAAAAACACTCGCCTTTGGCGAGTGTTTATTTTTGTAGTTGTAAATATTGTACTGCAAACATCGTCTTCGCATCATGAATACGAAGATCTTTCATAAGAGTAATCGCTTCTTCTAACGATACTTCCATTAATTCCACAAACTCATCTTCATCTAACTCAGCTTTATTTTCTTTTCTTGTCAAACCTGTCGCTTTATATACATATAAAATTTCATCTGCGAATCCTGGAGATGTATAGAAAGAAGTAATGAGCTCCATATTTTCACATACATATCCTGTTTCCTCTTCTAATTCACGAACTGCTGTTACCTCAGGTTTTTCACCAGGTTCTAACTTGCCAGCCGGAATTTCTATAATCGCCTTTTCAAGTGCTTTACGATACTGCTCAACAAGCACAATTTTCCCCTCATCAGTAATAGCAATAATAGCAACTGCACCAGGGTGATTTACAATTTCACGTTTACTCATTGCTCCATTTGGTAATACTACATCATCAACACGAACTTTTATAACTCTACCATCAAAAATTGGCTCAGTTTTTACTGTTCTCTCTGCAAGATTACTCATACTACTTCATCTCCCTGTTCTATTTCCTATTCTTTCCTCATACATTTTACCACATTGAAAGGAGCGTGATAGAAATGAAAGTTTATATTTTACCAAATCGCGTCACTTTAGTCGGAAAAGCATGGCAAATTCGCCATAAGCTAAAGCAATATAGCAAAGAGTATACAACTGTACAAGAGTGGATTACAGCAAATAAAGTGAAACATTAATCATGCTTTTACGGGCAGTTAATGCGAAGCGGAAAGTAAACGTTTGTCAACCTCTTTTCCCTCTCGTACAATAAAGGTAAGGAGGTTGACCTATGAAAAAACGTCAATTAGGAAACTCAGATTTGTTTGTTACAGAAATGGGCCTTGGCTGTATGTCTCTCGGTACATCTGAAACAGAAGCTATGCATATTATCGATGAAGCGATCGATTTAGGAATTAATTTTTTTGATACAGCAGATTTATATGATTACGGATTAAATGAAGAATTTGTTGGAAAAGCCTTGAAGGGAAGAAGAGACCAAATTGTACTTACAACGAAGGTTGGAAATCGTTGGACAGAAGAAAAAAATGGCTGGTCTTGGGATCCTTCTAAAGCTTACATAAAGACTGAAGTAAAGGAAAGTTTACGTAGACTTCAAACTGATTATATTGACCTTTACCAACTTCATGGCGGAACAATTGAAGATCCAATAGATGAAACAATTGAAGCTTTTGAAGAATTGAAAAAGGAAGGTATTATTCGCCATTACGGTATTTCTTCTATACGCCCAAATGTCGTTCGTGAATATGCAAAACGCTCAAACATCGTTAGTGTACTAATGGAATATAACCTTTTAAATCGTCGTCCAGAAGAATGGTTCCCCCTTCTAAATGAACACCAAATTAGCGTCATTGCCCGCGGGCCACTTGCAAAAGGAATTTTAACTGACAATAATGCAAGAAAGATAGAAAGAGTAAAGGAAAAGGATTATCTCTCTTATTCTTACGATGAATTACATGCAACTCTAGCAAGTGTAAAAGAAATAATTGGAGAACGCTCTTTAACAGGAACAGCTATTCAATATTGCTTACATAATAAGACTGTTGCAGCTATTATACCTGGTGCAAGCTCTCTTCAACAATTACAGGAAAATATACGAGCTAGTCAACAGTTACCTTTAACGAAAGAAGAATATATACAACTTCAAAAGATTGTTAAATATGACACATATGCTTTGCATCGTTAAAAATATCGAATTACCGATAAAACAGAAGACTGTCTCCAGTATTAGGAGACAGTCTTTTTTATAACGTATCATATTTATCAGGATTCGTTCCTACATGTAAATCACGATTCAACGTGTTAATTTGACGTATCTCTTCTTCAGTTAGTGCAAAATCAAAAATAGTAAAGTTTTCTTTAATACGAGATGGTGTAACAGATTTAGGAATTGTAACAATCCCGCTTTGAATATCCCACCTTAATATAACTTGTGCAGGTGTTTTTTCATATTTGTTAGCAATAGCCTGAATGATTGGATGCTGGAATACTTCTCCGCCCCTCATTAACGGACTCCATGCTTCCATTTGAATTTGCTCATCTTGACAATAATTTCGCAACTCAAATTGCGTCAACATCGGATGAAGTTCCACTTGGTTTACCATCGGCTTCACTTTGCAATTTGGTAATAATAGTTCTAAATGATGTTTATGAAAATTAGAAACACCAATCGCACGCACTTTACCTTCTTCATACAATTTCTCTAAAGCTCGGTACGTATCAACATACTTCCCTCTTACCGGCCAATGTATTAAATATAAATCTACATAGTCCATTTGTAATTTTTTCAAACTCTTTTCAAACGCCTCGAGTGTCTCCTCATATCCTTGATCGTCGTTCCATACTTTTGTTGTAATAAATATATCTTCTCTTGGAATTCCTGATTCACGTATCGCCTCTCCGACACCGCTTTCATTTTCATATACAGTTGCTGTATCAATCGAACGGTATCCAACTTCTAACGCTGTTTTTACTGCTTGCTTTACTTCGTCTCCTTCTTTCGCTTTATATACGCCTAGACCAATCATCGGCATTTTCACGCCATTATGAAGTGTAGTTGTTGGAATATGCACAGTCGTCTCCCTTTCATTGTTACATTTTTTATAAGCCACAATTTTATTTCAACAAGATTCATCCCAAAAGTCAAAACATACGTACAGTTTACATAACACTTTTATATAGCTAAAAAATAGCGTGAACTCATTCATTCACGTTATTTTTTCTCCATTCTTTCGCTTTTTCATCCACATTGCGCACAAACTCATTTTTTCCTTCCGTATATAACGCGCCATCATATGTATACTTTTCGGCTAATTCTTTCTTTAAGGTTGCATATGCCTCTGCTTCTTCACAATGAGCCATCATATAATCACGAAATGCTAAATGCCTTACTATCTCTGGATTTCCTTTTTCAAACACGTGTAAATGATACGAGCGTTTTTCTTCAGTTCCATGAATAAAATATCGGCGTCTTGAAATACCATTTTCCCCTTTTACGATGTAACCAAGCTCTATAAATCGTTCATTCCACCCATCTACTCTTTCGATATTTTCTACTTCCATGATCATATCAATAATAGGTTTAGCTGCCAGTCCGGGAACTGACGTACTTCCAATATGATGAATTTTTACCGTTTCTGGCATCGCTGATTTTAATCTTTTAGCCTCCATTTGAAATTTTTCACTCCAATGGTTTTCATGTGGAACAACGACAATTTTTCTCATTCTAACTCCCCTTTTCTTACAAGCTCGTCAAAAAATGATCAGTGGTATTTCACTGATCATTTTTTTATTATTTAAAGTCTTTCCAAGTAAGGTTACTTTCACTTAGCAGTTCTTCAAATGATTTATTCTTTTCACGTTCTTTTTGTTCTTGGCGCTTTCTTTCCAGTTCAGCTGCCTCTTTTTCCTCTTCCCTCACTTGCAACTCTTTCTTCTTACTCTTTAATTGTTGCATGAGTGAATCATTTAATTGATCGCCTAATGTAAGTGTTTCTTTCTTTGGTTGATTCACTTGTGATTGTCTTTGCATTTGTCTTTGTTTCTTTTTCTTCATGCTACTCACCTTTTACTTTTTTCTCCATTATAGTAGATACACAATGAAATCGACAATAAAAAAGGGTCTTTACTCTATTATTCACTTTTTGTAAATATGTTAATTTTTCGAAAAGACTAAATTTTTATGTAGCTATAATCCTATGAATCTATTAAAATTATGTCGTATGATGTCAGATTATAAAAAAGGAGAATTATATTATGTGGAAAAAAATTATTCCTGCCGTTGCTGTTTTAAGCACCATTACTTTTTCAAGCGTATTTGCCGCTCCCCCATCTCAGAATCCAGCTGAACAAAACCGCTACATAGACGTACAAATGCTTGGTATTAATGATCTCCATGGACAACTAGATACTGTTAAAAAAATCAATAATAAAGAAGCTGGTGGCGCTGATTACTTAGCTACTTATTTAAAAGAACATAAAAAACAAAACCCTAATACACTTCTCGTACATGCTGGTGATATCGTCGGAGCTAGTCCACCAGTTTCAGCATTATTACAAGATGAACCGACGATTGAATTTTTAAATGACTTAAAATTTGATGTCGGTACAATCGGGAACCATGAATTTGATGAAGGCATTGATGAAATGAAACGCCTCATTTACGGTGGATATCATGAAAAAACAGGAAATTTCAAAGGGGCTAACTTCCCCTATGTAGCTGCTAATTTCTATAACAAATCAACTGGCCGCTTATTTTTACCACCATTTACTGTAAAAATGGTAGATGGTGTTCCTGTAGGATTCATTGGGGTTGTTACAACTGATACACCAAATGTTGTTATGCCTACGATGCTTAACAATGTACAAATTACTGATGAAGTAGAAGCAATTAATAAATCAACACAACAATTAAAACGCCTCGGCGTTAAATCTATCGTCGTTCTTGCTCATGTCGGTGGAACAACCGATGAGTCTGGGGTAACAAATGGCGACCTTACTCGAATTGCAAATGAAACAGACCCAGAAGTTGATGTTATCTTCGGTGGACATAGTCATACGTATGTAAATGGTACAGTAAATAATAAACTAATTGTCCAAGCAAATTCATATGGAATGGCTTTCTCAGACGTCGATGTAACAATTGATCGTAAAACAAAGGATATTGTAAAGAAAAAAGCTGAAGTTGTTACAACGTATCATGAAGGTGTAGAACCTGATAAACAAGTAAAGAAAAAACTAGATCAATATAAAGAAAAAATCGCACCACTTGTAAATGAAGTGGTCGGAAAATCTACAGCACCTATCGACCGTAAACAAAATGATGCTGGTGAGTCCACTCTTGGAAATTTAGTTGCCGATGCTCAGCGTCAAACGATGCAAACTCAAATCTCCCTCATGAATCCTGGTGGCATTCGTAATGACTTAGATGCTGGTGATATTACGTGGGGTGAGTTATACGGCATTCAACCTTTTGGAAATCAATTGATTAAAGTAAATTTAACAGGTCAAGACATTCGCGATATTTTAAATCAGCAATGGCAAAAGGGAACAACAAGAATGCTTCAAATTTCAGGTATTCAATATACGTGGGATGCAAATAAACCAAACGGTGAAAAAGTTACAAATATACGTTTAACAAACGGAGAAGAATTATCTCCATCTACAACGTATAGCGTAGTTGCAAATGCCTTCTTAGCTTCTGGCGGTGATGGATTCGTATCATTTAAAAATGGTAAAAATGCAGAAACTGGGCCAAACGACTTTGAAGCGTTAGTCAATTACGTAAAACAATTAAAAGAACCAATTCAGCCAGTTATTGATGGAAGAATTCAAAAAGTAAATTAAGTGTTTCTCTAATAATAAATTTCATTTTTCACGCATAAAGGATTTGTACTGATCCTCTATTTTATACGTAATATACATCATAAAAAGGATACTCGTTCTTCTAATGAACACAGTATCCTTTTCTTTAGTTATCAAAATGTGATGTTTTGTCAACTTCATATTGCTGTAAAAATTGTTGCAACGCCTCTTCTACAAGTTTAGATTTTTGAATTCCTTTCGATTCTGATATAAGGTCCAATCTTGCTAATATTTCTGTATTAATAGAAAAGGTCCGTCTCTTTTTCTCTGTACTTTTACTCACAATTGGTGCAATTACTTCTTCTCTTTTTCTTAATAACTCATAAATGCTTTGTAATTGCTCATAAATTAATAATTGATAATCTGTTTTCTCATATTGAAGGGCGGTCGCTTCTTGGAGTTGTAAGTGACGTGGTTCTTCTCCATCTCCTACAAAAATACGTTTCTTCTGCTCTCCATCATATTCGTATCCAATCAATCTTAATTTCTTCGATAATGTATACGGGCTTATTTCAAGACGTTTTGCTATAATAGCGATGGATTCACGTCTATTTAAACCATCTATAATTTCTCCAATCGTCACAATTTCCCTCCTCCCGTGTTGAAATGACACTAGTATGGTATGTTACAATGATTTTCTAACAGTATATGCAAAATGAATAGCCTGTGCGATTCATACGATTTCACAAAAGGAGGTTTTCAATATGCTTTTTCGTAGCTACACCCCTCAGTTCTATAACGAAAACAAACAACTTATTCCTAATAGTATCGCTACGATAGAAAGCGTTATGATTAATAATCGAAAACAAACTCTCCTTATGCGTGGACAAAACGTAGAGCAACCTATTTTATTATGCTGTCACGGCGGACCTGGGATGGCACAAATCGGATTTATTCGCCATTTTCAAAAAGAATTAGAGAAGCAATTTATTGTTATTAATTGGGATCAGCGCGGGGCTGGTAAATCCTTTTCAATGAAAGATTTCGGAGCAAATTTCACAATCGAACAATTCGTTTCCGATGCAAAAGAAGTGATTCAATATGTACTTAAAAGGTTCAACAAACAAAAACTATTTCTCGCTGGTCATTCTTGGGGAAGTATTATTGGGCTTAACATAGCACATCAATATCCAAAGTATATCGAGGCTTACATCGGTATTGGGCAAATTGTACATATGAAACAAAATGAAGAATTGCTATATCAACATTTAATTCATTCTGCAAAAAAACATGATCATAAAAAAGCATTAGCTTCCCTTTTAAAATTAGGCAAACCACCATTTTTAGATACGAGACGTCTCATTATTCAAAGAAAGTGGCTTGGCACATTTGGAGGCGCAATCCAAAACGGATCTTCCTTTTCTTTCATACGAAAAGGTTTCTTTTCTCCTGAATATACGCTATTAGATTGGTTCAAGTTTCTCGCAGGAAATTTAAAATCTGGTGTTTTATGGGAAGAAATGCTGACAATCGATTTCTTTTCTTCTATTTCAAGTTTATCTATTCCAGTTTATTTTTGTTCTGGTCGCTATGATTATCAAACTCCTTATGCACTCGTTCAGGAATATTGCGATATTATTGAAGCGCCTATAAAAAAGATGATTTGGTTCCCAAATTCAGCACATTCTCCTGATTTAGAAGAACCAGAATTATTCGCTAATTCTTTACAATCAATTAAACAAGAGCTAGCTTTTCAGCATTAGTAACAAAAGGCTCTTTTACATTTCATAGAAAACATTTTATAATAATATGTCGCAAGCATGTATAAACATAGCAAAATGTTTCATATTTACTTGTCTTAACAGAATAAAAATTTAGGGAGATTACATTTATTATGAACGCTGTACTCGTCGCAGTAGCAATTATGCTATTGCTTAGTTTGTTACGTGTCCAGGTCATTGTCGCCATCATTGTTGGAGCTTTAACAGGCGGACTTATCGGCGGACTCGGTATTTCAGAAACGATTAACACTTTTACAACTGGTCTTGGAAACAGTGCTCCAATCGCTTTAAGTTATGCAATGCTTGGTGGTTTCGCTATTTCCCTTTCCAAAACAGGACTTCCAGATGCTATGATTCAAACTGCATTAAAATGGATTGGCAATGAACAAGACACGAAAAAACAAGTTTATTCTAAAATACTTATTTTATTCATTATTTTAACGATGGCTTGTTTCTCACAAAATGTGATTCCTGTTCACATTGCTTTCATCCCCATCTTAATTCCAGCACTTTTAAAAGTATTAAATGAGCTGAAAGTGGATCGCAGACTTGTCACATGTATTATTACATTTGGATTGATTACTCCTTATATGTGGATCCCTGCAGGATTCGGAAAAATTTATCATGACGTATTACAAACCAACGCTGCGCAAAGCGGCCTTACATTTGATGTCACACTTATTCCAAAAGCAATGACTATTCCAGCAATTGGTATGATTATTGGATTATGTGTAGCGGTATTTATTACGTACCGAAAACCTCGTACGTATGAAACAGAACAAATTCATACTACCGAAAATGAAATCGTTCCCTATACAAAACGTAGCATTACTTTCGGTTTATTATCTATCATTGCTACATTAACTGTTCAATTAACAACAGAATCAATGATTTTCGGTGCTTTAGCAGGTATTATCGTCTTATCAGTTAGTGGCAGTCTACCACTTAAAGAAGCAGATGCGATATTAACAAGCGGAATGCGTATGATGTCCTTTATTGGCTTTGTTATGATTGCTGCCGCTGGATTCGGCGCTGTTCTTCGAAAAACAGGACATGTTGAATCTCTAGTGCAAACGAGTGCACATATAATTGGAAATAACAAACCACTCGCTGCATTTCTTATGCTCGTTATTGGACTTCTCGTTACGATGGGAATTGGTTCATCCTTTTCAACCATCCCTATCTTAACAACCATTTTTGTACCTCTTTGCATTCAGCTTGGATTTAGTCCAATGGCCACAATTGCAATTATCGGTACAGCCGGAGCACTAGGTGACGCAGGATCTCCAGCATCGGATAGTACCCTTGGACCAACATCCGGTTTAAATGCTGATGGTCAGCACCATCATATATGGGATACATGTGTACCCACTTTTCTACATTACAATATACCGTTACTTATATTTGGCTTTATTGCCGCAATTACATTATAAAAAGGTGCGTATAAAACGCACCTTTTACTTTTTTATTTTTCCTTTTAATTGTTGAAAAGCTACTTTTCCGTTATCTTTGACATAGCTTTCAATTGTCGGTAGTGATGAACCTATCCATTCACACTCTATACTCCCATTCGGTCCAACAATTTTTAATTTATCTGGTATATGTATATTTAGAAATCTCGCTGACCGAATTAACTCAATAGCAATCTGATCACTTGAGGCTACAATTCCATCTATATACGGATTGTTTTGCAATAATGTAATAAATTGTTTATTTGTATACCCTTGTACACATTCTTCTCGATAAGAGATTCCTTCATCCCAAACAGCGTCTAAAAACCCTGCTATATGATCTTCCATTTCTTCACTTCCTTCTCCCTCACCGAAATATGCAAGAAAGTGACACCCTTTCTCTTTTAATAAAGAAACAGCTCTCTGTCCACTTTCATAATAATTTCCATGTGATTGTTGCTCATCGATCACAACAAACGGAAATGGAATTTCTCCTACACTTTTAAAAACTGCTCTCGTCAAAATAACACCTGCAATGTTATTTTGCTTCAGCATATGTATGTATCTATCTTTATTCTCTATATTACAAATAATGATTTGATAGCCTTCTTTATATGCTATTTCCTCAATACAATGTAGCAAAGTGATGTTTGATTGGTTACATAAATTATCTACAAGTAATGCAATTATCGTTGAATTCTCTTTAAATAGTGGCTTCGCTGCACTGTTTGGCCTATAACGTAATTCTTCAATTGCTTCCTTTACTTGTTTTACTGTGTCCTCATGAACGTATCCTTTTTCATTAATAACTCGTGAAACGGTTGCGACTGAAACACCTGCCAATTTTGCAACATCACGTATAGTTGCCACATCGTCACCCCTTAATATGGTAATAGATTACAATTTTACGGTAACCTAAATTACACTATCCGTCAAGATTAATAACTCACATTTCTGAAAATTGTTACATCATTTCACTAAACGATACTCCAACTGAATTTCATGTAAAATAGGGATATTATCATATCCCATACGTGGAATTTCTTTCTTTATTTTTCGTGCCTCCTCTACCGCATTCACATATAAATTAGTCATTACAAAATTACGTTTTTGGTAAAATCGTAACGCATTCATATTATCATTTGTTGTAATAAGCAAAACCTGTCTGCACCGTTCTTCTTCTGCAACTTGTAATACACAATCCACAAGTTTCGTCCCTATTCCTTTTCTTTCTTCAAAGCTATCTAGCGATACAATTTCGCATATATTTCCGGTCACTTCATACGTTATAATTCCGATTATTCTGTCATCTGAGAGCGCAACAAATCCTGGCAACTCTTCTAACTGATGTCCCTTACCACGTGAAACCATCAATGAACTTCCCCAGTTCTCACACATAAACATTCGGATTGTTTCTTTCATCGCTGGCGTAATTTTTTGTATATGCAGCATTTCCTATTTCTCCCCTTTTATATCATTGTGATACAATATAAGTGTATCACATGTAACGGTATTTGGAGGATGAGGTAAAGTATGAAACGTTTTTTTGCAGCATTGTTTACTATACTAGGTGCAATAACTGCCCTTGGGATTTTCTTTACAAATAAAGTGATGTACTTAAAGAAAAAAACAGAGGAAGAAGTACTCGAAAGAGAAACGAAAAAACATTTTCGTATAGAGGATTTTGATGCTCTTCATAAAGAAGAAATTCATATCCCTTCACAATTCGGATACGACCTTCACGGATATTACATTCCTGCTAGTCATTCCACCAATAAGTTTATGGTTTTTTGCCACGGTGTAACTGTAAATAAAATAAACTCTGTAAAATATGCAAACTTATTCTTAAAAAGGGGATATAACGTCCTCATTTACGATCATCGTCGTCACGGTAAAACTGGCGGAAAAACAACAAGCTATGGATACTATGAAAAACATGATTTAAAATCCGTAGTTGACTGGCTAAAAAACCGTTTTGGCACCAATATTACACTTGGTATTCATGGTGAATCTATGGGAGCTGCAACACTTCTTCAATACGCAGGACTTGTAGAAGATGGTGCTGATTTCTATATTGCAGATTGTCCTTTCTCTGATTTTCGCGGACAATTACAGCACCGTTTAAAGGTTGAATTCCATTTACCAAAATGGCCTTTATTACCTTTAGCAAACGCATTTTTGAAAGTTCGTGACGGTTATACAATTCGTGAAGTTTCACCAATCGACTGTATAAAAAACATTAACAATCCCGTTCTCTTTATTCATAGTAAAGATGACGACTATATTTTAGCTGATATGACAAAAGCGTTATATGAAGCGAAAGAAAATAATAAGCAGCTTTATATTGCAGAACACGGTGCACACGCTTGCTCTTATAACGAAAATAAAGAAGAGTACGAAGCAGCCGTCGATCAATTTTTAAACACATATGTGAAAGAAACAAAAAACAGGCTTGCATAAGCCTGTTTTTTATTGCGCTAAAACGTCTGTAACTTGTTCCATATTTTCAGAAATCCATTGCATTGCATCATCTAACGTTGGGAATTCTGTCGTTTGAAATGTTACTTCATCTTGAAGTAACCAAACATCCTTTGCCTCTTGCCCTACACCTGCAATGGACCAATGTAACAAACTATATGGATGATTATCATTCAAAAATGATGCCCACGTGCGCTCATTTGCAATGTTTCGTAATGTATGTAATTGTTTATCCATCTCTCGTCACCTTACTCTAGTCAGTTATGAAAACTATTATAACACTCTCTTCTTTCTCAAACAAAGTGCTCTTTTTATATTGTCAAGCACTTCCCTTGATTATATGATGAAATTAAGCGTTTGGGAAGGAGGGATAACGTTGGCAAAAGTACAAATTAAAGTAAATGATAATGGCTCTTTTCGCGTTACAGGGGACGTGGAATTAGTCGACTCACAAGGGAATGTATTCCCAGCAAAACCGGCATTTTCTTTATGCCGTTGTGGTTTATCAAAAAATATGCCTTATTGCGACGCTTCGCATAAAGGTAAATTCGAGTCTGTTGTTAGAGCACCAGAGGCAGAATAATTTTACATGTGACATGCACATTTTTTGTGCATGTTTTTTCTTTTTAGCAACTCCGTTATATCCCTTCTCCTTACAACATTTCTAATACTTTTATTTCCATTCCAGCCTGCATATATTTTCACACAATTCTTCACATTCGAATATTTTTTACTAGCCTTTTATTTTTTTTGTGCTATAATTTGAGCAAACAGCATCCTTCGGGGTCGGGTGAAATTCCCAACCGGCGGTGATGAAGTGAAAACTTCTAAGTCCGTGACCCGTTTTCAACTCGAAAACGGTGGATCTAGTGAAACTCTAGGGCCGACAGTATAGTCTGGATGGGAGAAGGATATGTTTCTAGTTTTTTATATAGTGAATACACTTTTATTTCAGTATGCATATTTTTAAAGATTCATTTTGATTCTTTATATATGTTTAATTTTCTATACTTATTTTTTATACTGAAATAAAAAGAGACAACTAGCGTTTAAAAATTCGATATTTTGCTAGGTTTTTTCCTTATGCAGAAATATCAATTATCGTTAGGTTTCTTTCCTATGCTTTCGTATTCAAACTATATTTCTAGAAATCACGTCTCCCAAACCCCAAGGATATTAAATCCTTGGGGTTTTTGATTTTTTTAGGAGAGGTGAAGAAAATGACAGATCAAGAATATATGAGGATTGCCCTGCAGTTAGCAGAAGGGACATCAGGACAAACAAGTCCAAATCCTATGGTTGGTGCTGTTGTTGTAAAAGATGGAAACATCGTTGGTATGGGGGCTCATTTACGAGCTGGTGAAGAACACGCAGAAGTTCATGCCCTTCAAATGGCTGGTCAGAACGCCAAAGACGCTACCGTTTATGTAACACTGGAACCGTGTAGCCACTTTGGAAAAACACCACCTTGTTGTGAATTGCTCATCGAAAAAGGAGTTAAGCGTGTTGTAATTGCTACTCTCGATTGTAATCCGCTCGTTTCTGGTAACGGAAAAAGAAGATTAGAGGAAGCTAGAATTGAAGTAACTACCGGTGTTCTTGAAGCAGAAGCAGTTTTATTAAATCGCTACTTTTTTCACTACATGAAAACGAAGCGCCCTTTTGTAACAATCAAAACAGCGATGAGCTTAGATGGAAAAACAGCAACTGTAACTGGTGAAAGTAAGTGGATTACAGGTGAAGAAGCACGTGCTGATGTTCACCAATATCGCCATACACATGATGCAATTCTTGTTGGAGTGAATACAGTTATAGCTGATAATCCTCATTTAACAACAAGAATTCCAAATGGTGGGAAACATCCTATTCGCGTTGTTTTAGATACCCATTTACGAACGCCACCATCTTCTCATGTTATAACAGATGGTTTAGCACCGACATGGATTATTGTCGGTAAGGATGTAAAGAAAGAGAAGATATCTTCTTATGAATCTAAAAATATAGCTATATTCCAAATGGAAACGAAGCATATAGAAATCGAGGACCTTCTTTCCTTTCTTGGAGAAAAACAAATTCTTTCTCTATTCGTTGAAGGTGGCCAATCGATTCATGCAAGTTTCTTAAAAACAAACAATTTTAATGAAATTGTAACCTATATAAGCCCGAAATTAATTGGTGGGAAAGATGCTCCTACTTTATTTGGAGGAAATGGTTTTTCAAAATTACAAGATGCGCTTTCCTTGAAAATTCAAGAGATGAAACAAATTGGTGATGATATAAAAATCGTTGCGAATGCCCGAAACGAGGTGACAAAATGTTTACAGGAATTGTAGAAGAATTAGGAACGATAGCAAACATGCAACAAAGTGGAGAAGCGATGAAATTAACGATTCATGCAAAGAAAATTTTATCAGATGTTCACTTAGGTGATAGTATCGCGGTTAACGGTATTTGCTTAACTGTAACAAACTTTACAACTACTTCATTTACAGTTGATGCAATGCCTGAAACGATGCAGTCGACATCACTTCGCATGCTTAAACCGCACTCTAAAGTAAATTTAGAGCGAGCAATGGCTGCAAACGGACGATTCGGTGGACATTTCGTTTCAGGACATATTGATGGAATCGGAACGATTTTAAATAAAAAACAACATTACAATGCCGTCTATTACAAAATAGCAATTTCTGATGACCTGCTGCGCTATTGTTTGCAGAAAGGGTCCATTGCTGTTGATGGAACGAGTTTAACGATATTTGATATAGACGAATCTTCCATAACGATTTCACTCATCCCGCACACAGTAAGCGAATCTGTCATTGGAGAAAAAAATGCCGGAGATATCGTAAACATTGAGTGTGACATGATTGGTAAATATATCGAACGCTTTATTACTAAACCTACAAAACGAGTAGGTTCAATGACCGAAAGCTTTTTACAAGAAAACGGATTTCTATAAGGGGGAAGCACAATGTTTCATCGTATTGAAGAAGCTCTAGAAGATTTAAAAAAAGGTAAAGTCGTTATCGTATGTGATGATGAAAACCGAGAAAATGAAGGCGATTTTATTGCTTTAGCAGAGTACATTACACCAGAAACAATTAATTTTATGATTACACATGGCCGTGGTCTCGTTTGTGTACCGATTACGGAAGGGTACGCAGAACGTCTACAATTAGAACCAATGGTATCTCATAATACAGATTCACATCATACTGCGTTTACAGTGAGCATTGACCATGTCTCTACAACAACAGGGATTAGCGCTCACGAACGTGCAACTACGATACAAGAATTGTTAAACCCCGCATCAAAAGGCGCTGATTTCAATCGACCTGGACATATCTTTCCATTAATTGCGAAAGAAGGCGGTGTCCTGCGTCGTGCAGGTCATACAGAAGCTGCTGTTGATTTAGCAAAGCTATGCGGTGCCGAACCAGCTGGAGTTATTTGCGAGATTATAAATGAGGACGGCACGATGGCACGTGTACCTGATTTAATAGAATGCGCAAAACAATTTGATATAAAAATGATTACAATAGAAGATTTAATTGCTTACCGCCGCCATCATGAAACACTTGTGACGAGAGAGGTGGAAATTACATTACCTACAGATTTCGGTACTTTCCACGCAATTGGCTATTCTAACTCATTAGATACGAAAGAACATATCGCACTTGTAAAAGGTGATATTTCAATAGGTGAACCGGTACTTGTGCGTGTTCATTCTGAATGCTTAACAGGAGATGTATTCGGTTCACATCGCTGCGATTGCGGACCACAACTCCATGCAGCACTTGCTCAAATTGAGCGTGAAGGAAAAGGTGTTCTTCTTTATATGAGACAAGAAGGAAGAGGCATTGGGCTTCTTAATAAGCTTCGTGCTTATAAATTACAAGAAGAAGGATTCGATACTGTAGAAGCAAATGAAAAACTCGGCTTCCCTGCTGATCTTCGTGATTACGGTATCGGAGCACAAATATTAAAAGATTTAGGTTTACAAAGTTTACGATTATTAACGAATAACCCAAGAAAAATTGCTGGCTTACAAGGTTACGATTTAGAAGTAGTCGAGCGTGTACCGTTGCAAATGCCAGCAAAAGAAGAGAATAAATCGTATTTACAAACGAAAGTAAACAAATTAGGACACTTACTAAACTTATAATTAAAGGAGAGATTTATTATGGTATTCGAAGGTCATTTAGTTGGTACAGGATTAAAAGTTGGAGTTGTTGTTGGACGTTTTAACGAATTTATTACAAGTAAGTTACTTGGCGGCGCTTTAGACGGATTAAAGCGTCACGGTGTAGAAGAAAATGATATTGATGTTGCTTGGGTTCCTGGTGCATTTGAAATTCCTTTAATCGCTAAAAAGATGGCTAGTAGCGGAAAGTATGATGCTGTTATTACATTAGGTACTGTAATCCGAGGTGCTACAACTCACTACGATTACGTTTGTAATGAAGTAGCAAAAGGTGTTGCGTCTTTATCACTACAAATGGACATCCCAGTTATTTTCGGCGTATTAACGACAGAAACAATTGAACAAGCGATTGAACGCGCAGGTACGAAAGCTGGTAATAAAGGATATGAATCAGCTGTTGCTGCAATTGAAATGGCTCACTTATCAAAACAATGGGCATAAAAAAAGAGGCTGCGGCCTCTTTTTATTTTTTCACCTTTTTTTGTACATCTTTTATTAATTCATTCATCGTTTTTCCTTCTGTTTTTATATGAAGAGCTTGTGCTGTTCTCCATACATTCTCTCTTTTTTTCGCTTCTTCTATAATAGTAATTTCTTTTCTAACTTCCTTTAAATCTTTTCCTTCCGTTTTCAATCCAAAATGTTCAGCTTTCGTTCGAAAGTGTTGTTCGATTCTTTGTTGCATCTCTTTTTGTTCAGGATTTTCAGCAGCCTTAACTGGATCAGAACTTATTGCTTTTATTAAAATTAAACAAGTCATAATCGCTAATATGTATTTGTACATGTAAAATCCTCCAACCCAATATAAATTACATATTTACTATGTACAACTAGGGCTTGGAAAATTCGTCCACAAAAATTCTTTTTTTCGTTCAAAAACCAATAGTAACAGGCGTTCACAACTATTTATTACATTTTATTTACAAAAAAAGCAAACCCTTTTACAAGTTTGCTTTTTCATCTATCTTATAATGCACACTCTTCAATCTCAAATCCTAAATCTGCAATCATACCCCAGTCTGCAGTCGGCTCTTGTCCAGCTGTCGTTAAGTAGTCCCCGACAAAAATAGAATTCGCTGCAAATAAACCGATTGGCTGTACAGAACGTAAATTGATTTCACGTCCTCCTGAAATACGAATTTCTTTTGTCGGGTTTACAAAACGCATCATTGCCAGTACTTTTAAACATTCTACTGGCGTTAACTCTTTTTGCCCTTCAAGAGGTGTCCCCTTTACAGCAACAAGGAAATTACAAGGGATAGAATCTGCATCTATACGTTGTAATTCAAATGCAATTTCAGCACGCTCTTCAATTGTTTCTCCCATGCCAAAAATCGCTCCAGAGCATGGAGAAATGCCCGCTTGTTTCGCTTTTTGAACTGTATCAACACGATCATCATACGTATGAGTTGAACAAATACTATCGTAATTATTTTCATGTGTATTTAAGTTGTGGTTATAACGATGCACGCCCGCTTCCGCTAAACGTCCTGCTTGATCTTCATTTAAGAAACCTAAACAACAACAAATCTTCAAGTCTGTCGTTTCACGAATTTCCTTAACTGCTCCAATTACGTGATTTACCTCTTTATCCGTCGGACGACGACCAGACGCTACAATACAATATGTACCTGCTTTACGGCGTATTGCTTCATGTGCCCCTTCTACAATCTTCTCCTGCGTTAACCATGCATATTTATCAATCGGTGCTTCTGAAATAATAGACTGTGAGCAATATCCACAATCTTCAGGACATAATCCAGATTTCGTATTAATAATCATATTCAATTTTACTTTCTTACCAAAGTGATGATGGCGAATAATGTAAGCTGCATTCATAATTTCTAAAACTTCTGTATCATCAGCTTCTAATATCGCTATTGCATCTTCTTTCGTAATCATCTTCTCTTCCACTACGTCGTATGCAAGTTTTTTCCAATCCCTTTTTGTTTGTACTTGTTTCATTTTATCTCTTCCCCTCTTTTGTTATATGTATAAATAAAGCATGATACGTTGCCATTATCCCTTCATTTCCCGTGAAGTCTCTTTCGTATATGCGTAGCATCGCACGAAAGAGTGAGGGACTTTGACAATATGATCCTTCATTGCTATTAGTTGCTCCTACTTTTCGAATAGAATGCAGAAACTCCTTAACTTCTGTAAAACTTTCTATGTAACATGTTTCAGAAACATGCACATCCCCTGTTTCTATCTTACATATATGAAGCAACTGATCTTTTGAATAAAAACGTTGACCAATCGATGTTTCATTTTTTATATTTCTTTCTTCTTTCGCACGTTGGAACGAAGCATGCAATTCTTGAAATGTTTCATGTCCAAACGTTGAAAAGAGTAATATCCCATCTATAGACAAATGTTGAAATAAATTTCTTAACACTTGTTGTAAATTATTTAACCATTGAAATGTAGCATTTGAAATAATGACATCATATGATTCTTCTAATCGTAATCGCTCAATATCTTCACAGTGAAACGTTACATTTTTTACATTTTGTCTAGTTTGCGCAATCGCAATCATACTTTCAGCAAAATCAACTGCTGTAATATGTGATTTCGGAAATAACTTTGATAATTGCTCTGTTACATACCCCGTCCCGCATCCTAGTTCTAAAATACGTATTGATGCCGTTTCACTATATCGTTCCTTTAAGATTGAAAGTAATGAATGTGCCATCTTTTTTTGTACATTTGCATATCGATCGTAAGATACGGCTGCCCCATTAAACCGTTTTTGTAGTAACGTTTTGTTGATCATGTCGTATCCCCTCTACAAATTGAATTATCTCATTTGCGCAATATTCAAAATTCGTCACACATAATGCATGCCCTGCTTCACTTACTACTTTCAGCTCGCTGCTGCTATTCTCCGTCATACTACGTGCCGCAGACAATGGGCATATTACATCCTGTTCTCCGTGAATAAGTAGTATAGGTACTTTAATTTCTTTTAGTTCTTCTCTCATATCTGTTTCTATTAAATAATCCAAACCTAGTTGTAAAGACTGAATAGAATCACCTTTAAAACGGTCTACAATGTCTTCAAAGTTTTTATTCCCTTTTAGCTCATCTTTCGTAAACATATTTTCATAAAACCGCTTGAGCGTATCTTCTTTCCTTCTCGCCAAATTCCTTTTCAGCCGTTCTACATGCAAAGCATTCCATCCATTACTATAGTCGCTCGTATTTGTAAATTTAGCAGTCCCACCAATTAATACGATGCCTTTTGCCTGAATCTTTTTATAAGCTTCAACTGCTGCTAACGCTCCTAGTGACCATCCAACTAAAATTACGTTGTCGTTATGCGCTACATCTATAATTCGTTCCGCAAATTCACTTCGTTCTTTCACATTACGCCAATCTACGCATTGAACAGGATATCCTTTAAAATACGGAAGTACTAAATCCCAAATATTCTCTTCCATTCCCCATCCGGGGATAAAAATAATCTTTAGCTCGTTCATACGAAAATCTCCTCTTCTTTCGCAATGTGAATAATTCGGTCAATAGCCCATTTTAAATCAGCTATTGTATGTTGCGATGTAACTGCAAAGCGAATTCGAGAACTATGAACCGGCACAGTTGGCGGACGAATTGCAATGGCCGCAATCCCTGCCTCTTGCAACCTTTTACTAAATCGTAAAGCATGTTCATTTGAACCGACTACAATCGGTACAATATGAGTTGAACTATTCCCAATATCAAAACCAACATCCCTTAATTTAGTTCTGAAGTATTCTCCGTTTGCTATAAGGTTCTCTCTTCTTTCGTTATCTTCTTTTACAATTTCAATTGCTTTTTGCACTGCTCCTAACGTACTTGGTGGTAAAGCTGTAGTAAAAATAAAGCTTCTCATCATATTTTGTAAATACTCTATATAAATTTCATCACCTGTCAAATACGCACCATAACACCCTAAAGCCTTGCTAAACGTCCCCATATGTATATCAATTTTTTGAGCAAGATTTTTTTCTATATGAGATAACCCAGCTCCGCCGATTCCATATATTCCACTCGCATGTGCTTCATCGACTATAATGATTGCCCCGTATTTCTCTTTCAGCTGTACTAAATCTCTTAAATACGCAGTATCACCATCCATACTAAAAACGGTATCTGTTACGATTAATTTCCTTTTTTCAGGCGAAGCCATTTTCAACAGCTTCTCTAAATGATCCAAATCATTATGACGATACCTTTTATGCTCTGCCCCGCTTAATAGGATTCCATCAACAATACTTGCGTGATTTAACTTATCACTAAAAACAATATCGTGCCGAGAGGCCAAAGAAGATATGGCACCTATATTTGCCGTATACCCACTATTTACAATTAAAGCTCTTTCAGTACCTTTCCAGTCACATATGCTTCTCTCAACCTCTTCATATAATGGATGATTTCCTACAACGAGACGAGAGGCAGTCGCTCCAGTTCCATATCTTTTTGTACAGGCAATAGCAGCTTCTTTTAACCTTTCATCTCCAGCTAACCCTAAATAATTATTTGACGCTAAATTTAACATCCTTTTTTTATCTCGAATAAGCCAAGTCTCTTCTGCCTTCTCTGTTACATGCAAATCACGATACTGCCCTTGCTCATGTAATTGTTGTAATTTACATTGAAGGTGCGCCCGCCACGTTTGATTCATTTTGGATAAACTCCTCTAATTTTGAAATCATAATATGTTCTTTTGCAGATTCTAATACTTCTTCTTTCGTAAACTCACCTTCAAAGAATGGTAATAATCCTAAAACTGGTACCCCGCTCAGCTCTTCAATCATCTCTTTATTTTCTTGCACTCTTTCCATTTCACATTCTTTGCAACCTGATAAAATGACACCCGCTACGGTTAAGCCATGCGCCTTTGCGTAAGCAATCGTTAACACTGTATGATTTACTGTTCCTAATGTAGGACGAGCTACTACAATAAGAGGCAACTGTAATTCTTTTGCAAAATCAATTACTAAAGCATCTTCTGTATATGGGACAGCAAGCCCACCTGCCCCTTCTACAAATAAGCTATTAAACTCTTTTAATAGTTCATTATAGTAATCAGTAATTTCTTTTAACTTTACTACTCTTCCAGCTCTTTTCATGGCAAGTCTCGGAGCAAGTGGTTCTTCAATAGAATAAGGGCAAATTTCATTTTCTTGTGTCGGCACACCTGATAATGCTTTTAACCTTGCCGCATCTCCCTCAGGGTTTGATGCAACATGCCCACTTTGCAACGGTTTATATACTCCGATGTTATATCCCAATTCTCTAAATACACCGGCTAATGCACCGGCAACGACAGTTTTCCCCACTTCAGTATCTGTTGCTGTTATAAAAAAACCGCTCATTATTCTCCCTCCGTAACATCCGAGATTGCTTTATACAAAATACGTAACATATCATCAATCTCCTCAATTGTAGAAGCAAGAGGTGGCATAAATACAATCGTATTACCGAGCGGTCGCAAGATCATACCCAGCTCTCTTGCGCGTTTACATACTTGAACACCAACTCTTTCTGTCCAGTCAAACGCTTCTTTCGTTTCCTTATTCTTCACAAGCTCAATACCAACCATTAATCCGCACTGACGAATATCACCTACATGTTTATACGCAAAGAGCTTTTCTAATTGCGCTGCCACATAATCCGTTTTATGTGTCACTTCTTCTATTAAATTTGTTTTTTCATATAGCTCTAAATTCGCGATTGCTACGGCACACCCTAACGGATTGCCTGTGTAGCTATGTCCATGGAAAAATGTTTTTTGTTCTTCATATTCTCCTAAGAAGGCATTATATATTTCATCCGTCGTTACCGTAACTGCAATTGGTAAATATCCACCTGTTAAACCTTTCCCAGCAGTTAAAATGTCTGGCGTCACATTTTCATGTTCACACGCAAACATTTTCCCTGTACGCCCAAATCCAGTCGCTACCTCATCTGTAATAAATAATACATTGTACTTAGTACATAAATCGCGCAGTCCTTTTAAATATCCTTTTGGCATTGTAATCATCCCGCCAGCACCTTGCATTAATGGCTCCACAATGATGGCAGCTACTTCTTCATGCTTTTCTTTCAACAATTCTTCCATTTCTTCTAAATGGCTTTTTACAATTTCCTCCCTATTATTTCCGTAAGGAGAACGATATGTATATGGATACGGCATTTTAATCGCATCAAATAAGAGCGAACTATACACTTGGTGAAACAAGTCTATTGCTCCTACCGAAACAGCTCCAATTGTATCACCGTGATATGCTTCTTTTAATGTAACGAATCTTTGTTTCTTTCGTTTCCCTTTATGCTGCCAATATTGGAAAGCCATCTTAATTGCAATTTCAACAGCGGTAGAACCTGAATCAGAATAGAATACCTTCTTCAATCCATCTGGTACAACCTCAATAATTTTTTCTGCTAATAAAATAGATGGAACGTTAGCAAGTCCTAACATAGTAGAATGAGCAATTTTATTTAATTGCTCACGAATTGCTTCATCTAATTCCGGTACTTGATGTCCGTGAACATTTAACCATATAGATGAAACACCATCCCAATATTCATTACCATTTACATCGTATAGCTTTCTTCCCTCTCCACGTTCAATAATGACAGGATCTTCTTCTAAATAATCTTTCATTTGTGTAAATGGGTGCCATACGTAAGCTTTATTTTTCTCTGCTAATTCTTCATATGTATAAGATGATTTTTCAATCGTTTTACTATTTATTGTCACAATTGTCACCCCTAATGTTAACTTGTTTACAAATAAAGTTAACATTAAATCTGAATGACTGTCAATTATTTTAAAATCAAATAGTTCTTAAAAAAGAACAACTTATCATACGATAAGTTGTTCTACTTTCCATGCTGTATCTTTCCAATTTCTAAAATAATTTCTTCATCTTTTTTTCCCTCTGTATTAATTCCAAGCTGCTTCGCATGCTCAATTAATAAATTATGACGCTGCTCAAATCTAGCCTTATTTACTTCTTTCGTAATTTCTTCTTTTGTTTTTCCATCACTAGAAACCCCTAGTTTCGTAGCTGCTTTCTCCATCGACTTCTTCTCTTCCGCTTCTTTCGCTTTCTTCACTTCTGACTGCTGTACTTGCTTTTGCTTCGCTTGCTCTGATTCAGCTGCAAAAGCTGTGTAAATGCCAGCACTTCCGCCAATGACTAGTAAGGTGGTAAAAAGAATTATTTTTTTCTTCACTCTTTCCTCCCCTTTCAAATTCATTATAACGCACATTTTTTAGTGTTAAAACCTATCTCCTTTATTTCCCTAAAAAAATATCACATATTTTTATTGACATGTATGATGAATATATGATAAAAATTTAACTAACATCATATGAATCGGCGTTGATAGGATTTAGTAGTATTTCGATTTCTGATTTCAGAGAGCTGGTGGTCGGTGCGAACCAGTACAGAGCGAATTATGAATTACCCCCTGGAGCTTCTTTTACGAAACGTAAGGAGTAGTGAAAGACGGTTATAGACCGTTATGTCTAAAGAGTGGTGAAACGAAACTGTTTCACAATTTAGGGTGGTACCGCGAATTTTTCGTCCCTGCATATATTGCAGGGGCGTTTTTATTTTATAAGCGCATATCATATGACCCTTTATTTTGTGATACATTCATTTCACAAGCTAGGGTGGTACCGCGATTTCTTCGTCCCTGCATAATTATATGCAGGGACGTTTTTTTATCCAATCATTTCCGTATCATATAGAAGGACTAACAATTACCGGTAATTTGTCACAAAATTCTAAATTTTAGAAGGAAATATACAATATTGGCGAATTTTATATAAAAAAGAGCTATTTCACATTACTTAGGAGGGGAAAACAATGGTTTCAAAAATTGAGTCTGTTCTTTTAACAATTTTTATCTTTTTCTGTATTGGTTTTAGTGTTATTCAATTAGAAGTTTCACCACACATCCCAATTTTATTTGGTATCGTTCTTTTATTAGCATTTGGATTCTTGAAGAAAATCTCTTGGTCTACTATGGAGAAAGGGATGATTAGTAGTATTTCAGCTGGCATTCCATCTATATTTATTTTCTTACTTGTAGGCGTATTAATTAGCGTTTGGATCGCAGCTGGAACTATTCCCACTTTAATGGTATACGGCTTCCAACTTGTATCTCCAAAAATTTTCGTTCCAACTGTTTTTGTTGTTTGTGCAATTGTTGGAACGAGTATCGGTAGTGCATTTACAACTGCTGCAACTGTAGGACTTGCCTTTATGGGAATGGGTACTGCCCTTGGATACGATCCAGCTCTTATTGCTGGTGCAATTATTTCTGGTGCATTCTTCGGAGATAAAATGTCTCCTTTATCTGATACAACAAACTTAGCGCCTGCTGTAACAGGTGTAGATTTATTTGAACATATTCGTAACATGCTTTGGACAACAGTGCCAGCTTTCATTATTGCTTTTATCGCATTTTTCATTTTAGGAAGCGGATCTGGTGGAAACGTTGATTTCTCAGCATTTATTAACACACTAGAAAAAAATGCAACGATTTCTATCGTTACACTGATTCCTATTTTATTACTGTTCCTATTCGCATTTAAAAAGGTACCCGCAGTTCCAACATTACTTGCAGGAATTGTGGTAGGGATTATTATTCTCTTTATTTTTAAACCTAGCACTTCTTTAGCTGATTTAATAAAAATTATGCAAGACGGTTACGTTTCTAAAACTGGTATCAAAGACATTGACAGCTTATTATCTCGCGGTGGCCTGCAAAGTATGATGATGTCAATTGCTCTTATTTTCCTAGCTCTTTGTATGGGAGGATTATTACAAGGAATGGGTATTATAGCGCAGCTGATGAATATTATCTCTAGCTTCGTAAAAACTAGTACACGCTTAATTATTTCTACTGCTTCAACTGCAATTGGTGTAAACTTCTTACTTGGTGAGCAATACTTATCTATCGTTTTAACAGGACAAGCATTCGCTAATAAATACGATGAAGTCGGTTTAGAACGTCGTAATTTATCACGAGTATTAGAAGATGCTGGTACAGTAATTAATCCACTCGTACCATGGGGTGTAAGTGGCGTATTCTTAACAAACGTTCTTAGCGTTCCAACATTCGATTACCTGCCATACGCAATCTTCTGTTTAGCTTGTCCAGTCGTAACCATTATCGTCGGTTTTACTGGATTCGGTCTTTCATGGAAAAAAGAAAAAGCAGTACCAGTTTCATAATATAATAAAAAGGATTACCAAATCGGTAATCCTTTTTATATTTCTCGACTATCTATTCGCTTTCTTTCTTCTAAATAACATAAGTAATCCCGCTCCAACAAACGCAAGACCCGCTCCAATTGTAGAAGCAATACTTGCACCTGTTTTCGGTAAATCACGTTCATCTTTTTCAGCTTCTTTATTTTCACTTACAGTTGTTGTTTCTTTTGTATTTTGATCATCTGTTGTAGTTTGTCCAGATCCAGTATTGTTTCCATCTTGCTTTGGTTCATTACCATTATTACCTTCTTCTGTTGGTGGTGTTGGGTTTTCTCCATTACCTGTTGGCGGTGTCGTTTGGTTTTCTCCACCACCTGTTGGCGGTGTTGTTGGATTTCCTTCACCAGTTTCTTTATCATCATTTTTCTTCGTTATATCAATTGCATATTTCGCAAATTCATTTTCAGATGGTCCAACATATGAAATCTTTCCATCTTTCTTTATATACTTTTGTGCATTTGGTGAAGAATCAAATGTTGTATTTAATTTATCTGCAACAATCGGTTTAAATGTCCAATTTTGATCAGCTGCTGGATCAATATCTTTTATTTTTTGCATATACTTCACAATGATTTGACGTGTTTCATCTTGTGATTGGTATACAACTTCCCCTTTACTTACACCTGGGAACGTTTGGCTACTTCCACGATAGTTATTTGTAGCGACGATGAACTCTTGATTGTCAGCTACTGGCTTACCTTCATATGTCATATTTACAATACGATTAGCATTTGCATTTACAACTTTTCCATCTTTATCGTATTTCGCCGGTTGTGTTACATCAATTTCGTATTTTAAGCCATCTAAAATATCGAAGTTATATGTAGGATATCCTATATTTACTAACGGCTGTTCTTCTGTTTTCTTTGGATCAATTTGATTAAACTGACCTGCAGACATTTCAAGCCATTCTTTCACTTGTGCCCCATTTACTTTTACAGCATATAACGTATTTGGATACACGTATAAATCTGCAACGTTTTTAATTGCTAACGTTCCAGCTGGAATATCCGTATAATATGTAGCACCGTTTCGGCCACCTGCTTTAAATGGTGCTCCTGCAGATAAAACTGGAATATCTTTAATCTTTTCGTATTCTGGTTTTTTAAGTTCTTGTTCTACATACCATTTTTGCGCATTTGTCACAATTTGTACGGAAGGATCATCTTGTACTAATGAAAAATAACTATTAATTGGTGCTTTCGTTTTACCTACATGTGTATTTACATATTCGATTGTCTTTTCATGTTCATCTTTAATTTCATTAACTAATTTTTGATCAGATGCTACTAATGGATTACCTTTACTATCAGCAATCGGACGAAGTTGCGGCTTAGACTGATCTTTTTGCACTTCCCATTTTCCGTTTACCTTTTTCAATTGCATATCAATAATACCTAAGTTACTACCAAAAACACCCGGCATTACAACTGGAACACCATTAAATACATCCTTCACTTCAGTATGTGAATGTCCCATTAATACTGCATTTACGCCAGGAACTTCTGTCGCTAAATAAAACGATGAATTTTCCATTCCTTCGTTGTATCCACTCTTATCAACACCTGAATGCGCTAGTGCAACTATAATATCCGCACCTTGCGCCTTCATTTCCGGAACTAATTTTTTCGCTGTTTGCACAATATCTTTTGCTTTTACTTGTCCTTCTAAATTCGCTTTATCCCAATTCATAATTTGTGGTGGAACAAATCCCATTACACCAATTTTCACTATTTGTTTTTGGCCTGCTTCATCCACTACTTCTTTCTCTAAAATATGATATGGTCTATCAAAGTAATGCTCGTCATTCTCATCATTACCATCATGGTCATCTCTGTAGACATTCGAGTTAATAACCGGAATTTTTGCTTTACTAGTCACTTCCTTTAAATAATCTAAACCGTAGTTAAATTCATGATTCCCAAGAGAGATGACGTCATACTTCATTAAATTCATTACACGATATAATGGATGTGTATAACTAGGATCCACACGATTCTTCGGATCTTTTATTTTATTCGCTACGTAATCCCCAAGCGGTGTCCCTTGTAATGCATCCCCATCATCAAATAGGACAGAGTTTTTCACTTCTTCACGTGCTTTATTAACGAGTGTTGCCGTTTGTACAAGACCTACTTTATTATCTGTTTTCGTTTGATAATAATCGTAATTCATTAAGTTAACGTGAATATCTGATGTTTCTAGAATTCGTAAGTTAACTGTACTCTCCCCAGCGTTCTCATCTGCATGAGCTGTTGCTGGCATTACTTGCGGTGCCATTACACCAATCGCAAGAGTTGCTCCAGCTAGCATTTTTTTTGACTTTTTCACAAAAAATCCCCCTTATACAATTACCAGAAATAATGAAATGAATCCCTATCTGTCTCTAACCACATACCTTTTTTCTTCTATTAGAGACACAATTTTCATTTCACCCTGCGCTAACGAGTAGTCCCCTTAAACGCCCGATTGATGAAGACTATTAATTAAAAGGAAATAAAGCTCCCACTCATTAAAGTTTCACCTTATCTGACATTATCATATATAAAGTTCTTTCCTATCGTCAATATTTTTTGACAAACTTCAACAAATTTTCTGTAAAGTTATTATAAACTTTTCATAAACATATAATATGCCCTTACATTGCTAATACTGCTGAATATGATACAATTACCAATTACAAGGAGGATGAATTTATGAAAAAAGTCATCTTAACAATTGTTTGTCTCCTCCTTCTGATCATTTCTTATTCTTATTTTGAAAAGAACGACGAGACAAAACAAAATGAATCTGAAGAAAAAACAGAAAAAACATCTGCCCCAAATTGGATTGATAAGCAAACAAACGAATCTTTTTATCATCTTGTATTAGGTGATTCACTCGCTAAAGGATATGGATCGACACAAGGTGGATTTGCTGAATTAGCTTCTAAGCAAATAGAAGCACAAATTCATAAACCAATTACAGTAGAAAACCTTGGGGTAAACGGTCTTACAACAGATCGTCTCGCTAAAAAAGTTCAATCAGAAGATGTAAAGGAAAAAATTAGAGCAGCAAATATAATTACAATTAATATTGGAGGAAATAATTTATTTCGTTTAAATCGTGATGTTGGTGTTATAGATGGTATAAAAATGTTAAATAAAGAAAAAGCCCATTTTGAAGCGGATATAAAAAGTATTGTAAAGACAGTTCGAGATCAAAATCCGGACGCTTTACTCATTCTCTCAGAACTCTATAACCCGTTACAACTCGATGACTCCATCGCAAGTTATGCAGATATGTTTTTAGATGGCTGGAATGAATCTGTTTATTCCATTTCCAAAGCAAATCAACCATCTATCGTTTTACCAATTCGCAAATTAATATCGAATGATAAAAAAGAGTTATTATTTGACCAAGTACACCCAAATGATAACGGCTATGCAATTATTGCCAATACATTTACAAAGCAAGTGTTATCCTACAAATATTAAAGCGACCATGAAACAATTCTATTTTTATAACATGTCTTTTTTGTTACAATGATAGTGGAAGGGGGCCTTTATATGGAATCACGCGAGTGGGAACGTATTGTTGATCATCTTCTTTCGCTAGTGCCTCTTTTTTATCGCAAATTTATGCTTCCTGGAGAATTTTCTTCTCAAAGACATATGCCGCCATCACATACACAAGTATTACTGCTTTTGCATGAAAACGGCACATTAGCAGTTTCCGAAATCGGCAAGCGGCTAGCGATTTCACGGCCTAACATGACACCTCTATTAAACAAACTTATTCAAGAAGAACTAATAGAGCGTCATTATAGCGAAAAAGATCGACGGGTCATTTTAATTTCCCTAACAGCTGAAGGGAAATTATTAGTAAATCAGTATCAGCAATTCATTTTAGACAAACTAAAAGAAAATTTCCAAACATTATCTGAGGAAGAGCGCGAAAAGCTCATTCATTCTCTTCAAACCATTCAAAATTTAATTTTGAAAACAAACGTATAAAGCTGCTTCTAAATAGAAGCAGCTTTATGATTCGTAATAGTTACCATAGTATACATTGGAATATGGCCATGTTGTTAAATATGGTTTTTTTTCCTGTGTAGGCTGTTGTGTTGGTAATTGTGGTATTTGTGATAATTGCTGTAATTGTTGTTGCCGATATAATTCGTATTGTCTACTCGTATCATAAACCGGATAATAATTTACATATGGATATACTTGAGGTACGTAATAATAATACATTATCCTATCCTCCTTTTTCTTAAACATATTCAAAGGAGAAAATGAATGTGACATTGTTTATAATTGTACAAGTGGTTCTCTCACTCGTTTCTTCCTTTTCTTCAAGCGTAACTTACGGTTCTTTTCGTATAAATAATGCACAACGAAATATGAAATGAGACCAAACACAACTCCTAAAATCGTCATTCCAATTAATACATACACTTCACTTTGTAATAAGCTCTTTAATATCGTAAAAATGTGACTTGAAAACAAGTCCGATATCTTAAATGGTTCATGATGAATTTTCTGTACATGAAATGGATAAATCATTTTTCCTAGCGCATACGCAAGCGGAAATAAAAATACTGGGAGAAACGATATTTTCCCAATAATATTGCCAATAACTGCCGCAGGAAAAGATCCCTTTGCTAACCTGACGATTGGATAAAATATTACATATACGAGCGATGCCGTATAAATGACTAACATTTCTAAGCCGAATCCTATAGCAAACCCTAACGATACTTTCTTTGCGCCTTCTGGCGATCGAAGCAACTTATAATATTGAAACTTTAATATTCTCCACATCCGCTGAAAAAACGAATATGTTTTCTTAGTTGTTTTCACCCTCATCATCTCTTTAACTATATTTTTATATGTAGTATGTCCTTACACACTCTGAAAAACAAATTTAGTTTTCTCTTTTATTATAAATGATATCGAAATGGTTAACCAAATATACATCCGACATTTTAATATAAAAAAACCTCCCTTTTAGGAAGGCTCTTCTACATTTCTAAATAAACTCACTAATAACGCTTTTTGAGCATGCAATCGATTACCAGCTTGCTCAAAGACGATAGACTGCGGTCCATCTATAATTTCTCCTGTTACTTCTTCTTCACGATGGGCAGGTAAACAGTGTAAGAAACGATATGTTTGCTTCGCATGCTTAACAAGTTCGTTATTGATTTGGTAAGGTTGAAATAAAGTATACTTCTCTTCTTCGCCCTCTTGCCCCATGCTCATCCAAACGTCAGTATAAATGAAATCTGCTTCATTCACCGCTAATTCAGGATCATGCAAAACTTCAATTTCAGCTCCTGTTTCCTTGGCAATTGCTAACGCTTTTTTTACAATCTCTTCATTCGGTTCATACCCTACAGGCGTTGCCACAGTCATATGCATTCCAACTTTTGCACTCGCTAGCAACAATGAATGACATACATTATTTCCGTCACCTACGTAAGCCAATTTTATTCCTTTAAATGTATTTGTTTCTTCGTATATCGTCATAAGGTCTGCCAATGCTTGACAAGGATGATGATCATCCGTTAAACCGTTAATAACAGGAATACTCGATTCTTTTGCAAGCTCTTCTACATCCGCGTGTGAGAATGTACGTATCATGATCCCGTCAATATACTGCGATAATACTTTCGCAGTATCTGAAACGCTTTCTCCTCTTCCCATTTGCATCTCTTTCCCACTTAAAAACATACCATGTCCCCCGAGCTGTACCATTCCTGCTTCAAAAGATACACGAGTACGAGTTGAATGCTTATCAAAAATAAGCCCTAATATTTTGCCTTGTAATAAAGGCTCTTGCTTATTCTTTTTTAAATATATAGCGAACTCAATTAAAGAAATAATTTCTTCTTTCGTTAATTCTTCTAGTGTTAAAAGATCTTTCGTATTTAATTTCGGTACTTGTACAGTTGACATGAAACTTCCCCCTTATATGATTGATACGTTTTTTGTACAAACTACTTTTTTTATTATATATACTGCCTGTTCTAACTCTTCATTCGTGACAATGAGTGGCGGTAATAGTCTTATCACATTAGGACCTGCTTGTAATACGAGAAGTCCTTCGTTTTCTAGTTGTTCTATAAAACTTGCAACTTCATGCTTACACTCAATCCCAATCATAAGCCCCTTACCACGTATATTTTGAATACATTCGACATGCTGTAATTCCTCTTGCAACTTCTCTAATACGTACTCGCCTTTTTCTTGTACTTCTTTTAAAAACGATGTTTTTTTACTCACTTGCAATACTTCTTTCGCTGCAGCCATCGCGATGTAATTCCCGCCAAAAGTTGAACCGTGTGATCCTGCAGTAAACGATGTTCCTAGCTCTTTCCGGCCAAGCATCGCTCCGACAGGAACTCCATTCCCAAGTGCCTTTGCAACGGTAACGATATCAGGCTCTATTCGCACTTGTTCATAAGCGAATAGTGTTCCAGTTCTTCCTATCCCCGTTTGTACTTCGTCTATAATAAATAAGGAACCGAACTTATTACATAATGTTTCAATCTCTTTCAAAAAAGATAGATCAGCAGGTATTACTCCTCCCTCTCCTTGAACAACTTCTACCATTACCGCCGCAACTTCTTCATTCATTACTTCCTCTAATGCTTTAATATCGTTAAAAGGGATATGTAAAAAAGATGGAAGTAATGGACCAAATCCTTCTTTCACCTTATCTTGGCCCGTTGCACTCATCGTTCCAAATGTTCTACCGTGAAAAGACTGCTGGCATGTTACGACGAGAGATTTTCCAGTATGCTTACGTGCTAACTTTAAAGCCGCTTCATTTGCCTCTGCCCCACTATTACAGAAAAACACATAATCTAATGCTCTATTTTCTGTTAATAATGACGCAACTTCTTCTTGTAAGCTGTTTGTAAACAGGTTAGATATATGCCATATATCATCAAGTTGCTCTTGTACACCTTTGAGAACAGTAGGGTGACAATGTCCTAAATTACATACGCCAATTCCTGATGTGAAATCTAAATATTCCTTACCGTTATTATCAATAACTTTCGTTCCAGTTCCCTTTACAAACTCAATAGTTCTTCTGCCATACGTTTGAAAAAGATGACTCGTCATGCAATACTCACGCCTTTCGTTACCGTCGTTCCAATACACTCTCCCGTAACCTCAGTAAAATCTTTTGTACCATTCACAATACTTATCTTTTGCACTCCCATTTTTAATGATGCTAGTGCCGCCTGTACTTTCGGAATCATCCCACCTGTAATAACACCTGTTTCTATAAAAGTAGCAATTTCAGACTCATCCGTTTCCTTTACCAAATTCCCTTCATGTAATATTCCATCTACATCCGTAATAAAAATCAGCTCTTTTGCCCCTAACGTGGCCGCAATCCCAGCTGCAGCATTGTCCGCATTTATGTTATAAATTTCATTACCATTTACCCCGATTGGAGCAATAACAGGAATATACCCCATATTTATTAATCCTTTTAATAAGGCTGTTTCTACATAACTTACTTCCCCTACATATCCTATCTCCTCGCTGACAGGTTGAACTTGAAGTAAATTGCCGTCACACCCTGAACAACCTACCGCAAGTAAATTATGCTTTTGTAAATTCATTACGAGTTTTTTATTCGTACTTCCGCATAGCACCATTTGAACAACATCCATAACTTCTTTTGGTGTTATCCGTAATCCATCTCTTTTTTCTACGTTGATGTTACAATCTTTTAATTTGGCATCAATTTCTGGTCCACCACCATGGACAATCACTACTTTATACTTCTGCTGTAATTTCTTTATACAATCAAAAAACACATCATTTAATTGATTCAACATACTACCGCCGCATTTCACTACAATATAATCGCTCATCTTCTCTCTCCTTATGTACGATAACAAGCGTTTATTTTCACATATTCATAGCTTAAGTCACAGCCCCAAGCTGATCCTGTCTCTTCACCTAAGTGTAAGTACACATTAATGACTATTTCATCTTCTTGTAATCTCTCTTTCATTTTTTCTTCAGAAAATATTTGAGGCTCACTATTTTTTAATACCGATATAGATTGAAGAGTAATGTCAATTGTGTTCGGATTAATAGCTACTTCACTTTGTCCAATACTGCTAATAATTCGCCCCCAGTTTGGGTCTTCACCATGTATTGCTGTTTTCACAAGACTCGAACCGACTATTTGCTTTGCAATTTTTTTTGCCTCTTCATTCGTTTGAGCTCCTAGCACATTTACTTCTATTAACTTCGTAGCGCCTTCACCATCTTGCGCAATTTTTTTTGCTAAATCTTCACATACCTTCTGTAAAGTACATACGAAAGTTTCCCAATCTGTATGTTCCATATTTATCGGGCTTGTTTCTGATAATCCACTTGCCATAACGATGACCATATCATTCGTAGAAGTATCTCCATCTACCGTAATTTGATTAAATGTATGATTCGTAATTTGGGATAATGCTGTTTGCAATACGTCATGCTCTATATGAGCATCTGTCGTAATAAAACTAAGCATCGTTGCCATATTCGGATGAATCATCCCTGAACCCTTTGCAACACCCGCAATCGCCACTTTCTTCCCATCAATAATCATTTCATAGCAAGTTTCTTTCGTGATAAGATCTGTCGTTAAAATTGCTTCAGAAAAAGAATATGCTTCACTTTCTTCCTTCGTCGGTATAAGAGTTGCAATCCCCTTTCGGATTATATCCATCGGCAGTGGAACACCAATTACACCTGTTGAAGCTACTGCAACGTAATTTTCTTTCACTCCAAAATGTTCCGCCCCTAACGCGCGCATCTCGTATGCGTCTTGTAATCCTTGCATTCCAGTACAAGCATTTGCATTTCCACTATTAACGATAATTGCTTGTAACTTCCCTTCTGCCGTTATACTATCCTTCGTTACTTGCAAAGGGGCTGCTTGTATTTGATTCGTTGTATACACAGCGGCACATGATGCTGGTACGTCACAAACGATTGCCCCTAAATCCTTTTTCTCCTTTTTCAGACCATTTACAGTACCAATTGCCGAAAAGCCTTTTGGCGTTACAATTGAACCATTTTCTAATTTTGTAATAGACGCTACTTTAATCATCATGTCCCCCTTATAGATAAAGCGGCATATGTTGTAAACCTGTTGTCTCTTCTAGTCCCGCTATTATGTTTGCATTTTGAATCGCTTGCCCAGCCGCGCCTTTCATCATATTGTCTATAACAGAAACGACCGTAACTCTTTCAGTTCTTTCATCGTAAGCTATGCCAATATCACAATAATTTGAGCCTCTCACTTCTTTTGGACTTGGAAATTTCCCTTGCGTACAAATTCGGATGAAAGGAGATTGTTCATACGTTTCTTCATACAATTTTTGAAGTTGCTTTATTTCCATCTTTTGTTTTACTTTTGCATAAAGTGTAATCATAATTCCTCGTGATATCGGTATTAAATGTGTGCTAAATGTAATTGGCTGTGATTCACTATTCCATTCTGTAAGCATTTGCTCAATCTCTGGAACGTGCTGATGCTGGTTTACTTTATAGATATGTAAGTTATCGTATAGCTCAGGAAAATGAGTCATTGTTGTTGGTGTTTTTCCTGCTCCTGATACCCCAGATTTCGCATCAATAATAATCGAATCTTCTTCAATCATGCCGCTACGTATTAACGGCGCTATCGCTAGCAATGTGGCTGTAGCAAAACATCCTGGGTTTGCAATTAAATTTGCCTTTTGAATCTCAGTCCTTTTCCATTCACTTAACCCATACACTGCTTTTCTAAGAATTTCTTCTTTCGCTGCTGGCCTTTTATACCACAGTTCATATGACGAAGGATCTATCATACGAAAGTCTCCAGATAGGTCAATTACTTTTAAACCTTCTGCTACTAACTTGGGAGTTAACTCCGCTGATACTCCTGCTGGTGTTGCTAGAAATACGATTTCTGCTTCTTTCCCTATTGTCTTCACATCAATTTCTTGTAACGTATGAAAAAGGACATTTCGAAGATGCGGATATACATTTGTTATACACTCACCAACTTGCGAAAAAGAATGAAGAGATGCTATAGAAAAATATGGATGTTGTTCTAATAAACGAATTAATTCAATGCCCCCATATCCAGTGGCTCCAATAATTGCGACTTTCATAAGTTCCTCCTCAAATCGATTCTTTAAATTAAGTATGATTATAATATTGTATATTTATAGAGTCAATTAAATATTTATAAATTTTTAAATCTAAAAAAAACTTAATTTTATTAGAAAAATAATATACTCAACCGAATTTTTATACAAAAATAGTGCATAGTAGTTTTTTTATTTCACTTCAAGTACAATAAAACAATACATACGTACATACAGGCGGGAAAAAATATGAACGAAAAATTAATTGAGAAAATGATTATAAAAAGTTTTCAGCAATATCAATGCAGTCCAATATCAAAAGAAGATCAGGAAATGCTAGTGAAACATATTCAAACGGTGACTCATTCAAATATTGAAATTGATTTATACGAGGAGATTGAGGATATTGTTTATGATTATGTGACTGGAAAACAATAAAAAATAGGAGATTTCCATGTGGAAATCTCCTATTTTTTACTTAATGATTTACCTGCTACACGTTCAAATAAACCTGGGAATAAAGCATAAAGTTTTGGACCAATTCCCATCCACTTCGGTAAGTTTACTTCACGTTTTTTCGTGTGCATCGACTTTACGATTTGTTCTGCTACGTATGTTGGTTTTAACATGTAACGTCCCATATTCTTTACATATGTACCAGATTGATCCGCTATTTCAAAAAAGTTTGTATCTATCGGACCTGGATTAATTGCTGTAACATAAATATCTGTATTCGCTAATTCCATGCGTAAACTATTCGTAAATCCTAATACAGCATGTTTCGTTGCTGCATACGCACTTGATTTCGGAGTTGCAATTTTTCCGGCAAGTGAAGCAATATTAATAATATGTCCTTCGTTCTTGTTTACCATATAAGGTAGTACCGCTTTCGTACATGCTACTAATCCAAATACATTTACTTGGAACATATCTTTTACTTCACCCATTGACGCATCTTCAAACGTTTTAAAAATACCAAATCCCGCATTGTTTACTAATATATCAATACGTCCCACTTCTTGTAATACCTTTGAAAAAACAGACTGTACTTCCATCTCTTCACTTACATCTAATACATAATAATAGCAAGGCGTATTATAAGTTTCTTTAATTTTGTCTACTAACGCTTGTAGTTTCTCTTCTGTTCGAGCCATTAATACTGGAGTCGCTCCCTGTGCTGCAACTTGCATTGCAACTTGCTCACCAATCCCACTAGAAGCACCTGTAATGACGATTACTTTATTTTGTAAACGTCCTGTCATTGCTGTCACCTACTTTGCATAATAAATCAATTGTTGCGATGACTCATCAATCATCACTTGTTGATTATATGCTAAATAGTCCAATTGTCCAACCGTTTCTGAAATAGTAAGTGGTAATTGTTCTTTATATAATACCGGAAATAGTTTTACACATACTTCAAATGCTGTCATTGGTTTTTCCTTTAATAACTCAAGCACTTTAAAAGCACGTGTTTCTTGCTTTTGTAATCTCGTTTCAATAAGTTGTTTCACATTTAGAACATCTTCCCCATGCCCTGATAAAATGCGTGAAATATTCATTTCGCTTAAACGCTGTAATGTTTGATTATATTGTAGTAATGGGCGTGCCCGCTCTGTTTGCCCTTCATATGGCGGTTCTAGTATTGGATTCGAAGAAATATGACTAATGAGAGCATCTCCACCAATTAATATTCCATCAGATTCTCTATATAAAGAAATATGAGTAGAAGCATGACCTGGTGTTTCAAGTACTGTAAATCCAGGCAAAGAATCAATACGATCTCCTTCTCTCACAGTATGCGTTAACGATCTATTACAAGAATATTTAAGTGTCCTCGTCGTCAATAACGACTCGTCTTTCAAAAATGCTGCTGGCACACCAAACTGTAAGGCCGTCTCTCTAAAAAATTCATGATACCGCTTTAAAAATTCTGGATTTTGTGTAATCCAAGGCTCATTCCAAGGATGTCCAATAATATTCGTCTTCTCAGAAAATATATTTAAAAGTCCACAATGATCTGCATGATGATGCGTAATGACTACTGTTTCAATATCTTCTATCGTATGTCCTAATGCACCTAATTGACTTTCTAACGCATTCCTTGCCTCTTCTGTATTCGTCCCTGTATCAATTAATGTTAATGTCTCCCCCTCAACTAAAAACACATTCACAGTTTCCACTGCAAATGGTACAGGAATCTCCATTCGGTGAATCGCCGTCATGCTTAGCCCCCCTGTCTCTTTCCGGTTCAAAAATGAATACTTCTTCAGTTTACAACTTCTATATATATTTGTCATTATTTTCAGATAAAAAGAGGTGTTTCCTATAAAAAAACGAATGTATGTACATTTATAAGAATTTCTAACCAAAATTAAAGGAGGAACATCATGTCTATTCAAAACATTTCCTTTCTCGGTGCAGGCTCTATTGCCGAAGCTATTATTGGTGGCTTGTTACATGCAAATGTCGTTAAAGGTGAACAAATTACTGTAAGTAATCGTTCTAACGAGACAAGATTACAAGAGCTACATAAAAAATACGGTGTCAAAGGTACTCATAATAAAAAAGAATTACTTACTGATGCAAATATTCTTTTTCTAGCAATGAAACCAAAGGATGTTGCAGAGGCGCTTACCCCTTTTAAAGAATACATAAATAATAACGTGCTTATTATTTCATTACTAGCAGGTGTTTCTACTGACTCAATTAGAAAACTACTTCAAAAAGACGTTCCAATTATTCGTGCAATGCCAAATACCTCCGCAGCCATTTTAAAATCAGCTACCGCTATCTCCCCTTCAAAACATGCAACAGCGGAGCATATTCGCACTGCAACATCTTTATTTGAAACGATTGGTCTCGTCTCTGTTGTAGAGGAAGAAGACATGCATGCTGTCACTGCATTATCCGGAAGTGGACCTGCTTATATTTATTACGTAGTGGAAGCTATGGAAGAAGCTGCAAAAAAAATTGGTTTAAAAGAAGATGTTGCAAAATCACTTATTCTTCAAACGATGATTGGTGCTGCTGAAATGCTAAAAGTAAGTGACAAACACCCTTCTATTTTGAGAAAGGAAATTACTTCTCCTGGTGGAACTACCGAAGCAGGTATTGAAGTATTACAAGAACATAAATTTCAACAAGCACTTATTTCTTGTATTACACAGGCAACGAAACGATCACATAATCTTGGAAAAACATTAGAACAACTAACAAAAGAAAAATAGAAAAAGGAGCTCAAGTTTATTTGAGCTCCTTTTTCTATAATTACACTTAGTTATTGTTCTTCCCAAAAATCTCTTCTTGCAGGCGACGACCAGTCGGCGTTGCTGCAAGTCCACCTTCTGCTGTTTCACGAAGTGCTACTGGCATCGTTTGTCCGATTCTAAACATTGCCTCAATTACTTCATCACATGGAATTGTACTCGTTACACCAGCTAATGCTAAATCTGCTGAAATCATCGCATTCGCAGCTCCTGCTGCATTACGTTTTACACAAGGTACTTCTACAAGTCCTGCAACAGGATCACACACTAAACCAAGCATGTTCTTTAATGAAATTGCCATCGCTGTAGCTGCTTGATCTTGTGTTCCACCAGCCATCTCAACTGCAGCTGCAGCCGCCATTCCACTTGCTGAACCAACTTCAGCTTGGCATCCTCCCGCTGCACCAGAAATACAAGCGTTATTCGCAACAACCATACCGAAAGCTCCTGCTGTAAATAAGAATTCAATCATTTCTTCACGTGTAGGCTGCAATTTTTCTCTTAGTGCAAATAGTACACCTGGCACTGTTCCAGCAGAACCTGCTGTTGGTGTTGCACAAATAATTCCCATCGCTGCGTTTACTTCATTTGTTGCAACAGCTTTGCTTACTGCATCCAAAATCGTATCTCCAGATAAGCCTTTTCCACTCTTCATATACGCTTGAACTTTTACAGCATCTCCACCAGTTAAACCAGTTGGTGATTTCACGCCGCGAATACCACGTTCTACTGCTTGCTCCATCACGACTAAGTTCTTTTCCATACCAGCAATTACTTCTTCACGTGAAATACTTCTTGTTTCCATTTCACATTGAATCATAATTTCTGCGATTTTTACATTTTGTTCTTTAGCTTGCGCCACTAGTTCCGCTGCGTTCCGAAACATGGTGTGTCCCCCCTGCAATTATTCCATAATAGTTACTTGACAAATATTTTGTTGCGCTTTTATTTCTTCAATTACTTCATCTGCTAATAATTCATCTGTTTCAATGACCATAAGCGCTCTTCTTCCTTTTTCTTTACGAGAAACACTCATTGTGCTAATGTTAATCTCATGTTTCGCAAGGATTGAAGCTACCGCTGCAATAGCACCGAAGCGATCGTTATTTACAATAAGTAGTGCTGGGCTCGTGCCTGATAATTGAAGATCGAATCCGTTTAATTCTACAACTTCAATTTTACCGCCACCAATTGAGCAAGCAACAACTTCAATTTCATCTTCACCTTTATACAAACGAATTCTCGCTGTATTTGGGTGAGGTGCATTGGCATCTTCTTCAATGAATTCCACTTCAATTTCGCGCTCTTTTGCTATTTCTAGCGCCTCTGGAATACGTAAGTCATCTGTTTCAAATCCTAATATTCCACCGATTAGTGCTACATCCGTACCATGCCCTCGATACGTCTTTGCAAATGATCCATATAACGAAATGCTTACTCTTTCTGGTTCATGACGAAACAGCTGGCGAGCAACTTGCCCCATTCTTGCTGCGCCTGCTGTATGTGAACTTGATGGTCCAATCATAACTGGACCGATAATATCAAATACTGAGCGATACTTCATCATAACTCCCCCTAAACCTCTATGAAAAAATTTATTCTACTATTCTATTAAGCTGCTACATCTGTCGCTTTTCCAGTTGTACCACGAATTTGTTCTGCTGTACGAATTGGATAGTTTTTGAATAAAAGTAATCCAATATAACCTGAAATAATACCAGTTATCATAATACATAAGAATCTTAGCATTATTTTCATTTAAAAATGATACAAGATAATCCAGAATAAAGTCTGGTAGCAATCCAAAGTTTAACACAGAAGCCATTGCAAGCATAGCATAAACAAGTGATATAACCATTGCTAATGCAACTAAATTTGCACCCGCTATTCCGCCTAGACTACCTGCTGATGTTCTGAACTCTTTTAAAGAGTGGTGTACCAATTAAATCTCCACTACCTTATTAATAAAAAGCTTCTACTAAGGAACTCGCAATAGCTACACTTGCTAATCATATCGTTTAGCTAAAAAGTGAAAAAGACTTATGACAAATAATAGTAATATCTTTCCTATTATAATTCTCGTGTTACTCTCTCATGATTTAGTCAACTTCACTTGTTACGATAATGACTAAAATACATGCGGCTTATCATAAATTATAATCTGCCCTCATTATAGCTTGTTTTTTATAAAACGCTTACTTTTGTTGAATTTTAAAAGTTCTGAATAAAAGTCCATTTCTGCTATTTGTATCACTTGTATGTCATCTGACTTATATAACAGTTTTTCTAAATAATCATTATTTCGTATTTTTATCCTATATATTCAAACCATCCTAATTTTCTGTATCATCCAAGTATAAGTATAAAATAATAACAGTTTTATTTTTAAATTTTTTTAGACATAAAAAAATGGTAACCCGCTGTTACCATTTTTTACAAAATAATTATTTTTCTACTGGGAATGATTTCAAATCTGTCGCTATTTCTGTATTAGAAAACAACTCTCTAGCCTCTTTCAATAATTCCTTATATGTATCTCCTTGATAGCGAGAACTAATGTGAGTTAATATTAGTCGCTTCGCATTTGCCTGAAGTGCAATGCTCGCAGCTTGCTTAGATGTAGAATGAAAATAATCATACGCTTGTTGCTCATCTTCTGCTGCGAAAGTCGCTTCATGGACAAGTACATCTGCATCTTGCGCAAGCTCCCTACTCGCTTCGCAATATCGCGTATCACCTAAGATAGTAATAATTCTTCCTTTTTGAGGTGGGCCGATAAACTCATTTCCATTTAATATCGTGCCATCCTCTAATTCAACTACTTCACCATCTTTTAAACGTTTAAAGATTGGACCTGGTTTCACACCCATCTCAAGCAACTTATCAACTAAAAGAGCACCTTGTATATCTTTCTCTACAATACGATATCCAAAGCATTCTATACCGTGTGACAATCTTTTCGTTTCTACATAAAATTCATTATCTTCAAATACGGTACCTTCTTCTGTTATCTCCACAACTTCAAGTGGATATTTCACATGTGTCGTACTTACCGATAATGCCACTTCAATAAATTGTTTAATTCCTTTCGGTCCATACACCGTTAAAGGCGTAGTTCCTCCTTGAAATGAACGGCTACCTAATAAACCAGGCAATCCAAAAATATGATCGCCATGTAAATGCGTAATAAATATTTTTTCAATGCGGCGCGGACGTACAGATGTATGTAATATTTGATGTTGCGTGGCCTCACCACAATCAAATAACCAAGTTTGTCCTCGTTCTTCTAACAATTGTAAAGCAATTGCTGAAACGTTCCTTCCTTTTGAAGGAACACCTGCACCAGTTCCTAAAAATACAAATTCCACTTTCTTTCCTCCAGCTCTAAATATACTCTATCTCTCATCTTACGGAATGTTATTTCAAATGGCAAATTGAATTTACATAACCAAACATCTAGACAACTATATAACACGAACGTTATACTCAAAAAATTTAGCTATCGTTCGTGTTTTGTGTTAAAATAATTATACTACATTTTAAGGGAGCGTTTTATTATGAAAGAAGTATTTCGTTTACAAACTGATTTTTCATCTTCATTTGATCGCTGGGTAAGTTCTTTCGTGTCTGATCACCCAGCACAATTAGAATGGACAACTTTAAAGGAATTAATCCATGAATATACAACATCACATACAAATGATACGTTACCAGCATATATTTCTTCAGCTTTAACATATTACGCCCAACGCGTTTCAACTACAAACAGTTCAGAGATTGTTATTTTTGAAAACCCTACAATCTCGTAATCTATAATAAAAAAGCACTGGTTACAGTGCTTTTTTATTTATACTTATTTAACAAATGATCATATTCCATCCAAAAGTCGGTATACATACTTCGCTCAAACTCATTTAAAATTATCTTTTCACTTGATTTATTGAATAATTCTTTTGCCTGTAGCGCAAAAGAAACAATTTGTTTTCTATATTCATTTTCATTTACTTCTATATGAAGCCCTTCATAGTATATAGCCTTTTGATCAGTAGAAATAACTTTGACAAAATCCTTTAAAACCACATTTTCACCTATATGGTTTATAGTCCAATGAATTGAAATTGGGCATCCTAACATGAGCATAGTGCCACATCCGTGCAAAATAAGCCCCTCTTCATTTTCAATATCACAAATATATTCTTTATCTAAAGTTCGTAACAGAGCTAAAGCTGATTCACTTATTCCCCATTCCTCATCCATACCTGTTTGTGTAATAATCGTTCCATCCACATTTAAATAAATTTCCCCGTGAGAACATAAATCTTCCTGCTCATTAAACAACCACTTTTGATTCTCAATATTTATAATAAAATTTTGTGGTACCATTACAAATTCCCCTTTTATAAAAATATTTATTTTTCATATTATTTATAATCAATATCATACATTTCATCCCACATATCTATTATAAATCCGTTTAATATTTTAAAAACACAGATAAAAAAGATATTGACACTACAATTTTACAGTGCTAACATTCAACATGTAATTGAATATGGTCTCTGTTAGGTGAGGCTCCTGTATAGAGAAACGCTGCTGCCCAAAAATGTCGAGAGACGCCAATGGGTCAACAGGAAAGGTCGGAATGAAGGCCTTTTTTAATGTAGCTGGTTTCAGTACCTATGCTATACAGTGCTAAAACTCAACGAGGGAGAGGTGCATGTATTTTGTCATACACAAAAACTGTTTTTATTTATGTCTACTAACAGTCTTTGTTGTGGACTCTTTTAACTGCGAATTCAGACCTTTACTCGTTTTGAGTAAAGGTCTTTTTACGTCTATATGCACCTTACTATGAAACAAACATAGCATATTCAGAAACTACTAAATTGTACGGAGGTGAGGAACAGTTGGCAATTGATGATTCGGCCCATATACCCATACGTTTTACATTCATATTTCATCATGTAGGTAGGAAAGAAACTGTTCCTCACCATTTCAAATAGTTAGGTAACAGATTGTTTCCTCCTTCATGACAGAGGAGGAACTACCGATGTTTAATTTACAAAGACAAGAAACAAAGCATGCTTATGAGCAAGATAGCATGAAAACAAATAACGAATTATTAGTGGAGGTTGCAACACAAGATGTAAGCTCTGCGTTAAAACTTTTAGAAACAACACAAGATGGATTATCTAAACAAGAAGCGTCTCGTAGACTTTCTTTATGTGGTCCGAACGAAATAGCTCATAATAAAATGGCGCCGTGGTACATTCAATTTCTGTCGGCATTTAAAAATCCATTTATTTTCGTTTTATTAGCTCTTGGAGCACTCTCCTTTTTCACGGATGATATGCAAGGAACAATTGTCGTATCTGCAATGGTACTACTTAGTGCAACAATTCGGTTTTCCCAAGAATTTCGTTCTCAAAAAGCTGCCGATAAGTTAAAGGCTATGGTTCGAACAACTGCGAGCGTATTTAGAATAAATGGATTTGTACATGAAACAAAAAATGTAACGAATTTAAATCGAAATTACACAACAGAAATTCCAATTGAGGAACTTGTACCTGGCGATATCATTTCCCTTTCAGCCGGTGATATCGTTCCAGCTGATGTGCGTATTGTATCCGCTAAAGATTTATTTGTTAATCAATCTTCTTTAACAGGGGAAGCACTTCCTGTAGAAAAATACGAACACTGCTACCATACAGAAAATAAGCATATCTTACCGACAAACATGAAAAAAAATTACAATCCACTCGATATGGAAAACCTTTGTTTCATGGGAACAAATATTGTAAGTGGTAGCGCAAAAGCTGTTGTCATCTCAACAAGTACCGATACGTATTTCGGCTCTTTAGCCAATAAGGTAATTGGAAAGCGTGTAGAAACAAGCTTTGATAAAGGTGTAAACAAAGTAAGCTGGCTCTTAATTACATTCATGCTTATTATGGCACCTATTGTCCTTCTCATTAATGGATTCACAAAAGGTGATTGGCAAGAAGCTTTCTTCTTCGCTATTGCCGTCGCTGTCGGCCTTACACCTGAAATGTTACCGATGATTGTAACTGCTAATTTAGCTAAAGGTGCCGTTAACATGTCTAAACAAAAAGTAATTGTAAAACAGCTAAATTCTATTCAAAACTTAGGTGCTATGAACATTCTTTGTACAGATAAAACCGGAACTTTAACAGAAGATAAAGTTGTCCTTGTTCGTCACTTAGATCCCAAGGGAAATGAATGCAATCGCGTCTTGCAATTTGCCTATTTAAATAGTTTCTATCAAACTGGATTGAAAAATTTAATAGATAAAGCTGTTATTAAGCATACAGAGGAAAACAATACATTTAATCCATCAGCTTTTCAAAAGCTAGATGAAATTCCATTCGATTTCGCCCGCCGGCGTATGTCAGTCATCGTAAAGGATATTTCAGGTGAACATACAATGGTTTGTAAAGGTGCCGTAGAAGAAATTTTATCAATTTGTAACTACACTGAAGTGGATGAAAAAATCGTTCCACTCACCGAGGAAATACGTTCAAATGTCAAAAAACTAAGTGAGACACTAAATAGTGAGGGTATGCGGGTTATTGCTGTGGCTTATAAAAAAGATAGAAGAATAAATGATACAGAGTACGCAGTAAAAGACGAAACTGATATGATTCTCGCTGGATATATCGGCTTTTTAGATCCACCGAAACCATCTGCAGCAGCTGCAATTCAAGCATTACAAAAACATGGTGTACAAGTGAAAATTTTAACTGGCGATAACGAAATTGTTACAAGAAAGGTTTGTAAAGAAGTTGGATTAGATATCTGCGAACCAATCCTCGGTTACGAGATTGATTCTTTACCAGATAAAGCATTAGCAAGACTTGCCGAAGAAACGACTGTATTTGCGAAGCTTAATCCAATGCAAAAATCTCGTATTATACACGCATTACAAGGAAATGGACACACTGTAGGTTACATGGGAGACGGCATTAACGATGCTGTAGCATTACGTGAAGCTGATGTCGGAATATCTGTTGATACTGCTACTGATATTGCGAAAGAAGCTTCCGATATTATTCTACTCGAAAAAAGTTTAACTATATTAGAAGCAGGGATTTTAGAAGGACGTACTACATTCGGAAATATTTTAAAATATATTAAGATGACAGCTAGCTCTAACTTCGGTAATGTGTTTAGCATGTTAGTAGCAAGTGCTTTCATTCCTTTTTTACCGATGCTTGCCATTCATCTTTTAATTCAAAACTTACTTTATGATATTTCACAACTTTCTATTCCATGGGACAAAATGGATAAAGAGTTTCTAGAAAAACCACGAAAATGGGATACTGCAAACTTACGAAACTTCATTATTTGTATCGGCCCAATTAGTTCTATATTTGATATTATCACATACGTAGTCATGTGGAATGTATTTGGTGCAAATACATCGAGCGAGCAATCATTATTCCAGTCCGGTTGGTTTGTCGTTGGATTGTTAACACAAACTTTAATTGTTCACATGATAAGAACACAAAAGATTCCATTTATTCAAAGCACTGCATCAACACCAGTCGTTTTATTAACCGCTCTTATTATGGCAATCGGGATTTATATTCCATTCTCACCACTTGGTGCAGCCGTTGGTTTACAAGCATTGCCACTTAACTATTTCCCTTGGTTAGTAGGAATACTATTAGGCTACGCTTTTTTAACACAATTCCTGAAAAAGCTTTATATTAAAAAGTTTCATAGCTGGTTGTAAAAATAAGAATGAGTATCCCCCGCTCATTCTAAAAAACATAACACATATTATATATGGAGGTGACCATGATGGTATGGTACGACATTGTATTCAGGTTAGTTATAGCAATTATTGTAGGAGCTTGCATTGGAATGGAAAGACAATGGAGACACCGAATGGCTGGGTTACGGACAAATGCTCTCGTATCACTTGGTGCCTGTATAATAGGAAAGGTGTCATGATTTTACTACTTCATGACACCTTCTACATAAACTTATTTTCTAACTTTTGTTGAAACGACTTCTCTTGCTTACGTAGTAGTTGACTACCTCGTTGTAAAATCGGTGTTCCATACTTATCGTTAATTTGATCAATGACAGCAAGTAGTGGTTCTTTTTTCGCATCCTCTTCAAATGAAAATAAATCTAATTGTTTCACCGATTCTGTCTTCCACTCTATTTCAGTAGCTGTAACACCTAGTAAACGAACGGAATCACCATCCCAATGTTGCTTCCATAAACGGGATGCTGCTTGAAAAATATCGCGTTCTTCCCAAATTGCATTTTTCAATTGCTTACTCCGTGTTACTGTTCGCCTATCATGGTATTTAATCATAATTTGAATATTATAACTAACAAGGGTTCGCTTTTGTAATCTTTTACTCACTGATTTTGATAACCGTTCTAACATATCAAGTAATTCTTTCTCTTCATCCATATCCTTTGAAAAAGTCATCGAGTTACCGACACTTTTATGTTGGCCCATTTGACTCGGATCCACTTCCCTATCATCCGTACCTTTTGCACGCTTTTGTAAATCAATACCGTGCTTGCCAATTTTAGCGCGAATGATATGCTCGTCTCCCTTCGCTAACTGTTCAATTGTATGTATATGAATTTCATTTAATTTTTCAGCTGTTTTTTCTCCAATCCCATGCATTGCTTCAACTGAAAGTGGCCAAATCATTTCTGGAATATCACGTTTTCGAAGTACGGTAATACCGAGAGGTTTTTTCATATCAGAAGCTGTTTTTGCTAGGAAAAGATTTGGAGCGATTCCGATACTACACGGAAGCTGCAACTCTGTTAATAGTGCTTGTTGAATCATCTTTGCTATTTCAAGAGGCGAACCAAGTGCGTAGCAATCTGTAATATCTAAATATCCTTCATCTATTGAGACTGGTTGTATCTTTTCTGTAAAACGAGAAAGGACTTGAAACATTTGAAATGAAGCTTCGCGATATAATGTGAAATTAGGACGCCTTACAACTAATTGCGGGCATAACCTTTTCGCTTCCCAAAGGGGCATCGTCGTACGTATTCCGTATTCCCTCGCCTCATAACTACATGTTATAATAATTCCTTTTCTCTCTTTTTCATTTCCAGCAACCGCTAATGGCTTTCCTTGTAATGATGGATCATGAGCAATTTCAACAGATGCGAAAAAGCAATTCATATCTACATGTAAAATAACGCGACCATTTTTCGGATACATTTCTCGCATAGTACTCACTCCCTAATCAGAACGTTCGTTCTTTTATTATATCAAATTTTGCACAATAGTTATAATAATTACTTGTTCTTTTTTATAATCGATATAAATCGAAACTTTAATCAACTCTCACTAATCGGACTTTTACGGGCAGCAGGGCCCCCACCTAACTTCTTTACTTTCGCTGAATTTTGAGGTAGGGGTCTTACTGTCCGGCAAATAGCGGGATAAACTCAACTATACATTCCTTGTAGTTATATTAATCATTGCAATTAATTATTTACTACTTCCGATTTTCAATATGAATACGTTAGGGTTATTCCCTCGTCTAGTACATGTAGCAACAACGTATATACTTCCATAGTTTTTCTTATATTCGCTTATACGTCTTGTCAAAGCAATCGAATCAAAATAAAAAGCGTGTAAATCATAATTGATTTACACGCTTTTTATTTTCCATTACTTCGCTACTTCTTCAATAATTGCAACAACTAATTCTGCTGTTTTTGCTAATTCTTCAACAGGAATCTTCTCGTTTGTTGTATGAATTTCTTCATAACCAACCGCTAAGTTAACTGTTGGGATACCATGTCCTGCAATTACGTTTGCATCACTTCCGCCACCACTTTGGTGAAGAGAAGGTGTACGACCAATTTTTTCAGCTGCACGTTTTGCAACTTCTACAACGTGATCGCCATCAGCAAATTTAAATCCTGGGTACATAACGTTTACTTCAACGTCTGCATGACCTCCCATTTCTTTTGCAGTTGTTTCAAATGCTTCTTTCATTTTCGCAACTTGTGCTTCCATTTTCTCATTAATTAAAGAACGAGCTTCTGCAAAGATTTGTACATGATCGCAAACGATATTCGTTTGTGTACCACCTTCAAAACGTCCAATATTTGCAGTCGTTTCAGAGTCAATGCGACCAAGTGGCATCTTCGCAATTGCTTTCGCTGCGATAGTAATTGCAGATACACCTTTCTCCGGCGCTACACCAGCGTGAGCTGTTTTCCCGCGAATAATTGCGTTCACTTTCGCTTGTGTTGGAGCTGCAACAACGATTTCACCAACTTTTCCATCGCTATCTAATGCGTAGCCATATTTCGCTGTAATACGCTCACGGTCTAATGCTTTTGCACCAACAAGACCTGATTCTTCTCCGACTGTAATAATAAATTCTATTTTACCATGAGGGATATTTTTCTCTTTTAAAACACGGATTGCTTCGAACATTGATGCTAATCCAGCTTTATCATCCGCACCTAAAATTGTTGTACCATCTGATACGATATATCCATCTTTAATAGAAGGCTTAATTCCATTACCAGGAACTACTGTATCCATATGAGAAGTAAAGTAAATTGTATCAACACCATCTTTTGTTGCTGGTAAAGTACAAATTAAGTTACCTGCACCATGACCAGTTACAGCCATTGTGTCATCTTCAAATACTTCTACACCTAAATCTGTAAATTTCTTCGTTAATACTTTGCAGATTTCTGCTTCAAATTTCGTTTCAGAATCTACTTGTACTAATTCCATAAATTCATTTACTAAACGTTCTTGATTAATCATAAGACTGCGCCTCCTGCACTACCATTATGTATGTAACACTATTAATTATAACAGAATTTCGCAAAAGTTTCGAAATACAAGACAAAAAACAGATGGTTTACATGTCTAGATAACCATCTGCTTTCTATTACTCATTTAACAATACCCAGCGCATATGATCTTCCCACACGCCATTTACCATTAACATCTTCCTAGACACGCCTTCATATTGAAAACCTATCTTCGTTACTACTTGTATAGATGCTAAATTACGAGGCATAATCGGAGCTTCTATACGATGTAACTGAAATTCCCCAAAAGCAACTTGAATTGCTTTTCTAAGCGCTTCTGTCGTATACCCTTTGTTTAACTCTGCTTTATCTAATTTATAACTGAGTACACAAGATTGATAAATGCCACGAACGATTAAATTAAATGAAATACACCCAATTATTTTCGTATCATCACCCTTTTTAAAAATCCATAGTCTGATGATTTTCCCTTCTTCGAACTCTTTTCTATCCTTTTGCAACTTTTTCTTTTGATAATCTAGCGTAAAAAAATCATCCGGTCTATACTCTTCCCAAGCTTTTAAAAATTCACGATTTCTGTCGTAATATTGAAGAACTGTTTCAGCATACGACTCATCAATTTCCCTTAAGTATAAACGATCTGTTTCGTATATTTTCATCATCGTATCTCCATTCTTCAGCTTGCCCAACTAAAAATTAACAATATACCCTTTTACTATATTCTCTATACACACTCAAATTTCCTGTTATATTTTGCAATCCCCTCCCGAATTTTGTCCTCACTCTCCCCTTGTCCATAATTTCATTTCTCGTTACAATGAAATTGTACTGATTTGCAAGGAGGTATAACGATGCATAAAAAAGCTCAAAAAGTTATGGTTTATGTGATGCTGATTTCTATGCTTGTAACAACATTACTTGCTGGCGCGAGTATGTTTTGGTAAAAAGGGCGATGTGTTCGTCCTTTTTTTACTTTTTACACATGACAAAATAAACCATCTCGACATCGAGATGGTTTATTTTATATAAAACACAATCGCTACAATACTAAAGGAAAATGACATTACAAGTGCTATTACAAAACTTGTATATTGTTTCTGCTGAAATGCTCCAATAACAAAAGTTAGATTAAGTAATGCCATACATACAATCGCTACAAGATAAGAACATATATTAAAAGTTGCCAATATGAATGTAATAACAAATAGAAATCCCATAAAAAACTGCATATACGAAAGTTTTGGATTCAAGTACATATGAGCAACCCCTTTATCTAATTTTATCTTTCTATATTCTCATTAACGCACGGTTATGTACACATGTCAAGACAACTTATTATAATAGAAAAAGCCAACCTTTTCGTTGGCTTTTTCATATGCAACGGCTCCTTTTTCTTTTGCCAATTGCTGAAATGATTTTTTCGATTTCACAATCCATACTTTCGTTCCAATTGGAATGCGATCAAACAAATATTCCACATCGTTTTTCTTCATTCTTATACACCCTTGTGAAATATACTTTCCAATTGAACTCGGTTGGTTTGTTCCATGTATTCCATATTTACTTCCATCAGTTCCTCTTGCATTAAATCCAATCCACCTTGACCCAAGTGGATTTTTTGGCGACCCACCTGGAATATCCTTCGCAATATAATACGGATCCTTCGCTTTCATTACAACATCAAAAGTTCCTTCTGGAGTTAATTCATTCGTTTTCCCTGTCGCTACTGGAAAAACCTTTTGAATCTTTCCATCGTCAATGTAAGCTAATTTATTCGTTGCTTTATTTACAATAATAAAAGGATCTCCGGCACGTGGATTATCCCCAAGAGGCCAAATCGGCGATAAAGAAAGACATAATATGATAGAGAGAAGATACGGCATAGATAATTCCTACCTTCTATATAAGTTCTTTTATATTATCCTTTCCCTTAAAGCGACTTTTAATGAGTAAATATTGTTCCATTTCATACACAAGTTGAACAAGTTTCGCACGTATCTCAAATTCTTCGCGTGTAGCTGGCAATGGCATGTCTCTAAATAATTCCCTCATTTCTTGAAGCTGCCTTAAGGAAATAACGCCAGTACTCTCAGGGCTAATAGCATTACCAATGTTTTCAACAACATCTGCAATCATATCAGCTTGTTCATATGTCCATGATAAAGAAGCTGCTAGTGGTATCATTCGCTCTAAAATTTCGAATTGTTGCATACGCATATTAAAATAACGGTAGTAATAATCATCTTCTCGCATAAATGCATTCTCAAGTTTTTTAAACGATAAATCTCTTGCTTCATTTAACATATTCTCGGTTTCAATGAGTTCTGCTCCACTCCAACTACTTTCTCGATTTCGTAAATACACAACCATTTCAAACAAAATCGTTTTAAAATTACTCTCTATTTTACCCTGATACTCTTTTAGCTTATTTTCACTACTCGGCATATACATATTTACTAATAACGCCACACTAATCCCTATCGTTAATATAGCAATTTCATTTCCAACTATAAGCCATGTAATTTGCTTCAATGAATATAGATGCATAACAATAACTGAACTCGTGACAATACCTTCTTGAATTTTAAGCATTACTGCAGTCGGAATAAATGTAAGTAACAATATGCTAATTGCAAGTGGTGTATAGCCGATCGTTTCAAAAATACAAAACGCGAATACCATTGATAATACACAAGCTAGAAAACGATGTAACGACACTTGAAGCGATTTGCGCTTCGTATTTTGTACACATAAAATAACTAAAATACCTGCTGAACTATAAAATTCCAACCCTAATAACTGAGCAATAAAAACTGCCGCACCTGTCCCTATTGCTGTTTTTACTGTACGATATCCAATTTTAAACATATCATTACTCCTATATGTATAAACGTATTTACAGCTAGTATAAAAAAAGGATGACACAATGTCATCCTTTTCTACTTATTATTCACATAACCTTTTCATATTACAATATTTTTTGTAAAAATTGTTGCGCACGTTCACTTTTCGGCGCTGCAAAAAATTCTTCTGGTGCACTATCTTCTACAAGCTTTCCTCCGTCCAAGAAAAGAACACGATCTGCCACTTCTTTTGCAAAGCCCATTTCATGTGTAACGATAGCCATCGTCATTCCTGTCGTAACTAACGATTTCATAACTTCTAACACTTCTTTCACCATCTCTGGATCTAGCGCCGATGTCGGTTCATCAAATAACATAACTTCCGGTTCCATTGCTAACGCTCTTGCAATTGCTACACGTTGCTTTTGTCCTCCCGAAAGACGATTTGGATACGTATCTTTTTTATCTACTAATCCAACCTTTTCTAAAAGTTTCTCAGCTTTCTTTTCAGCTTCTTGCTTCGTTATCCCTTTTACATTGATAGGAGCATACGTAATATTTTCTAATACAGTCATATGAGGAAATAAGTGAAAATGTTGAAATACCATACCGACATTTTCACGAACATGCATAACATTCGTTTTCGGATTCGTTACTTCTTCCGTTCCAATCCAAATGTGACCATCCGTTGATGCTTCTAACATATTCATACAACGTAAAAATGTTGATTTTCCTGATCCAGAAGGTCCTATAATTGCAACTACTTCCCCTTTTTCAATCGTTGTTGTAATTCCTTTTAATACTTCGTTTTTACCAAATGATTTATGAAGGTTTTCAATTTTAATCACTTTTCTTCATTCTCCCTTCAATTGCCTTCCCGACTAATGTAAGAATAATGACTAACATATAATAAATCAGTCCAACAAAAAGTAATGGTTCAAGATATTTAAATGTCTCACCGCCTACAATGTAAGCACGACGCATTAAATCAGTCGCGCCTATTACCGTTACTACAGCCGATTCTTTTGTAAGTGTCGCAAATTCATTCACAAGCGCTGGTAATATATTTTTTAATGCTTGAGGGAAAATAATATTTCTCATCATTTTTCCGTATGGTACCCCTAAAGCCATTGCTGCTTCTGTTTGTCCTTTATCAACCGCTTGAATACCAGCACGAATTACTTCTGACATGTATGCACCTGAATTCAAGCTAAATGCAAGTACAGCAGCTAAGAATGCTGGTATTTCATAACCAATTATTTGTGGGACGCCGAAATAAATAATCATTAATTGCAATACAAGGGGTGTACCACGAAAAATTGATGTATAAAAATCTGCTGCTATATTTAATGCTCGTATTCTAGCAATTTTACAAAGTGCTAATAGCGTTCCTAAAATAAATCCTGCTAAAGCTGATACTGCTACAATCTTCAAAGTAACTTCTAAACCTTTTAGTATATATGGTATCGAAGGCGTAATCGCCGAAAAATCTAAGTTCATTCTTTTCATTCCCCTCACAGAAAAGTGAAAGGCAGCTTATTTTCCGCTGCCAAACCATTTCTTCACTAATTTATCCATTTCTCCATTTTCTTGCATTTTTTTAATTACTTTATTAAATTCTGCTGTTTTATCACTGTTTTTCGGAAGGGCAATTGCTGCTCCAACTTCTTCTGGTGCTTCTTTAATTTCAATTCCTTGTAAATCTTTCATTTTCTCTAAATAATTTTTAGCAACTGTGTCTTCTATAATTGCAGCGTCAAAACGACCAGCTTTAATTTCTTGTACGATTTCTGGTATACGGTCACGTCCCTCAACTTGGAAATCTACTTGTTTTTTAAATTCTGCTGCTTTCTCTTCTTGAATAGACCCTGTTTGTACCCCTACTTTTTTCCCTTTCAAACCCTCTACAGATTGAATGTTAGAATCCTTTTTAGAAACGACCATGTTTTTCGCAACAAAATAAATATCTGTAAAATCAACATTATTTTTACGCTCTGCAGTTGGCGTCATGCCTGCCATTACGAAATCAACTTTTCCTGAACTAAGAGATGCTAATAAACCACCAAAATCCATATCTTTCACTTTCACTTCATACCCAAGTTCTTTTCCGATATATTTAGCAACATCAACATCAAAGCCGATAATTTCATCACTTTTTGAAGCTTCTACGTATTCATATGGTTTATAATCTGCTGAAGTTCCCATTACGAGTACTTTCTTATTTCCTTTTGTTTCTTTCGATTCCCCATTACTACAAGCGCTGAACATACTTAAAATTAAAATAAGTGCAAACGATATTGATACTAACTTCTTCATCTTTCTTCCCCCTAATAATGTATATTTAAAAGTTTAATAGAATATTTATTCGATGTTTGTATTGTATCAGCACTTTTATTTTTATGCAATATATAAAATAAAAATAAATAAACAAACAATATAAACGCTGTTTTTTATGTATAAAAAAATGCATAAAATAACACAACTATGCATATCTCAGAAATTTTAATAATAAATAAAAAAGGCGGCACATCCACTTGATTGTGGACGTGCCGCCTTTTCTCTTATTTTTTATAGTTCTTCACAATTCTCTTCGAAATATGATTGTAGTTTGGCAATAACTTGCATCGGTTCATGACCTTCAATTTCATGACGCTCTACCATCGTTACAATTTTTCCATCTTTTAATAAAGCAAATGATGGAGAAGAAGGTGGGTACCCTTCGAAATATTCACGCGCTCTTGCTGTCGCTTCTTTATCTTGCCCTGCAAACACCGTTACAAGGTGGTTAGGACGTTTATCATAATGTACGGAATGCGCAGCAGCAGGACGAGCAATACCACCTGCACAACCACATACAGAGTTTACCATTACAAGTGTTGTTCCATTTCTTTTAAACGCTTCTTCTACCGCTTCTGGCGTCGTCAATTCTGTATATCCAGCAGAGACAATCTCTTCACGCGCTTGGCGGACAACATCATTCATAAAAAAGTTAAAATTAATCACTCTTTTCCCTCCTCTAAAACTACCTATTTGTATCTTACCAGTTAATGTTTATGAAATACAAGTAAGTTTACTTGTATTTAAGTATAGAAAAGGTGTTAGAGCTCTTGCTCTAACACCTTTTCTTTAATGACCACGATGTTTTTGCTTTGCTTTTTGTACTTTCATTAAACGTCTTCTTTCTTTTTCAGCTTCTCGCTTCTCTTTAGACTGCACTTTCTTTTCTTGTTTATGCAATTCATAAGATAAACTAATCGCCTCTTGCGCCTTAGTAAAACGTTTAATATTTATTTCTTTTGCTGCTTGTCGTATGGTACGCTTTATGTTTTTAGGACGCTGTTTTTCTTTAATTTCTACACCACATTTTGCAAAGTGCTGAAAATGCTCTAAAAGTGAACTATTCACAAACATAAGCACTTCTTCATCTGACGGTTCCGCCCCAAAAATATACCTCGCTCCATACAATTTCCCTTTTTCTTTGCATGTAATGATTCCAACAAAAAATTGGCCATCGTGATATACTGTCAAATCCATTGACAGCCCCTCCTTTAAAAGATTAGAAATACGGGACATCCCGGAGGGGAAGGTTACTGACATGAAATCATGCGTCTGGACTACCAACCAGAACTGTGTTTTTGTATTTCTTTCACTATGATTATATCTTTTTTTCCATAATCTTCATATATTCAGCAATCATTTTTTTATGCGATCCTACAATATAGTCAGGTAGTTCTGTTACTGAAAAGAATTTAAGCTGAACTGCTTCTTCTTTATTCATAACAAAATCCCCTTCGTATTCATCTGTATAATAGGCGGTTGTTACAGATTGAAATTCATCACCGTTTGCTAATTTTGTAAAGTAGTTTGCTCCAGAAAATACATTGATTAGTTGCAAGTTCTTCACTTTTATTCCTGTCTCTTCATATACTTCACGATAAGCTGTTTCTTCTGGTGATTCACTAAGCTCCATTAGCCCACCAGGTAGCCCCCATTTTCCGTACGGCTCTGTCCGCTGCTGCAATAAAACATATCCATTTTCATTTATAACGAGTACAACAGCACCAACTAAAATTAAAGGGCGATGACCAACTATTTTTCGTAATTCTTCTACATATCCCACCGTATCGCCTCCTTTTTCGTTGTCCACACTATTGTATCATATGTACGAAACGACAAAATGCGTATATTTTTCATTTTTTTAACAAAATATTTATTTTATGTGATTCATCTACTGTAGCTAACATAATGGATTCGACTTCTGTACTCTCCTCTAGAAATTTTCTCGCCCACGCTTCTGTTTTTCCTAATAATGCAAGAACATCTTTCTGTATCCTCCCATCCTTTACTAATACAAAAGAAACTGGAGATTTTTTTCCCGCCACTTTAAGATCAAGCCGTGAAACTGCTTCATATTCTGGATACCGAAATATAGAAACGACACCGTTCGCTTCCCATAATGCTAATTTAATCGTTTGAATATCGCTCACATTTCGCATACGAAGTTCCGAAAACAAATATTCCACGGTAATTCTCGCCTTTTTCAAATTGCTAAAATCAATGGAACCATTATGTATAAGAATGATAGGTGCTGGCTCTAAAAAACGTCTCCATCTATCCCATTTCAGCATTAAAACTGAGCTTATAATATGAAGTACAACGAGTATGAACGTTGTAATCATCGAGCCCAGTAACCCTACTTTTTCATCAGACAATGCGTTAGAAATATTCCCACCAAGCAATAACACTAATACAACATCTAAAAAACGAAGTTGTGCGATAGACCTTTGCCCCATCGCTTTCGCAACTAATATTAAAAATATGTATGCTATAATAGCCCGAATAACCCATTCACTATTAGAAAGATGCCGTGCTCCTTCAAAAATATGCATATGCATCACTTTGCACTCCTTACCCGTCTCAAACTGCTATCCTGTTTTAGTTTGCAACGTTTATGAGCATATATGTAAAAAAGCTGGTTCGTTTAAAAACGAACCAGCTTTTTTTACTTAACTGAAAACATATATTTTTTATACGTTTTCCGTACCGATAGTATGAGCCCCATCATAATCATATTCGAGAATAAGGAACTTCCCCCATACGATAAGAAAGGTAATGCAATACCTTTTACAGGCATTAATCCAACGATCATACCGATGTTTTGGAATATTTGAACTGTTAATATACCGATCGATCCAGCGCATAATAATGTACCAAATAAATTATCAGCGGAATAACCAATAATAATTGTTCGATATAGTAGTAATAGGAACAAGAAGACAACTAAGGCTGCTACGATAAATCCACCTTCTTCGGCAATTGTAGCGAAAATAAAGTCAGTATGCTTCTCTGGGATATAGACGCTTCCTCCCCCAAACCCTTTACCTTCCATTCCTCCACTACCTACAGCTAAAATCGATTGTTGCGTTTGATAACCTTGATCTGCATTTTCAAATGGATTTAACCAACCTACAATACGCGACTGTTGGTGAGGTTTTAGTAAAGTAACTAAATTATTATAGAAAAAATCTTGATACTTAAAGAAAATAAATATTAAAGCAGATAATATGGTCAACGGAATAACTGTACATAATGCTATCAATTTCTTTTGAATACCTGACATAAATAAAATACATGCAATAGCAGCAGCATATAAGAACACCATACCTGTATCAGGTTGACTATATACAACCGCCATAGGTGGAAGTGACACTAGCATAATTTTACCTACTAGCTTTAAATCTGTTTGGAATGTCCTTGCCATATACTGTGCATTATGTTTTACTGCTATACTCGCTACTACAAGTAGCAATGCAATTTTGAAAAACTCAGACGGCTGAATTTGTCCAAATACTGGGAAAACAAACCATCTTTTTGCACCTAATTTTTCAGGTGTAAAACCTGATGGTGGTAATACTTTCAAAAGAATAAGTGAAGCAAACCCGGCAATATAAAGTGGCCAAGACAATTTTTGCAATTGATCTAAGTCGATGCTTGCAACAAGAAGTAACAATACAACCCCAATTATGTAGTTAACACCTTGTTTCATAGCAAAGTTTGCAGCTCCATACTGTCCCGTTTGCTGACTGCTATATATAGCAGCTATACTCGTCACACATAGTGCACACAAAATTAAAATTAATTTTACATCTAAACTTTTTAGAAACTCGGTACTTCTTTTCATGACATCCTCCTGAAACATTGTTACGGCAAAAATAAAAAACCAGGAGTCAACATTCTTCATGTTTTGACGACTGATTACACATTATCTATAAAACACTTATATAGAATAACTCTCTTTTTCATACAATACAATATATTATACTACAGTTTCATCAGTAAGATTTGCCAAAAAAATTATTCTTTTCTTATTTTATATCCATATACCATATATCAGCAATGTATTTTCGTAAATTCCTAATACATAATCGTTTATTGTAAGATTACTGGGAAAGGTATTTATACATATAGTAGGATGTAGATGAAGAAATAAGATAATAAAAAGCTCGCATAAGCGAGCTTTTTATTAATATACAGATGTATTGTTTTCTGACATGTTTTCTAAAATTTCTTTAACACGTCCTAAGAACTTACCACAAATTAAACCATCAAGTACTCGGTGATCAAGTGATAAACATAAGTTAACCATATCACGAGCACCGAACATACCGTTATCCATAATTACTGGGCGTTTTACAATTGATTCAACTTGTAGAATAGCCGCTTGTGGGTAATTAATAATACCCATAGATTGAACAGAACCGAATGATCCTGTGTTATTAATTGTAAATGTTCCACCTTGCATTTCGTCTGCTTTTAACGATTTCGTACGTACTTTTCCTGCAAGTTCTGTAATTTCACGAGCGATACCTTTAATTGTTTTCTCGTCCGCTTGCTTAATTACTGGTACAAATAGTTCTTCCTCTGTTGCAACAGCGATAGAAAGGTTAATATCTTTCTTCTGAACAATTTTATCGCCAGCCCACATTGAATTAATTTGAGGATACTCTTTTAACGCTTGTGCTACTGCTTTTACGAAGAAAGCAAAGAACGTTAAGTTAAAGCCTTCACGCTTCTTAAAGTCACCTTTAATTGAGTTACGGTATGACACAAGGTTTGTCACATCTACTTCAATCATCATCCAAGCATGTGGTGCTTCGTGTTTACTACGTAACATGTTTGCTGCGATTGCTTTACGCACACCTGTTACTGGAATTTCGATATCTCCAGGCATTGTAGGTACAGAAACTGGTTTCGCAGCTTCTACTTTTTGCGCTACTGGTGCTGCTTTTGGTGCTTCTGGGCGAGCTTCTACTACTGCCGCTACAGCTTCCTCTTTCTTCGCCGCACCTGCTTGCGGAATATTTCCAGATTCCACTAGCTTTAAAATATCTTTACGAGTGATACGGCCGTTTGCTCCCGTACCTTCTACTAGATCTAAATCAACGTTATGCTCACCCGCAAGTTTTAACACAGCTGGTGAAAAACGTGGTTTTCCATCAGTTGGTTGTTTTACTTTCGGTGCTTTTTCAGACGTAGCTACTTCCGCCTTTGGTTCTTCTTTTGTTTTTTCCTCAACAGCTGTTGCTGCTACTTCATCTGCGCCTTCTACTTGAATCACACAAACTACTTCACCTACAGCTAACGTATCACCTTCACCAGCGATTAACTCTTTCACAACACCCGTGAAAGAAGATGGTACTTCAGCATTTACTTTATCAGTCATTACTTCTGCAAGCGGATCATACTTGTTTACGTGATCGCCAACATTAACGAGCCATTTACTAATTGTGCCCTCTGTAACGCTCTCCCCGAGCTGAGGCATTGTAATATTTTCTACAGCCATGTATAGTCCCCCCGATTAAAATTCCGCAAGTTCACGCATTGCTTTTTCAACTTTATCTGGATTTACCATAAAGAATTTTTCCATTGTTGGTGCATATGGCATTGCTGGAACGTCTGGACCTGCAAGACGTGCGATTGGCGCATCTAAATCAAATAGACAGTTTTCAGCAATAATTGCTGCCACTTCACTCATAATGCTTCCTTCTTTATTGTCTTCTGTTACAAGAAGAACTTTACCTGTTTTAGAAGCTGCTTCAATGATTGCTTCTTTATCTAATGGATATACAGTACGTAAATCAAGAATGTGTGCAGAGATGCCATCTTGTGCTAACTTTTCAGCCGCTTGAAGAGCAAAATGAACACATAATCCGTACGTGATAACTGTAATATCATCACCTTCACGTTTTACATCTGCTTTTCCGATTGGTAATACGTAGTCATCCTCCGGCACTTCACCTTTAATTAAACGATATGCACGTTTATGTTCGAAGAATAATACTGGATCTTCATCACGAATGGCTGCTTTTAATAAACCTTTTGCATCATATGGTGTAGAAGGGATAACGATTTTTAAACCTGGTTGGTTTGCAAACATCGCTTCTACAGATTGCGAATGATACAATGCACCGTGAACACCCCCGCCAAATGGTGCACGGATTGTAACTGGACAAGTCCAATCATTATTAGAACGATAACGAATTTTTGCTGCCTCAGAAACAATTTGGTTTACTGCTGGCATGATGAAATCAGCAAACTGCATTTCAGCGATTGGACGCATCCCATACATTGCCGCACCAATTGCTACTCCAGCAATTGCAGATTCTGCAAGCGGTGCATCAAGCGCACGATCTTCACCAAATTGATCATACAAACCGTGTGTCGCTTTAAACACGCCACCTTTTTTACCAACATCTTCTCCTAAAACGAATACTTTCTCATCGCGTTCCATTTCTTCGCGCATTGCTAATGTAATAGCATCAATATAAGACATTACAGCCATGAAACGTTCCCCCCTATTCTGCGTATACGTGCTTCAATGCATCTTCAGGTGCTGCATACGGAGCATTTTCTGCATATTCTGTTGCTTCATTTACGATATGCATAATTTCATCTAACATTTGTTTTTCCGATTCCTCAGTTAATACACCAGCTTCTTTTAAATAAGCCGCGAATGTTATAATTGAATCTTTTTTCTTTGCTTCTTCTACTTCTTCTTTATCACGATAAACACGATCATCATCGTCACTAGAATGTGCTGTTAAACGATATGATACTGTTTCAATTAAAGTTGGTCCTTCACCACGACGACCGCGATCTGCTGCTTCTTTTACAGCTTTATATACTGCAAGTGGATCGTTTCCGTCTATTGTATATCCAGGCATACCGTAACCAATCGCACGATCTGATACGTTTTTACATGCTAATTGTTTTTCAACTGGAATAGAGATTGCATATTTGTTATTTTCACACATAAAAATAACAGGTAGTTTGTGTACACCAGCAAAGTTTGCCCCTTCATGGAAGTCACCTTGGTTTGAAGAACCTTCTCCAAATGTAACGAACGTTACTAAATCTTTCTTCTCCATTTTTCCAGCTAGTGCAATACCAACTGCATGTGGTACTTGTGTTGTTACTGGAGATGAACCTGTAACAATACGATTTTTCTTTTGACCGAAGTGACCAGGCATTTGACGACCACCAGAGTTTGGATCTCCAGCTTTCGCAAAAGCAGACAACATAAGCTCTTTAGCTGTCATACCAAATGCTAGTACAACACCCATATCACGGTAGTATGGTAATGCATAATCTTTCTCTCTATCAAGAGCGAACGCCGCTCCAACTTGTGCAGCCTCTTGTCCTTGACAAGAAATTACGAATGGAATTTTACCAGCACGGTTTAATAACCACATACGTTCGTCAATTTTACGTGCAAGTAACATCGTACGGAACATTTCTAATACTTGCTCATCACTTAAGCCAAGCTCTTCATGGCGCTTTTCTTTTACTTCTGCCATTTTTCATAACCTCCTAAATCCACATTTTTATGCGTGTAACGCTCTTCCATCTACAGCAAGTGCTGCTTCACCAATCGCCTCAGATAATGATGGATGCGGATGAATTGTATGTGCTACTTCCCAAGGTGTTGCATCAAGTACTCTTGCAAGACCCGCTTCAGAAATCATATCTGTTACATGTGGTCCAATCATATGAACACCAAGAATGTCATTTGTCTCTTCATCAACTACAAGTTTTACGAAACCATCTGATTCTCCGTATACAAGTGCTTTTCCGATTGCGCGGAATGAGAACTTACCTACTTTTAACTTATAGCCTTTTTCTTTCGCTTCTTGTTCTGTTAAACCGACAGAAGCAACTTCTGGACTGCTATATACGCATTTTGATACCATAGAGTAATCAATTGGTGTAACTTCTTTCCCTGCAATATGTTCTACTGCAGCAATTCCTTCATGAGAAGCAACGTGAGCAAGTTGCAGGCCACCGATTACATCTCCAATTGCGTAAATATGCGATTCTTTCGTTTGATAAAACTCATTTGTTTGAATGTATCCTTTTTCCACAACGATATCTGTGTTCTCTAAGCCAATATTTTGCGTATTCGCTTGTCTTCCTACAGATACAAGCATTTTTTCTGCTTTAAATTCTTTATTTTCACCGTTGTGTTCAGCTTGGATTGTTACTCCATTATCTTTTACCAATGTTTCTGGTAATACTTTTGCACCAGTTACCACTTTAATACCTTTTTTCTTGAATAGACGTTGCATTTCTTTTGAAACGTCTTGATCTTCTAGTGGTAATATCGTTTTCGCATACTCTAATACTGTAACTTCTACACCGAAGTCAGCAAGCATAGATGCCCACTCAATACCGATTACACCGCCACCAACGATAATAATCGAACTAGGAAGCGTTTCCATTTTTAGAGCATGATCTGAAGACATTACGTACTCTCCATCTAATTCTAAACCTGGTAATGAATTTGGACGAGAACCTGTTGCAATAAGTACATTTTTTGGAATTAACATTTCATTCTCTTCTCCACTTGCAAGTTCAACTGAAATTGTCCCTGGCATCGGAGAGAAAATAGATGGGCCAAGAATACGGCCAATACCTTCAAACACATCAATTTTACCTTGTTTCATTAAATGTTGAACGCCTTTATGAAGCTGCGTTACTATCTTCTCTTTACGCTCTTGTACTTTCGCAAAGTTTAGTTCTACATTGCTTGCAATAACTCCGAACTCTTCGCTTTTTTTAGCAGTTGCATATACTTCCGCACTACGTAAAAGAGCTTTACTAGGAATACATCCTTTGTGTAAACAAGTACCACCAAGATTTTCTTTTTCGACTAGTGCAGTTTTTAACCCTAGTTGTGATGCACGAATTGCAGCAACATATCCACCAGTACCGCCGCCAACGATGACTAAATCATATTCTTTTGCCATTATCTCAACCCCTAGCTACCGTTTCTTTTTCACGTACAACGTATTCTTTTGGAGCTTCTTCTTCACGTAATACACGAAGTGCTCCTTCTGCTAACGCTTCTAACTCATCTTCGCCTGGATGTACGATAACATCTGCAATCCAGTCCACTCGCTCTTTTATTTCATCGACAAGAATTTTACTGTATGCCAGTCCACCAGTTAATACGATTGCATCGATTTTCCCGTGAAGTACAGCGCTAGCTCCGCCAATCTCTTTTGCAACTTGATATGCCATTGCTTTATAAATAAGAGTTGCTTCAGGATCACCTTTTTCAACCATTTGCTCTACTTTAATCGCATCATTTGTACCGATTAAACTTACAAGTCCACCTTGTCCGACAAGTTTTTTAATCATTTCATCACGGTAATACTCACCAGAGAAACACATTTCTACTAGTTGCCCTACTGGTACTGTACCAGCGCGCTCTGGACTAAATGGTCCTTCTCCGTTTAAACCGTTATTCACATCGATTACTCTTCCTTTTTTATGAGCACCAACTGTAATACCACCGCCCATATGTGTAACTAATAAATTTAAATCCTCGTATTTTTGATTTAACTGTTCAGCTACTTTACGAGCAACTGCTTTTTGATTTAATGCATGGAAGATACTTTTGCGTTCCATACCAGCAATGCCACTTATACGAGCAACCGGCTCCATCTCATCTACAACGACAGGATCTACAATGAATGCAGGAATGTTTAATCCAGAAGCAATTTCATATGCTAAAATGCCTCCAAGGTTTGAAGCGTGATGACCGCTAAAGCCATTTTTCAAATCTTCTAACATCGCATCGTTTACTGTATACGTACCGCCTTCGATTGGACGAAGTAATCCACCACGCCCACAAACAGCGTTTAATTTTGAAATGTTAATACCATGAGAATGTAGAACTTCTAAAATCGTTTCTTTTCGAAACTCATATTGGTCGATAATTCTCTTATATTTTCCAATCTGTTCTACGTCATGACGAATCGTTTCTTCTAGAACGGGTCTTTCATTATCAAAAACACCAATTTTTGTGGATGTACTACCTGGGTTAATAACAAGAATTCGATTTACAGACAATGTTGCTACCTCCACTAATAAATTCAAAAGGAAGTGGAAACCTCATAAGAGGTAACCACACCTTTTGTAAAAGTTATATATGAATGATTAGCGACGGCTAATAATATCGTGACCGTTGCGTAAGTAAGTGCTACGAGAATTTTTCAAGCTTGCAATGCGCTCTTCAGCTAGACGATCTGCCGCTACATAAGTTGCTATGCCATCGCGTTTTGAAATTTCGATTACTTTTGCAATCGTGTCATAAATAGACTCAACACGTTTTAGTGCACGTTCTCTATTGTATCCATATAATTCGTCTGCTACGTTAATTACGCCACCTGCATTAATTACATAATCTGGTGCGTATACAATACCCATTTCATGAATGATGTCACCGTGACGATCTTCTTTTAATTGGTTATTTGCAGAACCTGCGATTACTTTTGCTTTAAGTTGTGGAATAGTTTCATCATTAACTGTTGCGCCTAATGCACATGGTGCGTAAATATCGCATTCAACACCGTAAATTTCATTTGGTTCAACTGCTGATGCACCGAATTCTTCTACAGCACGTTGTACAGCTTCTTTATTAATATCTGTAACGATTAATTTTGCTCCTTCAGCGTGTAAATGTTTGCATAGATGATATGCTACGTTACCAACGCCTTGAACAGCAATTACTTTTCCTTCTAAATTGTCAGTGCCGAAAGCTTCTTTCGCAGCTGCTTTCATACCACGATAAACACCGTATGCAGTTACTGGAGATGGGTTACCAGAAGAACCGAATGATGGTGAGATACCTGTTACAAAGTCAGTTTCTTCGTGGATAATATCCATATCATCTACTGTTGTACCAACATCTTCAGCTGTAATGTAACGTCCGTTTAGTCCTTGGATATAACGTCCTAGTGCACGGAACATTGCTTCGCTCTTATCTTTACGAGGATCACCGATAATTACTGTTTTCGCACCACCTAAGTTTAAGCCAGCTGCTGCGTTTTTGTATGTCATCCCTTTTGCAAGACGCAATGCATCTTCAATCGCCGCTTCTTCAGAATCATATGTCCACATTCTTGTTCCACCAAGAGCCGGTCCAAGTGTTGTATCATGAATTGCAATAATTGCTTTTAAACCAGATTCTTTATCTTGACAAAATACTACTTGCTCATAATCATATTTTTCTAAGTATTCGAAGATTTCTAATGTCATTGTCGTTTCCCCCTAATGTTTTACCCTTTTTGGTTTATTTTGAAGCAGTCGCAACTGCCAATGCTAATGAATATACTTTTGTTTCTGCTGAATCAGCACGAGATGTTAAAACAATCGGTGCTTTTGCGCCAGCAATCATTGCTCCTACTTTTGCATCCGCAAAGTATACGAGTGATTTATATAGCACATTTCCAGCTTCAATCGTTGGGACGAGTAAAATATCTGCCTTACCTGCTACATCACTTACTATGCCTTTATGCTCTGCTGCAATTTGTGATACTGCATTATCTAAAGCAAGTGGTCCATCAACGATACAATCTTTAATTTGTCCGCGGCGATTCATTTGTGTTAACATCGCTGCATCAATTGTCGCCTGCATCGCTGGATTCACAACTTCTACTGCTGCAATTGGTGCCACTTTTGGCAAGTCGATTCCTATTGCCTGGGCAACTTCTACAGTATTTTGTATAATAGCAGCTTTTTGTGTTACATCAGGTGCGATGTTCATCGCTGCATCTGTAACGAAAATAAGACGATTGTAATTTGGAACTTCAAATGCTGCTACATGTGAAAGTACGCTACCTTTACGTAGGCCCCACTCTTTGTTTAACACAGCCTTCAAAATATTCGCTGTTGGGATGTTCCCCTTCATAAGCACGTCTGCTTCACCATTTCTCACAGCTTTAACAGAAAGTTCTGCAGCCTCTGCACTAGACATTGCTGCAATCACTTCAACATGTTCTGAAGTTTGTAAACCATGTTCTTCTAGCATCCCCATTATTTTTTCTTGATTTCCATATAGACGAAATTGAGCTAGCTGTAATTTAATTGCTTTCGCTACAGCTTCAATTACTTCATGATCTTCAGCTACTGCTACAGCCACAGTTTTTTTAGGCTTCCCTGCTGCTTGATCAATTAAGTATTCTAACTTCATATTTTGTAATCAACCCTTTCCGTCGTCCCTCGTCTATTTATAAAGCAAATACCGTGCCAACTTTTAAAAGTGGTCTTACCAATAATGAAAACGCATTCAAAATGCAGTAAAATCAATACTTTGGAAAATAACAAAAGATTCTGTCTTATTTTGTCGCTTTTTGTATACCATGCAATAAATTGCACGGTACGCAATTTATTGCATGCTATTTTTTGCATGGTCATACTTTTCTAGCTTGTAATATAAATTTCGAACGGAAATTCCTAACGCTTTTGCAGTTTGCGTTTTATTCCCATCAAATCTCTCCAAATATTCATGAATAATATTCCCTTCAAACTCTGTCACTAAATGTTCAAGTGGCTTTTCTTCTAATTCAGGTAATAAATGTGATTGCTTTGACTCCACCTGCTCTTCGTTATGTAATGGCGGTAAATGGTGTACATCAATATAGGTCTCGTTATAATTCATAAAGATAATAGCTCTTCCCAGAATATTTTCAAGTTCCCTCACATTCCCTGGCCATTCGTATGATTGTAAATATAAAATGGCTGAATCAGTGAGCCCTTCTACATTACGACCGTAATCTTGATTAATTTTTTGAATCAATCTGTCCGCAATTGTCGGTATATCTCCTTTACGTTGACGAAGAGATGGAATTTGAATTGGGATTTTATTTAATCGATAATATAAATCCTCCCTAAACTTCCCTTCTAGAATAGCCTTTTCTAAATTCACATGCGTCGCTGCAATTACTCGAACATTAATAGGTATCGCTTTCGTTCCACCAACTTTTACAATTTCTTTTTCCTGCAGTACACGAAGGAGTTTCGCTTGTGTATTTGCAGATAACTCCCCTATTTCATCTAAAAAAATACTACCGTTATTTGCTTCCTCAAAGAACCCACGTTTCCCGCCTCTTTTCGCTCCAGAAAACGCCCCTTCCTCATAACCAAATAATTCACTTTCTAACAACGTCTCCGAAATGGCTGCACAGTTTACACGGACGAACTTATTGTATTTTCGATTACTTCCATTATGGATTGCATGTGCAAACAATTCTTTACCAGTCCCAGATTCACCGCGTAACAGTACTGTTGCTGGTGTATTTGCTCCTAGCTTCGCCTGTTCGATAGCTGCCGTTGTTTCATCTGAATTCCCGACAATATCATCAAATGAATATTTCGCTTCTAATGTGCGAATAATTTGCCTTGCTCTATTCAATTCATTTGTTAACTTTTGAATTTCCGACACGTCACGGATAACGCCGACGCTTCCTTTCAATATTCCATCCACAATGACTGGTGCCACGTTTACAATTACATCGCGCTTTTTTTGCCCAATCTTCATATGTATTCCGCGCACCGCACGACGCGTTCGAAGTACTTTCATATGCATACTTTCGCCTTCTACAATATCAGTTGTAGCAGGCTTCCCAATAATATCTTCTTCTGTTAAACCCGTTAATTTCGTATATGCCGGGTTAATGACTAAACCTCTTCCTTTTTCATCCACAACCGAAATTGCTTCTTCAGATGAGTTAATAATTGCCTCTAATAGTGTTTGAATTTCCTTTAAATCTGTAACTTCTTCCGCTAAATCTACAACTTCTGTTATATCTTTAAAAATTGCAAATGCCCCTTGTACCTCTCCGCCCTCTTTTAATATCGGTATACGCGTTGTAATAATTTTCTTTCCATTCTCTAATGTTAGTTCATAATTTACTTCTATTTGTTTCGTACGTATAATGCGAAGTAATTTACTAGTTGGAATGACTTCTAAAATATATTTTCCTATCGCCTCTTCTTTTTTATATCCGATAATACGCTCTGCACTTTTATTAAAAAGACGAACTTGTCCCTCTCGATCAATTACGATCATGCCATCATGTGTAGAATTTAAAATTAATTCTCCTTGTTGCGTTTGTTCCTCTAATCGCCCAATTAGCCCTTCCTTCTCATGCGCTAATCCTGTAACAATTTTTGCGATATCACCTGGTATAAGAAGAGTGTCTTTTTTCTTTTTTTCCAATAAAACCTTATGCACATCATCTTCACCTGTCATATCAAATATTACATCGATATGCATAGAAAGAAATGGAGTTACACTTTCTCCAATTGCAATCCCGTATTCCTTAGCAATTTGTAGTCCTTTTGCCAACGGATTTATATCAATAATCCCTATAATTTGAAATATATTCGAACTTTGTAACAGATTCAGCAGTGCGCTCCCGCCTTCACCTGCACCAACAATTAATACTTTTTGTTTCATATATCCCACTTCCTCTCGAAGTAACTCTGCAAATTTTTTCACACTTTTATCTTACTCGTTCAGCACCCTCTTGACAAACCCCCTTTCCCTATAACATCATTAAAATATACGAAATAATCTGAAAAGGAGCGTTATGTATGCAGCGTTACGTTGCTCTACTATTAGCACTCATCCCTATTTCATTAGCTGTGTTTGGTATAAAGTTAATGAGAGATACTGTATTCGGGATTCTATTTCCACCAATCTCTATACTGTGGTTACAATTTTTAATCGGCGCTCTCTGCTTCGGGCTCGGGTTTTATATCTTCGGTGGCTTCGTCTTGCACCGAGACCGTAAACGAAATAAAGTACAAGCTCGCTTTAGAAGATAGGAATGCCTCACTATTTATAAATAAAAAAATGAGACCGTTACACGCGGTCTCATTTTTTTATTGGCATTAACGTTCTTGCCGTTTCAGGGTAATCAGTAATAATCGCCGATATATTCATATCAAAATATTTACGCATAAGCGTTTCTTCATTAATTGTATAAGGGCGAACCTCTACACCACTTTCCATCGTTAGTTCGGCAATAGCATCTTGAAGGTAACGATAATTCGGATGTACTGCTGTAGCCCCCATTTTTTTCGCGTATGCCCACGGACTATGCAAACCTTCGCGATATAAAATTGCTGTTTGAATATCAGGAGCCATCATATGGCACCGTTTCATACTGTAGTGATTAAACGAAGAAAATATAACACGATCCTCTAGACTAAATTTCCGCACAAGCGTTATAACTTCTTCCTCTAAACCTCTGTATGGAATTTTATTATTTTTAAGTTCAATATTAAGTAGCAAACTCGTTTGTTCAAGCCATTCTAATACCTCTTCTAAAAGTGGTATTTTACAAAAACCTACTTTATCACCAAATTTATAACTTGCATCTAACTTGCATAAGTCCTCATATACATAATTCCGAACCGCGCCTTTTCCATTTGTTGTCCGGTCCACCGTTTCATCATGAATGACGACAACTTTTCCATCTTTCGTTAATTGAACATCAAGTTCAATTCCATCCGCTCTAAAAGACTCAGCCGCTTCAAATGAAATCATTGTATTTTCTGGGTACGTTCCAGCCGCACCACGATGTGCAAATATAAGAGTCATCCTCACTCCCCCAATCTTATGCTATACTATACGAAAAAGGAGGTACTTCTATGAGACCATTACAAATCTCTCCAGATACTGCAGTCCGCTTATCAAAAGCACTAGGTGTTCCACTTGAACAACTCATGCATATGCCGCAGCACATTTTAATTCAAAAGCTAGTTGAATTAGAAAAACAAAATAAAGACGAAGAATAATACAGTCCTGTTTTGCAGGACTTTTTATTATTTTCTATTATATCACGGATGCCTTTCCTACTAAAATCCTTTAACAGATGTACTACGATGTGATTTAGCCGTTCCTTCATCATTTAATAATGAATCACATCTTTTCTTTTTTTGTTACACGTCATAAAGAAAGCAGACTATTTATTTATAAGTCCCCATTGCGTTCTAAAAACACGATCATAAAAAAACTAGAAGCCCTTTATATTATTTTTTATTGAACGTGCGGAGCATCCCCTGATTCGTATAGTTCTTTCGCTTTTTCCTCCCCGAATGTAGTTAAAATATAATGTTGCTCTTCTAACGCATCCATTGCTCTAGTTACTTTACAAACGCTATCTTCTTGAGCATCCGAGAAATAATTGTGATCTTCTACAATTTTACTAAAATCTTTTTTCGCCCATCTATCAGCAATTGCTAAAAGTTCATTTTTCTTCGTAAAGCTACTCTTATTTATAATTTCTTTTAATTTTTTAGCATTACTTTGAATCATTGGGATAGAGCCCGATTTTCGTTCTGCCACCACTTTTTGATGAGTCATGCGATGCATCGCTGTAATGACTTCGCTTTCAGTAGAATTTTCAGTAACATACACATCAACAAAGACCCCATCCACCTCTCTACCTACTATTGTTTGGTCTTCTTTTTTATCTATTTGAGCGCTCACTTCTTTATCTACTGGATTATCTGCAAGTTCTAACATTCCAAATGTAACTGCAATAGCAAGAACTCCCATAGCTGCTACTATTCCTAGCCAAGTTGAAATTTTATTTTCCATTCCCCTTCTCCCTATCTATATCTATTTTATTGCCTTATAAAAAACTCACTTACATGTAATATTACTGAAAATAGGTTTTATTTTCCACACTATCAAATAATCTCTTTTTCTCAACAAAATAAAAAGACCAACGAATTATAACATTCATTGGTCTTTCATTAAAAAGTTTATTGGCTTTAAATTTGATATCGAGTATCAATTTCAAGAATTATTAAGCTTTACTAAAGCTTAAATCCCCTACTACTTTTACTCTCAACTAGCTTTATGTTCAAGTCTCAGCTTATCCGCAACCATTGCGATAAACTCAGAGTTCGTAGGTTTTGCTTTTGACATGGATACTGTATAACCGAATAAGGACGAAATAGAATCAATATTCCCACGGCTCCAAGCTACTTCAATTGCGTGACGAATTGCGCGCTCCACACGGCTTGCTGTGGTATTATATTTCTTTGCGATATCTGGATACAATACTTTCGTAATCGATCCTAATAATTCGATATCATTGTATACCATGGAGATTGCTTCTCGTAAATACATATATCCTTTAATATGAGCGGGTACACCAATTTCATGAATGATACTCGTAATACTCGCATCTAAGTTTTTCGGTTTTCCATCTACTGTTGTTGCTGATCGGAATGATGGTAGTGGACGCTTAATCATAGCGTTTGCTTTACCACTCACTTGACGAATATGACTCGTTAAATTCTCCATATCAAATGGTTTTAATATGAAATATGAGGCACCTAAGTCAACTGCTTTTTTCGTCACATCTTCTTGCCCGAATGCTGTCAACATAATTACGCTAGGCTGTTTTAACCTTTCAATATGTCGCATTTTTTCCAATACAGCTAAACCATCTAAGTGTGGCATAATAATGTCTAAAACGAGTACATCAGGTTGCTTATCTGTTAATAAGTTTAAACACTCTTGACCATTATAAGCAGTACCGATTACTTCCATATCATCTTGAGCGGCTACATAGCTCTCTAACATTGATACTAATTCTTTATTATCATCCACAAGACATACTTTAATTTTCTCCACAGCTTTTCCTCCCTTACCGAATCGATTCTCCGACATGTGTATCCTTCTAGGCTACATGAATTGTTCGACAATTGTGTGAAAATTCCCTTTTAAAGTTTCTTACTTTCCGATAAAATCACAAAAAAATATGTTTATCGTTCATTTATTCCCTTTCGCAACACATTCCATCATAGAAATACAACGAAACGTTCAACCCTTTCCTTTTATTTTACAACAAAAAACACCTCTTGCGGAGCTTTTACAAAATTTCAACGAATTTTTCAACAGAAAAAGCGAGCTAATAATATATATTAGCTCGCTTTTTTCTCTTGATCATAAATATTAATTCCAGCTTGATGTAACATCCATTCAATATGAACACCATATCCTGATGTTGGATCATTTACAAATACGTGTGTAACAGCACCAATTACTTTTCCATTTTGTACAATTGGACTTCCACTCATTCCCTGTACGATACCGCCCGTTTTCGCTAATAGACGTTTATCTGTTACTTTTATTACCATACCCTTTGTGGCTGGGAATTTTTGTTGCACTGTACTAACAACTTCAATATCAAACGCTTCTACTTTATCTTTATCAATAACTGTTAATATTTTTGCCGGTCCTTCTTTTACTTGATGAGATAATGCGATAGGCATCGCTTTATCCATTATACCGTTTTTCATATTCGTATTTAATTTTCCAAAAATACCATATGGACTATTAATTGTAATATTGCCAATCACTTCACGGTCTGGTGAGAATCTTGCTAATTTCTCCCCTGGATTCCCATGACTACCTCTTTCAATTGATGTAACTGTCGAGCGCATAATTTGTCCATCTTCGACTTGAATCGGCTTTTTCGTATCATTATCAGAAATAACATGACCAAGTGCCCCATATTTCATAGAATCTGGATGAACAAATGTCATCGTTCCAATTCCAGCTGCCGAATCACGGATATACAAGCCAATTCGATAAGACGATTCACCGTTGTCTTTTTGTGGAGTTAGCTTCGTACGAATATATTTTCCATCTCTTAACAATACAAGATTAAGCGGTTCACCTGTTTCTCCACTATTATGAATAAACGGTGCTACATCACTCATTCTTTCAATTGTTTTACCATTAATTTCAGTAATCATATCTCCAATTTGTACACCTGCTATTTCACCAGGAGATATTTTACCTTTTTCAGTTTGAATTAAATGATGGCCTACAACAAGTACACCTTTTGTATTTAATTTCACACCAATTGATTGTCCACCTGGAATCACTTTAAAATCTTTTAACACTTTCACATTTACTTTTTTCACTGGAAAACCAGCAAGCTGAAATACCATATCAGCTTCACCATTTTGATGAGAATTTACCATAAGTCCTTGTTTTTCTTCATTCGAACTCACTGTAAATACATGACGATTTGTGGATGAAGCTTTGAAAACTGGTAATGATGATATTTCTGATTGTTGTCCTTCAAAAACAACAAGTTGTTTCGGTGATGAAATAAACGTTCGAAGCGGTTTAAAACATCCAATAAAAACTAAAGAAACAAGGAGACAAAGACCTATTATTTTTCGAAATTTTTCTAATTTCAACTTGTTCACTCTCCTCGCTCCTACCCCACATTCAGCCTCTTGGCTTCACTTTTTAATCTCTCCTTGCAGTGCTTTATTTATAACCGGAAGAATTAAGAAATCGTCATTTGAGAAAAAAAGCTATCCATTACTGGATAGCCTCTGCTGTCTGTTTAAAATGATGTGCTTGCGTAAGTAATTCTTTCGCATGCTCCGTCGTTAAATCTGTGATTTCCACACCAGAAATCATTCGAGCTATTTCTGTTACTTTATCCTCCATAGTTAAAACAGTAACTGATGTAATTGTCCGATCATTCGCTACTTGTTTTCGAATAAATAAATGTGAATCTGCCATTGAAGCTACTTGAGGTAAGTGCGTAATACAAAGTACTTGCGAGTTTACTGATACTCGATAAATTTTTTCCGCAATAGCCTGCGCGACCCGGCCACTTACACCCGTATCCACTTCATCAAAAATAACAGATGCAACTCCTTGATGCTTAGAAAAAATGCTTTTTAAAGCTAAAATGATACGAGATAACTCTCCGCCAGAAGCAACCTTTGAAAGTGGTTTTAGCGGCTCTCCTGGGTTCGTTGAAATATAAAATTCCACATGATCGTAACCATCCGCCGTAAGTCTTACCGGCGCACCTTCCACAAGGGGCTCTTCTGCATTTCCTTCTCTCTTCATAATTCTCACTTCAAATTTCGTTTTTTCCATATATAATTCTTTTAATTCCTGATGAATTGCATTTGTAAGGTGTTCTGCAAGTTCATGACGCATATTACTTAACAACGTTGCTTCTTTCAGAATAACACTTTCTAATTCCTTCAACTGTTTCTTCGTCGTTTCAATATGAACGTCTTTATTTTCAATCGTAAAAATTTCCTGTTCAATTTTATCAGCATACGCTAAAATCTCTTCTACAGTATTTCCATATTTTCTCTTTAGCATACGAATTTCATTCAAACGTGTTTCGATTTCATCTAAACGATTTGGATCATATTCCATCATATCGAGCTTTTCTCTCAGTTGATAGGCAACCTCTTCTAATAAGTAATAGCTATTTGCAATTGAATCATGATTTTCCTGATACACTTCATCTAAATGTGTAATACTTTCCATTTGCCCCATTGCACTTCTTACATTATCTAACCCTTGTCCGTCGGCACTTAACGAACGATATGCATCACCTAACGCTTTATAAATCTTTTCAAAATTAGAAATTTGCAATCGTTCCTCAGTTAATTCATTTTCTTCATCCATCTTTAAATCCGCCTTGCGAATTTCTTCATGCTGAAATTGAATTAAATCTAAGCGATGTGCCATTTGTTGCTCATTTTCACTTAACGATTTCAATTGTTTTTTTAATTTTTCATAGTCAGCGTATACGTTTTGATATATGTCTAATTGTTTAACGATTCGATCCCCATCAAAGTGATCAAGCATAAACAGATGTCGTTCTTCATTCATTAAATCTTGCGTTTCGTGCTGTCCATGAATATCAACAAGTGTTTTCCCAATTTCTTTTAATATGCTAAGTGTAACAAGCTTCCCATTTACACGACATACACTCTTCCCGTTCGCAGCAATATCACGCTTTAAAATAATCATGCCATCTTCTATTTCTATATCTAACTCTTCTGCCTTTTCAATACATGGATGCTTCTCATCTTCAACATAAAATAGCCCTTCAATCTCAGCCTTTTCTGTTCCATATCGAACAAATTCTGCTGACCCACGGCCACCTACAAGTAAACTAATTGCATCAATAATAATCGATTTTCCGGCCCCTGTTTCACCGCTTAAAACCGTTAAACCTTTTTGAAAAGAAATATTTAATGCTTCAATAATAGCAAAGTTTCTAATCGATAATTCCGATAACAATGCCCCATTCACCTCGTTATAAAATAATCCCTTACTAAAGGATTTTCTCAGTTCTTCATTCAAATAATCATGCTATATATTTGTATGTATATACTCTTCTAACCCGCTTCATTGTACCAAACATTTGTTTTACGGGTCAATCCATCTATTTTCTAACTTTATGCAAACAAAATATTATATTACAATTGAAAATTCATATTTTTAACCAATAAAAATATCTTGTTCACTTTCCACTTTACGATGGAAAGCAAACAAGATTTTTTTGTTACAACATATTTAAGAAACGATCAGAGACAACACCTGTATCGTCAGGTGTACGGCAAATAATTAAGCAAGTATCATCACCACAGATGGTTCCGATGATCTCATCCCACTCTAAATGATCAATAAGTGCTCCAAGTGAATGAGCGTTACCAGGCAATGTTTTTAGCACAAGCATATGTCCTGCCGTGTCTAATTTTACAAATGAATCCACTAGATTTCGTTTTAATTTTTGTAACGGGTTAAATCGTTGATCTGCTGGCAAGCTATATTTATAGCGCCCATCATGTAATGGCACCTTCACTAAGTGCAGTTCTTTAATATCGCGCGATACTGTTGCTTGCGTTACATTAAATCCCTCATTACGTAAAATATCAACTAATTCATCTTGTGTTTCAATTTCTTTGTTTGCAATAATTTCCCTGATTTTAATATGGCGCTGACCTTTATTCATACATTTGCACCTCACACTATCTCTTACCATAGTTTAAACATTGGTATACTTCACTTATTTATGTTAACTTATAATTCGTTTCTTGTACACAATTGTTTTTACAATCATTATACAATTACAGCAAAAAGAGGAACAACATATGTTATTCCCCTTTCCCTTTTTGTTTTAGAACTTCATGCGCTTCTGTAACAACTTGCTCTATAGAAATCGGAGAATGATTTTCGCCATTCTCACGTTCACCATGCCATTTCAGATGAATTAAAAATTCAATATTACCATCCCCACCCGTAATTGGTGAGAATGTTAAACCTTCCACATCATAGCCTTCTTTTAAAGCAAACTCGACAATCATTTCTACAACAGCTTCATGTACTTTTCTATCGCGAACGATACCTTTTTTCCCAACTTGCTCTCTTCCAGCTTCAAACTGCGGTTTAATTAACGCTGCTACATCTCCGTTAGGCATAAGCATTGTTTTTAAAACTGGCAGTATAAGCTTTAATGATATAAATGAAACATCAATACTTGCAAATTGAGGTAAACCACGTTCTAAGTCTGCTGGTGTCACGTAACGGAAGTTTGTTCGTTCCATTACAACAACACGCTCATCTTGACGTAATTTCCACGCTAGTTGATTGTATCCTACATCTAATGCATAAGATAATTTCGCTCCATTTTGAAGCGCGCAATCTGTAAAGCCACCAGTTGATGAACCAATATCTATCATAACTTTATCTTGTAAATCAAGATGAAATGTCTCTAATGCCTTTTCAAGTTTATAACCACCACGACTTACATACGGCATAACTTGTCCCTTCACCGTAATCTCAGTATCTTGCGAGATTTTCTCTCCTGGCTTATCAAGTCTCATCTCATTCGCATATACGAGTCCGGCCATAATGGCGCGCTTTGCTTTCTCACGCGTTTCTATAAGTCCTCGCTCTACTAATAGTACATCTACTCTTTCTTTTTTTACGCTCATTTGTTACGCCCTTTTTTGTTTTGATGGAATCATTGTATGAATACGGTCTACAACAGCATCTGTCGTTAAACCAATTTCTTCTAATAATTTTGTTACACTCCCGTGCTCTATGAAGCGATCTGGAATACCCATTCGTTCAACTAATGCACTATGGTAACCATTTTCAGATGCAAATTCAACTACTCCTGTTCCAAAACCACCGATTAAACAAGCTTCTTCAATCGTTAAAATCGGTATATTCTTTCCTAGAAGATCATGTAAATATGCTTCATCCATTGGTTTAATAAAGCGAGCATTCACTACTTTCACTGAAACCCCAGCTTTTTCAAGACGCTCAGCTGCTTCCATTGCCATTGGTATTGTCGTACCAAACGTTAAAATAGCTGCTTGTGTACCCTCTTTTAACGTCTCCCACGTACCGATTGGAATCGCCTTTAATTCTTCATCCATATGAACGCCAAGTCCATTACCGCGCGCATAACGCAATGCGATTGGTCCATCTTCATATTGCATCGCCGTATAAACTAAATGTTGCCCTTCATTTTCATCTTTCGGCATCATAAGCACCATATTCGGCAAGTGACGTAAGAATGAGATATCAAATACGCCTTGATGCGTTTCACCATCTGCTCCTACTAATCCCGAACGATCTATTCCGATGAAAACATTTAAATTTTGGCGGCATATATCATGAACAACTTGGTCATATGCTCTTTGTAAAAATGTTGAATAAATCGCTAAGAATGGCTTCATTCCTTGCGTTGCCATACCTGCTGCCATTGTTGTAGCATGCTGTTCTGCAATACCTACATCAATCATACGATCTGGGAATTCTTTTTGGAATTTCTCAAGTTTTGATCCAACAGGCATTGCAGGTGTAATTGCTACGATACGCTCATCTGCTCTCGCTAGCTTAAGTACTGTTTCACTAACGACAGCACTCCATGCTGGTGCAACTTCTTTCGGCTTAACGAAGTCACCTGATTCAATTTTATAAGGTCCTGTTCCATGCCAAGTTCCAATAACGTCACTCTCAGCCGGTTTATAACCTTTTCCTTTTTTCGTAATAACGTGAACGAGTACTGGGCCTTTTGTTTTCTTTGCATATTGCAACGTTTCGAATAACTTTTCATAATCATGCCCATCGACTGGACCTAAATATGTAAAGCCTAACTCTTCGAAAAAGACACCAGATACTAGTAAATATTTAAGACTATCTTTTATTTTCTCTGCTGTCGCAGCCACTTTCCCGCCAACTGCTGGGATTTTCTTTAATATATACTCTAATTCATCTTTTACCCAGTGATATTTTCCTGCGGTACGTAAACGACCGAGCACATTATGAAGCGCACCAACGTTTGGTGCAATTGACATTTCATTATCATTCAAAATAACAATCATGTCTGTTTTTTCATGTCCAATATGGTTCAATGCCTCTAAAGCCATTCCGCCTGTTAAAGCACCATCTCCAATAATTGGTATAACATATTCTTTCGTTTTCTTTAAATCACGTGCCAGAGCCATTCCCATTGCAGCCGATAACGAAGTCGAGCTATGACCAGTTTCCCATACATCGTGCTCACTCTCACAACGTTTCGGGAAACCACATAGACCTTGATATTGCCTTAATGTACCAAACTCTTTCGCGCGTCCAGTTAAAATTTTATGTACATAGGATTGATGTCCTACATCCCATAAAAATTTATCTTGCGGGCTATCAAATAATTTGTGCAGAGCAATTGTGAGTTCTACTACACCTAAATTAGGTGCAATATGTCCACCTGTTTGAGAGAGCTCTTCAATTAAAAACTTACGAATATCCTCACTCAATCCCTCTAGTTCACTGATAGACATATCTTTCAAAAAACTAGGGTTTTGAATTTGCGTTAGATCCACATGGATCACTCACTTTCATTTCATAATCTGTCAACATGTCAAATATTATAAAAAAACATTTACACAAAACAAGAAATTCTCTTTTCTATTTTTCGTCTTGTCCCGCTATTAACCAGTCTATTGCGCCTTAATCCTATTATAAACCATATTTCTTCAGGCGATGAAAAAAATAGCCGCTAACACGAAGTGATAACGGCAATGTAATCTACATATATTTTTGCCAATAACAAGAAAAGAAAAACCTTTTCCTACATTTATATCATAAAATGATGAATGACTCAACAAATGAAAACGCTGTTATATTAGTTATTACGTTTTGCAATCAAATCGCAAATAGATAGTAAATATTCATCTTGTAATTGCAAGGAGCTAATCGCACCTTTTGCTTCTGCAATTGTTTCTTCTAAAATATCCTTTGCTCTATCTACAGTAAACAACGTCGTATATGTGCTCTTTTCATTAGAAAGATCGCTACCAATCGGTTTTCCAATCTCTTCTTCAGTTCCTTCGACATCTAAAATATCATCTCGAATTTGGAAAGCTAGACCGATATATTTGGCAAACGTAAGCAACTTTTCTTCTTGCTCTTCTGTCGCATCAGAAAGTATCGCACCCGCAAGTACAGCAAATTCAAGTAGTTTTCCGGTCTTATGTTTATGGATGTACTCCAATTCATCAATCGTAAGGCGTTTCCCTTCCGCTTCCATATCTGCCACTTGTCCGCCAACCATTCCTTCTGGTCCTGCTGCTTTTGCGAGTTCAAGTACAAGTCTTACTTTTTTTTCAGCAGAAATTTCTTTTTGCTCATATGCCATAATAACTTGAAAAGCGTATGTCAATAAGCCATCTCCTGCTAAAACTGCCATCGCTTCACCAAATACCTTGTGATTTGTGGGCTTTCCTCTTCTTAAATCATCATCATCCATACAAGGTAAATCATCATGAACTAACGAATATGTATGAATCATTTCAAGAGCACAAGCTGCACCTACTCCAAGATTTCTTTCTTTCCCAAACGCTTGTAATGTTGCAAACAAAAGTAACGGGCGGAGACGTTTTCCACCCGCTTCCAAAGAATATGCCATCGCTTCACGAAGTACATTTGGACATTGTAATCCATTTGCATAGCTTACAAGTTTTTCTTCTACGAAAGTTTTACTTTCTTTCAAAAAAGTATCAAAAGCAATCGTCACTATGCTTCATCTCCTAAAGCAGTAAACGGTTCAAGCTCTCCATCTTCCCCAAGAATAACTGCCATTTGTTCTTGTACATTCTTCAGCTTCTCATCACAAAGCTTAGATAATTCCATACCTTCTTTAAAATAAGAAATCGCTTCTTCTAAAGGTACGTCACCTTGTTCTAGCTTAGAAACAAGATGCTCAAGTTGCGAAATTGCCTCTTCAAAGCTTAATTTATTTTCCATTATTCAATTCACGCTCCTCTATGCCTGATACGCTACAATCTAGTATTCCATCTTGTAATTGAACTGAAACAGCATCTCCAAGGCTTACATCTTTCACACTTTTTAACACTTGCTTCTCTTCATCATATACAAGCCCGTACCCTCTCATCATTACTTTAAGCGGACTTAACGCTTCAAGTTTTTGAGCAGCTCTTACAAAGGCAAATTCTTTCGTTTGAAGTAACGTTTGCATTTCACGTTGTAATTGCTTTTGCAACGTTTCCACAGCTACCTTCGTTTGCACAATTTTTTGAGATGGGTGGTGCTTCTCTAAATAAAATGAAAGTTGCTTTAACTGATTCACCTTTTTATCAATATAGCGCTCTTTCGCTAAAACAAGCTGTTCTAGCGCTCTATCTAATTGCTCTTCCTTTTGCTCATATACTTGTCTTGGATAACGGAACGCATACGATTTTTGCAACACTTGTAGTTTTTCTTCTTTTTTATGTACTAACTCTCTCATTGCTCTTTGCAATCTCAGAGTTCTTTGTAATACCTTTTCTTGTAACTCTATAATATTAGGTGCTGCCAGCTCAGCTGCTGCGGTCGGTGTTGGCGCGCGTAAATCTGCAACAAAATCTGCGATTGTAAAATCCGTTTCATGGCCTACTGCCGAAATAATAGGGATTTCACTCTTAAAGATTGCTCTTGCAACCATTTCCTCATTGAAAGCCCATAATTCCTCAATAGAACCTCCACCACGACCAACGATTAGTACATCTATCTCTCCCATTTCATTCGCTGTACGAATCGCTTGTACAATCGAGGGAGCCGCTGACTCCCCTTGTACAAGTACCGGAAATACAATAACATTCCCAATTGGATAACGACGTTTAATCGTTGTTATAATATCACGAATCGCTGCTCCTGTTGGCGACGTAATCACACCTATTGTTTTAGCGTAAGGAGGAATCGCTTTTTTATAAACTTGAGAAAAAAGTCCTTCTTCTTCTAAACGAACTTTTAACTGTTCGTACGCTAAATGTAAATTTCCGACTCCGTCAGGCTGCATGTCTTGAATATAAATTTGATAAGAACCACTCGCCTCGTAAACAGAGATTTTCCCTTTCACGAGTACCTTCATCCCATTTTCCGGTTTGAATTTAATATTACGATTATGGCCCGCAAACATAACCGCTGCGATTCTTGCATTTTCATCTTTCAATGTAAAATACATGTGGCCACGGCTATGATTTTTAAAGTTGGAAATTTCACCTTTTAACCAAACAGACTGCAAATGCGGATCATATTCTATTTTTGTTTTTATATAGCGTGTTAACGCTGTAACGGTTAAATATTGCTTCTCCATTTCTCTCTCCTCATAGCCGACTCAAATTATTTACAAACGACACCTGCACGTTTGGCAGATTCAACAGTATTATGAAGAAGCATTGTGATTGTCATTGGACCAACACCCTTTGGCACAGGTGTAATGTAACCCGCAACATCTAACACGTTGTCAAAGTCAACATCACCACAAAGTTTTCCTGTTTCTAAACGGTTAACACCAACGTCAATTACAACCGCCCCTTCTTTAATATAATCCGCTGTTATCATTTTAGGTCGTCCAACAGCTACGATTAAAATATCAGCTAACTTCGATAACTCTTTCATATTTTGCGTCTTAGAATGACAATATGTGACAGTGGCATTTTCATTTAAAAACAATTGCCCCACTGGTTTACCGACAATATTACTTCTTCCAATTACTACTACATGTTTTCCAGAAATATCAAGATTTGTTTCTTTTACTAATTCTACAATACCATGCGGTGTACATGGAAGGAATGTATCTTGTCCCGTCATCATACGTCCCACGCTGATTGGGTGAAATCCGTCTACATCCTTTTCTGGTGAAATTCTTTCAATGATAGCTTTTTCTTCAATATGTTTTGGTAAAGGTAATTGCACTAATATGCCATTAATACGGTCATCGCCATTTAAGCGATCGATTTCAGCAAGCAAACGTTCCTCAGTAATTGTTTCAGGAAGTTCAATTAGCTCTGAGTAAATCCCTACTTGTTCACAGCCTTTTTCTTTTCCTTTCACATAAGAACGAGATGCTGGATCTTCTCCAACTAAAATAACTGCTAATCCTGGTACAATACCTTGCTCTTTCAACTTCACAACTTCTTCTGTTAATTGTGCTCGTTTTTTCTCCGCAACTTCATTTCCTTTGATGATTACTGCTACCATTTTAAGATTCCCCCTTAAAGAATTTACAGTGTATCTTTTATATTAGATAAAACGCCGTTAATAAAACGACGAGATTCCTCATCCCCAAATGTTTTAGCAATTTCAATTGCTTCGTTAATTGTTACGTTGTGTGGAATTTCTTCCATGTATTTCATTTCATACACAGCTACACGTAAAATACTGCGATCAACAATACTAATACGCTCAAGCTTCCACTTTTTTAAATTTTGACGAATCGCTTCATCGATTGCTTCTTTATTTTCTACAAAACCTACTACAAGTGACTCTAGAAACTCATTTGTTTCTTCGCCTTCATCTAGCGTGTTTTCCACTGCTACTTTCGGTTCTAATTCACCTGTAATATCCATTTGGTATAATGCTTGCATTGCTCTTTCTCTAGCCGTCCTACGTTTCATTGTAACTCTCCTTTATGCTTCAAGTCTTTCCTTATACTTTGTTATATTATTATAATTTATAAGCCGTCAATTCACTTACTCTTACAGTTTTCATTGATTTTCCAACCTTATAATACAATGATAATAACACAATTTATCGTTTCACACACGGGTTACAAGGCTGAAAAATAATAAAAAGATTAACTTCAAGTTCCATATCTTATCACAATGTACGTTTTTTGGAAAAACGAAACATCTTCTTGTTTATTTCTTATTTTTTGAAATAGTATAATAATTAGAGGGTTGTAATTTGTGAAGAAATGAAACGATAAAAAAGATGCCTATGTTACTAGGCACCTTTTCATTCTTACACTGGTTCGATTTCTGTTTTTTGTGTTTCGAATGTTACGCCAACGATGTGAACATTCACTTCTTTTGGCTCAAGTCCTGTCATTGTAAAGAGTGCTTGGCGAATATTGTCTTGAATCTTTTGTGCAACAACTGGAATTGCTACACCAAAATACATTACAACATAAAGGTCAACGATAATATCTTCGTTTGCTAATTCAACCTTTACACCTTTACCATGATTTTTCTTACCTAACTTCTCAACAACATCTGTAGCAAAATTACCGCGCATTGCCGCTACACCTTCTACTTCTGCAGCTGCAATACCTGCAATTACTTCAATTACTTCTGGTGCAATTTCTACTTTACCAAGAGTTGTATCTTGACCCATATCTAACATATGTTCAGCCATGAAAAAAACCTCCTTTAATGTATCACTGCGTCACAAGTTCATGCTCTTCCAAAAATTTCGTATTAAACTCACCTTTTACAAAATCAGGATGATCTAGCAATTGCAAATGGAACGGGATTGTTGTATGTACGCCTTCAATGACAAATTCACTAAGTGCGCGCTTCATTTTTGCAATTGCCTCTTCACGTGTTTTTCCGTGAACAATTAATTTAGCAACCATCGAATCATAGAAAGGTGGGATTGAATATCCCGGATATACAGCTGAATCGACGCGAATACCAAATCCTCCTGGTGGTAAATACATTTCTACTTTACCTGGAGATGGCATAAATTTTTTGGCAGGGTTTTCCGCATTAATTCGACATTCAATTGCCCAACCATTAAATTGTACTTCTTCTTGCTGTAACGATAACTTTTCTCCTGAAGCAACAAGAATTTGCTCTTTAATTAAGTCCATTCCCGTTACCATTTCAGTAACCGGATGCTCAACCTGAATTCTCGTATTCATCTCCATGAAATAAAAGGTTTTCGTTTTATATTCATAAATAAACTCAACCGTACCAGCACCTGTATAATCAACCGCTACCGCCGCTTTAACTGCCGCTTCACCCATCTGCTTGCGAATATCTTCATCAAGTGCAGGTGATGGACTTTCTTCTAATAGTTTTTGCAAACGGCGCTGAATTGTACAATCACGCTCTCCTAAATGAATGGCATTTCCGTGTGTATCTGCCATTATTTGAATCTCAACATGGCGGAAATCTTCAACGTACTTTTCTAAGTATACACCAGGGTTCCCAAAAGCGGTACTAGCTTCTTGCTGTGTAATTTGAATTCCTTTTATAAGCTCTTCTTCATGGCGTGCAACACGAATACCTTTTCCGCCGCCACCTGCAGTCGCTTTAATAATAACTGGATATCCAATTTGATTAGCAAGCTCGATCGCTTCTTCGGTATTTTTAATAATCCCTTGTGAACCTGGTACAATCGGAACCCCTGCTTCTTTCATTGTATCACGAGCAACGTCTTTTGTGCCCATCTTTGAAATAGCTTCTGGACTTGGACCGATAAAAATCAAGTTACATTCACGGCATAACTCTGCGAAATCTGCATTCTCTGCTAAAAATCCGTATCCCGGATGAATAGCATCGCAGCCTGTTAACTTCGCAACGCTAATAATGTTTGTCAAATTTAAATAGCTTTCTTTCGAAATCGTTGGTCCTACACAATACGCCTCGTCTGCAATCTGTACGTGAAGTGACTCTTTATCTGCTTCTGAATAAATTGCAACTGTTTCAATATCCATTTCTTTACAAGCACGAATAATTCGTACAGCAATTTCCCCACGATTGGCTATTAATACTTTTTTTATCATCACAAAGACTCCCTTATTACGCTTTTACAAGAAATAGCGGTTGTCCATACTCAACAAGTTGTCCGTTATTAACAAGAATTTCAACAATTTCGCCCTCTACATCAGCATCAATTTCGTTAAATAACTTCATAGCCTCGACAATACATACGATAGAATCTTTCGATACTCTATCCCCAACACTTACATATGGAGGGGTATCAGGCGAAGAAGAAGAATAGAATGTACCTACCATCGGTGATGTGATTTTATGTAGGTTTTCATTTTGAACAGCCTTCTTCTCTTCTTGTTTTGGTGCTTCTGCTTGTGCTGCTGCTACTTTCGTTTCAACTTCAACAGGCGCTACTGGTTGCATAGCTTGTTTTGCTGCAGGTGCTTGCACAGCAACAACTTCATTACCACGCTTTTTCATTTTGATTGTTGTACCGTCTTTTTTGTATTCAAATTCATCAATATTAGAGCTATCAATTAATTTAATTAATTCGCGAACTTCTTGAATTTTAAACATGTAAAATCCACTCCCATACTCTTGTTTGTCCCGTTTTTACAGATTCTCGTCACGAAAACTAGATTGACTGTAAAAATACGATGTACTCTATTAGAAAATATATTTCATTAACTAATAGAAATATTTACTATTTCCATCTTACGATAAATTTTTTAAACATTCCAATTTATATTTCTTTATAATAAATCGAAATTCCTGTAAAAATATTATTCCAATAAAAAATTTAATACCTAGTAATAATACCAAGTTTCACATGAAATTGGCAAGACCACTTCTAAAAAAAACATTCACTACTTTTTCAAAACGTTACACAGCAAACATGCCATTCCCTCTCCACTCTTCACCACACCTATAGTCAATAACATATTTTTACCAAATATTATTTTTTTGTTTACACGCCGTTCATCATTCCTTCATATAAGAATAGTATGTTCAAAGTGTAGAAAATATATTGTGTCGAGGTGTGGAAATATGATATGGCTCATTCTCTTTTTACCTGCTGTAATCGTTTGGGCATGCGTTCTTTTCATCCACGTCAAATCCGGAAAAAGTAATCATCAGTACCATGAACCACTAATCTTTTACTCACAACGTATTTCTCCGTTCCGAGTTGAACATAGTAAAAATAATTACAAAGACGAAATAGAAAAAAGCTATCGAAAATGATAGCTTTTTTCTATTCACACGTACTTACATACTCTTTTTACTATTTGCATACCCTTTGCTTAGTAAAAGATAATAATCCGCAGGGAAATCCCTACGGATTAAAGTTTCACTTATTTCGCTGGTGGATCAAATTTCACACCTACATCTTTTGATCCGCCTTCACTTCTTACAAGTTGAATAATTTTATTTGCTTCTTTCTGTGAATGTTTTGCCGCTTTAACCGTTACTCTAATATCAGTACCATCAGCTCTTACAAGAGCATCTGGATATCCTCCTTGAGATTTAATTACTGTCTCAAGTAATTCTTGCTTCGTTTCCATTGTAGTGATTGCATCAAAGTTATCTTTCGCTTTACTCTTTTCTGTCGCTGAAGATTTCGAAGAATTCATCACTTCTTGTAATTTTGCTTTCTCTTCACTACGCTGATCTTCCATTTGCATACGTAAAGCTGTGAAATTCTCATCACTTGATTGAACTGATACATTGCCCTCTTTTTTACTTGTTTCTTTTTTTGCATTTTCTTTTTTGTCTGTTTCTTTATTTGTTGTTTCTTTGCTTGTATTTTCTTTTTTCGGAGTTTCTTTAGGCGCTTCGTTTGTTACTGCTTTATCAGTACCTTGTTTTTCTTGTCCAATCTTTTCACCTGTTGCTGGCGATGCTGTATTCATTTTGTCAGGAGTTGTCACGTAATACACAGATAGTACAACAACTAAACTTAACATCGTTAATAGCCAAACTGTTTGTTTTTTTAACACTTTATTTCCTCCCTATCAATTTTTCGGTGAAACTGAAACGCGATGGGCCGGTACATCTAGCAGCCTTATCACAGCTTCTTTTACCATTGCTTTAACTTGTATATTATCCACTCCCTTTGCTACGACAAGAACACCACGTACTTTCGGCTTCTCTGTTCGTAAAACAACAGGAGTTTCTTTATCCCCTTCACGTATAATGACAGTCTTTTCATCAAGAGACTCGTCCTCTACTTCTCTCTTACCGCCTGTTTTATCTGTTTCACCTGTTGTTTGTGAGCGTTTCACTGTATTTTTTTCTAAAATTTTTTCTTCAGATGAATCCAAATTCACTTTAATCGTTACGTCTTTTACTCCTGCTATTTCTTCTAAAGCAGTTTTTAATTCTTGTTCATACGCTTTTTCATATTTTTCTACATTTGACATATTATCATTATTTTTTTGTCCAAAAGTTGGTACATCTTTTTCCTGGTTTTGAGTTTTTTGTTCTTTAAATACAGGTACTTCTTCTTTTTTACTTGAAAAAAAACTACTAGAAAACATAAGCAACATTCCAAGTATGAGTAGGACAAGTAAGAACTTAGGTGTTACCTTTCTTCCCTTCTCATTACTTTCTTTTTCATCTCCATTCAATAAGTTTCGAAAAAATGAGAACTTCGAATTTTTATCTTTATTGTCCATTTACTCTACCTGTCCTCCCTTCCATTTGAACTTGGATTTGTTTATTCTCTAGTTGCCACCTGCTTGAAAAGAAGTCTTTCATTTCTACATTCGTTTCCTCTACTTTTTTCGGTGGTTCTTTCGTGTTAATTTCAACTGGTTTTACTGTTTCGATTGCATCATTTTTACTACGTTCTTTTTCTTTTAACGTCACAACAACAGATTGAATATCTTTCGCTGACTTTACTTCCGCTGTGCTTTCCGCTGCGACTATTTGTATTTCAGAGACTGACATACCATACTGTTTCTCAAACTCTTTTCCTACTTCTTTTTTCATTTTGGTAGCCATCTCTTCTAAACTATATGCACGTGTTAGAGCTTGTATTTCTTTTTTCTTCGAATCTATTGAATTTTTTACAGATCCTTCTGCTACGTACTTTTCTTCATTAAAATTTGCAATTACTTCATTTACATCTGTCTGCAATAGTTTAAAAAGAGGTGTTAAAATTAATACGACTAACAAAAGACTTACAACGAATTTAACGTATTTTTGCAAATTCGAATTTGGAAGAATAAGATGAAGCATTGTCGCTAAGAGCAAAAAAACGATAATATTTCTGATCCACTCTGTAACAAATTGCATACTCTTCACCTCCTACCGCATCATAAGTGTAATATTCCCCGCAGCAATAATAATTGTAATACTTAAAAAGAACATAAATGATACGATAGCTAAGCAAGCAAATACGTAAATGATGCTTCGTCCAATAATGTCTAAGCATTGAATAATTGCTCCGCCGCCAACCGGTTGCAATACTGCTGCTGCGAATTTATAAATAAATGCGATACAGAAAATTTGAATCGCTGGAAAAGCAACAATTAAACATAAAATGACGAGCCCAATAATTCCGACTGTGTTTTTCAATAATCCTGATGCGCTAATAACAGTATCTGCCGCTTCTGTAAACATCCTTCCGACTACTGGAATGAAGTTCCCTGTTACAAATTTAGCAGTTTTCACAGCTATTCCATCAGCAACAGCTGTTGCTGTTCCTTGTACAGATAATACCCCTAAAAAAATCGTTAAAAAGATACCGATAATCCCAACGCTAACGTTTTGCAGAAGCTTGGACAATTTCGTCACTTTATATTGATCACTCATTGTACTTACAATACTTAATATCGTTGCCAGTAATAAAAGCGGTAGAACGATATAATTCATAAGAAGCCCGCTTGTATTCATTAAGAAAATGATAATCGGATGAAAGAAAGATACAGATACAACCCCGCCACCAGTCGCTATAAGCGCCAATAAAATTGGCAATAGCGCTAATATGAAATCTACCATTGTTTGTATCGTTTCTCTTGCATATGTCATAACGACATAAAAACTATTTAAAGCAAAAATAATAAGTACCATATATACAACAGCATCAGCAATTTTACTTACACTACTTTTTGAAAAAGCGGATTGCAGTGATTGCAACAATGCACTAAAGATTGTGAGCATAATGAGTGTGCCAAGCAGTTTTCCATTAGCTGCAAGCTCATGAAATAAATATTTTAATAACCCTATCATCCACTCTTTTAGAGAGAATTCTTTTTCTCCCTTTACAAACTCCATAAAACTCCCTTTTTGACTCTCTGGCAAATAGCCTCCATATTTTGTAACAAGCCCGTCCCAAAATTGCTTCACATCTTCAATTCCGAGCTTATCCAATTGTTGATCAACGACGTTTGTTTCTACAGGAGAAGCTTGTACAACAACTGGTAAAGAAAAGAAAAGGAAGCAAGCAAATAGCAGCTTAGCTCCAAACCTCCTCAACATTCACTCCCCCTTATCCCGTCGGTAAAAATCCGAGAATAGTTTCAATTACAACCGTCAAAATAGGAATTGCCATAACGAGAATTAAGATTTTCCCAGCAAGTTCAATTTTCGAAGCGATGGCACCTTGACCAGCATCTTTTGTAATTTGAGCTCCAAACTCGGCAATATAAGCAATTCCAATAATCTTTAGTAACGTTTCCACATAGACGTTACTAACTTTCGCTTCACTCGCAACTCTCTCAATCATTTGTAAAATAGAATGAATTTGATCGATTAAAATAAGAAACATCACGCTACCTACGAACACAATAAATAAAGATGTAATACTAGATTTATGCTGGTTCAAAACAGCAGCTAAAAACGTAGCAACGAGGCCTAATCCGACAATTTGTATAATTTCGATTCGAACCGCCTCCTTTACTGGAAGAGAAAGACACTTTTAATCTTGTCGAATAGCGTATTAATTAAAAATGCAACATGAAATAAAATGACGACAAAACCGACAAGGATAACCCAATTTGCAATATCCTCACGCTTCAATTCTTTTAGTACAGTATGAATGAAAGCTAAAACAATGCCGATTCCGGCGATTTGAAATATTAATCCAACATCAATGGACATCGCCTTTCTCCCCCCTATAGCAGTAAAATTACAATAAGTAGCCCTGCTAGTACCCCTAAGCTCTTAATCATTTTTTCGTATTGCAGTTGTAAAGCTTTCGCTTCCTCTTCTTCTCTCTCCAAATGTGTAATACATAAGCGAATATGTTTTTGTTGTGATTCACGATCATGTTGCCCTAGCGTTTCACCAAATTGCTGCAGTATTTCATACTCGGTTTGTTGAAAAGCCGTCAACTTCCAATTCTCTTTCAAACTATCTATCCAAGCTTCCCTTACTGTTTGTTCTCCACTTTCTAGTTTTTTAGCGAAACTTTGAAATATCCAATTTAATGGCTTTGGCATTTGTTTAACTAATCGCTCGGCAGCCTCAGATAAAGGTGTGTGTCCATACATAATTTCTGCCTCTAATGATTGAAGTGCTGATTTTAATAACCTAAGTTGCCTCGGTCTCTCACTGTATCTTTTAGCGTACGAAAACCCGAAAAAGGTGCTGACCGCAACGATTAACACTGCACCAAATATTTTCACCATACGCCCTCAGCCTTTCTATTTGATAACACTGGTTTTCCATATTTATCTTTCACCTGCATAACCGTTCCTGGACCCCTCGCTTTTGACAACTCCACAAACCTATCAAATATACCAAGCTCTAGCACTGCCTTGAGCGATGGACGTCTCACAACATCCTCATAGGAAAATCCGTGTGCGCTTATAAAAAGCTGGACACCTGCATGCACTGCCTCCATAATTGCTTCACTATCTTCTTTACGGCCAATTTCATCTACGATCAAAATATCAGGACTCATAGAACGAATCATCATCATCATTCCTTCTGCCTTTGGACATGCGTCTAACACATCGACTCGGGTACCAAAATCATATTGCGGGATCCCTTTCACACAACCAGCAATTTCTGACCGTTCATCAACGATCCCCACTTTACAGGAAGGAATTTCCGAAGCACTTACCCCTTGACTCATGCAACGTGCTACATCTCTTAAGAGTGTCGTTTTTCCCGTTTGGGGAGGGCCAATTACCATCGTGTTTAACCACCTTTTTTCATACAAATATGGCAAAAGCGGTTCAGCAATCCCTATTTTTTGACGAGCAATACGAATATTAAAGGAAGAGACATCACGAATCATTTTCACTGCGCTTTTTTCTGTAATGACTTTTCCTGCTAACCCGATTCTATGCCCTCCGCGAAGCGTCACATACCCACGTTTTAATTCCTCTTCCATCGTATAAATTGAGAATTGACTTAACTTATTCAATAAGTAAATAGCATCCTCTGCAGTAGTGATATAGTCATAAAAAAACACCTTTCCGTGTGCAATACACTCTAGCGGCCTTCCAATTCGAACACGAATTTCCTCTAAAGCATCGTATTGCTTACATTCTTCAATTAAGTACTTCATCGTTTTTGGTAAAACTTCTAATACCTCTTTCATCGGCTTCTCCCCACTATACTCGACTTACTATTTCAGTAATGCGATAAAAATACAGCAAATTCCAAGCGCTAGAAAAAAGAGCTTCAAGAAAGAAATTTCACTTGCTACACTCGCTATCCCAATTGTCATTGTTAAAATTAATACGGTAGGTCCAACAAACGCCAACATACCATTTATAAACAACGCTTTCTTCGCATCATTCACATAAAGCATAAGCAAAGCAGCAAATATCTCCGCACTACCTGAAAATAATCGAAGTGCCCCCATAACAAGCACGGATGTTTCCATTGCCGCTAGCCACTGTTTCATTCTTCCACCTTCTCCCGTAACAGTTACTAACTTCGTATTCTAAAAAAGAATATATTTGTACAACCATATGCAGAGGTTGTCTATTTCAGAAGTAAAAACATAATTTTTCTCTAAATTCCGAATTACAATCTGAATATTCATATTATTTCATGGTATATTATGGTATATTTAGTTTAAAAGAGGTTTAAACCATGCAACACGTCACTTTATTACCACTAGATTTATGCCATACAAATGTGATTTTCGAGCTATCAAGTGATCCACATATAAAAAATGCATTGGGAATAACGGTAGAAAACATCGAAGACACGAAAACATTTCTTCTTTTCGCAATAGAAGAAGAGCGTCAAAAGAAATCCTTATCGAGAATGATTGTGAATGAAGAAAATGAAATAATTGGCCTCACCACACTTAAACATATTAATAATGAAAAAAAGCAATCTCACATTGGTAGTTGGCTCGGCTATCCGTACTGGGGAAAAGGCTATAACGAGGCTGCTAAAAAAGAAATCTTTAAAATCGCCTTTTTAGACTTACAACTTTCCTACGTATTTGCTGGTGCTAAAACGAATAATATCCGCTCACTAAAAGCACAAGAAAAACTACCTTATATTTCATTGCATGTGGAAAACAAGTTTCCAGACGAACACGCTGCACTAGAGAAAGAAGTAAAGTCACCTTGCTCTCTGCATGTCGTGTCACGTAAAAATTTTTTAAACTGGTTGAAATTACAAAATGAGGAGGAAAAATATGAAGGCATTGAAAATTAGTTTAACCGTTGTAGTAGAATTAGCTCTTATTTATCTTTTTTCATTATTAGTCGGTTGGTCATTTATAGAGACCTTTTTCCTTGGTAGTTTAGCAATATTTGCAATTATGTGGTTAATTATTATGAGTAACCATAGAAATAACATTACAGATCACGCAATAAGTAAAACATTAACTGGCGTTGAGACTGGCGAAATAAAACCATTTCAAATTGTTTTGACTCCATCTATTATGGGTACTCTTTCACTTGTTTTAGTCAGTTTTATAATAACAGCTATTTACTATCTACCCTATTTCCTATAAAAAAAGCACTCGTGAATTATCACGAGTGCTTTTTTACTATGCACGAGAAACGTATTTACCTTCACCAGTGTTGATGATAAGCATTTCGCCTTCGTTAATGAAGATTGGTACTTGTACAACAAGACCAGTTTCTAATGTAGCTGGTTTTGTTACGTTAGAAGCAGTATCACCTTTAATACCAGGCTCTGTTTCTGTAACTTGTAATTCAACTGTGTTTGGAAGTTCAACACCAAGTACTTCGCCTTGGTAAGTCATAATTGCTACTTCCATGTTTTCTTTTAGGAATTTAAGCTCGCGCTCGATTTGTTTTTCACCAAGTTCGATTTGCTCATAAGTTCCGTTATCCATAAATACATGAGCCTCACCGCTTGCGTATAAGTATTGCATACGACGGTTTTCGATGTGTGCTTTTTCTACTTTCTCACCTGCACGGAATGTTTTCTCTTGAACAGAACCTGTGCGAAGATTACGTAGTTTAGAACGAACGAATGCAGCACCTTTACCTGGCTTTACGTGTTGGAAATCAAGTACTTGCCAAAGGGCATTGTCCACTGAAATTGTTAAACCTGTACGAAAATCGTTTACTGAAATCATGTAAAAAAATCCTCCTGTGTATTACAAAATAATAAGTTCTTTTGGTGATTTCGTAATTACTTCATTACCTTCACTTGTCACAATGATATCATCTTCAATACGTACGCCGCCAATACCTGGAATATAAATACCTGGCTCTACTGTTACAGCCATACCTGGTTCAAGTACTATATCAGAACGGAACGCTAAACCTGGTGCTTCATGGATTTCAAGACCTATTCCATGACCAGTAGAGTGTCCAAAGTATTCACCATATCCTTTTTCCGTTATGTAGTCACGCGTTAGCGCATCAGCCTCGCGACCTGTTAAACCAGCTTTAATACCGTTCACACCACGTAATTGTGCTTCTAAAACGATATTATAAATTTCTTTTAATTTATCAGATGGTTCACCGACTGCAATCGTACGAGTAATATCAGAACAATATCCTTTGTAATAAGCGCCGAAGTCTAATGTAACGAAATCTCCTGTTTCTATCACTTTTTCAGATGCCACGCCGTGCGGTAATGCCGAACGAAGACCTGAAGCAACGATAATATCAAACGAAGAAGATGTTGCTCCTTGTTTTCTCATGAAAAATTCAAGTTCATTTGACACTTCAATTTCAGATACTCCCGGGCGAATGAATGATAGAATATGCTCAAAGGCAGCATCTGCAATCTGTGCAGCTTCCTTTAATATCTTAATCTCTGAATCAGTCTTTATCAAGCGTAACTTTTCTACAAGTCCAGAAGTCGGGATAAATTCAGCATCAATCGCTTCCTTATGCACTGAATAAGAACTATATGTAAGAGTATCTTGCTCAAAACCAAGTTTTTGAATTCCAAGCTCTTTCACTTGCTTTGCCACTTCATCAATGATCAATCCTGCGTGCTGTACAACCTCATATCCAACCGCTTGTTTACTTGCCTGCTCGACGTAACGGAAATCTGTAATAAATTGAGCACGATCTTTTGAAATAAGAACAACGCCTGCTGTTCCTGTGAAGTTAGCCATATATCTACGACTATGTTCATTTGTTAACAAAATACCGTCAATGCCAGCCTCATCAAATGCACTTCGTAATCTTTCAATTTTCTCCATTACTTTATGCCTCCCTCAATTTCTCCATTAATGCAAATAACGCTAACTTATAGCCATAAAAACCAAATCCTACAATTTGACCTGCACAAACAGCTGCCGTCACAGATTCATGACGGAACGATTCACGCTGATGAATGTTAGAAATATGTACTTCAATAACAGGAATCGAAATGCTCGCAATGGCATCACGAATCGCATAGCTATAATGCGTAAATGCTCCCGGATTTAAAATGATCCCTTCATATATATCTTCCGCTTCATGAATAATGTCGATAATGGCACCTTCATGATTCGATTGGAAACATTCTAACTCCACTCCCATTGTTTCTGCTTCTTGCTTCATATCTGCTTCAAGTGTCGCTAGCGTGCCCTTTCCATATACATTTACCTCACGAACACCGAGGCGATTTAGGTTAGGACCGTTTACGAGGAGTAACTTTTTCATATTCTTAAAACTCCTTAATATTAAATATCTATACAATATTTTAACATAGGAGTTACTTATTTGAATAGTTCGTCTTCTCTTGCCCTTCTTGTTCTGCTTTATTGCTATTTACTGCGTAAGAAACAGAATATGCTATAAACACACCATACAATATAAAAATACATATTGTCGTCACAATTGTCTCTTTTGGTAAATGGAGCGCACTTTTAATAACAGGAGCCATTAAACCCATCCCCCAAAACAGTAGTGCCCACCAAAATAGCCCATAAATAATTCCCGCTATAATCCCTTCAAACTTCGCAAAAAATGCTTTATACAAAAAGGCGATCAAAATTGAAAGAAGTCCCATACACACTATTCCGAACACATTGCCCCATACACCCTCTTTCCAACTTCCAAACGCAAATGGTAAAAGGAAATAATTCGGTCCCGCCTCCGTGAATGAAAATATATGAAGGAAATACCAGATCCCGCCCCAAAAGATTCCACCAAACAAACCAATCTGCACAAAATTCCTTGTTCCTAATTGTTCTTGACTCACATCGACACCTCCGCTCAATAGTATGCCCGAAACTATTTTGAAGCATGTTTAAATCCTGCGAAATTTGTCTATAAAAAGAATAAGAAATGTCCGACTCTCATAACATTTTCCCTTGTCATCTACTTGTATTTGCCGATAAAATAAAGGAAACTCGGTGATTGTCTTATTTCAAAACGACAGAACCCAGTATGACAATTGCCTCTTTTTCTACATAAGAGAGAAACAAATACAGGTTGGTGTTAACATGGCAGAAGAGTCAAAACAAATATATGGCGGGCAAGCGGTCATAGAAGGAGTTATGTTTGGCGGTAGAGAATATACTGTTACAGCGGTTCGTCGTAAAGATAAATCGATTGAATTTTATCGATTACCACGCGTTCGTAATAAAGTACTATCTACCCTAAAAAAAATTCCATTTTTACGAGGGATTGCCGCTATTGTGGATGCAAGTGCGAATGGAGCAAAGCATTTAAACTTCGCTTCAGAACGATTTGACGTCCACCCAGAAGATGATGAACAAATTGCAAATAAAAAAGAAGAACAATCAAAATTAACGATGGTATTAGGAGTTGCAGCTGTTGGCGTTTTATCTTTTATATTCGGTAAAGTCATTTTCACAGCAGTTCCTGCACTATTAGCTGAATTAACGAGACCGATTTTCCCATCTCATACTGGGCAAATCATTGTCGAAAGTGTCATTAAGCTCATGCTATTATTGAGCTATATATACTTTATTTCTTTAACCCCACTTATTAAGCGGGTATTTCAGTATCACGGTGCAGAGCATAAGGTAATCAATGCTTACGAGAATAACCTTCCTCTGACTGTAGAAAACGTTCAAAAGCAAACTCGTCTCCATTATAGATGCGGCAGTAGCTTTATTATATTTACAGTCATTATTGGAATGTTCGTTTATTTCCTAGTCCCTACAGATCCTCTTTGGGCACGAGTTATAAACAGGATTTTATTAATTCCAGTTGTACTTGGTATTTCTTTTGAAGTATTGCAATTTACAAATCGATTACGAGATATTCCCGTATTACGCGTACTTGGATATCCTGGATTATGGCTACAACTATTAACAACGAAAGAACCAACAGATGATCAAGTGGAAGTAGCAATTGCATCGTTTGAAGAATTATTACGTTTAGAGAACAAACAATAATTATTTAAAAATGGTGTTCAACTCCTTTCCTCATCGTTAATATACTAATTTCAATATATGTTTTTAGGAGGTGTCCCTTATGAACGGTCGTTCGTTTACTTTCGCTATATTTGTGCTTATTATCGGATTGGCAATATTCGGCCTTGTTTCATCTGTTATTACAAATCCCATGGGTGTATTAAGAAATATCGGGTACATGTTACTTGTTGTCGGTATCTTTTACTTGCTATACAAGATGTTTACAAATTCCAGTGGTTCCGCAAATTCGCAAAGCTCATATAAGCGTGCGGCAAAACAATCGAACCGCAAACATGGGAAACAAAATGTAGCACCCCTAGGCAATTCTTTCTTTAAGTCAAATACTTCTAATGACAAAAGTAAAAAAGGGAATTCTTCCACTTTGAAACGAAAAAGAAAACAGTCTCATTTAACTGTCATTGAAGGCAAAAAAAGCAAAAAGAAAGACCGTGCTTCCTTTTAGGAAATACGGTCTTTTTTTATACTTTGAAGCACTTCTTTTAAACTTTTCTCTCTCATACTTTCAATTCGAAGATGATGATTTTCAAACGGTAAATTCCGTGTCACATCATTAGGTACCACAACGCACGTTAATCCCGCTGCAACTGCTGCTCTCAATCCATTTAATGAGTCTTCAAATACAACAGCTTCAGATGGCTTAATTCCTAATTCTTCTATTGCAACTCGATAAAGAGCTGGATCTGGTTTTACCTTCTCAACATCTTCTCTCGTTTTAATTACTTCAAAATATTCTCGAATTTGTAGCTCTTCTAAAAAATGAATAACCCATTCTCTAGAAGAACTAGAAGCTAGTGCGATTTTTAATCCCATTTCTTTCGCTTCTTCTAAATATTCTTTTACCCCGTCACGAGCTTCTGGTATTCTCATTTTCTCTTTATGTAAAGTTGCCACTTTTTCTTTTAATACACTTTTGTTAAACTTCTCTTTTAATTGATCATTTAAATATGTATAAAGTACCTCATCTGTTGTTCCAATGCATTTCGCAAATTCCTCTAAAGGTAGTTCCCCGCCGTATTCACGAACAGCATCTCTGAAAGAGTGAAACCATATCGTTTCTGTGTCCACAATTAATCCATCAAAATCAAAAATAATTGCTTTCATAATTCTCCCATCCTTTTCGAATTGAAATAAAAAAGGAAACGCCATACGTTCCCCTTAATTACTTTTCTCTTCATTTGCTCTTTGAACACCGCGAAGCGTTTCCACTCGGACTGCATCTTGTTCAAAGTATTGCACTAAATCACCAATGCGATCAATCGCTTCCCAACTTAAATGATGTTCAATTCCTTCTACATCATTGTAAATTTTACTTTCATCCACACCGATAATACGCATAAATTGCTCTAGCAAGTCATGACGATATACGAGACGTTCTCCGATTTTTTTACCTTTTGTTGTTAATACAAGCCCTCTATATTTTTCATAAATTAGATATTCATCTTTGTCTAATTTTTGCACCATTTTTGTTACAGAGGATGGATGTACACTAAGCGCTTCAGCAATATCAGATACGCGGGCGTAACCCTTTTCATCAATCAACAAATAAATTTGTTCAATATAATCTTCCATACTAGGGGTAGGCATCGGTTTCCTCCATCCAAGTTCATTTTGCTTATTCCGTACGAAGCAATCAATAAAATGATACACCAGAAAGAATAACGTGACAAGTTGAAAACGAGCCTAAATATATAAAACAAAAAAGAATCTGTATTTGCATACAGACCCCCCTTAAGTAAAATATTGTATTTCTGCATTAGGAAAAAACTCATTTATATAACCTCTTATCGTTTCTTCCAATACTGCTGCATCATCCTTTTTATATACATATTTTCCGATGCCATATCGTCCCCATTTATACTTCCGCTTCTCTTCATCCATTTCAAGCTTCGTATTTGGATAACGCTCTTGAATAACCTTTTTCGCTGGTTTTGTAAAACGATGCTGAATTAATTCAAACGTTAAATTTGGTATCGTCATATCCTTCAGCGCATTGTACAGTCGCTCAAATAGTTCACGGTATCCTTCTTCCCATCCTTCATGCATATAAAGTGGCGCAACTATAAAACCAAGTGGATAACCCGCGCCTGCTACTTTACGAGCAGCTTCAATTCTTTCTTCAAACGGTGATGTCCCTGGTTCAAAATTTTTAATTACATACCGTGAATTAATACTAAACCTGAAACGCGTTTTCCCATTATGTTTTGCATCTAACAAATGATCAACGTGCGAATATTTCGTAACGAAACGCAAACGCCCATGCTCACTTTCTCCAATAAATTCAATCGCCCTCTTTAATGCATGTGTTAAATGATCAATCCCAACGATATCTGATGTACAAGCAGCTTCAAACCTTGTGATTTCAGGTGCTCTTTCATCCATATATTGCTGTGCCTTCTCAAATATTTCATCAAGATTCACATACACGCGAACGTAAGGCTTACTCCCAAGTGTCGTTTGCAAATAACAATAATGACAATGTCCCATACATCCTGTTGCAAGCGGAATTGCATATTCAGCTGACGGTTTTGAAGTATCAAACTTTAATGTCTTCCTCACCCCAACGACAAGCGTTGCTTTTGCATTACGATACTTTTGTAAATCATTTTCACCCGGCAAATTCCGAATTTGATTATGGGATGTCGTTTCACGAATTTCTAATCCCATCTTCGTAAACTTCTCATAAAGCTCTTTTCCAAGTGGATATTCAAGTGCCTTCGGTTCAAAGTACACGAGTTTTGGCATAAATGGTTTCATACGCTTCCCTCCTCTCGTTAGTATGGGAAACATTGAAAAATTAACACTCATTAAAGTTTTCCACTTCAGTAACTTGCGTTGCAAGTTACTGAATGTTATAATCCGGATAACAGCTACCTTGCAACGCAAGTTACCTGAGTAAAAGGTGGTGAAATCATGCACAGCCAAATGTTAAAAGGTGTACTAGAAGGTTGTATCCTATACATCATTTCACAAGAAGAAGTGTACGGATATGAACTGAGCACAAAATTAAATAAACATGGCTTTACATTCGTAAGCGAAGGAAGCATCTATCCGTTATTATTACGTATGCAAAAAGAAAAATTGATCGAAGGCACATTAAAAGCTTCCTCACTCGGTCCAAAGCGAAAATATTATCACATAACCGATAAAGGATTAGAACAACTTAAAGAATTTAAACAAAGCTGGGGAATGGTTTCTACTACGGTAAATAACTTATTACAGAGGGAGTGATAGGGATGAATGCACAAGACATGATTGAATTGAATAATAAAAAACGTGAGCTTCTAACTTCCGAAAACGAGGCTGCTTATGGTGATATGTTAGTATATCTTCGAATATCAAACGTACCCGAGCAACAAATGGAAGAACTGTTACTAGAAATATTAGATCACCTCATCGAAGCACAAGCAGAAAATAAAAACGCTTATGACATCTTCGGAGATAATTTACAATCTTATTGCGATGAACTTATATCAGCTTTACCAACTCAAACAAAGTTAGAAAAAGCCTCTTTAATTGGATTTTCTATTAGCTTACTTCTTGCTATACAGTTTGGCATAAATGCAATTATTTCATTTTTTATGTTTTTCTTTGAAAAAAACAATACATTATCAAGTCCGCCTTTTAGCATCCTTGGAACTACTTTGTCCGTTTCAATAATTATACTAGGTATACTATTTATTTTATATTTATTAAAGCGTTACTCCTTTAATCAGAAAATGAATTGGAAAAGAAGAATTCTATTTGGATTCGCATTTGCTACTCCATTTTGTTCCGCTGTATTCTTAAATATTTATTTCCAAAAGCAACCTTACCTCATTTATCATCTAAACTTTTGGCAAAATGCTTTAATTGCTATCTTATTTTTTATTTTATATAAATTACTATATAAAAAATCAAATTTTTAACAGCCCTTCAAAAGGCTGTTTTTTCTTCTGTCTAATTTTACAAATTGAAAAATTTCATAAAGAAAATAAGAAAAATGCAAAATAATTAAAGTTAATTGTTGACGTGATGCTTTTATTATCGGTATCATAAATCTTCGTGAGCAATTATTTTTCGTTATACGATTTTTTTATTATTACTGAATTTTTGAGAGGAGAAATTAGATGTCAGTTAAGAAGAAAACGCAAGTACGCACCGGCAAAATGGTACGTGAACTAATGTTAGCAGACGAAGATGTAAATGCTTCGCTAATTATGGTATATAGTGAAAACGGTGTAAACGCAGAAATTAAAATCGAGGGCTTAACGCCGAAATGTAACGAAGAATTATTTTTGAGCGGAAACGTGGATTGGAACAAGAGTGTTATTTATAAAATTGTTGATTTCACTGGAAACGCTGAAGTTGGTAAAGTTACATTAACAGCGATGAACAAAAACAATGTGTCTCTAGAAATTGAACGCGTTATGTGGAGTAAAGAAAATAAAGAAGCTGCCGAGCAAGAAGAAACACAGGTAGAAGCAGCACCGAAAAAAGAAGTAGTTGTAGAAGCTCCAAAAGCAATTACACCTGCTCCTAAGCCTGTTACGCGTGTGGAAACACCTGCTATGGCACCTAAGCCTACTCCGGTACCGACACCGAAGCCAGTAAGCGTAGAAGCAGCTGTAGAACTAGTTACTCCAGCGCCTGTGAAAAAAGCAGTCCCTACTCCAGTTACAAAGCAAGAGACAGCACCGGTTGCTCCTGCAAAACCGAAGCAGCCTGCTTTGACTGAAACAAATTCAAAACTACAAGAAAATTATGTTAAACTCGTGAAAAAGACAATTGAAGTTTGTCAAGATTACGAGCTTGGCATCGACATAGATGATTCTATTGAAAGCTTAAAAGAAGAACTACAAAGCCAAGGTATTAGCGTTACATTTGACAAAGAAATTATGGACGTTGTAAGTCGCCTTCGTTCTTTACAAGATAAAGGAATCAAAGTAGAAAAAGTACTTAATTTACTATAAAAAAATAAGAGGTGGCAATTGCCATCTCTTATTTTTTATAATTCCACTCATTACTTTCATACTTTTCTTTCGCTAACGTTTGAACTTCATGTAACTGTTCTTCTGTTAATTCATATGGAACAAGTTCTACATCCAATCCTTTTTCAAAGCCAACTTCAAACGCTTTAATTAACTGTTCTATCGTAAATGTACGGTCTGTTAATTCATTAATTGCTACTGCTTTAGAAGAGAACATACTCTTCATACGTTCCTTCACACGTTCATTTGGGAATAAAAATAGATCATATAGTTCATCTAAATCAATTTCTAATGGAATCGATCCATGCTGTAAAATAACACCTTTTTGACGTGTTTGAGCACTACCAGCAATTTTTCGTCCTTCCACTACAATTTCATACCAAGATGGTGCATCAAAACATACGCCTGAACGTGGATTTTTTAAATTTTCACGATCTGCTTCTGTTTTTGGAACTGCATAATAGGCTTCTAACCCTAATGCCTTAAAACCATCTAATAAACCTTGCGAGATAACACGATACGCTTCTGTAACTGTTTTCGGCATATTCGGATGATCTTCAGACACAATAACACTATACGTTAACTCTTTGTCATGTAGTACACCCCTGCCGCCTGTTTGACGACGAACGAATCCATATTTCTTTTCGTTAACTACATCCATATTAATATCTTTTTCAACACGTTGAAAATACCCAACTGTTAATGTTGGTACTTCCCATTCATAAAAACGAATTGTTGGTGGCATTTTCTTTTCACTTTGCCAATTTAATAAACATTCATCTAACGCCATATTAAATGCCGGTGAACATTGACCAGAGTTAATATAACACCATTTTTCTTTTCCCATCCTGCACCTCATATAACCAATTATTTTTCACATTCTCTAGTCTACCAAATTCGACAAAATTTGTGAAAGAATACGAAATTTCTTCTTATATGCAAATGAATCTGTTGCATAAATACATAAGGGCATTATAATATTGAAAGTAGGATAAGAAAAAAGGGAGCGATAGAATCGTGTCAACAACTTGGATTATTTTATTAGCCGTAATCGTAGCATTTATCGGCTACACTGTATGGATGTACTTCTATCAGAAAAAATTAATTAAAACTCTTACAGAAGAAGAATTTCGCGCTGGCTACCGTAAAGCACAGCTTATCGATATTCGTGAAGCAGACGAATATAACGCAGGGCATATTTTAGGTGCACGTAACATTCCGTTATCACAAATTCGCCTTCGCCATAAAGAACTTCGTCAAGATCAACCTGTTTACTTATATTGCCAAAGCGGATTCCGTACAGGTCGTGCAGCGCAATACTTAAAAAAACAAGGCTACAAAGATTTCTACCAATTACAAGGTGGATTTAAATCTTGGACAGGCAAAATTAAAAAGAAATAATAACATACAAAAAACTAGCTGAATAAATCAGCTAGTTTTTTCATTTCATCTTATTCGCAATGTATAATAAATTCTGCTTGATTACCTTTTCATCGTTCTCTTCTACATTCCGATACAGCAGTTGATATTCAATTCCTTTCTCTTTCCATATAAGCGTAGCAAATTCGTCACCACGTTCATAATCATCTTTATTTTTAAAATAAGCAGACGTTCCATTATTCAGTTTCATTTGTTCTTGAAATCGCTTCTCTTCCACAAGATCCGGAAAACTATAAGGAAAGTTCGCGACATTTAACTCAATATACTCATTTCTACCTGGTTCTTTCTGTTTATATTTAATCGTTAAGACAGTGTTCTTTTTCCCAAGCGTTCTTACTTCCCCCTTCACATCACTTGTAATATCGTACGGTAAAAACGTTGGAACTTTAAACTTCACCGGAAAATATTTTGGAAGTTCCTTTAGCGGAATAGGATCCGTAACACGATCCATAGCTCCTCCCGTTGTTCCCACAAAGTGTTTTTCTTCTTGCATCGTTTGCTGAAACGAACACGAACTAAGCACGAAACTAGAAAACACGAAACAAATGATTCTTTTTTTCAATTTGTTTCCGCCCTTTCATACCGCTCTCTTAACGAACGAAGCGTTGATATTCTCTTCATATTCGCTTTGTCACCAAACTCCACCTTTGAAAACTTTCCACGTTATTCTCACACATTTTGACAACACTTTTTGCAAACAAAAAAGACCCCTATCATTCTTACGCCCAAATGAAAAGGTTACGCGAATAAAAAGAAGTCTTATTAATACCATAGTTTGTGAAAAGCTTTTCAGGTCAAGATTTTTTCTTTCTTATTATTTTCCCTTTATAATAAGGGAAAGAGGTGATACATATGGCCAATATAAAACAAATTGCTAAAACTGCTGGTGTATCGATATCAACTGTTTCTCGTGTCCTGAATAATCACCCTTACGTAAAAGAAGAAAAGCGTAAGCGTGTTCTAGATGCTGTTGAAGAATTAAACTACGCAAAAAATATAAATGCTGTCCATTTAATAAGAGGGAAAACATATACAATTGGCGTTATGCTTCCTTTCATTAACCTCCCCTACTTCAGTACGATTATTGAAGGAATCGGAAACGAAGCGTTATTAGCTGGGTATCATATTAATTTATGTCAAACGAATTACGATAGCATTGAAGAAATTCGTGTTCTTGAAATGATGAAAATGAAACAATTTGATGGGATGATTATTTGCTCCCGAACGAGCTCTTGGGAACAAATCGAACCTTTTGCAAAATTTGCCCCTATTATTTCATGTGAAAAAATGAAGCATCCCCTCATTTCATCCATCTACGTAGATCATTATGAAGGTTTCCGTCTTGGTACTGCCTATTTACTAAGTAGAGGCCATGAAAAAATCGGAATTTGTTTAGCAAGAAAAACAAGTGTAAATTCCATGGAGCGCGAAAAAGCGTTCGCCGATACACTTCGTAACGAAGGCAAAACGTTGCATCCTGAATGGATTTTCCACCAATGCTATACAATGCAGGACGGAGCACAAATACTCCATCGTATTTTAAATATGAAAAATCGTCCAACTGCTATTTTCACAGCGAACGATCAAGTTGCAGCTGGTTTATTAACAGAGGCTCGAAAACATGGTATTCGAGTACCTGAAGACCTTGCTATCCTTGGATTTGATAATCATGAAATTTCAAAGGCATTAGAAATTTCCACAATTGAACATCCCGGTCTCGCAATGGGCTCACATGCTTTTTCTTTATTCCATAAGCAGATCCAAAGCGAGCAAATTGTCGGCAGTGCAAAAGAACTTTCATTCCATTTAATTGAGCGAGAGACTGTCTAAAAAGAGCGTTACTTATAACGCTCTTTCTCAGCTCTTCACCTATTGACTTTATATTTCCCATCTCATATAATGAACCTAACGAACGGTAGGTAGGGGATGAAAATGACAGCAAACCGCATTAAAGCTGTAGCACTTTCTCATTTCGCACGCTACGGCTATGAAGGAACTTCATTGGCAAATATTGCTCAAGAAGTTGGGATTAAAAAACCATCGATTTACGCACACTTTAAAGGAAAAGAAGAGCTATATTTCATATGCTTAGAATCTGCTCTTCAAAAAGATTTGCAGAGCTTCACAGGCGATATCGAAAGCTTTTCCAATTCGTCCACTGAAGAATTGCTTTTAAAATTATTAAAAGGGTATGCAAAACGATTTGGTGAAAGTGAAGAATCAATGTTTTGGTTACGAACTTCTTATTTTCCGCCTGATGCATTTCGCGAACAAATTATTAATAAAGCAAATGTACACATTGAAAACGTCGGAAAACTTTTATTCCCTGTATTTAAAAGAGCAAGCGAACAAGATGAGCTGCATAACATTGAAGTAAAAGACGCCTTAGAGGCTTTTCTATGCTTACTCGACGGTCTTATGGTTGAACTATTATACGCAGGTTTAAATCGTTTTGAGACACGTTTAGACGCTTCTTGGAAAGTATTTTGGCGCGGACTTTCAAACTGACGGATTGCTCCTTTGCAATGCGTCGTTTTTAAGCCCTTTACCTAACGACTGGTAGGAAGGAGAAATGACATATGGCATGGATTTATGTAATCATCGCTGGTATTATTGAAATATTTTGGGTGATTGGACTAAAAAAAGCAGAGGCACCACTTGAATGGGCTGGTGTTGCTCTATTAATTACAATTAGTTTCGTCTTATTATTTAGAGCTTATAAAGATTTACCTGTCGGCACTGTATACGCAGTCTTTACAGGAATCGGAGCTGGCGGAATCGTTCTTACAGAGATTTTCATCTTCGGAGAACCTTTCTCTATCGTAAAAGTTTTATTAATCGGTTTAATCTTCTTCGGAGTAATTGGTTTAAAACGAGTAACAGAAGAAAAAGAAGCGAAGGAGGCCGCATAAAATGGCTTGGGTATTTTTAATTCTAGCTGGTATTTGTGAAATTATTGGTGTACTCTTTATGAAAGTAGCCACTGAAAAGAAAGGCTGGGCACCAAAAGTTATTTTAATCGCTAACTTCGGCGTAAGCTTCTTCTTCTTATCTCTTGCGATGAACACATTACCGATGGGAACTGCTTACGCAATTTGGACTGGAATCGGAACTGCTGGAAGTGCACTTCTAGGCATTCTCATTTTCCGAGAATCAGCGGATTGGCGTCGTCTTGCTTTCTTAAGCTGTATTCTATGCGGCGCTGTTGGCTTAAAACTATTAAGCTAACGTGAGGTGAATGTCATGTGGAAAGAAAAAGGAAAGAAAATATTAGCATGGATCACACTTGGTATCCTCATTCTATTACAAATAAGTTTTCATATAATAGAATCATTGTTTCATAAAGTATTATCCATTCTCACATTCCTTCCTAACATGACACTTGAAATTATATCGATTGTTTGGTCCATTATCACCTCCATTGCAATCGTCATTATATGGAGTATCGCCAAACTATGGAATAAGTTATTTAAAAAGGACAGTATTTCTGAAAAAGAATAACTGTCCTTTTTTATATTCATTCAGACTTTCTGTAGAAGTTACATGTGATAAGACAAAACAGACCAATTATGGCAATACTTATACCAACCCCTTTATGTAAACTTGGAAATAACAGTGGTATATCCGAGTAAACATTTGCTAATATGAGGCCGATTGAAAATAAAAATATTCCTATTCTATATAACCATTTTCTTTTGTTCATCATTCTCCCCTCCTAACATTTTTCATATACTCCTTTCTTTTGGACATACTACCTAAAAAAGGAGTGGATAATATGCAAAATTCTATACATAAGCAAATTCTATTTTTATTTTTCCTATTTCTTATTCTCGTTATCGTTTTCAGCTTTATATTACATACTCCAAAAGATGTACCAAATAGCGTTTCTTTTTATAAACTACTGCTCTCGTATTGTCGTTATTGAAGAAGGTGCCTTTTTTAAGGCACCTTTTAAAATTCTCTTTTTTCATATATTTTTACTGAAACAAAGATAGATATTATGAACATGCATATTGAACTAATGAATAACAAGCTGTTATATAGTTGAATTTGTTCTAAGTTGATTTGAAACAAAGCTTCTAAAACAACTATCGGTGCCATGAATATTACTATCGTAATGAAAATGGATTTCTTATACCCTAGCCAAAAGGCTATTGGTAAAACAAAGCTTAAATACAATAAAATAAAGCTAATACTAGCAACCATTGTCGTTTCAATAAATTCAAATAAGTTAACCCCGCTCTTCATTCCTATCGTGAAACAACCGACCGTTACACTTATAAAAAGAATAATTATTGCTACTATATATTTCGCATACACAATTTGTTTTCTCAATATTGGCAAACTATTTACTATAACTTCACTCTCATTTTTACTATCTGCTTCAAATGTTTTTACTGTTGCCCCAATTGTAATAATTACTGACATAATTATGAACAGATTTTCCGTATCTGTTAAGGCCATATAAAAGAAAACAGGATACAGTATGTACCAAATTAAAAATTTCCATTGAATAATGAAATCTTTTAAAATTAGTTGCTTGATCATGTATTACCCCTCCTAATATGAAAATGCTCCTTCTATAACTCTGCCTCCTGAAACATTTTCATTGAGAGAAACATTGATATGACTATACTTACTAACACTCCAATACTAAGAACACCCATTGCTAGTGTAGCCTCTTGAGAGTGAAGTACTTTTAACATAATTGTTTTATCACCAAAAATATTGCACATAAGACCAATCATACCCATTAAAGGAAAAAGCATAATCAAATTCAAGACAGTAATAACTTTATATCCCCCAATGTAATTAGTCGGTATCGTTACTGCACAATAAATCAAAGTTGCTACTATTGCTGAAAATATTGCATACCCAGGCATAACTATATCTCTGTTCAATAAAATATTTCCTAATATTACGACTATAAAAGTTACACTCAAACCAGCCATAATAAATAATGTGCTTGAAATATATTTAGCTATAATTATCTCTTTTCTCGTTATAGGCAAACTCACTAACACTTTTTCTGCTTTACTTTTCTCGTCATAATAAAAAGAAATATATATAATCGTACTACATGTTATAAATACTCCTATTGCAATCCCCATTGGTTCGACGGAATTCTTAAAAATAGATAAAATAGGGATTAAAAAATAGAAAGGAAACATCTTCTTCTGTAAAAAAAACTCCTTCAAAATCAACTGTTGCATATGAATTCTCCTCTCTATAAATCACGCGTTTCATGAATTTTAATTGTAAGAAACATAGAAGCGATATAGGCACTAGCTAATATCATTCCTCCAACCGTAAATACACCAATATGTACTGGATTCATAATCCACTCACTGAATGAAGATGTTGTTTCATTCAGCCCATCACTAATAAATATCCAAAGAAGTACACCAATCCCCATTGCTGCCGCTGATACTATACTTCTCATGCCCTTTGATTTTGTACCATAATAACTAGGAAAAAATGTCGCCACAAATACTACAGAATAAATCACTCCACTTACCACTACATACCATGGAATTTCAATATAAAAATTAGGATGGTATACACCAATATCATCAATAACAGCAATACCTCTTAAAAGGAATACAATTATCATAGTTGAAACCATGGCACCGACAATAAATATTGCACAGGAAATATATCTAGCAATAATGATATCCTTCCGACTTACTGGTAAACTATTTATAATAATGTCACTTTTATTTCTTTCATCCATAAAGGTTAACGTCATAACGGAGGAGAGGGTTATAAATAGACAACTCATCGGAAATAAAAATTCACCACTTGGCTCTAACATAAAAAACAAAAGAGGCATAACAAAATTCACTAACCACATTACCCGAAAAAAGAACAAATCTTTATATACAAGCTGACGCATAGGCACCTCTCCCTTTCGCAGTGTAAACGATAATGTCATCTAATGTAGGCTTTTCTAGTACAACCTCATTTCCAAACCAATCGATAATTCCTTGTTTATCCTTCGCTAAACCTTCGAAACCAAATTTATTTTTTCGTAATCCAACAAATAGTTCTTTTCCTTCTCGGTCTAATAAATCATTACTTCCTTTTACGATTACGTAGTTCTCCATTAAGTCTTCTTTTTCACCAGTAAATATAATTTCTCCATCATTGATGAACGTAACATAATCTGCAATGCGCTCTAAATCTGTTGTAATGTGCGTTGAGAATAACACGGATACTTCATCTTCCATTACAATTTCTTGCAGCATATCAAGTAATTCACTTCGAACAACTGGATCTAACCCTGCTGTCGGTTCGTCCATAATAATAAACTCTGCGTGGTGCGAAAGTGCGATGGCAATCGCAAATTTCATTTTCATTCCTTTTGATAATTCTTTAATTTTTTTATACTTCGGAACTTGCAATCTATGCATATACGATTGATACTGCTCTTCGTCCCACTTTTTATATAACGGTGCAATAATACGCTTCATTTGTTCACACGTTAAATCTTCGTAATAATGATTTTCATCATATACAAAGCCGATATTTTGTTTTATTTCCTTTTCAGCTTTCTTATTGTCCTTGCCAAAAATTTTTATATCTCCGTTATCTTTTTTAATTAAATTCATAATCATTTTGATTGTCGTACTTTTCCCGGCCCCATTCGGTCCGACAAACCCCATAATATATCCGCGTGGTAACGTAAAACTTATATTTTTCACTGCGAAACCTTCATAACTTTTACAAACATTTTTTAACTCTAACATCTCTCTCATTCCCCCTTATATAAAAACGCAATCATCTGCTGTAAATCTTCAAGTGAAAGCTGCAACGCTTTACTTTCATTCACAATCTCTTCCGCTTTACTTTCCAATAGGCGAAGCCGCTGTTCTTTTAATAGTTCATTATTTTTACGTGAAACATAAGTCCCCTTCCCAGCAACAGTTTCTATATATCCTTCTTTTTCAAGCTCCTCGTATGCACGCTTCGTTGTAATGACACTAATTTGTAATTCCTTCGCTAAGCTACGAATAGACGGTAATTGATCTCCACCCTTTAAACCGCCATTTAAAATAAGCTGGCTTAATTGTTTTCTTATTTGCACATAAATAGGGTCTTGGGAAGAATTCGAAATAATAATATTCATGTTTTCCTCCAGTGTGTGTATATACTGTGTATACCTTATATATACAGTATATACACAGCATCCTATTTTTGGCAAGAAAAAAAGACCAACATTTTCCTGTTGGTCTTTCGTATATGTATCACTTTTCAAAGCGATCTAACATCTCGTCTCTCATTCCGAAACTTACTACTGCAATTCCTATATACATAAACAGAAGGAATGCCGGATGAACTGTATTGTACCAGCTGCTGTCAACAATTAAGTAAATCGTTAATGCCACAACAAGAACAAACGCTAAGATAAACATATAAAAGTGTCTTGTACTACCCATGATAAACTCCTCTCTTCTCACTTCACCATTCAACAGTTTATTTTATCGAATAATTCGATATGACTCAAGGTTAACTTTCTGTTATGTAATCAAGTTCTACCTTTACAATGTCCTCACATGCTATTGAAATGATTGTTCCTTGTTTATCAATCGCCGTCACTTCTCTATTATCCATTACACGATTTGCTACTCTTTCTAATACTTTCCCTTGGTCTCGATAGCAAAATTCTTTTACATCTTTAATTGTTTCTCCATTTTCTAAATGGTATACCATTCTATAACATCGATATCCCACACTTTCACCCCCGTCTTGTTCGTTTTTTCACATATACATAAAAATGAGTAATCTTTGCCTCATCACATCTTCTTAATTTCAATAAAATTCTAACAAAAATAAATACTTTTATCAAACCGACTTTTTCAACAAAACTACCTATAAAACTACACCTTTACACCATTAGGAAACAAAAAACATATTTTTTTAACATTTTCTTCACTATTTCTGCATAAAGTGAAACTTTATGCAGTGGGGATTTTTGTTCATCCCCACTGATTATTAGTTGAACCAATCGGGCATTTACGGACAGTTTATCTCCCACCTGGCTTCTTTGCACCAGCTAAGTTTTGAGTTGGGAGTTTACTGTCCGTTAATGCGGGACAAATTATCCATACAAAAAAAGAACCCGCCTCAGCGAGTTCTTCCTTTGTTATTTTAATCAAACTTGTACAGGAGCTGGCTTCGCATAACGTAAAACTGGTTTACGTGCAGCCATCGTTTCGTCTAAACGTTTAATGACTGTCGTATGCGGTGCTTCTTGTACAACTTCTGGATTTTCTTCTACTTCTTTAGCGATTTGAATCATCTTATCAATGAAACCATCTAATGTTTCTTTTGATTCTGTTTCTGTCGGCTCAATCATAATACATTCTTCCACATTTAATGGGAAGTAAATTGTTGGTGGATGGTAACCGAAATCAAGCAGGCGTTTTGCGATATCTAATGTACGTACACCAAGTTTCTTTTGACGACGACCTGATAATACAAATTCATGCTTACAATGTCTATCGAATGGAAGATCGTAGAATGGCGCTAATCTTCTCATCATATAGTTCGCATTTAATACAGCATACTCCGTTACTGCACGCAAGCCATCTGGACCCATAGAGCGAATATACGTGTATGCACGAACGTTAATTCCGAAGTTACCATAGAATGGTTTCACACGACCAATTGCTTCTGGACGGTCGTAGTTGAAGTGATAACCATTTTCCGTTTTCTCTAAAATCGGTTTTGGTAAGTACGGAATTAAATCAGCTTTCACACCTACTGGACCAGAACCTGGGCCACCACCGCCGTGAGGACCTGTAAATGTTTTATGAAGGTTTAAATGCACAACGTCAAATCCCATATCTCCTGGGCGTGCTTGGCTTAATACCGCATTTAAGTTTGCACCATCATAGTATAATTTACCGCCTGCATTATGGACGATTTCTGCCATTTCTAAAATATTTTCTTCGAATAGCCCTAATGTATTAGGATTTGTTAACATAAGTGCTGCTGTTTCTTCGTTTACAACACGTTTTAAGTCTTCTAAGTCAACAAGGCCATTTTCATTTGATTTTACTGTAATTGTTTCAAAACCAGCTACAGTTGCAGATGCTGGGTTCGTTCCGTGAGCAGAGTCAGGCACAATTACTTTCGTACGGTTAAAGTCACCATTCGCTTCATGGTATGCACGAATTAACATTAAACCTGTCCATTCTCCATGTGCACCAGCTGCTGGTTGTAAAGTAACAGTATCCATACCTGTAATTTCAATTAAATGCTCTTGTAAGTCGTACATTAATTCCATTGCACCTTGTACTGTCTTTTCATCTTGCAGTGGATGAATATTTGCAAATCCTGCGAAACGAGCTACACTCTCATTAATTTTCGGATTATATTTCATCGTACAAGATCCAAGTGGATAGAATCCAGAATCAACACCGTGGTTACGGTTTGAAAGTGCTGTATAGTGGCGCATAATATCAAGTTCAGATACTTCTGGTAGCTCTGCATCTTCTACTCGAATATAATCGCTCTCAAACACATCTTCTAGTTTCACTTCTTCTACATCTAATTTGGGTAAGCTATATCCTATGCGTCCTTCTTTACTCACTTCAAAGATAAGTGCTTGGTCTTGGTTCTTCATTGGATAGCCCCCATTTCGTTTACAAGTGTGTCAATTTCCTCTTTTGTACGAAGCTCAGTTACTGCTACAAGCATATGGTTTTCATGCTCTTTATAATCACGGCCTAGATCATAACCACCGATAATATTCTTTTGTAATAATGCATCGTTTACTTCTTTCACTGGACGTTTGCAATCTACAACAAACTCATTGAAGAATGGTCCAGCAAATGTTACTGTGAAGCCTTTCGCTTCAAATTGACGTTTTGCATACTGTGCTTTAGAAATGTTTTGACGTGCCATTTCTTTCACACCTTGTTTGCCAAGTGCCGTCATTGCAACAGAAGCTGCTAATGCATTTAACGCTTGGTTTGAACAAATGTTAGATGTCGCTTTATCACGACGAATATGCTGTTCACGTGCTTGTAACGTTAATACAAATCCACGTTTACCATCTGAATCTACAGTTTGTCCAACAAGACGTCCTGGAATTTTACGCATAAATGCTTTCGTTGTTGCAAAGTAACCACAGTGCGGTCCACCAAACTGCGTTGGAATACCGAATGGTTGTGCATCACCGATTACAATATCAGCACCAAATTTCCCTGGTGGTGTTAATGCGCCTAATGATAATGGATTTGAAGAAACGATAAATAATGATTTTTGTTGATGAACGATTTTTTCAATATCAGCTAATTTTTCAACTTGTCCGAAGAAGTTTGGATATTGAACGATTACACAAGCAACTGTATCATCTACTTCACTTTGTAATACGTCTAAATCTGTTACACCATCTTTATGATTAATTTCAACAACTTCAAGATTTTGACCTTTTGCATACGTTTCAAGTACTGCTCTTGATTCTGGATGAACCGCGCTAGATACAAGAATTTTCTTTTTGCGAGTATGGCCAGCTGCTAACATTGCCGCTTCAGCTAAAGCTGTACCCCCGTCATACATAGAAGAGTTTGCTACATCCATTCCTGTTAATTCACAAATCATTGTTTGGAATTCAAAGATTGCTTGTAATTCCCCTTGTGAAATTTCCGGTTGGTATGGTGTATAAGCTGTATAAAATTCTGAGCGAGAAATAACATGATCTACAATTACTGGAGCATAATGATCGTATACGCCTGCTCCTAAGAAAGAAGCGTATTCTTTTAAGTTAGCATTTTTACTAGCCATTTGAGATAGCTCTTTTAAAAGCTCTGGCTCTGATTTTGCTTCTTTAATTTTTAAATCCCCTTTAAAACGAACACTCTCTGGAATATCAGAGAATAATTCATCGATCGTTTGAACGCCGATCGTTTGTAACATTTCTTTTTTGTCTTCTTCTGTCATTGGAAGATAACGATGCAACATGAAATCTACCCCTCTCCCCGTTACTTTGAACGTTTGTAAAATGGTGTTGGAACAACTACTGCTTTGACGCGTTTATTACGAATTTCAATTTCTACTTCTGTATCAACTGCTGCGTATTTTACATCAATTAGTGCTAAACCAATGCTTTTCTTTAACGTTGGAGATTGTGTACCACTCGTTACTTCCCCAATTTTTTCTTCACCAATAAATACAGGGTAATGCGTACGAGGAATTCCACGTTCGATTACTTCGATGCCGACTAATTTACGAGGCGCACCGTTTTCTTTTTGCTCTTTTAACGTTGCTTTTCCAAAGAAGTCTGCTTCTTTATTTGTTTTTACCGCAAAGCCAATTCCAGCCTCAATCGGTGTAATATCTTTTGATAATTCTTGTCCATAAAGTGGTAATGTTGCTTCGAATCGAAGTGTATCACGAGCACCTAAACCACATGCTTTTAAGCCCTCTTCTGCCCCAACTTCAAGAAGTTTCTCCCAAAGTTTTGCAGCATCTTCACTCTTACAGTAAATTTCGAATCCATCTTCACCTGTGTAACCTGTACGAGATACAAGTGCTGGAATTCCGTCTACAAGAATATCGTTTTTAAATTTAAAGAACTTAATTTCTTTCAAATCTTCTGACACAACTTTTTGTAAAATGCCTTCTGCTTTTGGTCCTTGAATTGCAAGCTGTGCAACTTCACTAGAAACATTGACTACTGTCGTATCGCCAATTACATGACTTGCTAACCATTCGTAATCTTTCTCGATATTTGATGCATTGATTACTAATAAATAGTCTTCTTCACCACGTTTGTAGATTAATAAATCATCTACTGTACCACCATTTTCATAGCACATAGCTGTATATTGTGCGCCCCCTACCTTTAAGGTAGATACGTCATTTGTAACAACACGTTGTAAAAATGCTAAACTATCTACACCTTTTACTTCAACTTCTCCCATATGAGACACATCGAACAAACCTGCAGCTGTACGTACAGCTTCGTGTTCTTCTTTAATGCTTGAAAATTGAACTGGTAATTCCCAACCACCGAAGTCGATTGTTTTCCCACCATACTTCGCGTATACATCAAATAACGGTGTACGTTGTAATGTAATCATGCTCTCTCCCCCTTATGCTTTGACAAATCAATAAAAGTTGCTTCCCTTTTCTAAACATTTTCATTCTGAAAAGATAGGATATACGGAATCTCATTATATTTTTTTATGAAAGCGTAAATAAAAAATCACTTTCTTGGATAAAATACGAAAGATTCCACACATTTCACACCATTATCCTAACATCATTCGCTATATTTCATCAATATTCTAGCATAAAAAATAATTTAGAATTTTTTATGTTAAAACACAATAAATACAGCTTTTGAGATTTAATACTTTATTATTGTCTATCATATAGCCTTTAATAACGATAATTATGCCTTCTTTTAAGGCAAATCATCATACATTAAAAAATAATTACTTTAGTTTATAAAAGGTGGGAGAGTTGTAATGAATGTCGATATTTCCGTAGATCGGACATGGCAAAACAATTTTTTAAATAGAATTGACGAAGATGGTCCTTGGACAAACTGGGATTTATATCACTTAGCTTATGAAACAGAAAAATCGTTACTTGTTCCTACTTTTGATGGACTACAAGCACCGAAACATTTATCCCATTTCACACCGCTTCCGCATCAATTAGAAGTCGCTCAAAATGTGATTGAACAAATGAACGGTAAAGCGATTCTAGCAGATGAAGTAGGCCTTGGAAAAACAATCGAAGCTGGACTTATTTTGAAAGAATACATGGTCCGCGGGCTCGTGAAAAAGGTACTTATACTTGTCCCAGCTTCTCTCGTATCACAATGGGCATACGAACTGAATACAAAGTTTTTCATTCCAGCTGTAGCCCAAAAGAAAAGCTATTCATGGGAACAAGCCGATGTGATTGTCTCCTCAATTGATACTGCAAAACGTTCACCGCATCGTGATATCGTTTTGAACTTAGAATATGACCTTATTATTATCGATGAAGCACATAAACTTAAAAATAATAAAACAAAAAACTATGAATTTGCACAGCGATTAAAAAAGAAATTTTGTTTATTACTAACCGCTACTCCTGTTCAAAATAAGATTGATGAAATTTTTAACCTTGTTTCTTTATTAAAACCAGGACATTTAGGCAATCAATCCAACTTTGAAGAATATTACGCTTCCAAAAATCGCTCAGCCGAATCAGATGAAGACTTAAAAGCTCTCATTAATAAAGTAATGGTGCGAAATAGACGACATAATACCGGTATCGATTGGCCGAAGAGACATGTACGTACAATTTTTGTTGAGTTTAATGAACAAGAACAAGCTCTATATAATGATATCGAAAATTGGCGAGGACAAGACGCCTTCACATCTGCTTTCTCATCGTTAACTTTAAAACGGGAAGCATGTAGTAGTCGTGAGGCTGTTTACTATTCATTGAAAAAGCATGTAGAAAAAAGACAGAAAGAAAACGAACATTATATAAAAGATCCACATATCGATGTGCTAATGGACAAAATTAATCATATTCCTTTCAACTCAAAAGCAAATAAAGCTCTTGAGCTTATAAAAGAAATTGACGATAAAGTCGTTATCTTCACAGAATATCGAGCGTCACAAATGTACTTACAATGGTTTTTACAACAACACGGTATTTCTTCCGTTCCATTCCGCGGCGGGTTTAAACGCGGGAAGAAAGATTGGATGAAGGAGCTTTTCCAAAACCACGCACAAGTATTAATTGCAACTGAAGCTGGTGGTGAAGGGATTAACTTACAGTTTTGTAGCCATATGATCAATTATGATTTGCCATGGAATCCAATGCGTCTTGAACAAAGAATCGGGCGTATTCACCGTCTCGGTCAAAAGAATGATGTTCATATTTATAACTTAGCTACAAAGCATACTGTTGAAGAACATATTCTGAAACTGTTATATGAAAAAATCAACTTATTCGAGCGTGTTATCGGTGAACTCGATGAAATTTTAACGAGAATTAATATGAAAAACATCGACGCGCACATTCAAGAAATTTTCGCGCAATCAAAAAGCGAAGGTGAAATTAGAATTAAGATGGAAAACTTAACATCTATTATCGACTTTGCGAAACGAAATGAAGCTGAGGTGCAGGGCTATGCAGCAACATGAAATTCATAATTACTTATACAATTTCTTTGAGGCGAATAACTGTGAAATTTTAGAACGTTCTCCTCATTTATTAGATGTACAGTTAACAATTGAGATGGATAAATTATTAATGAATCGCCCTTTTTATTGGCACTATCTTGAGAAAACAGGAGGCGTACCGAATCCGATGCGCCTTACTCTTATTACAAATCCAGAAAATGAAGAAAATGATGGTGAGCTTATTCACTACGGTTCACCACGTCTACATCAAATTTTCCAAACGACAAAAGAATTAGGCTCATACATACGTTTATATGAGGGTGTAAGACATAATGGAGCAACACATACACCGCTCCACCCTTGGCTCGGTATTAATATAAAAGTTTCCTATCAATGTGATCGAAAAAAAGACATCCTTCACTCGATTGGTATTCATCTCATTTCTGGAACAATGATGGCAAACTTTCATGAAACATTAACAAACATTAAACTTACACCAAAAATACCTGATTTTTGTTTTACGCTCTCGCCCATCATTAAACCTCAAAGTGGTTTACAACGCATAGAAGACGCTTTAAAAAATATAATTGCAGAAGATGACCATACGTGGGCAAAAGAAGCAAGAGTGCGTTGGAATCATGATTTAGACCTTTTAAACCGTTTTTATGAAGAAAGTGACGAACTTCCTGAGAGCTATGAAATTGAAAAACAAGCTCTGCAAGAACAGTATGAACCACGTATTACAGTGCAAATTATTAACGGTGGACTCTTTTATGTTACCGCGAATCATTTTCTATCAAAATAAAGCTCCTTCTGCTTTAGAAGGAGCTTTATTTCGAGTTACTCTCTATCCTCATTACGCTCTTGTTGTTTTTGCTTTGCCATGCGTTTTTGATACGCACGATCCTTCGCGCTCACATGATTTGCATCAGTTGGAAGATTTTCTTTCGAACGTCCAATTCCATTGCTCATCTTTCCCACTCCTTTTTACGTTTTTCAGAATACATGTTTATTTTCAGCTAGAGTGACAATCCTTATACAAAAAAATAAGAGCAGCCATTGGCCACTCTTACTCGCTCACATATTTTTGAAACATATCATGGATGCCTTTATTTACTAGGTTCGAGATCTGCTCGTCAGATTTATTCGGATAACGATCACGCAATCTGATAGATGCCTTCACCATTAAATTTTCTAATACAGAACGGCCACCTTCTCCATAAATAATTTCAGCATATTTAACAAGCCTTCCATCCTCTACTGTTGCTGGATTATGATTGAAGAAAAATTTACTCATTGTCTCCACCTCTCTCTTTTGATAACGTTTACATTTATATAGATTATTTATGTTATTTATTTCACAATATTGTATGCATGTATATTTAATTAGTTTCATTATAAAGCAACATATCGATAGTAAATATGTGATTTTCCGTCCATTTTGTGAACAAATTAAAAATGAAAGCGTTTCCTTTATTATATACTAAAAAAACTTACTACGCTAGGGGCAATTTTTTTCAATCTACTAACCCCTCGAAAATTGATATATTTTTTCTTTTCCCATTAAACCCTTATACAATTTTCAGAAATTATATTATAAAATATATGTATGACTTAAGGAGGCTTTGTATGAATCAAAATAAAAAAGCTATATTAGATCTTGTCTTTTATCTCGTAATCCCATTCCTCATTTGGAAATTTGCAAAACCTTATATCGATCCTTATTACGCGATGTTACTTTCCTCTGTTCCGGGGATTATTTATACACTGTATACCTTTAAAAAAGAAAAACAGTTTAACGTGACAGGGTTCTTTATTTTAATTACACTCATTTCTAATACAACGGTAGATTTATTATCTGGGTCAGCTGAACGAATGTTGTGGAATGATGCATATTATCACATCGTACTCGGTATTATCGTCATCTGTACAATTTTCATAAAAAAACCACTCATGTTATATTTCGCTGCGGATATTGCAGCGCTGCAAGGGCATGACCGTGATAAAAGTCGTGAACTGTATCGTGATAGTCGTATCTATCCAGCATTGCAATATTTAACGCTCTTTTTTGGTCTACAATTCATATTAAAAAGCTTCTTAAAAATTTATTTCATCTCTGTTTTTGGTGTAGATGGCTATGGTGAAATGAGAGCGATTATGACCGCTGTAGGCTGGGGCATTTCTATTTGTATCGGAATAGGATTTGTATGGGTGAACAATAAAATACATGCCGTTACGGAAGAACAAGAATCCGTGCAGTAAATAAAAATTCCCTAGTGTAATACGACACTAGGGAATTTTTGGTTTGCTAAACATATGACTAAAATTCAACTTGATTTTTTTCTTTTACTTTTTACATTTCGGTAAAACAAAGCAGCACTCAGCGGCATAACACCAAACCACTTATTCATAAATGGCTCTTTTTCAGCACGGCGTTGTTCTTTCTTTTGTTTTCGATCTTCTTTTGGAGCATCCATATACGACACAAACTGCTGCGTCACAAAGCGAACATAATCATTAGTAGACATATTATCATCACCTCTACTTGATTAGTATGTCCACTTTTTTACACATTAATCTTTTCCTTTAATTCATTCATAATTTGCTTTACAGACTTATTTGTCGTATCGATATGAATGTGAGCCTCTTCATAATAAGCTCGGCGTGATTCAAATTTCTTTACAAATGCATCTATATCTTTCTTTTGAAATAGTGGACGTGTCGTATCTTCACGAAGCCTTTCTGCAATTACATGCGGATCGCAATATAAATACACGACAGTTCCGTTCTCTTTCATCCACTTGCGATTTTCCGCTCGTTCAATAATTCCCCCACCAGTTGTAATAATGACATTATGGACTGGTAGCGCACGTAACATTTCACTTTCATATTCCCGAAAAGCCATTTCGCCTTCTTCAGCAAAAATATCACGAATTGCCTTCTCCTGCTTCTCTTCAATTTTTTGGTCTGTATCGATAACATCCATATGAAGTTCTTTACTTAACGCTTTTCCAATTGTTGTTTTCCCTGCTCCCATGTAGCCGGTTATGTATATAGATTTCATTTTCTGTCCTCTCAATCGTCATTTATTAATTGTTATTATAACGAAAGATGCTACTTTGTTTAATAAAAAAACGTTTTGTTCTTATACTATGAAGAACAAAACGTAACACTCGCTTTTACTTATAAGTACCTCTTCTCACCCACTGCGTTGCAATCCATTTCTCACCTTTCGTTACAGGTGCCCCTCCGTGTAACGTAAGCTCATTTATTGATTGATCTTGATAAAAATACTCAAAGTATACTGCCATTCCCTTTCTAGGGTGTACAGAAAGATTTAATTTCGGGAAGTACGTTTCTCCGCCTTCTTCTACATCATTTAAATACATTACAAGCGTACTAATACGATTATTAGCAGCTGATCTACTATGTTCCGCAAAATAATCATAGTGGGCTTTATATTGTTGATCCACTTCATAATTTAAAATGTGTAATCCTTCACCATGCGACGCAGGAACATTCATGATAGATGAAATTCGTTTTTCAATCTTTGAAGTAAGTTCATTGTCTTCCAAAAATGCACCGCTACTTGTTCGAATATCATTTACATCACGTGATGAACCAATTTTAGAACGCTCCATTTTATTTTTAGACATTTCAATCAATTCACCACACTCTTCATCACTTAGTACATTTGCTAATACGACAATAAGAGGTTCTTCGAATTTTGAAATAATGTGTATTTCTCTATCTTCTGTCATAATCGTATTTCCTTTATGATCAAAAATAGTTTGTTCCTTATTTTCACCTATTTGATTGTTGTTTGTCATTTCCCTATTCTCCCTAAAAATAATGATTGGATAGCATGAATATATCATATTCTTTCTACCTTTCTCTTTTTTGAGAAAATTTAAACTTTTAATCATTATATTTATCCATTTCTTCTAAAAAATCAATTCAATTTACAATAGAAAATCCTGGTTTATCTCCATATATTTCACATATTATCCTTCTATCCAATCCACTATTTTTCCATCCTTTTTTCTATACCGAAAACTCACCGTATAGAAAGCTTCCTGTTTGAGTGTGCACTGCAACGTAACGAGAATTAAATCATTTTCAAAGACATAATTTCCACTCGCTTCTCCCTTTTCATACTGAAAGAAAAATGTACCTTCTTTTTCTTTTTGCTGTAAATCTTTTTTTATATCTGTAATAGATCGGTTAAGTAATTCATCCAATAAAAACTTTTGTTCTATTTCTATATAAAAATTTTTATCTGTAAACAACATATTTGTTTCGTATATAAAAAAAGAAGTTAATAAAATAAGAAAGATAATAGTTCCAGGCATTGTAAATCCATTTTGCTTTCTCATACGTTTATTCCTATTTCGCTATATCGCATAACTACACCTTCATATATTTTCCCACTAGTATCTTTTACATTTATAATGAGTACATGAGGTGTTAGTTTGTAAGAAACTGTTCCAATATTTTGTAAAACAACTTCCCTCCCGCGCCTATTTACCTTTCTTATAAGACGACTATTCTCTTTTTCATACGATACTTCACTCCCATTACGCGATCGGAATCGTAAAATACTTTCTCCATTTTCAAATGCTAGCTGTTCTCCAGATGATACTTCACGAAACTCCAATTGCATTTGCCCTAAATACACATCCCACTCCCAATCATTTAATCCTTTTGACTGTTTATTTCCCATTTCAATGAAATGTAGGCGGGGAAGGAGCAAAAAAAATATTGATAATAGAAACAGACATACAATCATTTCTATTAATGAAAAACCAAATTCTAATTTATTTTTTCTCCTACATAAAAGCATTGTTCCATCATTCTGTCTTTCACATCTCTCCACATGGTACAAACTTCATTGCCTCCCCAATATGTGTAATACACAATTCCATTTATATTCTTTTCTATTATTCGCTTTTCTTCATTTCCATACATATATATAGCTGCTTCTTTTTTTAATAATCCAGATGCCTTATAACGAATTTGTATATTTTTTCTTTCTTGCATAACTAATACTGTTTGCGGTAGTAGTAAAGATACAGCCATCATTAAAACACTTAACGATACAATCATTTCAGCCATTATGGATCCTTTTTGACATTTCACGATACGTAAATCTCCCTCTTCCAAGCTGAAATACAATTTCATATTTATAATTTCTATACGAAATTATAATCGTACCACCTCTATTAATATTTCCACTTGGATTATATGTCATCGGATTTGGAAACGTATGCAAATCAATTTGTATATCTTCTTCATACTCTCGCTTGACGATATAATACTTTGTACCTGACTCTTTTATAGCATACATATTTCTATCTTTATGCCAACGTAATGTATAGTGCTTTTGACGGTTTATCGCTAATTGCTGCATATACAAAATATCATTTGAAAACTGCCTCAAAAATTGTTCAACTTTTTGTCGCTCGTATAAGGAATGCACGCTAAAATACGTAACTATACTTAATACAGAAATAGCAAATAAAACGAGTAACATTTCTAAAAAAGTAAACCCCTGTTGTTTCACAATGCCCTAATTGATACTGCGCCATCATCTGAAATATGAATAGATTCGCCATTCGGGCACTTATCAGTTGTAATATACTTTTCATCTGTCAGTTCTTTTAACGATGGAATTTTATTATGTTGTAATTGATATACTTGTATTTGCGCTTCTATAGCTTTCACGTAAGCTGCACACCCTTTTCCTTGGACCGATGAGCGCTGTGTAACTACATTCGGAATAATTAATAGTAATAATATAGTTATGACAACCATCACTAATAGCATCTCTAACAGAGTAAATCCTTCCTCATTCTGCATACAAATGCCCCCTAAATAGAATTCATCATTTGAAACATCGGCATAATCATCGCTAAATACATAAGGACAACGATTCCTCCAATACATGTAAATAAAATAGGCTGAATGATAACTAACATATGTTTAATTTTCCGTTCCATCTTTTCCATAATAAGATCGCTATAGTCACCTAATTCAATCCCTAAATTGCCGTTTGCTTGTCCATGCGTAATAACATAAGAAAGTTCTTTCTCGTAATACCCACTTTTAGCAATGATAGATTGTAACTGTTCTCCTCCAATTAATTGTCTTTCAATCCGGCTCGCTTCATATTTAAAGAACGGATGATATCTTTGCTCCATCATTATTGTTAAAGCTTCACATACTGATAGTCCACCATTTAATAAACCACTCAACTGAGTAGCAAAATAATGTGAATGCTTTAAAATAAGAAATGTTTTGATGAGGGGAATACGAAGCATAATTTTTACCTGTCTAATATGTGGAAGTTTCCTAAAATACAACATGTATAAAATACCTCCAATAATAACAGTTAAAATAGCGACTAAAATAATGTAAGGTAGCAGTTTTATTGCACTTAAAATTTTTTCTGTAAGTAGTGGTGTATTAGAACCGAACGAACTATAAACTATTTCAACCTGAGGTAATAAAATGAGTTTAAAAATAAAGAGCATGATTAGTAGAAAAAACATCAAAAACATAGGATACTGCATTATTTTCATCATGTCTCTCCTATACTTATCTTTCTTATAAAGAAGTGCACTTCCTTGTTGCAAAGCAAAAGAAATATCACCATGTTGCTCGGCATAAAATAAATAACTTAACATGTCCTGATGAAACTTTAACTGATGAAAAGAATCGTGTAGACTTTTCCCATCTTTTAACTCCTCAATCATGCGCTGCAATTGTACTTTCTTTTCTACAGGTAATTGAAACTGTAAAAATTCTAATGCTTGTAAAAGAGAGTAGCCTTTTTCTAATAATTCTCCTAAACGTTTCAACAATACTACTTGATCACTTAAACTCCAAGTTTTCTTAAACATAAACATCTTCTTCTAAAAAACCTAAAGCATATCCTTTTCGTATTGATGATTCTAAAGTCTCATGTTTGTAAGTAACACATTCTCCATCAGCTTCTTTAAGCGCTTGTTTTAACTCATATCCATATAGTAGCTCATAAATGCTAGCCTGCCTTACTTGCCTCATTGATTTACATAAAGTTGAGCACTTTCCTCTGCAAAACGGACACTTCAATTCGACAAGTCGCTGTGCAGCTACAGCCAATAAAGACTGTTCAATCTCTTGCCTCGTTATACCATAATCTATGAAACGAATGATTGCTCCTTTCGCATCATTCGTATGCAGCGTTGTCATTACTAAATGTCCTGTCAAACTTGCTCTTATAGCTATTTTTGCTGTTTCTTCATCACGGATTTCACCGACTAAAATAATATCTGGATCATGACGTAAAATAGCCTTTAATCCTGTTTCATATGTGAGACCCGCTTTTTCATTTATTTGAATTTGTAATACATCGTCACTTCTTTTTTCAACCGGATCTTCAAGTGTAATGATGCGACGTGTTTTCTTTTTTCTAATTACCTCTAATAATGCATACATTGTCGTCGTCTTCCCAGATCCAGTCGGTCCAGTAAACACAAGTAGCCCCTGTGAATAGCGTAAAAACGAGAGTAGTTTTGCTGCCGTACTTGGAAATAACGAAAGATGTGATAAGGGCTGAACAGATGCTTGTAAATGAAGACGAATAACAAGACTTTCTTGATATACTGTTGGAAGTGTGGAAAGGCGTAAATACACTTCTTGTCCATCAATTTGCAAATACAACGAACCATTCTGTGGCTTCCGTTTCTCGCCTATGTCCATAGATGCTAAAAATTTGAAATGTGAGACAAGTTTTTCTCCAAACTCCTTTTCAATACACTGTATCGTCATTAAATCTTTTCCTATACGTAGTTGCACCGCTACATCCTTCTGCCGGGGCACAATATGTAAATCTGACGCTTGTACCCTACACGCTTCTTTTAAAATTGCATTCGCAAAAATTTCAATCCCATTCATCACTTTTCCCTCCTCACTATGTATATAGCATGAAAACATGCGCAATAAAAATTTGGACTTTTGTATTTTCAATAGAGGAAAAAGGAAAAATATGTTTGTGAAATTATGAACAATTTCCGAATTATTGTCTGAAATTACCTATACTCATGTTTATCTGTATTATAATGTTATTATCTTGGATAAAGTGATAAAGGTGGAGATCCTCATGGAACAAGCTTTAAAAATTACAGGTGTATTATCTGACCCAACTCGTTATTACATTTATAAATATATTTCGCAAAAACATAGTTACGTAACGGTACAAGAAATTGCAGATGAGTTTGACATTCATCCAAACGTAGCGCGTTTACATTTATCTAAATTAGAAGATGTTCATATGCTAAAATCGGAAACGAAGAAAACTGGAAAAGGCGGACGACCGAGCAGATTGTATGTCTTATCTGAAGATGTTATCCAATTACAATTTCCATTCCGTGATTATCAATTGTTAGCAAGAATCGCATTTAATTCTTTACTTAGCCTTGGCGCTGCTGGTGAGAAAGCGCTATACGAAACGGGAAAACAATTCGGAGCTGAATTAATGCAACAACATATGCAACGTTTAAATGTGAGTGAAGATGCTTTAACAGTGGAACAAAAAGTTCAAATTGCAAAAGAAGCTTTCTCAACAGCTGGCTTATCACCTGCATTTGAATTAAGTGCAGATGGAACAAAAATTTTCTATGATGTACACAATTGTCCATTTAAAGAAGTTGCTGTTCATCATCCAACTGAAATTTGTAACATGCACGGAGATATGATGAAAGGAATTTTTGAAATCCTATTCCCTAACATGGAATTAACTCGAAATGATAGTCTATTAGATGGATGTAAATCTTGTAATTATAAACTAACAATTTAATTTTTCATATAAAAAGAAGCCAATAATAATTGGCTTCTTTTTATATGAACGAATATTTACAATAGTAAGAAAAATAAACTATAATGAGGTGAGGTTTACTTTTTTTAGAAAAGGAGGGAGATGGCATGGAGCGCATGTTTCGCGTTCTCGGCTTTTGGACTGGAATTTTCTCGGTCATGTTTTATGTAGGGGATATGCAACCGGCCGCACTACTATTTTTAGGACAAACAGGTTTCTTCGTACTTTTAAGCTATTTAAAATTAACAGAGCGTATGTATATATACGTATTTGGGGCATATTTAACTGTTTTCTTCATAGGATTTACATACTACACGACATTCTTACTTGTGCCTGGGGCTGGACATTAAAAGATGGCATTTTGCCATCTTTTTTTTAATTCCGGAATTTCCTAGTTGACTTATAGGTTTTATTACCTTATATTCTATATAACAGATTGGAATTAGGGGGAATCAACATGAATACACTGCTTGTCGGAATTAACGTTGCAGTCATGCTCATCTTAGTTGGCGTATTATATTATATGCAACGTAAGCATGTATCTTTTAATAAACGTGTATTTACCGCTTTAGGAGTCGGAATTTTATTCGGTCTTATATTACAATTTATTTATGAGCCAACTTCTAAAGTAATTATTGAATCAAATACTTGGTTTGGCTTAATCGGTAACGGTTATGTAAAATTACTTCAAATGATCGTTATGCCACTTATTTTAGTATCTATTATTTCAGCATTTACAAAATTACAGTTAACGAAAAACCTTGGTAAAATTAGTGGCCTTATTATCGGTATTTTAATTCTTACTACAGGAATCGCTGCAGCTGTCGGTATCGCTGCAAGTGCAGGATTTGATGTATCTGCAACCGGCCTACAACAAGGTGATGCAGAATCTGCTCGTCTGAAACTAGTTGAAGAAAGATTTACTTCTATTGAAAAGACAACAATTCCAGATAAATTATTAGAGCTATTACCTACAAATCCGTTTCTTGATTTAACAGGCGCTCGTCCAACATCAACAATTTCTGTCGTAATATTTGCAGCCTTTATCGGCATTGCCTTTATAGGTGTAAAACGAAAATATCCAGAACAAGCAGAGCTATTTAAGAAAATGCTTGATGCTGTATATGCAATCGTAATGCGTATGGTAACATTAATTTTACGCCTTACTCCATACGGCGTATTAGCTCTTATGGCAAAAACAGTTGCTGGTAGCGATATAAATGCTATTTTAAAACTTGGTAACTTCGTGTTAGCCTCTTACGTAGCACTTATCGTAATGTTTATCATTCACTTATTATTAATTGCATTGTCTGGTTTAAATCCAATTCAATATTTGAAAAAAGTGTTCCCTGTACTAACTTTTGCATTCACATCTCGCTCTAGTGCTGGTGCGATGCCATTAAATATTGAAGCGCAAAAAGAAAAGCTTGGTATTTCCGAAGGAATTGCAAACTTCGCAGCTTCATTTGGGGTATCTATCGGACAAAACGGTTGCGCAGGTATTTATCCAGCAATGCTTGCAATGATGGTCGCTCCAACTGTTGGAATTGATCCATTACAACCACAATTTATTTTAACTTTAATCGCTGTCGTTGCTATTAGCTCATTCGGTGTTGCTGGAGTTGGTGGCGGTGCAACATTCGCAGCTTTAATCGTACTATCTACAATGAACTTACCAATCGGTATTGTTGCTCTAGTTATCTCGGTTGAGCCATTAATCGATATGGGGCGTACAGCTCTTAACGTAAGTGGTTCTATGACAGCAGGTCTTATTTCAAGTAAATGGCTTGGTGAATTAGATCAAGATACGTACAATCAAGATGATACAAAAACTGGTGAAATTGCTTCATAATGAAAAAAAGACGCTAACATACAATTGTCAGCGTCTTTTTATTCCGTTCCCTCTTTATAGATTTTATCTTGAGAATTATCACTCCAAGTATTCTTCTAGTTGCTCTTTTAACTCTTCCTCAATCTCATAACAAGATTCATCAGCGAGTTCCCCTACTTTCTTACTCCCCAAAATGTTTGATTGAATTGGCATTCCTAAAAAGATTCTTTCACATTTCCAAATTGGAATATTGTGAAATCCAATCATCTCTTTTTCTTCATCTAATATAGCTATAGCAACTGATGAATAATAACCCACCTCAAAGGGATTCTCTTTTTCCCTTGCAAATCCCATATCTAATTCCATGTGGTTTTCTATGTATAAACGTGAATACTCTTTATGCAGTTTAAGTGATATTCGCTCTATTTCCTTCTCCATACATTGAATGTTCTCTTTTAACTCCAACGTAAACTCCTGTTCTTTATATTTCATTTTCGCCTCCTTAAACATAGAAAAAGAGAATACAATAACATATCCTCTTTCCTCAAATATATTTCATTATCTCACAGCCCGTCCTTTTCACAAATAACCATTTTGTTCGCACCATTTATGAAATTGTCCTACGTCTACTCCAACTAACACGATATCCTTTAGCTCTACATCAATGACTTGTTCTCCAATTACAATAGCAAACTGCGATGCTAATTTTGTCTCGTTTTTCTTTACAATTCCAATTCGGTTCCGATGCGGTCCATCTTTTATATATGCTTTTTGTCCTACAATATCAAAGTTCAAAATTCTCACCTCTTTTACTGCGCTCAAATTGGAAATACGATCTCCACCTCGGAAAATTTCCTTTCATTGCACTATTTCTCTATATATATGACGAAACAATAAAAGAGTCCTTCCTTCTTTACAATTATTTTTTCTTTGTTTCATTTTTGTGATTGAAACGTAAAGTTTATAATAAAATACACTTGGAAGCGCTTTCTATGTAATTTTTTATGTTATAATATATAAGTAGAACTTCGTAAAGAGGGTTAAAAAATGAATACAAAAATGATTAAAAAAGTAATTGAAGCATTAAAAGTATATGGCTTTCAGGATGTATCATTCTGTGACAAAATGAAGCAATTTTTATTTCATAACGAAACCGATATTATGAGCGGCTATGCAGAAATAACATATAGTAGTCAATTTGAAAAATTCAACGTACAAATTCATCCAATTGAAACGCATCACCAAGCAGAGTTACAAGAGATTGAAAGACATATACAAGCTTGTATAAGAAAAGTGGAATATTTAAACGCACTTCTTACCGGGCAGACAAAACTAGATGATAAAATTATTATTATGTAAAAAAAGAACGTGATCCAATCACGTTCTTTTTTCATTATACGTTCATCTTTTCCTTTAGTTGTAATCCTGTAACAGATTCTAATACATCCATCGATTCTCCAAATGTCATATCAAAAATTGTCTTGTCCTCTATGTATGGAAACTGTCTGAAACGCTTTTCTAACACCTTCACAGCATCTGATGTAAAATTTGCACTATCAATGCCAAATTCTGTTTCAAGAAGAACGATCCAATCTAACACATGAAAACCTAATCCATTGACGAATGAAATCAATTTTTCTTCTGGGTTTGAAGATAAGAATACTTGGCGTTCCATCTCACTAAAAAGTTCTTCTCCTAAGATTTCAGCTAACTCATCATCATGTTCACGTTCAACAAGTTCTTCGTAGCCGTAATCATCCACAAGCTCTTCTACTTCTTCACTATCCTGACAAAGCAATTGACTAAGAAGTGCCTCTTTCTTAAATTCACTATTTTGTACGACTTCTAAAAAGCTCGTTTCCCATCCATTTTCTAATTTCATATTATGTACTCCTTTATATACGTTTCTTATCATCACTGTACCCAAAAGATCACTTTTATAACCTTTTAGGTAGTTACTATTATTTCACATGATTCATAACATAAGATGCAAACTCAGCTACATCTCCTTCAAAAATATTTATTTCTGGCAAGTGATAGAACGTTGTTTGGAGCGGGTTTCCTGCATGATATACATATATCGTTTTCTCTAGTGCAATCGCCATTCCAAACTCTGTATGGCTCCCGTTTCCGCCATCTAATATAAGTAAAAATACATCCGCTTCTTTTACAGCATTTTGTTCTGCCTGACCAATTTCTCTTAATTGTTCTTCATTCGCTGCTCTTTCATTTTTGGTCCAATCATATGTATGGTGCCATCCTGCATGTTTCAGTTCATTTGCTACGGAACGTACAAGATGTTTATTTTGGAAACCTGAGGCGATATAAAAATTCATTTATATACACTCCTTCATTATGTATGGGGAAACTCCTTTTTAGCGTTATTTGTTATAGCTACAATAAAGAACAACTTCAAAAAAAATCCCCATCTTTAAAACTTATTTGCGTTTAAATGATGGGATGCTTCATGGTCTTCTTTTATTTTTTGTTTTTTATAACTTTCATCAGCTAACATTTCTAGTTCAGCTGTTATCTCTGACTTTTCAAGCTCTCTTTCTTGCGAAAATTTCCTTGAAATATAAACAATAACACTACCAACGTACAACACAAAGCATATAATAAGTGCAGTATTTTCATAGAGACTTAGCTCCAACACAGTCACTCCTAATCCATTCGTATTTTCACGCCTCATTAATTGGAATTTCCCTATTAACCCATTTGTTATCCCGCTATTTGAGGGCAGTAAGACTCCCTCCTCAAAATTCAGTAACAGTAAAGAAGTTAGATGTGGGATGCACCCAACTGATTAAAGTTTCACTTTATTGTAACATAAAAATATCAATTCTTGGAATCTTTCACCCTACTAAAAGAGGCATGATTGTTTCATCATGCCTCTGAAATATTTTGAATGATTGTTTTAATTGCTTCTTTTCCATTATATTTTTTTAGTGCTGTTTTATACTTCTCATTATTTTGACTTAATTCTTCGACATACTTTATAAGAGATTTTATATTTACATCTTCTTCATATAATACGGAGGCATATCCTTGTCTTTCAAAGGACTCTGCATTTAATATTTGATCTCCACGGCTTGCAAATTTCGATAATGGAATTAAAACCATCGGCTTTTGTAATGTTAAAAATTCAAAAATTGCGTTGGAGCCCGCGCGTGAAATAACAAAATCTGTTACCGCTAATATATCTGGCAGTTCTCCATGTACATATTCAAATTGTCTATATCCTTCTTTATTTTGTAAACTTTCATCAAGGTTACCTTTTCCGCAAAGGTGAACAATTTGATATTTTTTCAGAAGTTCTGGTAACGCGGATCGAACCGTTTCATTAATTTTTTTTGCGCCCAAACTTCCTCCCATGATTGTAATAACTGGCTTTTTACGTGAAAAGCCTAAAAATGCTAAACCTTTTTCACGATTTCCCTTTAGTACTTCTTCACGTACAGGAGATCCTGTATAAATTACTTTTTCTTTCGGTAAATGTTTCGCAGCTTCTTCAAATGTAACAAATATTTTCGAAGCAAAACGAAGCGCAATTTTGTTTGCTAGTCCTGGCGTCATATCAGATTCATGTAATAAAACTGGTACTCTATTTAGCCATCCGCCAATTACGACTGGTACAGATACGAAACCGCCTTTTGAAAAAATCACATCTGGTTTTAGTTTTCGAATTCTTACATACGCATCCATAACCCCCTTCATTACAAGAAAAGGATCTTTTATATTTTTTAAATCAAAATAACGACGTAGCTTTCCACTCGAAATACTATAGTAGGGAATGCCTTCCTTTTCTATAATCGTTTTCTCAATACCTTGGTGAGAACCAATATAAGAGATATCCCAGTTGTCTTCCTGTAAATATGGGATAATGGCTAAATTAGGTGTTACATGTCCTGCCGAACCGCCACCTGTAAAGACTATTTTCTTCATACGTCTCCCCCTTCTAGACTATAATACACTAAAATATCTTGCCTCAGGGTGAGAAAATACCATAGCCGTTACGGACGCTTCTGGCTCCATCATGAATCCTTCTGTTAATGAAATACCTATTTCCTCTGGATGAATTAAGCGAAATAGCTTTTCTTGATCTGCAAGTTCTGGACACGCCGGATAACCAAATGACACTCGTATTCCTCTATATTTCGTACGGAAACGTTCTTCCATCGTCAGTTCAGGTGAGTCCGGAATGCCCCAGCGGTCACGAATGAGCATATGTGTTTTTTCAGCAAGTCCTTCCGCTAATTCAAGCGCTAACGATTGAATGGCATGACTACGTAGGTAATCACCTTTCGCCTTCCACTCTTCAGCAATATCCCGAACTCCTTCCCCAACCGTAACAGATAAGAAAGCAACATAGTCCATCTCATCTCCTATTGGGCGCAAATAATCACCTAAAGTACGATAGGGAGCCTTTCCTTGTCTAGGGAATGTGAAACGCTCTATAACACGCGTATGATCTTCTGGATCATATATTACAATGTTTTGTCCGTCGCTTTGCGCTGGGAAAAATTGATACACTGCTTTCGGCTTTAACCAAGATTGTCCTTCCTGCAATAATTCATCTATTAAATCATTTAATTCATGTGCTCTCTTATCTCCCTCTTTCAAAAGCTTCTTCACATTTCCTTTTAATCCAAGGTGATGCCCAAGTAGCATTTGTCTATTCAGAAATGGTGCGAGATGAAGGGCGGGAACATCTCGTAATACAATTCGTTTTGTTGAATCAGGCACCATAACCTCTGATTTTGGTAATGGCTCAATTACTGCTGGAATTTCTACTTTCTTCTCCTCTTTTTTTACGATATGAAGATGACGTTCTTTTTTATCCTGCTTCATCTTCTCACGCTCTTCTTCTTTTTGAAGCTTATTAATAATATCGAGCCCCGTCATCGCATCACTCGCATAACAAACGAGTCCTTTATATGATGGTGAAATCCGATTATCTGTAAACTTTCTCGTTAACGCTGCACCACCTACAACAATGGGCACATCAATATTTGCCGCTTTTAAATCTTCAGCAGTCGTTACCATTTGTTGCGCTGATTTTACTAATAAACCTGAAAGGCCTATAATGTCCGGCTTCTTTTCTTGTACTTCTTGAACAATTCGATCCGAACGTACATTAATTCCTAAATTAATAATCTCATATCCGTTATTCGCTAAAATAATTTCAACGAGATTTTTCCCAATATCATGCACGTCACCTTTTACAGTTGCTAACAATACTTTCCCTTTTTTCGCACTATCACTAGATTCCATATGTGGCTCTAAATAGCTTACAGCGGCTTTCATACTTTCGGCACTTTGCAATACTTCAGCAACAATAAGTTCATTATTATTAAATAGTCGTCCTACCTCGTCCATCCCTGTCATAAGCGGACCGTTAATAATATCAAGAGGTTTTCTTCCTTCTTCAAGTGCAAGACTTAAATCCTCGTGTAATCCTTGTTTCGTACCTTCTACAATATAATTTGCTAGTCTTTCATCAAGCGTTAACGTTTCTTGCACAACGACATCTTTCTTTTTAGCAACTCGGTAAAAGTTTGTAAATTCTTCTAACGTCTCTTTCGTCGTTTCAAACAGTAATGCATCTGCAAGGCGTTTTTCTTCCTCTGGAATCGACGCATAGCGTTCTAATTTTTCCGTATTCACAATCGCGTAATCTAATCCTGCTTTCGTAGCATGGTATAAAAAAACTGAATTTAATACTTCACGTCCAGCCGGTGGTAAACCAAATGATATGTTACTTACACCTAAAATCGTTAAACACTCTGGTAACGCTTCTTTAATAAGGCGAATTCCTTCTATAGTCGCTGCCGCTGAGCCAATATATTCTTCATCACCTGTCCCTACTGGAAACACAAGTGCATCAAAAATAATATCTGACGGGCGTATCCCATACTTCTTTGTAAGTAATTCATAGCTTCTTTTCGCAATTTCTATCTTTCGTTCCGCACTAACCGCCATACCGTCTTCATCAATTGTTCCTACAACTATAGCGGCACCATACTTCTGAAGAAGCGGTGTCACTTTTTTAAATCGTTCTTCTCCATCTTCTAAATTAATTGAATTAATAACAGCTTTTCCTTGAATATAAGTAAGAGCTCGCTCCATCACATTTTCATCTGTTGAATCAATCATAATCGGTACTTTTAAAACTTTCGTAACTTCTGCTAAGAAGTTTTCCATATCTTCTATTTCATCGCGATCAGGATCTGCCATACAAATGTCAATAATATGAGCATTTTTCTTCACTTGCGCTCTTGCCACTTCAGCAGCCTCTTCAAATTTCCCTTCTGCTACTAAGCGTTTAAATTTACGTGACCCAATAACATTCGTTCTTTCACCTACAAATAACGGTCTCATAGACTCATCATATTGCAGTGCTTCTAATCCACTAATTCCATGTCCTTCTCTCTCATGATGGTCACGAGGCCTAAGAGATGCTAGCGCGGATTTCATTGCTTTTATATGTTCTGGTGTCGTGCCACAACAACCACCAATAATATTAACCCATCCTTCTTCAGCAAATCGCTTCACCTTTTCAGCAAGAGAAGATGGAGATTCATGGTAATGTCCATCTTCATCAGGAAGACCTGCATTTGGATAACAAGAAATGTAACACTCCGATAAATCAGATAGTGAACGAATATGGTCCCTCATAAACTCCGGACCAGTCGCACAGTTTAACCCAACAGATAATGGTTTCATATGTTCTACTGATAAATAAAAAGCTTCAATTGTTTGCCCAGCCAGAGTCGTTCCCATTGGCTCAATCGTTCCTGAAATCATAATAGGAACCGTTTTTTTCAGTTCTTCAAAAGCGGCTTGAATTCCAATATAAGCTGCTTTCACGTTACGCATATCTTGACTCGTCTCAACGAGTAATACATCAACTGCTCCTTTTAATAATCCTCGTGCCTGCCTTGTATAAGCCTCAATCAATTCTTCAAAAGTCACACCACCTGTAACACTAATTGCTTTCGTTGTTGGTCCCATCGCTCCCGCAACATATACTTCCTTCCCGCTTTCTTTAACAGCTTGCTTCGCCAAAAGTGCTGCCTTTTCATTTAGTTCTTCATCTAAATGAGACAGATCATAATCACTTAGTACAATATTCGTTGCCCCAAATGTATTTGTTTCAATAATATCCGCTCCAGCTTCAATATAAGCTTTATGAATCTTTAAAATAACGTCTGGTCTTGTTTCCACTAAATATTCATTACAGCCCTCGTACTCTTCTCCTCCGAAATCTTCAGCAGTTAAATCCTCTTGCTGAATCATTGTCCCCATTGCACCATCTAATATTAAAATGCTATTTTTTAATTTTTCTTCTATACACTTCATCAATTAATACCTTCTTTCACTTCTTGCTTTTCTCTTACATATTTAACAAGATGTTCTGTAATTTCATACTTTAAAAATGGTGTAATAAGATAAATACCATTAAAATATTTCATCGCTGCGTCGACCAATTCTTGTGAAATGCGGATCCCTTCCTCAATTGCTGCCTCTTTCGTTTCATGTCCATCCATTCTCTCTCTTATTTCTTCAGGAAGAGTAATACCCGGCACCTCAAAATGAAGAAAATCTGCATTCCGCTTACTTACTAACGGCATAATTCCAATAAAAATAGGTTGTTCCAAATGCTTTGTCGCTTCATACACTTCTTCAATTAACTTGATATCGTAAATTGGCTGAGTTAAAAAATACTCCGCTCCAGCATCTATTTTTCGTTCCATTCGCTTAACCGCTGCTTTTAAGTGCCTCACGTGAGGATTAAATGCGCCGCCTACAGAAAACCTTGTCGCCGGTCCAATTGATTTCCCTAAAATTGAACGTCCATCGTTCATTTCTTTAATCATTTTAATAAGCTCAATAGAGGATAAATCATATACAGAAGTGGCACCGGGAAAATCACCAACGCGCGCTGGATCACCAGTTAAAGCTAACACTTCTTCCATCCCTAACGCCGATAAACCTAACAAATGTGATTGTAGTCCAATGACGTTATGATCTCTACACGTTAAATGCGTCAATACTGGGATATCATGCTTCGTTAATAACGCACCCATCGCCATATTAGAAACACGAGGCGATGCTAATGAATTATCTGCTAGAGTAATAGCATCTGCTCCCGCTCTTTTTAACGCTCTTGCTCCTTCAAAAAAACGCTGTGTATCTAACGTTTTCGGTGGATCTAATTCCACTACAACTGTCGTTTGTTTTTTCGCTTTCTCTGCTAGAGTGACGTGAGCCTTCGAACGTTTCTCATGCGTATGAACGACTTTCGGCCTTTGAATCGTGTCTTTTTCTATTACAGGGGTAATATTCGCAACAGCGCGCTTCATACTTTGAATATGTTCTGGAGTCGTACCACAACAACCACCCAATAACCGAATACCTTGCTCAATAAATCTCGGTGTCATCGCTTCAAAATAAGCTGGGCTTCCCTCATATACGTAACGTCCATCCGCATAATTCGGGAGGCCTGCATTTGGGTATGCTGATAAATAGCCATTTTGAGGAATCGATATCATTTTGAAAGCTTCCGTCATATGAAGCGGCCCTAGTTGACAATTCAACCCAACAACATTTGCACCGTAATCTATAAGTTGCTTTAATATTTCATTGACATCATTTCCATTTTGAGTCGTACCTGCTTCATGTAACGCTAATTGCGCAACAATTGGAATATTCGTTTGCTTACGCAATACTTTAACGGCATGAAGTAATTCAAATTCATCGTAAAAAGTTTCTAATAGTAATCCATCAACCTGTTCTTCTAGTAAAGCCCCTGCCTGTTCAAGTAACATAAACTCTCTTTCCATATCAGTCGTTGTAACAGCTCCGATATGTTTCATACCACCAATTGTTCCTAAAATTGCATTTTTATCTGTCACAGATGCTTTCGCCAGTTTTACTGCCGCTCTATTAATTTCTGTAACTTGATTTTCTAAACCATACATACGTAATTTCGCCTCATTTGCTCCATACGTATTCGTTTGAATTACATCTGCTCCAGCAGCTACATATTGTTTATGAATCGATATAATTAAGTCTGGATCAGATACATTCAATTCTTCAAAGCTACTTTGCAAACCATGTGAATGCAATAACGTCCCAACCGCACCATCACCTATTACAATTCCTTTTGATAATAAATCTAGTAATTTCACGACTCTCCCTCATTTCTATCAATATAAAAACCCCCTCTTCACTTTGAAGAGGGGGACATAATCGTTCCTCCTCTTATTATGCAAAACATTCGTTTTGCAGGTATTAGCACCGTTTCAAACATTTCGTTTGAAGGTTGCCGGGTTTCACAGGGCCTTTCCCTCCACCGCTCTCAATAAGAGTTGTCTTTATTATTTTATTTATGTAGCTAAAAGGAAATGCGTTCCCCTTTTAACAATGTTTGTTAATTTTTTAATAAATTTAGCATGCACAAAAGTAAAAGTCAATGACACTTGCGGAAAAATAAAAATTATTTAAAATAAAGTTGCAATTCAGTTATATTTTATTGTAAAGTTAAAAACATAATAAAAATTTCATACGAACATTCTTATCTAGAGAGGTAGAGGGACTGGCCCTGTGACGCCTCAGCAACCATTAACATTTTGTTAATAAGGTGCTAATTCCAGCAAATTGTGAAAGATTTGACAGATGAGAAGAAGACTCTATTCAAACCGAAAGCCTTCTTCTTAGAAGGCTTTTTTTATTTTATATTCACTTAATGTTTCAATTTAAAAAGGAGGAATTTTCACATGTCAACAATCGAAACAAAACTAGCACAAATCGGAAATCGCAGTGAAACTACAACTGGAACGGTTAATCCACCAGTTTATTTCTCAACCGCTTATCGTCACGAAGGAATTGGTAAATCTACTGGCTTTGACTATTCACGAACTGGCAATCCAACTCGCGGTCTTTTAGAACAGGCGATTGCAGACTTAGAATATGGCGAACAAGGTTATGCCTGTAGTTCAGGGATGGCGGCTGTTCTCCTCGTCCTTTCTCTATTCCGCTCTGGAGACGAACTTATTGTATCTGAAGATTTATACGGGGGAACGTATCGATTATTTTCTGAGCATGAAAAAAAGTGGAATGTTCGATGTAGATACGTAAATACACAGTCTATTAAACAAATTGAGCAAGCTATCACAACTGAAACGAAGGCTATTTTCATAGAAACTCCAACTAATCCATTAATGCAAGTTACTGATATTGCTGCTGTCGCAACTGTAGCGAAAAGGAACGGACTACTTCTTATTGTAGACAACACTTTCTACACACCTTATATACAGCAACCATTAACAGAAGGTGCTGACATTGTACTTCATAGCGCAACGAAATATTTAGGGGGACATAACGATGTACTAAGCGGGCTTGTCGTTGCAAAAGGAAAGGAACTTTGCGAGGAAATCGCTCATTATCATAATGCATCAGGTGCAGTTTTAAGCCCATTTGACTCATGGTTATTAATTCGCGGTATGAAAACGTTAGCGCTTCGCATGAGGCAACATGAAGAAAATGCGAAAGCAGTTGTTGCGTATTTAAATGATGAGGACGGGGTGACAGATGTATTTTATCCAGGAAGAGGTGGCATGATCTCATTCCGCCTTAAAGATGAAGCTTGGATTAATCCATTCTTACAATCTTTATCCTTAATTACATTTGCCGAAAGTCTTGGTGGTGTAGAAAGTTTAATGACTTATCCAGCAACGCAAACACATGCTGATATTCCTGAAGAAATTAGAACAGCAAACGGCGTATGCAATCGTCTTCTTCGATTCTCAGTTGGCATTGAAAATAGTAACGATTTAATTCAAGACTTAAAGCAAGCCATTAAACTCGTAAAAGAAGGTGTAAGAATATGAGCTATTCTATAGATACACTCTTACTACACAACCAATATAAACACGACTCGCAAACAGGCGCTGTGAACGTTCCTATTTATAATACATCAACTTTTCACCAGTTTGATGTAGATACGTTCGGAAAATATGACTATAGCAGGTCAGGAAATCCAACTCGTGAAGCTCTTGAAGATATCATTGCTTTATTAGAAGGCGGAACAAAAGGATTCGCCTTTGCATCAGGCATTGCAGCGATTTCCACTGCATTCCTCCTTCTTTCACAAGGTGATCACGTACTCATTTCAGAAGATGTGTACGGAGGCACTTACCGAGTGATAACTGAGGTACTCTCCCGTTACGGTGTTTCACATACATTTGTTGATATGACCAATTTAGAAGAAATAAAACAAAACATTAAACCAAATACAAAGCTCTTTTATGTAGAAACACCTTCTAACCCACTTTTAAAAGTGACAGATATTCGCGAGGTTTCTAAACTCGCAAAATCTATTGGCGCTCTTACTTTTGTTGATAATACATTTTTGACACCACTATTCCAAAAACCACTTGAACTTGGAGCTGATGTCGTTCTTCATAGTGCTACAAAATTTATTGCTGGTCATAGTGATGTTACTGCCGGATTAGCAGTAGTAAAAGATTCAGAACTCGCTCAAAAGCTTGGATTTTTACAAAATGCATTCGGTGCTATTTTAGGACCTCAAGATTGTTCTCTCGTACTTCGCGGTCTAAAAACATTGCATGTACGCCTCGAACATTCAGCTAAAAATGCCAATAAAATCGCACATTATTTACAAGAGCACTCTAAAGTAAAAAATGTCTATTATCCGGGATTACAAACTCATCTCGGATTTGATATTCAACAATCTCAAGCAACATCAGCTGGAGCGGTCTTATCGTTTACTTTGCAGTCAGAAGATGCACTCCGCAAATTTTTATCAAAAGTAAAATTACCTGTTTTTGCAGTTAGTTTAGGAGCTGTAGAGTCAATTCTTTCTTATCCAGCAAAAATGTCACATGCAGCACTGTCGCAAGAAGCTCGTGATAAAAGAGGAATCTCTAATTCATTACTTCGGTTATCAGTCGGTCTTGAAAATGTTAACGATTTAATATCCGATTTTGAAAATGCCCTTTCTTATGTAGAAGAACCTGTAAATGCATAGAGAAAAAGAAGATATGAGATTAGGTTTTCATATCTTCTTTTTATGCGGTTTAGTTATATTCATTTGAATTTCTTCTTTTCTTATAGTCCATAAAAAATAAAAGTATATCATCTATTTCTAAATAATGGATTAATTGATATATTAAGAAATAAAAAGGGGTGAAAATAATGGATACTTGTGCAGATATTTTAATCGTTATCGATTTACAAAATGGCGTATGTTATAGCGAGGAGCATTTATTTGATTTACAGAACTTACTAACAAAAGTAAATAAAAGAATTTCTTCATATAGAAAATTAAATAAACCAATCTTTTTGTTCAACATTGTGATGATGATTTAGTACCCGAGAAAGAACTTTGGGCTATTCATACCGATCTAGATGTTCAAGAACAAGATTTTTTTGTAAGAAAAACACATGCAAATTCATTTTATAAAACAAACTTAAAAGAAATTTTAGATCAATTATCTGTAAATCGCATTGAATTTTGTGGCGCCCAAACAGAGTACTGTATGGATGCAACGATTAAGTTTGCCCACGGACTAGGATACGAAAACTTTATGGGACAGAAAACAACCTCTACGTTGAATAATCCTTTTATGTCCGCAAAAGAGACAATTGATTTTTATGAGAACATATGGAATCACAGATTTTTAACGTTGCTAAAAGATGAATTTTAGAATAAATGACTAATGACTTGATCATCCTAAGATTTATCAGCCGTAATCAAATATTTCATTATCACCATAAAGAAGCGAATGACATTCAGCTTCTTTTCTTTTAACCTGTTTTATATTCTATATATATCATTATAATTCCTTTGTCATATTATTTTAAAAATTTCGTATATTCATTTGAAAGAATAAGAAAATCATGATAAAATTGTGTTACAAATATATCTATATCTTTCAATTTTTAAAACGCATCGAAATTTTCACCCAAAAATGTCATTTTACAAAAACATGCTAATTTACCTATTTTATTTACATCCGGGTCTCTTTTCTTACAATTTCTTTACTTTAGGACTTTTTTTCTGCAACAACTATTTTCTTTTCTTTAAATTTTTGGTATGTATAGTATGGTATAATAGCTCACACGGAGGTGGAAAAGAACATGTTAGAAACCTTTCAAAAAGAATTAGAACTATATGAAAGTAATGCAGAATTATTAAAAGTGCTAGCTCATCCTGTTCGTTTATGTATCGTAAAAGGATTAATCGAGCGCGGTCCAAGCAACGTTTCTACAATGTATACTGGCTTAAACATGCCACAATCTACAATTTCACAGCATTTAGCAAAATTAAAAAGCGCTAAAATCGTTTCTAGTGAAAGAAAAGGATTGGAAATTTATTACAAAGTAGAGAATGAAACAATCATTCAACTCGTTCGTGTATTATTAGGTTAGGGACTAATAATCGCAGAAAAAGAACGTATTCTATATTTTTTATCTCATATCTTTAATATAAATATATATCATGAGAGGAAATATATAATACTACATAAGTCGTATTAAAAAACAAGACACAGTATATACTGTGTCTTGTTTTTTATATTGTTACATACTGATCCAAATGTAAATGTTGCATATCTTTTGTATGTATAACAACATCAAACGAACTCCCTACTCCTCCATTTAAAATCATAGAACGAACTGCTCGATTTTGTTTTTGCGTTTCAGAAAAAGGATTCGTATCTTGATGGCTCGTAAGCTGTTCTAATATCCCTGCAGCTAACAAGAACTCAGATTGTTTCTTATGCCATACTGCACTCATTCCTTGCATACTAAACATCTCCTTTAGCTCGTCCCAATGAACATGAGTAGTAAGATCCATTTCACCTGGATGCGCTAGTGGGTTACGCATTAGCTTATGCTGATAATATCCTCGCAAACTTCCTTCGCGGTGTGCTGGATGCATCCATTCTTCTTTTGTGTATCCGTAATCAACTGTAATACATATACCTTTTTGAAACCATTTCGAAATTTCTTTTATATACTCTTCCATAACAATTGGTACTTCAAAACGTTGCCCTTCAGCAATATGAATATTATATTTCAATAAATAGCGACCAATTCTTTTATTTAACGGCCTACATACTTCTGAAAGGTTTCCTTCCTCTGTATATGTAATACGTACTTCATACAATATACCATTTCTTTTCTCAATTACTTCAACAGGAAATGCATCAAACAACTCATTCGAAAAAAGAATTCCCTCGAAAGAATCTCCCATTTCACTATAGGAGGTATAGTACGATACATTAGAAAATGAGCCAAGTTGCTCCTGCTGTAATTTCCTATGAAAAGGGCTCACTTCAATCATTGAATAGTTTAAATTAATAAAGGTGTTTGGAGATAATTGCTTCCATTCTTGTAAAACATCATAGGCAAACTTCCCTGTTCCCCCACCAACCTCACAAATATTCGAAGCAACTTCACCATTTTCAACAAGACGAATAAAAAGTTTAGCAAAAGTTTTTGCAAAAACAGAGGATACATTGCTACTTGTAAAAAAATCCCCTTGTCTTCCAATCTTTTCACGTTCTTTCATATAATATCCATGACCCTCCGTATACAATACAAGGTTCATATACGTACTATATGAAATTGAATAATCCTTTTCTTTCCCCATCCATTCTCTTAAAATGAGCTCCATTCCCATAATGACTCCTTATTGTAAAAACGGATTATTTTCTTTTTCAAAGCCAATGCTTGTTTCTGGACCATGTCCACATAACACCGCTGTTTCATCTGGTAATACAAATAATTTCTCTTCAATACTTCCAATTAATTCAGCAAAACTTCCACCAGGCAAATCTGTTCTTCCAATGCTCATTTGGAACAATACATCTCCTGAGAATACAGCATTCGCTTCTTTACTATAATAAGAAATACTTCCTGGAGAATGTCCTGGTGTCTCAAAAATTTCAAAATTAAATGATCCAATTGTTAATGTACCTTCTGCATCAATAATATGATCCGCTGGTTTTGCTGTAATACTGCGGTTCATCATAAAAATTTGAGAGCCGTTTACAGTTGCATCTCCTAACCAATCTGCTTCTTCTTTATGTACGTACACAGGAATATGAAAAGCGTCTCTTACGGCATCAACAGCACCGATATGATCAAAGTGAGCATGTGTTAATAAAACAGCCAATGGTTTTAATTGTTCTTCTTGTAAATATGTAACGAGCTTTTCACCTTCATGACCAGGGTCAAAGATAATGCACTCTTTTTGATCGTTCATTAAAATATAAGCATTTGTTTGTAATGGGCCTAACGGCATTTGTATCCATTTCATATGAAAATCTCCTCCAGTTGTTAAACTTACTTTTAATGATACAACATTTCTTTCTCTGAGGAAAAGAAAGGATGCTATCTCGACAATTATTTTTAAAACATGTACAATATAAAAGAGTAAATATTCCAAAAACTCATAATAAGAAATGGGTAGACAGAGGAGGATATTGTATGGGCCTTGTTATTATTTTTACACTTGTCACTCTGTTAGCTGTATTTGCTACGCTTAGAACACTTCGTGAAAAAAACTTTTTCGCGAGCGGCTTTGCAATTGCAACTGTACTCGTTTTCGGATGGTTTACGATCATGACTGTTCTATATAACGGGTATCCACCAGCAGCTTAATTCGTTTACACTTTATTCTTCATCGAGATTTTACACAAAAAGAGGAAGGGTTCCCCCTTCCTCTTTTCATATTTCACAACTTATATCATCTTCGCTTCGTATTTGTGCTTTTTTACAAGCCAAGCTCCTCCGATAACACCTGCATCATTACCAAGTGTTGCAATAGCTAACTTCGTGCTCTTTACAGCACGTGAGAAAGCGTATTGCTCGAAATAGCGTTGAATTGGTTCTAATAACGCATCTCCAGCTTTAGACACGCCTCCACCAATAACAATTTTCTCTGGGTTCAATGTACTAGAAAGGTTCGCTACAGCTAATCCTAAATAAGAAGCTACTTTTTCTACTACTTCACCTGCTAATTCATCACCTTGTCCAAGTGCTTCAAAGACATCTTTTGATGTAATACGTCCTTCTTCAGCTAACATAGAACGCAACATGCTCTCTTTATTAGTCTCTTGTATTTTTTGCATAGCAACACGTACAATACCTGTCGCAGATGCTACTGTTTCTAAGCAACCAGACTTCCCGCAATTACATGGAAAAGCATTTTCTGTAACGACTGTAATATGTCCAATCTCACCAGCAGCACCACTCACGCCGTGTACAATCTCACCATTGGCGATTACACCACCACCAACGCCCGTACCAAGTGTCATACAGATTAAATCTTTTGCACCTTCACCAGCACCTTTCCACATTTCACCAAGCGCTGCTAAGTTTGCATCATTATCAATAACAACAGGTAATCCTGTTTCTACTTCTAATAAATCTTTTAGCGGATAGTTTTTCCATCCTAAATTAACCGCTTCATAAATCATTCCAGACGCCACATGTACAGGACCAGGAGCTCCCATACCAATACCAATTAATTTGCTCTTCAATTCGCCTAATTCTTCTAGCTTTTTATCAATTGCTTTCGCAACATCAAGTGTAATATGTTTTCCTTGCTCACCTGTATTCGTAGGGATTTCCCACTTATGTAAAATTTCACCGTATACATTAATAAATGCTAATTTAATCGTTGTACCACCAAGGTCAACACCAACTAACCATTTCTCTTCCATGTTGCTTACCTACCTTTATCTAATTCTTATTTAGCTCTTTTTGAATTTCTTGCTTCAATAAAAATAAAGCTGTTTGATAGTCTTGTGGATCGATTAGCTGTGATTGATTTAATTCACGCAATTCATCTTGCATTAATTGTAAATCTGCAATTCGATCTCCCGTATAAATAATCGTACCAAATTTCTTTAGCAATTGCTGAATATCATAAATAGATACCATTTCATCACCCTCTATGCTCACTTACTATAAAAAATTATAATAAGAAAACGTTCACATATTTTATTATAATCAAGAAGAAAAAGTCTCGTCAATTTTTATTTGTCTATACAAGCTTATTTATAAGCAGTGTTCCTTTTTCTGTAATAATTTTTTCTATGTTTTTATCAAATGGCTCTACTGGAATGTGTTTTACCATTTGAAAATCATACGCTAATGACAGCGTTTTCCCTTTATAATGCACGAGATAACGATCATAATAGCCACCGCCATACCCAATTCGCTCTCCTCGTTCTGTATAAGCTACGCCTGGGACAATTTGAAGATCAATTTCATCCATATTCACTTCTTCCGTAAGCCCGGGAATCGGTTCACGTAAATTCATATACACCGTTTCTAATTGATCAAAATTATTAATTTGCCGGAAGGACATCGTTCTAGTTCCTTTATTACACTTAGGAACTACAACTTTCTTTCCTTCTTCCCAAGCTTTTTCGATAATAGGATATGTATTCACTTCATTTTCCATTGAAAGAGTAATTCCAATTGTTTTAGCTTCAACCCACTCTTTTTGCGCATACAACGAAAATGCAATCTGTTCTGATAAAGTTGTATACTGTTCTTCTGATAAAGAATTCATGTGTTCTATTATTTGTTTACGTAAACGTACTTTCTCTGCTTTCACACATTCTCCCCCTTACAGTGACACTTTACTCTATGCTGATAGTGTATCACTTTTAACATAGGAATCGAATAAAAAAAGAAACAGTAGGAAAATATTCCTACTGCTTACTTTGTTTCACGGTGTAACGTAGACTTCTTGTCACGCTTGCAATACTTTTTAAGCTCGATACGCTCAGCGTTGTTACGTTTATTTTTCTTTGAGATATAGTTACGATCTCCGCATTCTGTACATGCTAGAGTAATATTCACACGCATTCTTATTTCCCTCCAGTACTAATAACTTAAATCAGACTATACTATAATACCACTTTTAAAATAAAAATTCTACACCTTTTGATATTGTCTAATTTTTTCTATAAGATTTTTCATATTTTCCCTTGCTATTACTGGGTTTCTAGCATGTGAATACACCAAAAATTTTGGTTGTTTTGTGTCAGAAACGATATAAGACCACTCTTTTTCAGTATATTTGAACTGTACTCCTTCAAATATACCTTCTCCCTTCCTTTCTATATCATCTAATAATTTCCTCATAATTTCCCCTTTTTCATTCCATGAACATACCACTTCATCATAAAGTAAATAGAGCGGAGGTGATTGCTCTACTATGCTGAGAAACGTTTTTCCTTGCAATGCTATTAGCTCGAATAATTTTCCAATCCGATATAAAATATCTCGCTTCCACCTTACTTGAAACGACTTTCTTTCATCCTGCGTATAAAATAGAAGATAACATTCTCCTAACTTCAAAGACATTGGGTAAATATTTCCTGTCGATTCGAGTAAGAAATCTGGAATATCTACCTCTTCCAAATCTGTACCTTGGTAAATATTACTATGTTTATCGTATAACTCGAAATGATTTCCTTGCTCAGAAAACATAAGAGCCATATTCGCTTTACTTGATTTCATCAAAGCTTTCACATGATCTTTTTGTTCGCTTGCATAAATCCATGTAACTGTACAACCAAGTCTTTGCAGAAAGAGCATGAGTAAATGTTGCAACGTATCATTTCTCTTATTAATAAGAAGATGAAACTTCTGCATCTGTATTTTCTCGATATCAATATGCTCCAATATAACTTCTATATACTCATTCATAGAAACATGAACGAGCTTATTACGCCCCATTTCTTTCTCATGCACGTAATAAAACAATTCGGACATATATACTTGTTCTATCTCTTTTTGCTGCTTATACGTTAACGGCATGCCAGCTTGACCGTATAACTTTATAACAATCTCATTCTCATTCTCCACTTGAATGAAAACACCACCTGCACATTGCAACTGGTGAACACTATATTGAAAAAGTGACTCGTTCACTTCTTTACATTCCATCGTATGAATCCCTATACCATGAATAGCATGTAAAAATAAATTTTTATAAGAGGTTGTTTCTATATTTTCTTGACTTCCAATTAATATACTTTCTCCTTTTTTAAAAAGAGAACCATACGCCATCGCAATCTTCACGATAAACTGGGGAGTAATTTCAACATTCCCTCTTCCTACAATGCGGCTTTTTTGTAACCACCCTGCACTCATTTCACTCTCTTGAATACCAGCCGCTCCTACTATCGAATGACTATCAATCGCCTTATAAGGCCATAGTTTTCCTTTTTGCTTAATTACCGTACTTCTTCCGATATGACAGTGATCCGCTACAACACTTTTTTGAAACAGTGTAACATCATCTTCAACTATTGTACGCTCTCCTATTGTCGTTTCTAATAGTTCACAATACTTCCCAATGTGGGCATTTGCAAAAACAATACTTTTTTGCAGATGAGAATAATTTGAAACGATACTATTTTTCCCAATAATAGAATATGGCTCAATTACAGCTCCTGTACCAATCTTTGCTCCTTCTCCAATAAAAGAGGGGCCATGAATTTTCGTCCCTTTACCAATCGTCACCCCTTCTCCCATCCATACCATCGGTAATACTTCTGTATAAGGAATAGGTACTTGTAACTTTTTCGTTAACAAATCAAATTGTGCTTGTCGATATTGATTAAATGTGCCGATATCTAACCAATAACCTTCTGACAAATATGCGAATAACACATTTTTGTTTGCCAATAACGGAAACACATCATGACTGAAATCAAAAAATTGCCTAGGCGGTATGTAAGAAAAGATTTCTGGCTCCATAATATATATGCCTGTATTCACAACATTAGATACTACCTCATTCCAGCCCGGCTTTTCTATATATCGTGTAACCTCCTGGTCTTTATTCATTACAACCAATCCAAATGAGAGTGGATTTTCTACTTCTTTCACAAACATTGTTACCATTCTTTTCTTTTGTTCATGAAACCTAATTCCTTCTGATAATTGAAAGTCAGTTAATGCATCCCCGCTTATCACAACAAATGTTTCATCTAAAAATTGTTCTGCTTGTTTAATACTCCCTGCTGTGCCAAGCGGAGGAGAGTCTTCAAAATAATACAAGTTAACTCCCCATTTACTACCGTCACCAAAATATTGCTTAATGGTCGTACTCATATATTGAACAGTAATTGCAATTTCACGAATACCATGCTGGCGTAATAACTCAATATTATATTCTAAAACTGGTTTTTCTAATAATGGTAACATCGGCTTTGGAGTATTACATGTTAATGGTCTAAGGCGCCTTCCTTTTCCTCCAGCTAAAATAACCCCCTTCATATACTTCAGCCTCCACTTATATAATGTTCAGTAACTCCATATACCATATGTATATTCCCTATCCCACATGAACTAGCAGCATAAACTTGATTAGTTAAACACATCCTTATTTAGAAGACTATATAATTAAATTTCTAACCTATAAAAACGTACATTTCAAACAACAAGAAAGCGCTTACTATAAATTGGTAAATAATACTTATTAACGACAAACATATATACTAATTTTTCCATTACATTATGATACATCTTATCATCATAAACTAAAGGAAACAACGAGCTTTTTTTGTCATGTTTTGACTAAAAAAAGCAGGTGATTTCTCATCACCTGCTTTTTTTCCTACTCATTCAATAAATAATGCTTTCCTTTTACTAAATAAAAGACATTTTCAGCAATATTTGTAATATGATCTGCTACACGCTCAATATATCTCGCGACAAATGATAATTGTGTAATTTGCGTAATTGCTTCTGGTTGTTCCGGAACTGAAGATATAAACTCACGAATTGCTTTTCCATATATTTCATCAACGGAATCATCCATTTCAGCAATTTGTTTCGCAAAAGTTAAATTTTCTTGTTCATATGCTTCTAACGCTAAATGCAACATCTCATTTGCAACCGCAAACATTTCATCTAGGTTGTGCAAACTAACAGCCACTTCTTTTTCCCCAAGACGAATTGTAGCCTTTGCAATATTAACAGCATGATCTGCAATGCGCTCTAAATCTGTCGCTGTTTTAATTGAAATAAAAATCCTTCTTAAGTCACTTGCTACAGGTTGCTGCTTCGTAATGAGCATAAGCGCAAGATCGTTTATTTCCTCTTCTAAATTATCCATGCGGTAATCACCATCAATGACCTCTAACGCTTTCTCTACATCCCTTGTATGCAGACCTTCCATAGCAATCAATAAAGCCGCATTTGCTAATTCTCCAAGCTCAATCACCTTTTGCTGTAACGCTTTTAAATCACCTTGAAACTGTTCTCTTACCATTTTTCTTCCCCCTCAATATTATGTGCCATTATATAAAAGTGAAACTTTAATCAACCCTCATCAATCGGGATTTGATAGGCAGCAAGATCCCCTCCCTAACTTCTTTGCTTTCGCTAAATTTTAAGGTGGGGGTCTTACTGCCCGCAAATAGCGGGGTAAATCTCCTACATAGCCTCTTACGCTTGTAATAAACCTTAAGATAAGGAGAAGTATTACTTCTTTATTAACAGTAAGATAAAATAAGAAATGCCCTCTGTTAAGAGGGCATTTGCTCTTAGCTTTGAAACGATATCAACCAAAGCGACCTGTAATATAATCTTCTGTACGCTTATCTGAAGGAGTCGTAAATAATTTGTTTGTATCTGTATACTCCACAACTTCCCCGCTTAAGAAGAAAGCTGTTTTGTCTGAAATACGCGCTGCTTGTTGCATATTATGCGTTACGATAACAATACTAAAATCTTTCTTTAGCTCTTGAATCAATTCTTCTACTTTTAATGTTGAAATTGGGTCTAATGCCGATGTTGGCTCATCCATTAAAATAACGTCTGGCTCAATAGCTAAGCAGCGTGCGATGCATAGACGCTGTTGCTGTCCACCAGATAAACCGTATGCATTATCGTGCAAACGATCTTTTAACTCATCCCAAATCGCTGCTCCACGTAAACTTTTTTCAACAATTTCATCTAATGTCTTTTTGTCACGAATACCATGGATTTTTGGACCGTATGTTACATTCTCATAAATAGATTTTGGAAATGGATTTGGCTTTTGGAACACCATTCCTACATGCGTTCTTAATTCTTCAACTGGATATGATTTATCAAATATATTGCGTTCTCTATACTCAATTACACCTGTAGTTCGAACGATCGGTACTAACTCTACCATGCGATTTAATGTTTTTAAGTAAGTTGATTTACCACAGCCACTTGGACCGATAATGGCTGTAACTTCATTCTCATGAATACTTAAATTAATATCTTTTAAAGCATGGTCTTCCCCGTACCATAAATTTAAGTTTTTCGTATCAAATACTACCTTCTTTGGCGCAGTCTCGATTTTCTCTTCGTTTTTCACCTGTACATTTACTACTGTTGCTACCATTTGAATTCCCCTTTCATCCACTTCCAACTTATTTTCGATTTCGTAACCATAAAACAAATATATTGATAAATAGCAACAAACCTAACAAAACAATCATCCCAGCTGCTGCTACATACTGAAATTCTTCTTGTGGCCTACTCATCCAATTAAAAATTTGAATTGGTAGAACTGTAAATCTATCAAACATACTAAATGGAACATAATTTGCAAACGCAAGTGCCCCAATAACTAATAGTGGTGCAGCCTCTCCAATTGCTCTTGATATCGCTAACGTACAGCCCGTTATAATCCCTGGGAAAGCATATGGCAATACAATTTGATACATCGTTTGCCACTTCGTAGCACCTAATCCGTAAGAACCCTCTAATAAAACACTTGGTACTGATCGAATTGCTTCTTGACTCGCCACAACAACTGTTGGTAAAACGAGTAGACTCATCGTCAATGCTGCTGCAACTATACTCTCTCCTAAATGAAGAGCATATACAAAAATAGTTAAACCAAGCAATCCAAATACAACAGATGGTACTCCTGCTAACGTTTGATTATTAATCTCTATTATTTTTTTAAATAGAGATTCCTTCGCATATTGCTCTAAATAAAGTGCTGTTCCAACTCCAAATATAAAAGAAACAGGTATAACAATACTCATAAATAATATTGTCCCTGACAAAGCTGCAGCAATACCAGCTTCTTTCGGATTACGTGAAGCGAAATTTGTAAAGAAATCTATTGAAAGATAACTTATACCTTTTTCAACAATTTGAAACAGTAACAAAAACAAAATTACGATTGAAAATAAAATTGCTATATAAAATAACAATTTGTAAATTCGATCTTTTAAAAAGCGTGATGCCATATTTTTTTGTATTTTTTTATGATTCAACATTCGCATATTATGTCATCCTCCTAAAACGGCGCATAATTGACTGCGAAATGATGTTCATAATAAAGGTAAACAAAAATAACGTTGCGCCTACAGCATACATGCTGTAATACGTAATCGTTCCATGCGGAGCATCACCTAAACTTACTTGCACAATATAGGCTGTTAACGTTTGAATAGAATGTGTCGGATCAAGCGATACATTTGGTGTGGATCCTGCTGCAATTACAACAATCATCGTTTCACCAATCGCACGAGAAGCTGCTAATATAATTGCTGCCATAATCCCTGTAAAAGCGGACGGAAACACCACTTGTTTTACCATTTCAAACCGCGTCGCTCCGAGTGCTAATGAAGCTTCTTTCGTCCCTTTCGCCACAGCTCTCATCGCATCTTCAGATAGAGATGCAATTGTAGGCATCATCATAAATCCGATAACGATTCCTGGACTAATCGCATTAAAAAACTGTAAATCTGGTATAATCCTTTGTAAAAGCGGTGTAACAACTGTTAATGCAAAAAAACCATATACAATTGTCGGGATACCTGCTAATAGCTCTAACATCGGCTTTAATATTTTCCGTGCACTATTTGAAGCATATTCGCTTAAAAATACGGCACACGCTAAACCGATAGGAATTGCTACAAACATAGCAATTGCTGTTACAAGGAACGTTCCACATATAAGTGGTAATATACCGAATTTAGGGTCTTCAAAAAATGGTAACCATTCTTTCTCCGTCAAAAAGGAGTATAATGATATTTTTTGAAAAAACATGATTGTTTCATTAGAGAGCGTAAAAACAATGCCAAGTGTCGTCACAATAGAAACACTAGCAATTATTTTTAGTAATAAAGGTACTATTCGATTGATTCGCTGCGTTTTTTTTCTTTGTTTTGTATTTCTTTCAATCAAATGTTGTACAGAAAATGTAATTTGACTTTTGTCATTATGAGCCAAAGATGAAAACCCCTTTCCACCCTGACATTACCTTTTTATTTCTGTTAACATACGCAGCTGTTCATTGTATTTTTCTTTTTTTAATTTTACATACCCGACCTCTTCAGCGAGGTTACCGACATGCTGAATCATAAACTCAACATAGTTTGCTACATTCATTTTATTTCGGATAGATGCATTATTCACATAAGTAAGTAGCGGCCTAGATAACGGCTTATACTTACCTGATTGAATGGTCTCTTTCGTCGGAAATACACCATTTACTTTTATTGCTTTCACCTTATCTCGATTAGCCATATAATAAGCATATCCTACAAAAGCAATGGCATGTTTATCATTCATTACCCCTTGCATAATAACTTGATCATCTTCAGACAAAGAGACTTTTTTTACAATGCGATGATTTTGTAAGATGACATTTTGAAAATAATCATACGTACCAGAGTCTACGCCTGGTGCATAAAACTTCACTTGTTCACGTGGCCATGTTGAATGAATTTGTGACCATCGCTTCTCTCTTCCATCTTCACTCCAAAGTAGTCGTAACTCGTCTACTGACATATCGTCTACCCATGTATTATGGCGATTCACAACAATCGTAAGACCGTCGTTAGCAACCTCAAAAGGTGTGAACTGAATAGAGTTTTTCTTCATTTCATTTTTCTCGACTTGTTTCATTACTCTCGAAGCATTATTTATATCTACTTCTCCTTTACTGAAACGATTAAATCCTCCCCCAGTTCCAGAAATACTGATGGAAATTTTCACGTCTGGATGCACCTTTGTATATTCCTCCGCTACTGCTTCTATAATAGGAAAAACCGTTGAGGATCCATCAACTCTCACTTCTCCCGTATCATTTAAAGCAAATGCAGTAGACATTTCAAAACAGAGGAACCATATTGATAATACGAAAACTTTAATCGGTGTACGCATCCATTTCACGTGTTCTTCCTCCTAGAAGTAACCGGAAATAACAGGATTACAGATATAAGAATACTGCTAAACTATTAATTCGGTTTTAATTGTTTGTAAAAGTTTTGTAAAGTTCCACATAAATCAACATACGGTACAATTTTAATTCAGTAGTAGCTATTCATTTCCTCTGACGATTTCCCTATAAAATATTTATCCCCTATCCCACCATATACAAGTATCATTTATACGGCCGCGTTTTTTTCAATGTTGTATACTTGTCCACATTTATTACACGATATGCATAAACCATAAAAAAAAGCACACTATCTTTTCAGATAGTGTGCTTTTTTACAACTTTTTTATTCATCATCTTGCTCTTTATTTTTATTGTCTTTATCATCTTTTGGAGCTTCACCATTTACTTCTTTGTTTTTCAAATCAAAGTAAGCGTCCATAATTTCACGACCAATATATCCATTAATACCAGTCTTATCATCATGTACCCACGGAACGACAACAGAGAATGCTACTTCTGGATCTTCAAGTGGCGCATAACCTACTAATGTTAAGTTATATGTTTCCACACGTTCACCGTTTGCCTTTCTACCAATCTCTTTATCTCCGCCATACACAGTTTGCGCGGTACCTGTCTTCCCTGCCGCTTTATATTTTGCACCTGTAAAGTATTTTGTAGCTGTACCACCTGAATCATTATAAACTTGTCTAAATCCTTCTTGAACACGTTTAATTTGCGATTCTGGCATATCAACACGATTTAATACTTTCGGTTCCATAGATTGAACAACTTTCCCAACTTCATCCGGTTTCACTGCCGGTTGACGAATTTCTTTTACAACTTGTGGTTGCATACGATATCCGCCATTGGCAATCGTCGAAATATATTGCGCTAATTGAAGCGGTGTATACGTATCATACTGTCCAATTGATAAATCTAGTAAGAAACCTGGTTGACTACTTCTACCCATCTGACCAGCAGATTCATTCGGTAAATCAATTCCTGTTTTTACACCAAGTCCAAACTGTCCGAAATAATAACGCATCGTATCAAATGCTTTTTGAGGTATATCTAACGTACCACCTCTCACATACTGAACACCGGCGATATTCATCGCTGTTTTAAACATATAAACGTTAGAAGACATTTTTAAAGCTGTCAGGTCATTAATGTATCCCATCGTTTTCCAAGACGACTTCGTAGGTGTACCTTTTAATTTAATTGGTTCATCCAATTGCACCGATCCTGGTTGAATCGCACCAGTTTGATATCCAGTAAGTACTGTTGCACCTTTTACAGTTGATCCCATCGGATAAGAACTTGTCATGGTACCTAATGCAAAGTCATTTACTTTCGTTTGACCATCTTCGTTAACTAATTGTTTCCCCGCCATAGATAAAACTTCGCCATTTTTTGGGTTCATCATTACAACGAATGCGCGATCTAAAAGAGGTTCGCTTCCTTTAAACCTCATTAAATTCTTCGCAAGAATATCTTCCACGCGCTTTTGTAATTCCATATCAATTGTTAAGTTCAGGTCATTACCACTTTGTCCTTTTGATACATTAATCGTTTCTAAAATATTACCGTTTTTATCTGTAACATTTCTAACTTCTGCTTTCGTACCGTGTAGGCTATCTTCATACTGTTGCTCAAGATAACTTTTTCCTACTCGGTCATTTCGATTATAATCACGAACAAGATAGTAATCTAGTCTTTCTCTAGGTAAACCTTCATCAGATGTCGACACCCCACCAAGTACACTTCGGAATAAATCATCGTACGTATATTTTCGATCCCAATCAACATTCGTATCTACACCTGGTAATGCTGCTAAGTTTTCACTAATAATCGAATATTCCTTTTCTGTAGCATCCTTTTTAATAACTTGAGGTGTCATTGCATATCCGCCATCCATCTTACTCTTAATCGCTAGTATTTCTAGATCTTTTGCGGATAATTGATTAATCTCTTCTTCTGTTACACGACTTCGCTGGCGCTCGTCTAATTCTTTATCATCAATTTTTTTATCTTTAAACTCTTGACGATCTTTATTCGTAATTTTTTCTTTAGCTTCCTCTTTATGCATAGCAAGCCAATAATCTTTTTTATCGCGATCCGTTAATTTATCTGTCGGTACTTCAATCAAATCTGCTAGCTTTTTCGCTGTTTCTAAGCGATCTTCTGCAGTTGATCCTTTCATTTTTGTAAATGTAATAGTACGAATGGCTGCATTATCTACTACAGGTCGCCCATAACGGTCAAATATTTTCCCACGCGGTACAGGATTACTTATCGTTGAGTTTTCTTTCTTCTCCACTTCATTCTTATATTCTTCACCACGAACAATTTGTACATATCCGAGCCTTACAATAACAGCGGAGAACATTAAAAACACGCAGAAAAACAGCACGTTTAACCGAAAAGGAACGTGGGTCTTTTTCTTATTTTGCTTCTGCTTCTTGCTCATACAAACCCCCTCTACCAACAGCTATGTAATGTGAAAGGGACACCTTCATACAGGTGTCCTCACTGCTGTCTTACATCTTTTTCTATTCTAGCATAAAACAAACGAGAAGTTAACCTTCTGGTTCAGTTTGGTTTTGCGCGTTCCCTTGCGTTACAACACTTGCTTTACTCGCATTTCCCTCATCATATTTGACATTTTTAACTGCAAAATAAATAAGAAAATGTCCAGCACCTAAAATACATAATAAGTAAGGTAAACTTTTTTCAGGTGGAAAGAATAGTACAGCACATAAAAAACTTAAAATGGAACAGATTCTTCCGGCGTTTAACCACAGCTCCCGAACAACGACATATTCCACACGCCATTCTCTCGCATTTTTCGCTCTACCAATTACGTCATATGTCATTGATCCGTACGGAACAAGTAAAATAGGATATGCAATTGCAATACATGCCGCATAAATAAGTAATTTCGTGTATGTAACATTGAAAATAACTAAAAAGACGACAGCATATAAAATAATGCCTCCAAGTAAAATTGCTTTTTTTCGCCACTCCTTCTTTAACATACGAGCAACTAAGTAATAACATACAAAGGATACAGCAGAGTTCACTAAACTGTATTTCCCTAATGCAAACTCACTATTAGTTGCTAAATAAACATATACTGAAATGACAAAAATAAACGTTCCTTCTCTCAATCCTTGGAAAAAATGAGCTCGTGTAATCTTTCCCCAATTTTTATCAATCCGTCGTTCTTTCAATACTTGCACGATTTCATAACGCCCTTCACATTCTCTTTTAGATAAAAAGAAGCTTAAGACGACAGCAATTGCAAATAGAACTAATGAAAGAAAGAATATAACAGTATAGCCACTCCATTTCTCCATACGTGAAATTGTGTATCCTGCTGCTATTGGTCCAATCATTCCAGAGAAGGATGTAAGAAGTCCAAGAAACCCATTAAAGAAATCTCTTGTTTCTGGTTCTGTAATTTCAAATGTCAATAAGTTAAAAGCCAACCAGTAAAAACCGTATCCTACTCCTAAAAGAGCCCCCATTAATAAAATATACTGAGAAGCACTTTTCCCTGCTACTAAGACAACAATAAAAAAAATTGCGAGCGTCCCTACTCCTATTCGTAATAAAATCGAGCGATCGATACGTTTCGCTAATTTTCCCCCTACAAGAAATGTGAGAGGCTGTAATACCACGCTGGCTAAATTATACAAGCCAAGATTCACATAATTTTGTGTTTGTTTCCATAAATAAATATTTACAAACGTATTCGATAAAGAAATTGCGAGCGTGTATAAACCTCCTATAAGGAGTAATAACACTAAATCCCGATTCACTTCAACGTCACCAATTATATGTTTCCATTTCATACACAACTCTCCTTTACTTCATGTTCTAGTCTTCCAAAGACAAGCCCAATTATGTAAAAGGAAAGCATAGAAAAAAGCTAGGAGCTCTCCCCTAGCTTTTTCTATATTTATTACGATTATTTTGCTTCTTGGTAACGTTTTTCAGCAGCGTTCCAATCTACAACGTTCCAGAATGCGCCGATGTAGTCTGGACGACGGTTTTGGTAGTTTAAGTAGTAAGCATGCTCCCAAACATCTAAACCGATAACTGGAGTTTTACCTTCAGTTAAAGGAGAATCTTGGTTTGGAGTGCTTGTTACTTCTAACTCACCATTGTTTACTACTAACCAAGCCCAACCAGAACCGAAGCGAGTTGCGCCAGCTTTTGCGAATTCTTCTTTGAATGCATCGAAGCTACCGAATTTTGCTTCAATTGCAGTTGCAAGTTCACCTACAGGTTGTCCTCCGCCGTTTGGAGATAGGATTGTCCAGAAGAATGTATGGTTAGCATGTCCGCCACCATTGTTACGTACTGCTGTACGGATTGCTTCTGGTACTTCGTTTAAGTTTGCAACTAATTCTTCTACGCTTTTGTCAGCTAATTCTGCATGACCTTCTAAAGCAGCGTTTAAGTTTGTAATGTACGTGTTGTGATGTTTTGTATGATGGATGTTCATTGTTTCTTTGTCAAAGTGAGGCTCTAAAGCATCATACGCATAAGGTAAATTTGGTAATTCGTGTTTTGCCATTGTTATATTCCTCCCAGTTTATGTATTGCCACTTAAGTGACATACAACTTCATTCTACCCTAATTGCCATAGGGTGCAAACAAATAAATCACATTGTCTTGCTATCATTAAAGTAGCAAAATTCCCACTTCTTTTCAATTAAAATGCTCATATATTCCGTAAAAAAAGCTTCCTTCTACAAGGAAGCTTCCTGCTAACATAATAAACATGCGAAATGGATATGGACCCTGTAGGACTCGAACCTACGACCGGACGGTTATGAGCCGTCTGCTCTAACCAGCTGAGCTAAGGGTCCACAATTATGTATGTAACAACATATCAAATAAAGGAATTCCTATCGGATATGCTCTTTAAGAAATGTAAGATAAATTTACCATATAGAAAAGAAAAGTGTCAATTGTATTTTTCTTATTTAAAAGAAGAAAGTTAATAAAAGAAATTTAGTTATCTCCACTATATGTAAATATAATATATCTTGAGATTCTCTAGATTCCTACGTTACAATGATTTTATACATACATAAAGGAAGTGAATCTATGTCCATATTTACCCAATTCGTAAAAAGCATATACTCGCCTAAAGATATGGCGCTATTCCGTTTTCAAAAAATCGGTAAAACCATTTTGTATATTATGCTACTTTGCTTAATTACTACTATTCCAAGAACTTTTTTGTACGGTAGTTTTATCCAGGATGGTGTTGGCATGGTAAATCAAGTCATCGATAAAGATTTACCTGATTTTAAAATCGAAAATGGCGAACTAAAAGCTGATATTGATCAACCTATTGAAAAAGAAGAAGGAAATACACTTTTCGTATTTGATCCAAATTCAACAGACCTAGAAAAATATCAAAATAAAACAGGTTTATTTGTTTTAAAAGATAAAGTAGTCTCTATGGGAAATGGTCAAACACAAACGTATTCTTATAACGATTTGTTAGGTGCATCTCTTGAGAAAAAAGATCTACAAGAATTCATTTCTTTATTCGATAATATTTATCCAATTTTATTATTTGTTATTGGATTCTTAGTGTACCTATTCCAATTATTCATAACTTTTGTAGGCGTGACTTTACTTGCGTTCATCGGTTCTGCTATGAGCGGTCAACGTAAACTATCCTATAAACAAGTTTGGACACTAACTGCATACAGCTACACAATTCCAACAATCTTCTTTATGATTATGGATGCATGCAAGATTGTCGTACCTGGATCAACATTCATCTATATCGCAGTTGTTTTAATTGTTCTGTACTTAACAATTAAAGAAGTTCCAAAACCGAAAGAAAAATAAGAAAGAAAAAAAATGCCTAAATAGGCATTTTTTTTTTGGACAAGCATATATTCCTAGCAAAGGAGTGAAGAATATGAAGAGATTAGGTATATTCCTATTCGTGCTTGTTCTCGGTTATATATTTTATTACGATATAAAAATCGGTACGTTACCGATGTTAAGTTCATATAAAAAAACAACTGCTGCTCAAACAATTAAAAAAGAAAACACAGACAGTCAACAAAATAAAGCGAACAAAACAGAAAAAGAAACGGATGTATCTTATAAAACAATTGAAGTAAAAACTGGTGAGACAGTTCTTTCTATTACAGAACAAATTAACAAGAAAAAAATTCCTTCCATAGAAAAAGTCATTGACGACTTTAAACAATTAAACAAAAGTACCTCTGCTACAAAAATACAAATTGGAAAGTCTTATAAATTCCCTTTATATCAATAAGCTATCACTTAATCCTTGTCAATTACATAAAGGCGCTGATACAATAGTAAAAGTGAAACCGAGTACTTCGGTTTCTATAGCCCTATATCACGTATACTATCATTGATATGAGGGACTAAATAAGAAACTTCTTTTATAAGGAGAGCGATCTATTCGTGAATGAAATGACTCATCGTACAAAAACACGTCCAGTTAAAGTCGGTAATTTAACAATCGGCGGTAATAATGAATTAATTATACAAAGTATGACAACAACAAAAACACATGATGTTGAAGCAACAGTTGCTGAAATCAAGCGTTTAGAAGAAGCCGGCTGTCAAGTCGTCCGCGTTGCCGTTCCAGATGAACGCGCAGCAGATGCTATTGCTGATATAAAAAAACAAATCAACATTCCACTTGTTGCTGATATTCATTTTGATTATCGCCTTGCTTTAAAAGCAATTGAAGGTGGCATCGATAAAGTACGTATCAATCCAGGTAATATTGGTCGTCGCCATAAAGTAGAAGCTGTTGTAAATGCAGCAAAAGAGCGCGGTATTCCAATCCGTATCGGTGTAAACGCTGGTTCATTAGAGCGACACATTTTAGAAAAGTACGGGTACCCAACTGCAGATGGTATGGTTGAGAGCGCGCTACATCATATTAAAATTTTAGAGGACTTAGATTTCCACGATATTATCGTATCTATGAAAGCCTCTGATGTTAACTTAGCAATCGAAGCATACGAGAAAGCTGCTCGTGCTTTTGATTATCCATTACATTTAGGTATTACAGAATCTGGAACATTGTTTGCCGGAACTGTAAAAAGTGCTGCTGGTCTTGGAGCAATCTTAAATAAAGGCATCGGAAATACACTACGTATTTCATTAAGTGCTGATCCAGTTGAAGAAGTAAAAGTTGCTCGCGAATTATTAAAATCATTCGGTCTTGCGTCTAATGCAGCAACACTTATCTCTTGTCCAACTTGTGGTCGTATTGAAATCGATTTAATTAGCATTGCTAACGAAGTGGAAGAATACATCTCTACACTTCAAGTACCAATTAAAGTTGCAGTACTTGGTTGCGCTGTAAATGGCCCTGGTGAAGCTCGTGAAGCTGATATCGGTATTGCCGGTGCACGTGGAGAGGGATTATTATTCCGTAAAGGGCAAGTCGTTCGTAAAGTGCCAGAAGAAACAATGGTAGAAGAACTGAAAAAAGAAATCGACGTAATTGCTGCTGAAATGGCTGCTGAACGAGAAAAAGAAAAAGAGACACAAGAACAATAAAAAGAAGGTTGCCACAATATTTGTGAGCAACCTTCTTTTCTACGTAAAAAAGCTCGTCAGTTATATAACCGACGAGCTTTTACTTTGCACATTTTGGACAACGACCATATATTTCAAACTTATGACCCGTTACTTCATAACCGGTAAAATCTTTATTCATAAAATCCATTGGGCAGGAAGTAATCTCTTTCGTTCCCCCACAATCCAAACAAATAAAATGATGATGATGTTCCATAATAGAACAAGTAAAACGAAAATGTTTTTCACCATTTAATTCCGTTTGTTCTAAAACACCAATCTCAGCAAAAACTGTTAAGTTACGATAAATCGTATCAAAACTAAGCCCTGGATAATCGTCCTTCATATGCTCTAAAACGTCTTTCGCAGTTAAATAACGATTATGTGCTGCAAATAATCTGAGCATCTCTTCTCTTTTTCCAGTATGTTTATATCCTTTTTCTTTCATTAGGCGTAAAGCTTCTGTTAGATTCATACCTATCCCTACTTTATGCAGTTTTTTTCTTCTTCCATAAAATCGCACCGATTAAAATAAGAACTGCTATCATAACAATTGTACCACCTGGCGCTAGATCAAGTTGATACGAAGCAAACATTCCACCAATTACTGCAATTTCACCAAATAAAATGGAAAAGAAAATTGTTTGTTTAAATCCTTTAGCAATACGAATACTTGCTGCAACTGGTAACGTCATTAATGATGATACAAGAAGAACCCCCACTACACGCATTGATACTGCAATGACAAGAGCAACTAATATAATGAAAATAAAGTGAATCCATTTCGCTCTTAAACCAGTTGATACTGCGTATTCCTCATCAAATGATAATAGAAACAGCTCTTTATATAATAAAATAATTGTCGCAACAACAACAATTGCTACAATCCCAATAATAATTAAATCTGTACTTGTTACAGCACTGACACTACCAAATAAATAACTAAATAAGTCTGTGTTAAATCCATTTGCAAGTGAAATGAAAATAACTCCAACCCCCATCCCTGCCGAAAGGATAATTGGAATTGCTAATTCTTGATAGTGCTTATATACAGTTCGTAACTTTTCGATTAGTAGCGCTCCACCAATCGAGAAAATCATCCCCATATATAAGGGGTTTAAAAATCCACCTGTAAAAATGGTTTTTTCAAGTAATAAACTTGCTGCAATACCCGATAACGTCACGTGACTTAATGCATCCGCAATAAGAGATAAACGACGAATAACAACAAACACACCAATTAGCGGTGCAACAAGTCCAATTAAAATACCAGCGTATAAAGAATTACGTAAAAAGTCATATTGTAAAAAATCTTGTATCATTATATCCTCCCGTGATGCTCATGTTCGTGTTCTAAACGATGAACATGATGTCCATATAAGACGGACATTTCTGCATCTTCTAACTCTCGGAACTTCTCTACATTTCCATGGAAATGTAGATGTTGGTTTAGGCATGCAACATGTGTTACTTTTTCGGTAACAGCTCCCATATCATGAGTAACAAGAATTAATGTGATCCCGAGCCTTTTGTTTAAATCCTCTAATATTTCGTAAAAACTTTCCACATTTTTTACATCAATTCCAACAGTAGGCTCGTCCAAAATAAGCAATTCAGGATCACTAACGAGCGCACGAGCAATAAATACACGCTGTTGCTGTCCACCAGAAAGCTCTCCAATGTTACGATCTTGAAACTCACTCATCCCTACATCAGCAATTGCTTTTTCTACCTTTTTCTTATCCTCTTTTGTGAAAAAGCGAAAAAGCCCTTTTTTCGAAACAAGTCCCATTGACACAACTTCAGAAACAGTTGCTGGAAAACCAGAATTGAAACTATTTGCCTTTTGGGATACATAACCAACTTTGTTCCATTCCTTAAACTTCTTACTATCAACGCCAAACACGCGAATGCTTCCTTCTTTTGGCTTTAAAACACCTAATAAACACTTAAGTAAAGTTGATTTACCTGAACCATTCGGTCCCACTAAACCTAAAAAAGCTCCCTTCGGAACTTGCAAATTAATATTTTCTAACACATTCCGATCTTCATATCGGAATGTTAAACCTTCAATTTCTAATATATTATTCATAGCATCTCACCTATTTTAATTCAGAATGATTCCGATTTATATCTATTTGAATTATAGTACAGCTTATTATAGTTGTAAACCAATCTGCCTAAAATATATCTATTTTTTCAAGAAACCTTACTATTATAACAAAAAGCAGAGAAAAATTCTCTGCTTCCGAAAAATATTCCTATAAACTTTTTAGTGAATAGCCGATTTAAACTTACCACCATTTGTCTCTTGCGTGCTCATAATCGTAACAAATGCATTTTCATCAATTTCATGCACAATTGATTTTAACTTCGTCACTTCTAGACGCGTTACAACTGCATAAATAACTTCTTTTTCTTTATCCGTGTAACCACCTTTCGCTACAAGCTTTGTAGTTCCACGGCCAAGACGATGCAAAATCGCGTTTGATACTTCCTCATATTGATCAGATACAATTAAAACCGCCTTCGTTTCATCTAGCCCTTGAATTACTGTATCGATCGTTTTAAATGCGATATAGTACGTCATAACAGAATACATCGCTTGTTCCACACCAAACACAAATGCTGCCCATGCAAAAATAAATAAGTTCACAAACATTACGAATTCACCAACAGAGAATGGTAATTTCTTCGTTAATAAAATCCCCATAATTTCAGTTCCATCTAGCGATCCACCATGACGAATTACAAGTCCTACACCAAGACCTAAAATAAGACCACCAAACACTGTCGCTAAAATAGGTTCTGTTGTAAATGGCGGTACCGCATGTAACGTTGACTCAATGAAAGCTAACGCTACAATACCAAATGTCGAAGATAACATAAATGTTTTTCCAATTTGCTTATAACCGGAATACATAAATGGGATATTGAGAACAACGACTAAAGTAGAAAAACTTAACCACCAAATGTTAGGAGTAAGATAATCTAATATAAGAGAAATACCAATAATTCCACCATCAATAATTTTATTTGGCATTAAAAATAGTTCAATTGCTACCGCCGCGCATGCTGCTCCAAAAATAATCATAACTAAACGATAAATGAGATGAATAACACTTTCTTTTCGATGTTGCTTTTGCTCCATAAGTCCTCCCTTTACTCTTTTTCTGTAGTTTTGTCCTTATATTATAACATACGCTTCTTTTCCTCATGAAAAAGAAACTCCACACGAATATGTACAAGCTATATGCTCATATATTTCGATAGAAGAACGCGTGAAGGAGGATAATAAGATGAACCTCATTAAACAAATTGTTAATAAAAAATTAAATCATATTTCTACAAAAGAGCTATTAAAATATAGCAAAGAATATGAAGTTCCCATTACAGCCGCACAAGCTGATCAAATCGTTTTACTTATGAAGGGTAAAAATATTAATATTTACGATAACAACGAGCGACTAGAGCTTTTAAAACAAATCGCAAAAGTAACTTCCCCTGCCACTGCCCAACAAGTAAATACATTATTTCAGCAACTACTAAAATAAGGAGGGGATTTCCCCCTCCTTATTGCGCTTTAATTTTTTCAAGAAGCCCTTCATCAAAAGTGCCGTTTTTCAGCATTTCGATTTCCAATTTGTATGGTGGCTTCTTATCTTTTTTATCTTCCCCTACATACGGTGTTTCAAGAATTTTTGGTACATGCATTAACTGTGGATGATGTACAATGTGATGCAATGCTTTATACCCAATGTGACCAAATCCAATGTTTTCATGACGGTCTTTTCCTGCTCCGCGTACATTTTTACTATCATTAATATGAAGTACTTGTAAACGATCTATACCAACGATCTTATCAAATTCGTTTAATACGCCGTCGAAGTCATTTACAATATCATATCCTGCATCGTGCGTATGACACGTATCAAAGCATACAGATAGCTTTTCATTATATTTTACACCATCAATAATTTTTGCAATTTCTTCAAAGCTACGACCGCATTCTGTTCCTTTTCCTGCCATCGTCTCTAACGCAATGTTAACCGTCTGTTCTGGCGTTAATACTTCATTAAGCCCTTTAATAATTTGTTGAATACCAGCATCTGCTCCAGCACCAACGTGCGCTCCTGGGTGAAGAACAATTTGTTTCGCTACACCTAATGCCGATGTTCTTTCAATTTCCATGCGAAGAAAGTCTACGCCTAATTGGAATGTTTCTGGCTTCGTCGTATTCCCAACATTAATAATATACGGCGCATGGACGATAATTTCCTCAATTCCGTTCAGCTCCATATGTTTTCTTCCTGCTTCTATGTTCAATTCTTCAATTGGTTTTCTTCGTGTATTTTGCGGTGCACCTGTATAAATCATAAACGTTGTTGCACCGTATGAAACAGCCTCTTCACTTGCTGCTAATAACATTTTCTTACCACTCATGGAAACATGAGATCCAATCTTTAACATACAATCACCTCTTCAATATACAATAGATATAATGATAGCATAATTTGTAGAAATATGTAGTGAATTGTTTGTTCACAAAAGACGCACTACACAAATTCATATGACTATTTAGACAGACTATACTCTTCATTTAAATTAGCGGGATTAAAAAAAGATAAGGGAAACCCCTTATCTTTTTTTATTGCTATATTTTCTCTTCACTTTGTCACGTTCTGTTGCAAGTTTACGTTTATAGTTTGGTTTTACTTTTTTCGGTTTTTTAATAACTTTCGTTGCCATAACATCAAGTTCGTCATTTGGTTTTTTACGGCTCTTACGACGACGACGCTCACCTAAATCTGCCCACTCATCTCCACGTAAATCTACATGTTTAAACTCGATATGACGTTGTTTTTCTAAGCTATCTAACGCTTCTTCGTTTGCTGGATCATAAATCGTCACTGCAATACCAGAATGCCCTGCACGTGCTGTTCTTCCAACGCGGTGAACGAAGAAATCTAAATCTGATGGTAGCTCATAGTTAATAACATGGCTAATCCCTTCAATATCAATACCACGTGCTGCTAAATCAGTCGCAACAATATATTGGAATTCAAGGTCACGAATTTGTTTCATCATTTTTTTACGATCACGTGGTGATAAATCCCCGTGAATTCGTCCAACTTTTAAGCCACGTTCCATTAATCCATCAGCAACTTGGTCTGCCATCTTTTTCGTATTCGTGAAAACAACTGCTAAATACGGTTTAAATTGAAGTAGCATTTTATGCACTAAATCAATTTTATTACGATGTTTAGAAGGCACTAAATAGTGTTCAATGTTTCCAGCTGCAACTTGTTTTGGATTGATATGAATATGCTCTGGATTCTCCATATATTTCTTCAGAAACGGTTTTAGTTTTTGAGGAATTGTTGCAGAGAAAACTAACATTTGCAAGTTTTTAGGCATGCGTGCTGCAATTTTGTCTACATCATGAATGAATCCCATATCAAGCATTAAGTCTGCTTCATCGACAATAATCGTATTTGCTTTATGAACAAATAACGCTTGTTCTTCAACTAAGTCTTTAATACGTCCTGGTGTCCCAACTACGATATGAGGTTGTTTTTTCAATTTCTCAATTGAACGTTGTTTATCAGTTCCACCAATTAAACAACGTGCTGTAATCATTTGGTCTTCCGCACAAAACTTTGTTAATTTCACGATTTCTTCGTAAATTTGTTGTGCTAACTCACGAGTAGGCGCTGTAATAACAAGTTGTACTTCTTCACGACTTGCATTAATTCTGTTTAATGTAGGAAGTAAGTATGCATGTGTTTTCCCAGAACCTGTTTGGGATTGTCCAATTACACTTACACCTTTTTTCACGACTGGGAAAATTTTCTGCTGAATTCCTGTCGGCTCTGTAAAGCGTAGTTCACGAACTGCATCTATTAAAAATGGTTTAAAATCATACTGTGTAAAAGTTTGTTGTGTCATAAGTTACACCTTCTTTCTAAAATTTCTACTGCGCGCACAAATCAGTCAAGTCTACATTATATCGAAATCTACAAGTAAAATCCATCTTTAGTTTAGGTTTTCACTTCAAAAACTAACCTTCTTCCCTTTTATTGCATATTGTATGTGTATATACCTAACTGAAGAAAGGAGGATTTCTCACATGTTTCCGAAATCCCCTACAAGGCAAATGTATCCGAATCCAGGGCAGCAACCTTATACACCATATCCAATTCCACAACTACCACCAATGGCACAAAAAAAGAAAGGTTTTCTTGCTAAGCTTTTTAAAAAACACGATCCAACCGAGCCATTTATGCAAATGGTTCCACCTTACCGACAAATGGAAGGGCAACCAATGATGCATCAGCAACCACCACCGCCGCAATATCATCAGCAATATCCGCAGCAATACCAGCAACAATATCCGCAGCAACATCCACAATATCAACCATACATGCAGCAACATCCTGAGCAAATGATACCGCCTCAAATGTATGAATCAAATGAAACGCGCGGCGGCTCAACTACAACTGCGGCAACAGCAAGCAGTGGCATCGGCAGTTTTTTTTCGAACTTAATTTCGAATCCAACTAATATGATAAATAACATCGAAAAAGTATCCCAAGTCGTTCAATCTGTAGGTCCTGTCGTCGAACAGTATGGTCCTATTATGCGTAGTCTACCAAGCATTGTTAAAATCCTCACCTCTGGAAAAAGCACGGAAGAAAATCAAACGGAAAATGTAACAGAGCCAGTTGAGGTAGAAAGTCCGCCTCCTGCACCTCAAAAAAAGAAACGAAAACGAAAGAAAATAGTGATTGAACCTGTAATAGAAAAAGAGTTACCGAAAGAACCAGTTCAACAAACAGCAACAAAACCAAAACTATATGTGTAACAATCCTTTGTTTTCTATCCACTCCTCCTTTATAATGTAAAAGACTATGCACAAAAGTATCCCTTGTTTAGAAGGAGAGGATTACTCATATGAAAATTGTTAAAATTTCCCCTCGTGGTTATTGCTACGGTGTTGTCGATGCAATGGTAATTGCACGTAACGCCGCATTAGATAAATCATTGCCGAGACCCATTTATATTTTAGGTATGATTGTTCACAATAAACATGTTACAGACGCTTTTGAAGAAGATGGAATCATCACATTAGACGGTCCAAGTCGCTTAGAAATTTTAGATAAAATTGATTCTGGTACTGTTATTTTCACTGCACACGGTGTTTCTCCAGAAGTTAAACAACGCGCAAAAGAAAAAGGTTTAACAACAATCGATGCTACTTGCCCAGATGTTACCAAGACGCATGACCTTATCGAAGCTAAGAAAGCGGAAGGGTATCATGTCATTTATATCGGTAAAAAAAGTCATCCAGAGCCAGAAGGCGCAGTTGGTATTGCACCTGACATCGTTCACCTTATCGAAAGAGCCGATGATTTAAAAACATTAGAAATCCCAACAGATAAAATTTTAGTAACAAATCAAACAACGATGAGTCAATGGGATGTTCAACATTTAATGGAGGACATTCAAAAAAAATTCCCAACAGCAGAATTCCATAAAGAAATTTGTTTAGCAACTCAAGTTCGCCAAGAAGCTGTCGCTAAACAAGCTGATGTTGCAGACTTAACAATTGTTGTTGGTGATCCGAAAAGTAACAATTCAAATCGCTTAGCACAAGTATCACAAGAAATCGCGGGTACAAAAGCATATCGAGTTGCTGATGTAAGCGAAATTCAATTAGAGTGGCTACAAGGTGTAGAAAACGTAGCTGTTACAGCAGGTGCTTCTACTCCAACGCCAATTACGAAAGAAGTTATCGCTTTCTTAGAGCAATATAACCCAATGAATCCCGCTACATGGGAAAGAGTTCGAAAAGTACCGTTACAAAAAATATTACCTCGCGTGAAAGTGAAAAAAGAACAATAATAAAAACCGTTGCTTGCATGAGCAACGGTTTTTATTTTTCTTATACAAATATAAATGGATCTGTATGTAACTGCGAAGCATGAATGTGTACATTGAGTTTCTTTGCATCCACTTTTTCTTGTAATTGCTTTTGTACACCTTGTTTCATTACTTTTTCAACATTATGTCCTGGGTCAACTATATTTAAACCGAGCATCATCGCATCATGAGCAACATGATAGTACATGTCACCAGTTACATATACATCTGCTCCTTTAAATTTCGCTTGGTTTATATATTTATTACCATCTCCACCAAGTACAGCTACTTTACGCACTTTATCGTCTAACTTACCGACAACTCTTGCGCCCTTCACGTCTAATGATTGTTTCACATGTTCTGCAAATTGACCAAGCGTCATTTCTTCTTGTAAGTATCCTATTTTTCCTAGGCCTAACGTTTCACCTTTATTATCAAGCGGATACACATCGTATGCTACTTCTTCATAAGGGTGCGCCGTTACCATTGCTTTAATCACTTTCCGCTGTAATGAAGTTGGAATAATCGTTTCGATTCGCACTTCTTCTACACGTTCTAACTGTCCAGTTTCCCCGATATAAGGATTTGTCCCCTCTTGAGGTACAAATGTGCCTGTACCCTCGCTACTAAACGTACAGTGGCTATAATTGCCGATATGACCAGCACCTGCGTCTCCTAATGCTTTCCTTACTTCTTCTGCATGAGTGACTGGCACAAACACAACAACTTTTTTCATTTCTTCTGCATATGTCGGTGCCAAAACTTCTGTATTTTGCAATCCTAACGCCTCAGCAAGTAAATCATTTACCCCGCCCTTAGCAACATCCACATTTGTATGCGCTGCATAGATTGCAATATCATTTTTAATACACGTTTCAATAATTCTTCCGTACGCTTTATCTGTATGAATCGCTTTTAACGGGTTAAAAATTAAAGGATGATGAGCAATAATGACATTTGCTCCTAATTGAATCGCTTCCTCCACAACTTCCTCCGTTACATCTAATGCAATTAATACGTGCCGCACGGGTTTATTAAGCGCTCCAATCTGCAGGCCAATCTTATCTCCTTCCATCGCCAAATGCTTCGGATACATACTTTCAAATAAAGAAATAATTTCATGGCCATTTGGAATTTTACTCATGATAAAACCTCCCCTATCATTTTCATTTTCGCTTCTACTTCCCCACGCTTCGCTTTTGTTTCTTCAGAATCAGCTGCACGTTCTAACTGTTTTAAAATATTTTGGAAGTTTTTTAATTCTCCTTCCCATTTTTCAACGAAGGCTTCACTTTTTTCTGTTATTAAAAATGGTCCCATAAACAATTCAGCTTGTTTATTTTCAGAGTAAGGCGCTGCAACATTTCCTCGCTCCCCTACTAAAATTTCGTAAATTTTCCCATCTTCTTTTACGATTTTTTCATGGATAAGCTCCCAACCATTCTCAATAAACCATTCACGAATATGATGCGCTGCAATATTAGGCTGTAAAATTAAACGTGTTACACCTTCTAATTTTTCTTTACCACTTTCTAAAATGTCACGAATTAACGCTCCGCCCATTCCGGCAACCGTAATTACATCTACTTCTCCTGGTGCGATAACAGCTAATCCATTCCCTTTACGCACATCTACTTTATCTTGTAAACCACTTTCAGCTACAGTTGCTTGCGCAGAGCGAAATGGTCCATCTACGACCTCTCCTGCAACTGCTTTTGTAGCAATATTATTTATAATTGTATAACACGGTAAATACGCATGATCCGATCCAATATCAGCGACTGTAGATCCTACTGGTATTTCACGTACAACTTCTTCTAATCGTTTTGAAAGCTTTACTTCATTCATGTATTTCCATTACTCCTTCTCTTGTCAGTCTGTCTCCATGATAATGAATTTATAGTAGTTGTTGCAAGCCCATAACAACAATTCACTGCTCTATCATTCATCGTATTTTAGAAAATATAGAAAAACAAGCCCTTTGCATAAGCAAAAGGCTTGTCATACGGAACTTTATTTTTTCTTCGATAACCAATCAGCTACTTTAGCGGCTTGATCAGCTGGAACTATATTGGCAGGCATATTGCCTTTTCCTTTCGAAAGAATTTCTTTAATTTCATCCTTTGAAAGTTTCCCACCAATTTTTTGCAAGTTAGGTCCAACTGCCCCTTGTAACTGATCACCATGGCAGCTCGTACAACTTTGCTTCACAATATCTTCTGGTTTTGATGCCGTTTGTGCTGGCTTCCCGCCATTTTTTGCATCAGCTAACTCTTTAGATTTATTTAGCCCCTGAAATGAAAATACAAACATAACGATAATACCCAATGCTGCAATAAGAGCGAACGGAATCAGCGGATTACGTTTCATATCTCTTCTCCCCCTTCTATATCCCTAAATAGTTAGATGATTCAGTCATTTCCATTGTACTTGAAAACGCTCTATCAGAAAAGAGTAAACTACCACTTGTTAAAAATATTCCATAAATTCAGTTTATTGTTTTTTATTGTCATATCGCTTATTATTTCGATAATTATTAACGTTTCTCATCATATTTTTCGCTTTTCTACATATATTTTTGTATAGAATAAACAAAATTAATCGAAAAATCGAAAAATGAGCATTTGCAAATCAAAAGACAATTCTGTAAAATAAATTACAAGAAATTGTAATCGTTGCCGATAGCTAAATTTTAACAAAAATTAACAAAATAAAAAAGTTTACTTCACAATGGTGAAGTAAACTTAAAAAATAACCTATTCTAAGAAATCCTTAAGACGCTTACTACGGCTTGGATGTCTTAATTTGCGAAGTGCTTTTGCTTCAATTTGACGGATACGCTCTCTCGTTACGCCGAATACTTTCCCAACTTCTTCAAGCGTACGAGTTCGTCCATCATCTAAACCGAAACGAAGACGTAGAACATTTTCTTCACGATCTGTTAGCGTATCTAACACATCTTCTAATTGTTCTTTTAGCAATTCATAGGCTGCATGGTCCGCAGGCGATGTTGCTTCTTGGTCTTCAATAAAGTCACCTAAATGGGAGTCATCTTCTTCACCAATTGGTGTTTCAAGAGAAACTGGCTCCTGTGCAATTTTTAAGATTTCACGTACTTTTTCTGGAGCAAGATCCATTTCTTCACCAATCTCTTCAGGAGACGGTTCACGACCTAAATCTTGTAATAATTGGCGTTGTACACGAATTAACTTGTTAATCGTTTCAACCATATGAACTGGAATACGAATTGTTCGCGCTTGGTCTGCAATGGCACGTGTAATAGCTTGGCGAATCCACCAAGTTGCATACGTACTAAATTTGAAACCTTTACGATAATCGAACTTTTCAACAGCTTTAATTAGACCCATATTACCTTCTTGAATTAAGTCTAAGAAAAGCATACCACGGCCTACATAGCGCTTTGCAATACTTACTACAAGACGTAAGTTTGCTTCTGCAAGACGACGTTTCGCTTCTTCATCGCCTTCTTCAATACGCGTTGCAAGTCGAATTTCTTCTTCTGCAGATAGTAAGTCTACACGACCAATTTCTTTTAAATACATACGAACAGGATCGTTGATTTTAACCCCTGGTGGTACACTTAAATCATTGAGGTCAAACTCTTCTTCTGTTTTTGAAATTTGGCGATTATTAGGGCCTTCTTCGTTGTCATTATCACCAACTAAGTCAATGCCTTGTTCACCCAAATATTCATAGTATTCATCCATTTGATCGGATTCAATTTCAAATCCATTCATGCGTTCTGCAATCTCTTCATATGTAAGAACGCCACGTTTTTTTCCGAGCTCAGTGAGTTGTTCTTTCACTTGCTCAAGGGTCATTTCAGTTTCAATTTGTTTAGAACGAGCTGGTTTGTCAGCCATCTGTTCCCCTCCTTACGCGAGATACAAACATTCATTATACTAAAACTTTATCAAAAAAGCTATTTTCTCGCTTTTTGATTTTGTAAATATGCTACATAATATTTAGCAGCCTCTACAGGATCTGTTTTTTCCATTTGTTTCACTTTAAAGATGATCTCCATCTTTTCAAGTTTTTCCTGATGCCGTCTAAGCGTCTCCAAATGGCCTTGTAACACTTCTTCTGTGTATTCTGGATTAATAAATTCATCCGTCGAAATATCAGTGATAATATTTTTCAACTTTTCATCAGAGAGCCAACTTAAAAATGTTCCGACTGAAGGTTCATTTCCCTTTTCATAATATGCGTATAGTTCATATAAAATCCCTTTATGTTCTTCTGTATGAAAATCTTCTATATGGGATTCCATACGAACAGCTACTTCTGCACTTTGCAACATATGGTAAATAATTTCTCTTTCCGCTCTTTCAAAACCTGTTAACTTCGGTTTTGTTTGAACGACTTGAGACGGTTTAGCAACCTGCTTTATTTGTTTTTGCTGTACCTTTTGTTCTTTGCGATATTGGTGCAATTGATTCAAAAGTGTTTCCATTGAATACGAAAATTCTTGCGATAATGACTTCAAATATGACTCTGCCTGCATCGCATCTTGTAACAACGATAACTCTTTTAAAACACTTTTCACATATTCTTCTTTGCCAGACTCATCTTGCAAATTTTTCCCTAAACGCAAATAATTTATTTTAAAACCAACAAAACTCACACTTGATTTCACAAGATTTTCAAAAGCAGTAGTCCCATATTGTTGCACATATTCATCAGGATCAAGCTTATCTGGCAAGGATGTGACTTTCACTTGGCAACCAACTTTTAGCAATAATTGCCCTGCTTTCATCGTCGCTTCTCGCCCTGCTTTATCACCATCATAGCAAAGAACAACAGTTTCAACGTTACGTCGCAGAAGTTTTGCTTGTTCTTCAGTTAAAGCTGTTCCCATTGTCGCAACAGCTTCTTCCACACCACTTTTTACCGCAGCTAGTACATCGGCATATCCTTCGAAAAGAACCACTTGCCCACGCTTTCTAATAAATGGTCTTGCTTGGTGGAAGTTATACAACAATTTACTTTTGTGAAAAATCGGTGTTTCAGGACTATTTAAATATTTCGGAGTGTCATCTCCTAACGCCCTTCCACTAAACGCTATCACCTTACCTTGTAACGTATAGATCGGGAACATAACTCTTCCACGGAAGCGATCATAATGACTACCATCCTTCTCACTTCTTATTAGAAGGCCAGCTTGTTCCATAGTAGACAGCGATAAACCTCTTTTTTGTAAAATTTTCGTCGCTGCATCCCAAGCAGGTGATGCATAACCAATTTCAAACTTCTCAATCATCTCTTTCGTAATACCACGGTTTAATAAATATGAAAGTGCTTCATTTCCCTCTTCCGTATTTACTAATAAATGATGATAATACTTTTTCAATAATTCATGAGCTTGTTGCATGATGACAGTGTCATCAGATATGTCTTCTTGTTGTCCTTGTCCTGATGTGTACTCTGCAACCGCAATTCCATTTCTTTCGCCTAGCTTTTGAACAGCCTCGGTAAACGCCAGTCCTTCCATTTTCATTAGAAAGGAAAATACATTTCCACCTTCTCCACATCCGAAGCAATGAAAAATTTGCTTATCAGATGAAACAGAGAATGAAGGAGAATTCTCACCATGAAATGGACAAAGGCCGAAATAGTTACGCCCCTGTTTTCTAAGTTGAACGTATTCACCAATGACTTCTACAATATCGGATGATGTCCGAATCTGTTCAACAACTTCTTCGGGAATTCTGTTCCCCATAACTCCATCTCCGTGTCGTATTTTGTATTCGATATAAATTAAAAAATTCCTTTATAATTCGACAATATTTTTCTAAACTTGTTAGAAAGTGTTGCCGATTACATTGTATAAACGATTTTGAACCTTTCCTATAGGTCCTTTATCTGCATAAATCGCATATACATACTTGCTATATAAAATTGTATACATTTGCTCATCTGTTACAAATGTATCTCTTAGAAACAATACATATACACCTTTTTACAAGAAGAGTAGCAAGCCACATATACTGTTTGATCTTGAGATCTGTAACTTTTTCATGTTGATCCATATAACAATCAACTCCATTTTGTTCAGTATCTACAATGATCCAATTGCCTTGCTATTTCCTTAAAGGATGAGCATATGATGCGACAAACAAAATTCCGACATGAAATTCCGCTCCAACTTGCACAATTTCAGCCTTCACGGGATATACATCTACACCAACTAATATGTTGTTGATGTTTTGCATATTTCTGTATTCTACATCCCTTCTGTGAATCCTTCCATAATGTGCGTTTTCTTGTATAGATTTTGTCGATTTAACGTAATTACATGTCTTTTTCGTAAATCCTATCCCTAGTTTATTCTGAAAAATTAAAGTCTAAACGTAAAATATAGGTTTTTATCACAATTTTTTATTATAATATATTTTCTTCAACTACGCTACATATCCCTTTATTTTTTCATCTTACATTTCAGGATGACAAACTCACACCTTGAATATACTAAAAGACAAAGGAGTATAAGTATAACCATTACACTACAATCTATTACAAAGTCCATAGGTACCATATTTCACACGAGCGAAAAAAGCACATTCACCTTTGGTAAATGTGCTAAAACATTTTTTGGTTTTGCACTGCATTCACAATAATATTTGCTGTTTCTTCAATCGCTTTATTCGATACATCGATTACTTGGCAATTTATTCTACTAATTACTTCCTCAAAGTGATCAATTTCTTCTTGAATACGATTAATATTTGCATATGTTGCTCCATCACTTAATCCAAGTGATTTTAATCGTTCTTTTCGAATATGATTTAACTTATCTGGCGTAATTTTCAAACCGAAACATTTTTCTTTTGCCACTTGATATAGTTCTTCAGGTGGGTCAACTTCTGGCACGAGTGGTACATTCGCAACTTTCAAGCGTTTGTTATGAGCTAAATATTGGGAAAGTGGTGTTTTTGATGTACGCGAAACACCAATCAACACGATATCTGCTTTTAAAATACCTCGTGCATCTCTGCCGTCATCATACTTCACAGCAAACTCAATCGCTTCAATCTTTTTAAAGTATTCTTCATCTAACCTACGGACAACACCTGGCTCATATCTCGGCACTTGCCCCGTAATTTCTTCAATTTGATCAATAAGAGGGCCGATAATATCGTATGCCTCTACCCCTTCTTTTGCAGCCTCTGTTACTAAATACTGGCGCATATCAGGCTTAACTAACGTAAAACATATAAGTGCTTGATTACTCTTAGCAATCGAAATCACTTCTTTTAATGTCCCTGTATCTTCTACATACGGTACACGTCTAATATCAGGAGCAAACGGGAATTGCCCCATTGCTGCTCGAACAACCAAATCAGCCGTTTCTCCTACAGAGTCAGATACGACATATACGATTTTATTATCCATTACATTACCTCACTTTAAACAAATTACACTTATTCGTTATTTACTAAATTTACAAACGCACGTGTAATATTTGTTTTTGTAATTCGCCCAATCACTTCTAAACCTTGTTTCGTATCTTTTACAACTGGCATTGCATCAATCTGTCTTTCTATTAATTCCATCGCAATATCATATAAAGAATCCTCTCTACGACACATCGCAATGTTTGGCATCCTTGTCATGATAATATTAACCGGAAGAGAGGTTAAATCCTGCTTTCCTAAGCTCGCTCTTAATAAATCTTTACGAGACACAACACCAACTAATAGAGTCATCTGATCTACAACGAACAATGTACCAACGTCCTCTAAAAACATCGTACAAATTGCATCGTATACGGAAACATTTTTATCAATTACAACCGGTCTAGATTGATAATCTTGTACTTTAATTTTCTTAACAGCTTCAGATAATAGCTGCCCCCCAGTTTTACCCGTATAAAAATAACCTACGCGTGGACGTGCTTCTAAATAACCAGCCATCGTTAAAATTGCTAAGTCTGGTCTTAGCGTCGCACGTGTTAGACCCAATTGCGCTGCAATTGATTCCCCTGTAATAGGACCGTGATCTTTTACAATCTGAATGATATGTTCTTGCCGTTTATTCAGCTCTATGATAATCACCACCTTTAATGCACAACGAAAAAAGTTATACTATCTCTTAAATATTATATACTAAATATGCTATTCGAAAAAGAAAGTATGTAAAAAGGACCGTATACGGCCCAAAATTATATTTGAAACTTATCAAGTTGTTCTAAAAAACGTCTTGATTTCAAATAAATTCCGCAATATTCATCATAATATGTATTCAATACTAAACGCATTTGTTTTTTTGTGCTATCCTTTACCGATACATTTCCGAGCCTATGTAAATCGAAATGGAAGAAAAGGCGTAATAATTTATGAACAGCTTCTCCTACCGGTATACGATATGGGTCTTGCTCTGCATGACGTGAGCACAGAAAACCGCCTTCCCTTACGGAGAAGGCGACAAAGTCTGTTTCTTGATGACAAATCGCACATGTATCAAAGTACGGGCGCATCCCTAATACCGGAAGCATTTTCGTTTGATAAATTAATGATAATACTTCTGGATCAACACCCTCACACATATAATGCAACGTTTGATATAACATTTCAAATAAATACGGATTATGTTTTTTATCTTCTGTTGCTTTATCAGTTAACTCAACAATAAATGATGCATAAGCAGTTAAAAATATATCCTCGCGAATTTCTTTCATAGTTGAAATAATCTCGCCTTGTTGCAATGTTCCAAGCCCAGATCCCATTTGAATTAGAAAATGGCCATGTGTCATTAATTGCGACACAGATGCTAATCGGCTTTTCGGTTTTTTTGCCCCTCTTGCCATTGCACTTACCTTACCAAGTTCTCTTGAGAATATTGTAACAATTTTGTTCGTTTCTCCGTAATCTGTCGTACGGATAACGATGCCCTCAACTTTTTGAAACATGTTCGTCACCATCCAAGGTTTGAACAAAACGGGTCAAGAAATTGGAGAGTCTAGATGCGCTAGCTCCTCTTCATGTTGATCCATCTCATCGTTTACGTCTTTTTCCATTTCTTTCAAAAGCAAGTACGTTTCAATGCTTCCTGTTTTGGAGAAAAACTTCCAGGTAAAATCTAGCATAAGAATCCACCTTTCTCAATAAGCGTAGCCTATAAACCAATTTCCTTTGTTGTTATTAAATTGACCCATTTTGTCCATTTTCATGTGAGAAAAATTTTTCCTAATTTATCAAAGTTCATAAAAACCAATAATCAGTGGATGAACCAACCATCCACTGATTACAACTTTACTCTATTTTAGTACTCATCCTCGCGGAAACCTAGGTCACGAAGCTGAGACATTTTATTACGCCAATCTTTTTGCACTTTTACCCATACTTCTAAAAATACTTTAGAACCAAGTAGCGCTTCAATATCAAAACGAGCTCGCTTACCAACTTCTTTTAACATTTTCCCTTGTTTTCCGATGATGATTCCTTTTTGTGATGCACGTTCAACAACAATCGTTGCATTTATATAAACTGCCCCGCCCTCACGCTTTTGAATCGCATCGATAACAACAGCCACAGAATGCGGCACTTCTTCACGTGTTAAATGTAGTACTTTCTCACGAATAAGCTCTGCAATAATAAATCTCTCCGGATGATCCGTTACTTGATTCTCTGGATAGTATTGTGGTCCTTCTGGTAAATACTTTTTAATTGTTCCAATTAAAGCGTCCACATTATTACCGTCTAACGCAGAAATTGGTACAATCTCTGCAAATTCATGTAGTTTACGATATTGATCAATTAACTCTAGTAATTGCTCTGGATGAAGTTGGTCAATTTTATTAATGACTAAAAATACTGGTTGTTTCGTTTCTTTTAATTTCTCAATGATGAATTCCTCACCACGACCAAATCCTTCAACTGCATTAACCATAAACAGAACAATATCAACTTCTTTTAATGTCGTTTGAGCCATCTTTACCATGAAGTCGCCTAATTTATGTTTAGGTTTATGTATTCCTGGTGTATCAATGAAAATAACTTGTGCATCATTTTCTGTATATACACCTTGAATTTTATTACGAGTCGTTTGTGGCTTATCACTCATAATAGCAATTTTCTGGCCAATAATACGGTTTAAAAATGTAGATTTTCCAACATTCGGTCTGCCAATAATAGAGACAAAACCTGATTTATAACCTTTTCTATTCATGTAAATCCTCCGCTAAAAATGCTCCTGGTAACAATTCTCCGACTGTCGTCTCTTGAACGTCACCATGTAAGTTTGATAAGTATACTTTCGTATCCTGTTTACATAATTCTACCATAACTTGTCGACATGCTCCACAAGGAGGTACTGGACGCTTTGTATCTGCTACAACCGCAATGGCTACAAATTCGTTATCTCCTTCAGAAACCGCCTTAAATAAAGCTGTTCTTTCAGCACAATTACATAAGCCATATGATGCATTCTCAACATTACATCCACGATACACTTTTCCATCGCTCGTTAATAATGCTGCACCTACTTGAAATTTAGAATATGGTACGTACGCTTGTTTACGCGCTTCGATTGCTTCTAGAATTAATTGTTTACTATTCATATTCCCGCATCCTTCCTGTTCACAGCTATGAAGAGATACACTCTCTCATTAAAGGCCCTTACGGCACTTCCAAAGCTTAATAAAAGCTTCGGAATGCAACTATACCATATACGGTAAAAAGATAATAGCACCAATTATAACAGCTATAATTGCAAACAATAAAACCGCTCCTGCCGCAACATCCTTTGCAATTTTTGCAAACGGATGAATATCGGCAGTCGCTAAATCTACCGTTTTTTCCACAGCCGTATTTACCATCTCTAAACTCATTACACTCCCTATTACAATAAGTAATATCATCCACTCTATTTTCGTAATATGGAAATAAAAGCCGCAGCATATAACAATGACTGCGGCTAAATAATGGATTTTCATATTTCGTTCATGACGAAAACAAAAGAATATACCAGCTATAGCATATCTAAAACTATCTATAAGTTTTCCTTTTTTCATCGTCCTAATCCAAAAGCTTCTAAAATTTCTTTTTGTCTTCCGAACATTTCTTTTTCATCTTCTTCTGTCATGTGATCATAACCAAGTAAATGTAAAAAGCCATGTAACGCCAAAAATCCAAGTTCACGATCGAAAGAATGTCCGTACTCTTCAGCTTGCTCTTTCGCCCTTGGAATAGAGATAATAAGATCACCTAACATGCGCGGCATCTCTACACCAACAATTGCCATTTCTCCTTCTCCCATCTCTTCCATAGCAAAGGATATTACATCTGTAGGTTGATCTTTATCTCGGTAATCACGATTAATTTCTCTAATGCGCTCATTATCTACAAATGTCACCGATACCTCCGCACCAGCCTCGATATTTTCCATTTGAGCTGCTTTTTCTAACACTTCACGAATTAAACTCATATACTCTTCTTTTACTTCTTCTGTTTCATCAATAAAATCAATTAACAAACTCATTCTTTCTCCTTTTCTTCCGGAGGTTCCGGATATGTAATACGCGAATGGAAAATACCATTTAACGTTTCACACAACGTTTTTCCAACGATTTGTAGTTCCTTAAACGTCAAATCACATTCACTAAATTGACCGTCTTGCAGTCGATCTTTAATAATACTTTGCACCAAATTATTAATTTGTTCTGGCGTTGGGTGATTCATAGAACGTACCGCAGCTTCTACACTATCAGCAATACCAACAATTGCCGATTCTTTCGAAGTTGCTTTTGAACCTGGATAACGGAACATCTCTTCTGTATATTTTTCTTTATCTTCTTTAATAGCTTTATAATAAAAATATTTCAGTAACGTTGTACCGTGATGTTGCCCAGCGATATCAATAATTTCTTGTGGAATATGATATTCTTCGAGCATTCTTACTCCATCCGTTACGTGAGCAATTATAATATCTTTACTTGTTACAGGATCTAATTTATCATGCGGGTTTTCAATTCCCATTTGGTTTTCAATAAAGAATTGCGGTTGTACTGTTTTTCCTACATCATGATAATATGCCCCTACACGCGCTAATACACCATTTGCCCCGACTGCTTCACAAGCAGCCTCAGAAAGATTCGCTACCATTACACTATGATGATATGTCCCTGGCGCTTCTAACAAAATTCTGCGTAAAAGTGGATGATTTGGGCTTGATAATTCCATAAGCTTCATACTTGATACGATTCCAAGTCCACTTTCTAAATATGGTAAAATCCCCATAGCCAAAACGGATGATATAATCCCTGAAAGTGAAGCCATTAATAATTGCGTACCAATTTCAAGAGGCGAAAAATTCCCATTACGTAATAATAAGAGCGCCGCCAATACGACTACATTTAATACAGAAACGAGTATACCAGCTTGTAAAATCATTGTACGACGATTTTTTTCTCGCAAGAAAATACTAACCGATAACGAACTTAACAATACGTAAATCCCTACACTATAATTTAATGTACTCGTTACTCCTTCATTAAACATAATACTTCCGCATACAGAAAAAATCATACTCGTTAAAAAGACAAATCGATCACCAATCATTAGTTTTACAAGTATTGTTCCCATCGCAACTGGGACAACATATGCAATCCCTGCGTATTCAAGTTTTTGAAACAAACTAATGATTTTCATTAAGACGATTGTGATAGACAAAATTGTAATATACGCTAAAACATACGGTCTATCTTCTCTTTTTCTCTTTAAAAATAATTCAAATTGTTTATGCATAAAGTATAGTAACACACCAATGAGTACCGCTAATCCAACATAAGGTTGAAAACCGTTCCCTTTTTCTAACAAACCAACTAATTTCAACTGATTATACACATCACTTGAAATTGTTTCACCTTCTCTAACAAGAACTTGTCCTTGAAGAATATAAACAGGTGGAACTAAATCTTCCTCTGCTTTTCTCTTCTCTTTCGTTAAGATTGGGTCATAAAAATAGTTAGCTGAAATTGCATATCTTCCTAGCGCCTTAATTGATTCTTTTAAACCATTATCAACATTAACACTATTCATCTCACTTACATATCGTTCTTTCGCATCTTTCAATTCGTCCATTTTAATATGCTCAGTCATGATACTATTAATCGCTGTGACCGCAGCATCTTTCGCTAATACTAATTGGCTCGGATCTGCATTAATCAAATTCAGTAAGTTTGAATCAGATAACTCTTTCGTTAAGTCAGCGGGTAGTTTCTTTTTTAACTTGTCCACTTTCTCAGCATCAGTCATCTTTTTTTGATCATCCGGTCCAACAGCTTTAATCTCTTGCACCACTTCATCCACTTTAGCAAAGACGTCATTCACAATATCAACTTTGTTTTGTTTATACTCACTTTTATATGTATATTGATCTTCAACTTTTGTAGCGGCTTCTTTTTTCTTTTTATCCGTTGTAACTTTATCTTCAATTTTTATAGGAGAATGGATTGTCTTTTTCGCAATAGAATACATATTAACATCTAATTGTTCTGGTTTTACATTATTCATAAGCGCAAAAAACAGCACTGCTCCTAACACAACGTAAGAAATCCAACTTAGTTTTTTCGAATGTTGTAAATTACGAAACCACTTAGAAATTTCTTGAGATCTTGACATGATTTCAATACCTTCTCCTCTCCAGAAATAAAGTGAAACTATTTATAGCTTTCATTTCTTCTACCAAACGATACTTTGAGGCAATATTTTATACACTAGTACCAATAGTTTATTTTCCTTATCTTTCATGATAGTAAAAAATATGACGTTCGCCAACCTTATCATACAAAAAGAAATGATCCTGACAAATAGGATCATTCCATTTTATCATATGCCTCAATAATACGTTGCACCAATGGATGTCTCACAACGTCCGTTTGTTCTAATGTAATAAATGACAGACCTGATACACCAGATAAAATATTAGCAGCTATAGATAGCCCTGATTTTACCCCTTTTGGCAAGTCTACTTGTGAAGGGTCCCCTGTAATAACCATTTTAGAACTAAAACCTAATCTTGTTAAAAACATTTTTATTTGAGCACCCGTTGTATTTTGAGCCTCATCTAAAATAACAAATGAATCATCAAGCGTACGCCCCCTCATATAAGCAAGCGGAGCTATTTCAATTACTCCTCGCTCCATCATACGCTGCGTATATTCTTGTCCAAGAATATCATGTAAAGCATCATATAACGGGCGTAAGTATGGATCTACCTTCTCTTTCAAATCCCCTGGTAAAAAACCTAAATTTTCTCCAGCTTCTACAGCAGGTCTTGTTAAAATAATTTTCTTTACATATCCTTGTTTTAAAGCCCTCACAGCCATTACTACAGCTAAATATGTTTTTCCAGTTCCTGCAGGCCCTATCCCAAAGACAATATCATTCTTCTTCATCGCATGAATATATCTTCTTTGCCCCATTGTTTTTACACGAATGGATTTACCTTTTGCAGTCTTGAAAATTTCTTCCTCATATAACTCTTCAAATTGAGCAATTTTCCCTTGTTGTGCAAGCTGAATCGCATACGCAACATCTCTCTCTGAAATTGATATACTTTTACGAATTACAACAAGTAATTGCTGTAAGATTTTTTCTACGAGTGCCACCGTTTCAACTGCCCCAGATACATGAACAGTTTCTCCTCTAGTTACGATCGATACATTCAGTTCTCGTTCAATTACTTTTAAATGCGCATCATTAACTCCAAAAAGAGCGATTGCTTCGTTAGCATTTTCCAATTGTTGGTTCATTTCTACTAATTGTTCTGCCATTACTCAGTCTCCTTGAATATCGGATTCGGATATTGGTTGTGGCTCTGCAATATTTTCAACCACAGTATAATGCAATGTGACTTTTAGTTGATCCGCCTCAACCTCTTTACTCAAAATCTTATCACTTACAATCATAGCATGTTCATCCAATTTTTTCTTTAGTTCTTTTTCGGCCATCTCCTTCGCTACTTTCAGCGCTTGCTTTTCTGTATATTCTCGATTCGCTTCTTCTTCTTCTCTCACAACATCTTTTTCATATGCAATCGGCAGTGTAAAACCAAATAATTTCACATCATGCTTTACACTTTCAGTACGAGAGCGTTTATACTTATCATGCTGAAATCCCCATATTTTTATTTTCGTATCCCCGAATTTAAGAAAATGTTCATTGTATACATTACCAGTATACACTTGGAATTGCGTCTTTAACGGGACATCCACCTTAGATGTATACCACGTTTCGCCATATACAATACCTTTCGCTGAAACAATCGTCGGACTTTCCTCATTACCATATATTCCCGATACGAGAATCTGTCCTTTTTCTACATGATCATTTTTCAGTACAACCGGCTTTCCAACTTCTACAAACGTTTTTGTAATAATCGCTTCTTTTTTTGCTACTAAATTTTGTGGCCTTTGTTCCTTTTCTTTCTTCGGTTCGTTTTTTTCAACAATTTTAAAATGATAAGTCGTTCCCCTTACTTCTAGTCCCGCCCAAGTAATGGCATTAATATTATCTGTCAAATGGCGTTGCACATCTTCTACATTCGGCATTTGAAATTGTAGTTTCCCTTTTTTAATACCCATTTTATCCAATTCTTTCATCAATATATATTCTGTTTCAGGTTTAGCTCCTGTAATTTCAATTTTCCAAACCATATTTGACATTGCAATCACACCAAAAAAGAAAATTAAAAAACCAATTAAAAATCCACTGTTTTTAATTAAACGTTTATTCCAAAAAGGAAAACCATAACGTCCAATAAAATATAATTTACATTCATTTTTTCTATAAATTGGTTTTATTTTTTTCACATCGCGTAACAACATACAAAAAACTAACGTTTCATCAGCTATCTTTTTAACATCCCAAACTAATAAATTCCTCCGTACACATTCATTAACAAACCGTTCCGCTCCTCTACCTTCAATTCGCACTTTTACATATCCAAGCCACTTTATAAACCATTTATTTTTCATTTACCACCTTCACTACCTTTCTAAAAGTAGATATACTACTTTTTATTTGAAGCATTAAAATAGCTCGTACTAAAATAAAACAGAGTAAAACTGTAATCAGTCTCTATCAACGGAACTTTTACAGGATAAAGAAGAAAAACTTCACAAATGGAAGTTTCACTTCAATCACCTTTTTTTTCATTTTCTAAAAATGTTACTTGCTCAATTATCCCCTCGAGTAAAAGCTCTTCTGGAAGAATCGTTTTAATAACAAAGGATTGTCCTTTAATTAATAATTGACCGTGTTTTAAAAGCAATCGCACTTCTTTATCTGAAAACACTAATAACCCCCGATGATTTTCTATATAAATATGTATTTGCCCAACAAGAGTAATCCGAGGTAAATCCATTAATACATCCACTGGTAGGTCTACTTGTTTTGTCAACCAATTTTTCATTTGTTCTAATTTCTTCATCTCGAAAGACCCCCTCTCATCCCATATATATGTATTTCTTCACAAGTGCCTATCGTGTTATAACGACTTCACTAACATAACTATATTCTGCAAGAGTTCATATCATGTTAATTAAAACAGTCGCTATATGAAATCATATTTGTCAGGACAATGATGGATCAGAGGATGTTACCTTTAATAATAGAAGTATTAATACAAGAATATGCGCCCCTACAGGATATCAGTACAAGTTACATTAAGAAATTGAGCCTAGCAAGAAGTTGGAAACTTGAAAAAACCTGTTACAATTCGTTCTGGACGTGACATACTGACCATAGAATAAGTAGTTGTCATTCATTAGACAAATGAGATAAAATCCGAAAAAGGAAATTGCTCCACTCTGAATTTTGCGGTGTAAGTAAGAATATTTTATAGGTGGTTGTTATATGAATTTCAAAAAAATATTAGGATTCATTAAAAAACAAAAAAATGAATTAATAAGCGAGGAAATACGAAAGGAAATTGGATTTAGTCAAGAAATTTTGAATGTTATAAAACAAGTTACTAACAGCAGCATCCAGCCCTTTTATGCAACTGATTCAAAATCTAAAATAGCCGGAGTCTCTTTCGTTACCTTTGAGGATTCTGCTGAACAGCAAGTTATAAAACTTCAATCTGAGGTTCAGAAACTTGGATACTTAGCTTTTATTTGCGAAAGAAGTTTTAGTCAAGGAAGTAAGAGTGAGTGTAGAATTGCAATTACACAAGGAAATGACCAATTTGATATCCTTACAATCCAACAAACAAATGGCGTTAATTACGAAGTTAGCAATATAGATGTTATTTTTAAACTAAGAAAATGGAATGATCGCTATCCTTTTATCATAATCGGTGCAGATCATGACTGGGTTGATGCCATTTTTAGCGCGTTACCTACAGACGAAGAAATGCAATCTTTCGCGCAAGAAATGTATGAATTTTGTCCAGATATAGTGGAACAAGGAACAGAAAGCATTGAGGAGTTAGTCGAAGAAATTAAGAAAACGAAAAAGCTTTTTTTATGGTGGGATTAATCATAACTAAGGCCGTTACCTTTTTTTACATACCAGAGGCGTTTCTATCACTTACAGAAACGCTTTTTAAGCAATATAGCGTTTTTCCTTAATAAGAACAATAAAAAAACGTCTCATACGAAATGAGACGTTTTTTTATGCTAATAGCTGGATAACCAGCTTATTCACAAGTGATCCGTCTGTTTTACCTTTTACTTTCGGCATAACAGCAGTCATCACCTTACCCATATCTGCTTTAGAAGTCGCACCAACTTCAGAAATAACTTGCTTGATTACATCAACTAGTTCTTCTTCAGTTAATTGCTCTGGCAAATATGCGCTTAAAATCTGAATTTCACTTTGCAGTTTATTAACAAGGTCTTCACGACCAGCTTTTTTAAATTCAAGGAGGGAGTCCTTATACTGTTTTACTTCACGAGCTAAAACTGTTATTTCCTCTTCTTCAGTAAGAGTATGTTGCAGTTTAATACCTTCATTTTGTAAAGCAGCCTTAACCATACGAATAACGGTTAATTTTTCTTTTTGTTTATTCTTCATCGCTTGTTTCATATCATCGTTTAAACGACCGAGAAGACTCATAACTTACACCCTCTCTTAGAATTTACGCTTTCTTGCCGCTTCAGATTTCTTCTTACGTTTTACACTTGGTTTTTCATAAAACTCGCGCTTTCTTGCTTCAGCAAGTGTACCAGTTTTAGAAACCGATCTTTTAAAACGGCGAAGTGCATCCTCCAAAGACTCGTTTTTACGAACGACTGTTTTTGACATTCTCTTTCCCTCCCTCCGAAACATCACACTTACATACTAACTTCAGCATGCAAAAAGAAACACTTCTTCAGCATGTCTTTTACGATTATAATACATTTTATCACTTCAGGTCAACTATTTGGCAGAATAAAAGAAGAATAGAAGCATTTCCTTTTCAAAAGTTATACAAATAGCTAGTATCCTTCTTTCATGAAGACAACTATATTTTTATCATTTCAACTTTTTTCATACAGGGATGCACGAAATGCCTCTCCACCTTCTAGTACTTAACCGCTTCAAATAAAGAAAGCATGCAAACCGTTTCCGGTTGCACGCTCTTTTTTATGCGCTTGCTGATTCTTTTTTCACATCATCTTCAAGAACACGAACAAATTGCGCTTCGTTATATGGATAACCAGCTTTCGTAATTTTCACTTTCACTAGCTTACCAATTAATTCTTCTGATCCTTCAAATACAATTTTCAAGTAGTTATCTGTATACCCTACATATAACCCTTCACGGTCGCCGTCTTTAAATTGCTCTTCTGGAATGATTTCAAGCACTTCACCTTCAAACGCTGATGCATATTCTTTCGCTAATTGATTAGATAGCTCAATTAAACGATGAACACGATCATTCTTCACATCTTCAGGAACTTGATCTTCCATGCGTGCTGCAGGTGTTCCTGTACGTTTTGAGTAAGGGAACACATGTAACTCAGAGAAGCGGTTCTCTTTAATGAAATTGTATGTTTCCATGAATTCTTCTTCTGTTTCACCTGGGAAACCAACGATTACGTCAGATGTAATCGCAAGGCCTGGTAACGCTTCTTTCAAACGATCTAAACGCTCTTGGAAGAATTCCATCGTATATTTACGACGCATACGTTTTAATACAGTATTAGAACCAGATTGCAACGGAATATGCAAGTGACGTACAACTACTTCAGATTTATCTAACACTTCAATTACTTCATCTGAAATTTGACTCGCTTCAATAGAAGAAATACGAAGACGTTTTAATCCGCCTACTTCCGCTTCCATATCACGAAGTAATCCAGCTAAGTTATAATCTTTTATGTCTTCGCCGTATCCACCTGTATGAATACCCGTTAATACGATTTCTTTATAGCCTGCATCCACTAATTGTTGCGCTTGTTTAATAACTTCTTTTCCATCACGAGAACGCATTAAACCGCGCGCCCAAGGAATGATACAGAATGTACAGAAGTTATTGCAACCCTCTTGTATTTTTAAAGACGCACGTGTACGATCCGTGAAATAAGGTACATCAAGTTCTTCGTACACACGTGTTTTCATAATATTGCGGACAGCATTAATTGGTTGACGCTCTTTACGGAATTCTTCGATGTAACCTAACATCTTTTCACGATCCTGTGTACCAACTACAATATCTACACCTGGAATCGCCATAATTTCAGCTGGAGATGTTTGTGCATAACATCCCGTTACGCAAATAACTGCATCTGGATTTTGACGCACAGCACGTCTGATTACTTGACGGCTTTTTTTGTCCCCAGTATTCGTTACTGTACATGTGTTAATAACATATACATCAGCTTTCTTTTCATATTCTGTTCTTTCATAACCACCTTGTTTAAACAATTGCCAAATGGCTTCTGTTTCATAGTGGTTTACTTTACAACCTAACGTATGGAACGCAACAGTTGACATTGATCATCACCCCATCAATTCAAAATGATACGAAGCAGCACTTAACGCGTATAACGGCGCCGTTTCTGTTCTTAAAATTCTTGGTCCTAAACTACATGGTACAAATTTATGTTCACGAAGCGCTGTAATCTCTTCCTCAGCTAAACCGCCTTCTGGGCCAAATACAATCAATAGCTTTTGACCTGGTTTCATTGTCGTTAAAGCTTTCGCAAAATTAGATTTCTCGCCTTGTTTTGCTTCCTCTTCGTAAGCAACAAGACAAGTATCATACTCACCACTCATTGAAAGCAATTGCTTAAATGATGCCGGAGCATGTACTTCTGGAATTTCACTTCTATGTGATTGTTCCGCAGCTTCTTTCACAATTTTTCTTAAACGCTCAACTTTTTTATCAGCTTTTTTCGCATCCCATTTTACGATAGAGCGAGATGCTTGAAATGGTAAGAATGCAGCTGCCCCAAGCTCAGTTCCTTTTTGAAAAATTAACTCTAGCTTGTCTCCTTTTGGCAGTCCACTTGCAATCGTCACGAAAACAGGAAGTTCACTTGACGCCTCTACCCATTCTACAATAGCCGTATTAATAAATTCACTGGTAATTTCATCAATTGAACATACTGCTGTTTTTCCATTTACACAGCAATAAATATGATCACCAGCTGACATACGCATCACTCTTGCGATATGATGTACGTCATCACCTACAATGCGAATACTTGTCTCATTTACATATTTCTCTTCTACAAAATAACGTTGCATATAATCACCTTAGTAGAGTTTCGTTCCTTTCGTAAGTCAACACTTACGAAAAGAACGAAACGTTATCATTTTTCATATAACAAACGGCAAGTCCCTCACCTTATAGTGAGAGACTCCCCTTTTCATTATAGACTAAAATCTATATTACGCATTTCGTGCAATAATTGCTACCCAATCTTCCATTCGTAACACTTCTTCAATTGTAAATCCAGCTTTTTCTAGCGCCTCAGAAATTACTTTTTCCTTCGCAGCAATAATGCCCGATGTAATAAATAATCCACCTGACTTCACAACTCTTGCTGCATCTTCAGGGAATAATAGAATAATTTCTGCTAATAAGTTAGCTACGATTAAATCAACTGGACCTTCAATACCTTCTAAAAGACTATTTTGTCCAACAGACACGATATCATCTGTTTTATTTAAACGTACATTCATTTCTGCACTTTCAACCGCAACCGGATCTAAATCATACGCTTGAACAGAAGACGCACCTAATTTTGCTGCTGCAATACTAAGTACACCAGAACCTGTTCCTACATCAATAATATTGTCACCTGGCTGTACTGTTTTTTCTAAAGCACGGATACACATCGTTGTTGTTGGATGAGTTCCTGTACCAAACGCCATACCCGGGTCTAATTCAATGATTTTTTCATCAGGAGAAGATGGTGTATATTCTTCCCAAGTCGGTACGATTGTGAATGTATCAGAAATTTGTACTGGATGGTAATATTTTTTCCAAGCAGTAGCCCAATCTTCTTCATTGACTTCGTTAACGGTAATATTTCCAGTACCAATTTCGATGTCGTAAGATGGAAGCACATCAATAGATGATTTTACACCTGCAATCGTTTCATGTAAAGAATCCGTTTGCGGGAAATACGCTTTTATTAATACACCTTCCGCCGGATATTCATCTGGGTTCAATGCATAAATTTCACCATATTGTTGCTCGCGCTCTTTCGTTAACTCCGCTGGATCCTCAATCGCAACTCCACTAGCACCAGCTTCATGTAAAATATGAGAGACAGCTTCTACTGCTTCTTCTGTTGTATGAATACTAATTTCTGACCATTTCACAATTTACCAACTCCATTTTTTATTTCCATTATTCCCCTTTGAAAGCACGTTTAAGCTTTCCGAATAAACTATCATCCTGCTCTTCTTGTCCTGCAAATTCACGTAATAAATCTTTTTGCTGTGAAGTCAATTTCGTCGGTACAACAACACGAACGACTACATATTGATCTCCTTGGCCGTATCCACGTACATTCGGAGCACCTTTTCCTTTTAAGCGGAATTCTGTTCCAGTTTGTGTTCCTGCTGGAATTTTCAGCTTCACTTTACCATGAACAGTAGGAACTTCCACTTCATCACCAAGCGCCATTTGCGCAAATGTTAATGGCATTTCGCAAATAATGTGATCTCCTTCACGCTCGAAGAATTCATGATTTCTTACATGAACGACAACATATAAGTCTCCTGCTGGTCCGCCATTTACGCCGGCTTCACCTTTTCCAGACACTCGAATTTGTTGACCATTATCGATACCCGCTGGAATTTTAACATTGATTTTTTTACGTTTACGAACTTTACCTGAACCGTGACATGTCGTACATTTTTCTTTAATAATTTGTCCAGTTCCTGAACAATGACCACAAGCTTGACGGTTTACGATACGACCAAACGGTGTGTTTTGTTCAACACTCACTTGACCAGAACCTGAACAATGTTTACATGTTTCTTTTGAAGTTCCTGGTTTTGCTCCACTACCTTTACAAGTATCACATGGATCTTCTACTGGAATTTCCACATTTAATTCCTTACCAAAAATAGCTTCTTCAAAATCTAAAGTGACTTGATATTGTAAGTCAGCACCTTGGCGCGGAGCATTTGGATCACGACGTCTGCCGCCGCCACCGCCAAAGAAAGAACTAAATATATCTTCAAAACCGAAGCCACCGCCGAAGTCTCCTCCGCCGCCAAATCCACCGAATCCTTGATTTGCACCAGCATGACCAAATTGATCGTACTGCGCACGCTTTTGATCATCACTTAACACTTCATATGCTTCTTGTACTTCTTTAAACTTTTCAATTGCATTTTCTTCTTTGCTTACGTCTGGATGGTATTTTTTAGCCAAACGACGATACGCTTTTTTTATTTCATCTGTTGAAGCGCCCTTGCTAAGTCCAAGGACCTCATAATAGTCTCGTTTACTCATAAATTTACAACCCCCGAATCTTTCACATAAACGTAATTTTAACACCGAAAGAAAGTGCTTTGCAACAAAGTTTCCTCACTTACAGTATGCAAAGCGAAAAACTTAAGATCCTCACACATCGCTTCTCATTCGTGAAAAAAGCCAAAGTCAAGGCACGCTTGACTTTGACTTTTTGTCATCTTACTTATTATGTTTACAGTTGAATTACTTGTCTTCTTTTACTTCTTCAAACTCAGCGTCAACTACATTGTCTTTCTTCGCGCCAGCGTCTTGTGCACCTTGCGCACCTTCTGCTTGACCAGCAGCTGCTTGAGCTTGCTCGTATAATTTAACAGTTAATTGTTGTACGATTTCTTGTAAAGCATCTTTTTTCGCACGAATTTCTTCAAGCTCGTTTTTCTCAATTGCAGCTTGTAATGCTTCTTTCGCTTCTGTTGCTTTTGCAACTTCAGCTGCATCTACTTTACCTTCTAAATCTTTTACAACTTTGTCTGTTTGGAATACAAGTTGGTCAGCTTCGTTACGAAGTTCAACTTCTTCCTTACGTTTTTGGTCAGCGTCAGCATTTGCTTCCGCTTCTTGTACCATACGTTCTACTTCTTCATCAGAAAGACCTGAAGAAGATTGGATTGTAATAGCTTGCTCTTTGCTTGTTCCTAAGTCTTTCGCACGTACGTTAACGATACCGTTCGCATCAATATCGAATGTTACTTCGATTTGTGGAATACCACGTGGTGCTGGTGGAAGGTCAGTTAATTGGAAACGACCTAACGTTTTGTTGTCAGCTGACATTGGACGCTCACCTTGTAATACGTGAATGTCTACTGCTGGTTGATTATCAGCAGCTGTCGAGAATACTTGTGACTTACTTGTTGGAATTGTAGTGTTACGCTCAATTAATTTCGTGAACACGCCACCCATAGTTTCAATACCTAAAGAAAGTGGAGTTACGTCTAATAATAGAACGCCTTCTACATCTCCAGTAAGTACGCCACCTTGAACTGCAGCACCTAATGCTACAACTTCATCAGGGTTTACACCTTTATATGGCTCTTTACCAGTTTCACGTTTAATAGCTTCTTGTACAGCTGGGATACGAGTAGATCCACCAACAAGAATAACTTTATCTAATTCGCTTGGAGCAAAACCAGCGTCTTTTAATGCACGACGAGTTGGCTCTAATGTTCTTTCAACAAGACCTGCTGAAAGCTCTTCGAATTTCGCTCTTGTTAACGTTAATTCTAAGTGTAATGGACCAGCAGCTCCAGCACTAATGAATGGTAATGAAATTTGAGTTTGTGTTACACCAGAAAGATCTTTTTTCGCTTTTTCAGCTGCATCTTTCAAGCGTTGAAGCGCCATTTTATCTTGGCTTAAATCAATGTTATTTTCTTTTTTGAACTCAGCTACTAAGTGATCGATGATAACTTGGTCAAAGTCATCGCCACCAAGACGGTTGTCACCAGCAGTTGAAATAACTTCGAATGTGCCGTCTGCTAACTCAAGGATAGATACGTCAAATGTACCGCCACCTAAGTCATATACTAAGATTTTTTGTTCTTCGTCTTGTTTTTCTAAACCGTAAGCAAGTGCTGCTGCTGTTGGCTCGTTAATGATACGCTCAACTTCTAAACCAGCGATACGACCAGCATCTTTCGTTGCTTGACGCTCTGCATCGTTGAAGTATGCAGGTACTGTAATAACAGCTTTCGTTACTGTTTCACCTAAGTATGCTTCAGCAGAAGCTTTTAAGTTTTGTAAAATGATGGCAGAAATTTCTTGAGGTGTATAATCTTTACCTTCAACTTCTACTTTGTAGTCTGTACCCATATGACGTTTAACAGACATGATTGTATTTGGGTTTGTAATTGCTTGGCGCTTTGCAACTTCCCCAACTTGACGTTCTTCATTTTTGAAAGCTACAACAGAAGGTGTTGTACGGTTCCCTTCTGGATTTGGGATAACCTTTGGTTCTCCACCTTCCATAACAGCTACACAAGAGTTTGTTGTACCTAAGTCAATACCGATAATTTTACTCATGGCGAATCCTCCTAGTTTTATGTAAATTATTGATTTACTTTTACCATTGATGGGCGAATCACACGGTCTTTTAATTTATAACCTTTTTGGAATTCTTCCACAACCGCGTTTGATTCAAATTCACTATCTTCCACTTGCATAATAGCTTGGTGTTCATTAGGATCAAACTGTTTACCAACAGCTTCAATCACTTCCACACCTTCTTTAGTCAGCGCTTCTAACAATTGACGATGCACCATTTCCATACCTTGTAACAAGGATTTCGTTTGCTCATCAGTCGCTTCCACTTGCATTGCTCTTTCAAAATTATCAAGAGCTGGCAAGATGTCTGAAACTAGACTTTGTGCTCTATATTTTTCAGCAGCCTGTTTATCCATTTGGACACGGCGCTTATAATTTTCAAAATCAGCTTGTAGACGTAATGTGCGACCTTCCGTTTCCGTTAGTTTCGCTTGTAACTCATCTACTTTTTCTTGTAAAAGAGCAGCCTCACTTTTTTCTTCTACAGTTTCTTCACTGTTTTCTGGCGTGACAGCTTCTTCAACTTGCGCTTCTTTTACTTCTTCTACCACTTGTTCGTTACGCTCTTCCACAATATTCACCTCCTTAAAAGGTATTAGGTATCATGCATAGCATGATTACCTAAGCATTATATATTACACACAGCAATGAAAATTTCATCACTTGAGCGAATGTATTACTCTCATTTACTTTTTAAGCCCATCAGTAAATTGTCTCGTAAATAACTGTAACAAACTAATTACACGAGAGTATTGCATTCTCGTAGGACCTAAAATAGCAATTGTTCCAAGTTGCTCTTCGCCGATCGAATATGTTGCAGAAATTAAACTACAATCCTCCATAGCCGTCGAAGAGTTTTCCCTACCAATTTTCACTTGAATCCCGACTTGTTTATGACGCAAAATGTCATAAAATTCGGCTTCATTATCAATCATGGTAAGTAAAGATCTAACCTTTTGAATGTCATGGAACTCTGGCTGCGAAAGCATATTTGCTTTTCCTCCAAAGTATATCTTTTCCGATAACGGAACTTGAAATGTACCATCCAACATTTTTATTGCACTATCGTAATTATGAACATACCCACGTAAAACTGTAACAATTTCCTTAAAGATTTTATTATGAAGTTCTTCCATCGGTACGCCAGATAGCTTTTCATTTAAAATATTAACCATTTTTTCTAAATCTGATAAATCAACAGATTCCGGAACGGTAATCGTTTTACTTTGTACATGCCCTGTATCGGTTACAATAATAGCGACTGCAGTTTGACGATCAAGCGGCACAATTTGTACATTTTTAAGTTTATTTGTACTTAACTTCGGTCCAAGAACAATTGCCGTATAATTCGTAAGTTCTGATAAAATTTGAGCAGATTGCTGTGCAATTTTTTCCGCTTCAAAAATTCTTTCAGCAAATAAATCTTTAATTTGTACAATTTCAGCGTTCGGTAAGTTTTGCGGCGCTAAAAGATGGTCTACATAAAATCGGTAGCCTTTCTCAGAAGGAACACGTCCAGAAGAACTGTGCGTTTTTTCAATAAAGCCTAATTCTTCTAAGTCCGCCATTTCATTTCGAATAGTAGCTGAACTAAATGTGATTTCATCTTTTTTAGCCAACGTTCTAGACCCAACGGGCTGCGCTGATCCAATAAAGTCATCAATAATTGTTTGTAAAATTAAGAGCTGACGTTCCGTAAGCATCTCATCATCACCTCTGTTAGCACTCTTTGTCTTTGAGTGCTAAATCTATTAATAACTTACCAAAATTGACATTCAATTGTCAACGGAAACGTCACGAAATAATGAAACTTTTTCACGCCTATAGAACATTTAATTAGTCAATCAAAAATGATTGGAATACTTCATTCCCTAATAATTTTCCTTTTCGCGTTAAACGCACATGTCCATCTTCCTCTTCAAGCAATCCCTGCTCTTGGTTGCTTTGTAACTGCTTCGCGAAAACTTGATCCATCTCTACATTAAATTTATTGCGGAACGCCGTTTTAGAAACACCTTTTGTTTTTCGAAGCCCTAAGAACAGCTCTTCTTCCATTCTTTCTTTCTCCGTCACTTTGTGAACATCTAAATACGGAAATCCTGTTTCATCAATTTTATTAAAATATTGCTTCAGGGGACCAACATTTTGAATACGTTCTCCGTTCACATAACTATGAGCTCCAGCTCCAAATCCATAATACTCTTCATTATTCCAGTATGTGAGATTATGTCTACTTTTATTGTCACCTTTTGAGAAATTACTAATTTCATACTGGTTATAACCGTGTTTCTCCATTTCATCCATTACTATTTCATACATTTTCGCTTCATGGTCTTCACCCGGAAGACGTAATTTCCCTTTGTTCATTAAGTTATAAAACACTGTTTTTGGCTCCACAATTAATGAATATGCCGAGAAATGTTGTACACCAAGCGTAAAAGCAATATCTAATGTTTCTTTTACATCTTCTATCGTCTGTCCTGGCAAAGCATAAATAATATCTACATTAATATTTTTAAAGCCTACTTCCTGTGCCTCTCGAATCGCGAGGAATGCATCTTCCCTCGTATGCTTGCGCCCGATCTTCTCAAGAAGTTCATCACGGAACGTTTGCACACCAAAACTAATTCGATTTACTCCACCTTCTAGCAGTACATTTAGCTTCTCTTTCGGTAGATCTCCTGGATTCGCTTCAAATGTTAATTCACAATTCGGGGCGAACGGACGCAAATGACGATTAATAATCTCGAGTAATTTTTTTGTCTGTTCCATATTTAACGCTGTCGGAGTTCCCCCACCCACAAAAATCGTTTTCATACTATCAAATGGAACTTTTTGAACCGTATTTATTATTTCCTTCTCTAAATAATCTAAATATTGATCAACCGGTTGGCGTTCAATAAACACTTTATTAAAATCACAATAGTGACAAATGTGCTGACAAAACGGAATATGAATGTATGCAGCTTGTACCAAATATAACTCCTACCTTTCTAAAAAGAAAACCTCCGCACTCCGGAGGGTTCTCTACTTCTCTAACGTATTACGAATTTGTTCCATTCGCATTTTTCCCCAATCATACATCATTTCAACGATCGGTAAAAGTGACATGCCTAGTTCCGTCATATAATACTCAACGCGAGGAGGAATTTCGGGATATACTGTCCGATCAACAATCCCATCTTCCATTAACTCTTTTAATTGGTTCGACAAAACTTTATGAGAAATGCTTGGGAATAACCGTTGTAATTCACTGAAACGATGCGGCCCTTCCACACCAAGATGCCACAGTATCACAACTTTCCACTTTCCACTAATAATAGAAAGCGTCAATTCCTTTTCACAATTAAAATTACCATTTTGTATTTTATCTTGAATATCTTTTCGAATATTTTCGGACATTAACAATCTCCTAACTCTATATGAACTAAAAAGCTCTCTCATTATTGTAAATGAGAGCTGCTCAGATGTCTAAAAAGTAATTATACAGAAAAAAGAAGCCGCACAAACGACTTCTTTTTTATTTCAAATATTAGTTGTCATCCATTTTCAGTACAGCCATGAATGCCTCTTGCGGTACTTCTACAGAGCCAACAGACTTCATACGTTTTTTACCTTCTTTTTGCTTATCAAGAAGTTTACGCTTACGAGAAATGTCACCGCCGTAACATTTTGCAAGTACGTTTTTACGCATCGCTTTAATTGTAGAACGTGCTACAACTTTATTTCCGATAGTCGCCTGAATTGGCACTTCGAACTGTTGTCTCGGAATTAATTCTTTTAATTTCTCTACGATTACTTTACCACGGTCATACGCTGAATCACGGTGTACGATAAATGATAAAGCATCCACTTGTTCATTATTTAAAAGAATATCCATTTTCACAAGTTTAGATGGTTTATAGCCAATTAACTCGTAGTCAAATGATGCATACCCTTTCGTATTTGATTTCAATTGATCAAAGAAGTCATATACGATTTCTGATAACGGGATTTCATATGTTAATGTAACACGCGTTTCATCTAAATATTGCATATCAATAAACGTTCCACGTTTACCTTGGCAAATCTCCATTACAGCTCCAACATAGTCATTCGGAACCATAATTGAAGCCTTCACAAACGGCTCTTCTACACGATCGATAGACTGTGGATCTGGCATATTAGATGGGTTATCAACAATAACATCTTCACCGTTAGTTAAATAAACTTTATAAATAACGCTTGGCGCTGTTGTAATTAAGTCAATCTTAAATTCACGTTCAATACGTTCTTGAATGATTTCCATGTGAAGAAGTCCTAAGAAACCACAACGGAAACCAAATCCTAGCGCTTGAGATGTTTCTGGTTCAAACTCAAGGGCAGAATCGTTTAACTCTAATTTTTCTAATGCATCACGTAAATCGTTATAACGAGCAGAGTCAATTGGATACAGACCACAGAATACCATCGGGTTTAACTTACGGTAACCTGCTAACGGCTCTGCAGCTGGACGTTTCGCATGTGTAATCGTATCACCAACGCGTGTGTCACCAACATTTTTAATCGATGCTGCTAAGAAACCTACATCACCTACCGTTAACTCGTCACGTTGCGTAGTTTTCGGTGTAAATACACCTACTTCTGTTACTTCAAATTCTTTACCCGTTGCCATCATACGTACTTTATCGCCAACTTTTACTGTTCCATTTACAACACGGATATAAGCAATTACACCGCGGTATGGATCATATAAAGAGTCGAAAATCATACATTGTAACGGCTCTTCTGAATCACCCGCCGGAGCTGGTACTTTTTCAACAATTTGTTCTAAAATTTCTTCAATACCAATTCCAGCTTTCGCAGAAGCAAGTACCGCTTCTGATGCATCTAAACCAATTACATCTTCTACCTCTTGACGTACACGTTCTGGATCCGCACTCGGTAAGTCGATTTTATTAATAACTGGTAAAATTTCTAAATTATTATCAAGCGCTAAGTATACGTTTGCTAACGTTTGCGCTTCAATACCTTGCGCTGCATCTACTACAAGAATCGCGCCTTCACAAGCCGCTAAACTACGAGATACTTCGTACGTAAAGTCGACGTGTCCTGGTGTATCAATTAAATGAAGAATATACTCTTCACCATCTTTTGCTTTATAGTTTAATTGTACTGCGTTTAATTTGATTGTAATACCACGCTCACGCTCTAAATCCATAGAGTCAAGCAACTGAGCTTTCATTTCACGTTGTGTTAACGCGTTTGTTTTCTCTAAAATACGGTCTGCTAACGTTGATTTTCCGTGGTCAATATGAGCAATAATAGAGAAATTACGGATTTTGGACTGTCTTTTTGCTCTTTCTTCTTTATTCATCTATGTTCTCAACTCCTAATAGTCTCGCCAATATACACTAGCACTGATTATATCAATAGAGCAACAAAGATTCAATGAAAACTCGTGCTGCTTACGATACAAATCATTCTATCTATATCTTATGCGAATAAACCATAAGAGACAAACCCTTTTCAAATTTTAAAACGGCTGTCTTACAAACCAGTAAAACAACCGCCTCCCATGTTACTCTTAGCTAAAAATTCTTTTTATTTTCCCAACAACGATATCCGTTCCGAACTTCGTCATTTCATAAGCTACACTTGCTACTGCCATCCCAATTCCTTCTACAACATTAAAACTTCTTAAACGTTCTAACTGTTGTTGTTTTTCTGAGGCCGAAAACGAGCTACCCAAAATTTCTGATTCAGCACCTGTACTTTCTGTCCCTGTCATATGAGCTATTTGTTCATATGACAATTGCTGATAACCTTTCATACTTTTCAAACCATGATTAGCAAGTGCCACTCCTGCTATCATCATAAGTAAACATAAAGCCACACTACATATACACAAAAGCGTAAAGCGACTCAAACGATAATCATCTGTTCCCCTCAATGTGTATATGCTCCCGTATTATCTTGATCAATTTGATGATGCAGCGCCGCATTTAAACCACTCGCTATTACATTCGCCATATCCTCAATAAAAGTATCTACTTCTTTTGGGGTTACCATTAAATTATGACCAAGAGGAGATAGCACTTCATAAATCAGCCTTCTTTTTTCTTCTTCTTCCAACGTACCAACAGCACCTAAAAACATATTTCTGCTCTTTTCATCCGGCATATCTTCTTCTGTTAATTTTTTCTTTTCTCCAAATGAAAATCCCGCTGGTAACAAAGATCGTGAAGGTTTATTTCCTTCTTTCATCTCTCGGCCGAAATGTTTCAAAATAAAATCAATCGTATCACTTGTAATCGAAACAGCATCGACCACAGTCGGAACACCAATTGCGATAACAGGGATACCCAATGTGTCTTTACTTAGTTCTTTACGTTTATTCCCAACCCCCGATCCAGGATGGATTCCAGTATCAGAAATTTGTATCGTGCTATTTACTCGTTCAATAGAACGGGCAGCTAATGCATCAATTGCAATTACAAAGTCCGGGTTCGTCTTCTCAATAATCCCATAAATAACATCGCTCGTTTCGATCCCTGTAATTCCCATTACCCCCGGCCGAATTGCACTAACAGGCCTAAACCCTTCTTCTACACTTTCAGGCTGTAATTGAAACAAATGTCTCGTTACTAATACATTTTCTACAACTATCGGTCCAAGAGCATCTGGTGTTACATTCCAATTCCCAAGACCTACAATTAAACAGCTTGCTTCTTTTGTAACTCCAACCTCTTCTAAGAAACAAGAAAATTCTTTTGCAAAAATACGCTCCACTTTTTGTTGAAGTTCTGTATCTTGCTGACGTATCCCTTGTACTTCAAGCGTTAAATAATTTCCAGGCTTTTTACCCATCGCTTCAGAGGCAGCTTCATCAATTGTTACTTTTGTAATTATAGTCCCCTCTTCTTCTCTCTCTTTTACAATAACTCCCTGTATCCCTTTTTGTTCTTCTTGGCTTTCTTGCAACATTTGATGAGCTTCTACAGCAAGGTCAGTTCTAATGCTATATTTACTTAAATCTAATGGTTCTTTCATCGTATCTCCTCCGTAATTCATAGTAAATATCGTTAGATTTCCCAAAGTTATATAAGGTCATTCTTTCCTTTACGTGAAATTTCATGGATATACTATTGCAATTCTCTTCACCGTTTGATAGAATATCACTTGTTCTATGTAAGAATCGAGTCATTCGATTGCACCAGGGAGGTGAAAAGTATGGCAAACATCAAATCTGCTATCAAACGCGCTAAACTTAGCGAAGAGCGTCGTGCACATAACGCTTCTATCAAGTCTGACATGCGTTCTGCTGTTAAAACTGTAGAAGCTTTAGTTACTAATAACGATCTTGAAAATGCTAAAGAAGCTTTCAAAACTGCTTCTAAAAAACTTGACAAAGCAGCTCGTAAAGGTCTTATCCACCAAAACGCTGCAGCTCGTCAAAAATCTCGCTTAGCGAAACAAGTAAACGCGTAAGGCGTTTAAAAAACGATCCATTTGGATCGTTTTTTTATATACAAAAAAGTTCATGTACTTAGTACATGAACTTTTTTGTGTCATCACATATGATTTAATCGCATTAAGAAAAACTCGAGCACAAGTTTCTTATCCATCTTTCCCGTCTTCATACTATAATCAGCTTCCGCTAATTCTATAATCACTTTTTTTAATTCTTCAAAAGAGAAAAACTTCGTTTGATTCATTGCCAACTTCACGCGATACGGATGTACACCAATATGAGACGCAATTTGATTTTGTCCATAACCACGTTGCTGTAGCTCTTTCACTTGATACAACAAGCGGAATTGACTCACTAATAACGCAAGCAATTTAATCGGCTCTTCCTGCTGCGTAAATAATCCATCCAAAATTTGCATTGCACCTGCAATATCTTTTTTCACCACTTTTTCTGTCAAAGCGAATACATTTTGCTCAACGGATTTTGGCACAAGCTCTGCAACAAGTTTCGTCGTAATCTCTCCACCCATACCAACGTATAACGTTAACTTGTCCATTTCCTTCGCCAACATTGTTACATTACTTCCCACAAGCTCTAGCAACAAACTAACAGCCGCGTTATCAATATGCACATGCACTTCATCTGCACGAGCAACAATCCATTTCTGAACATCCTGTATTTGCATCGCATTTGCTTCTACTACATCTGCTGTTTTCTTTAATAGTTTTGTAATTTTTTTTCGCTCATCAAGTTTTTCGTAAGGCGCAACAAAAACAAGAATAGAAAATGGAGAAGGTTCACCAATGTATTCTTCTAAAATTTTTATATTTTGCTCTAACTTTTCTTTTTGCGAAGTCAAAAATAACGGTGATTTTATTAACAGTACTTTCCGTTCTCCGAAGAAAGGAAGCGTACGCGCATCCTCAACCACATCTTCTAAATACGCTTCTTCTAAATCGTATGTCACAACATTAAACTCTCGATCTTCTTCTTCAAGTGCTTCTGTCGTAATAAGCTTTATCGTTTCATTTATAAAAAAAGCTTCCGTTCCATATAGTAAATATAACGGAGCAAACTGTTTCTTTTTAATTTTTTTATGTATATCACTCATACTTTTTCCTACTCCCTAACTTGGCAATATATATTTATACTAATGCCCTAGCTTTTGTTTTACAAGTACAAAGGAACAGGCTTTATAACCCGTCCCTTTATTTATATTAAACGCCACGCAATAAGCCCCGGGTTTCTTATTGGTGTGCGGTAATCACCTTCCCTTTATTATTCGCAATAAAAATTTGAGTATAAGTGCCAACTGTTAACATGCTTGGAAACGAAAAACTCACATTACTTCATGATTTAAAAGTAGCAAAAAAGCTCGTTTTCTCTTCATATGGAAATTGTAGATTTTTTTCTGACAATATTTTATACTAAAGTGGAATGTTGGGGAGGGATTCTAAATGAATGATTTTGAACAAAACGTTCAAAGTAAACGCAATGACGCTATTGATTCAGGGGTAGGATTTATCGTCTCATTTGGTTTTTTCGCAACACTTTTCATCATTGCAACTGTTATTAAATTTATCGGTTCTTAAAGACTGCCACTTCATGGCAGTCTTCTCTTTTTCATCTATTATGTGTTTTATCATATGTGATTTTACTTTTAAAGGTTCCATTTTCCCCTTTAAAAACATAGGAAATAGCACCTTGCTTGTCCGTGCGCCATATCGCACTCCCCATCTTCTCAAAACGCTCTATCACTTCTTTATGCGGGTGTCCATACCTATTCTGCTTACCAACAGATATAATCGCTACACGAGGCTGCATGACGTTCAAAAAAGGCTCTATAGATGACGTATTACTCCCATGATGAGCAACTTTTAAAACATCCACTTGTAAATCTGGATATGCCTCTACTAAAATCTTTTCCCCTTCTTCTTCCAAATCGCCTGTAAATAGCCACTTCAACCCTCCAAATTTTGCCCATATTACAATTGAAGCGTTATTTTCGCTTTTTTCTTTTCCTTTTGGAGCTAAAACGAAAAATTCCGCTTCATTTACACTCCAACTCGCCCCTTCCCCCACTTCAGTTATTTTCATTTCCTTTTCTAATGCCTGTTTCTTGACTACTTTTTCTAATACTGCATCTTTTCCCTTTCGGCCAAATACCACTTCTTTTACAGGTATATATGATAATAATTCTTGTGCAGCACCTATATGATCTGCATCTCCATGCGTTACGATTAATTTATCAATTGTTTTAATACCTTCTTTTTGTAAAAAGGGTATTAAAACATCATTCCCAACAGAAAATTCATGCTTTTTTTGTTGCCATTCTTCCTTATTCACACGAAGCGTTCCACCTGTATCAATAAGATAAATCCCTTTATCATACGGAAGGCGAATTAATATTGCATCACCTTGTCCAACATCAATAAATGTTACACTTCCGCTTCCTCTAAAATATGGATATATATAATGACATGTGCTAATAAAAAGAAATACACTTGCAACTATACAAACTATTTTTTTCGGCGCTCTTCTTTCCCAAACCATCAATATGCTGACAATACTCGCGCAATATACAGCTACAAGATTGAGGGGCGTTTCCCCGAAGATAAGCTGGGTAAATGGTAAACTTTCACAATAACTTAGAAAATCATTAGACATACTCAAGCCTATTGATAATACATCGGCAAATCCTTTTGCGAGAAACGGGACAATTGGCATACACAGTAAAATAATAATGCTACATGGTAATACAATGATAGATAAAAACGGAACGTATAAGAGATTGAGGAGAATGCTATATGGAGAAAAATAACCAAAGTGATATAACAAAATCGGAGTACTAACGAGCTGTGAAATGATAGAAATATAAATAGAATTCCGGATTACTCCGTTGCTACTCCCTAACAATAACGGAGCAGACAAAAGTAAAGCGAAGCTACCTACAAAAGAAAACTGAAATCCAATATTAAAAACAAGATAAGGGTCATATATAAGCATGCATATAGCTGTTACACTTAAAGCATCTAAACTAGACAAACGAATCGAGCACATAAAAGCAATCAACATCAAAACTCCTGTTATAGAAGCTCTTATAACAGAGGGTGACGCCCCTGCTAAAACCATATACAAAGGAATACAAACGATAAGGCAAATTGTTGCTACCTCCCTTGTCGCACCGCTTCTTAGCAAAATAAAATATACTATTACCATTAACAATACAATGTGCGAACCTGAAATTGCTAACAAATGTACAAGACCAAATTGTTGATATTGCTCTTCCACTTCAAACGTCATTTGTTGTCTATCACCAAATAGTAATGCATTCATAAAAGCACCTGATTGCTCTGGAAACATTTCTGTAACTTTCGAGATTGCTTGTTGCCTCAAAAGAAGAATCCATTGCGTAAGCGACAGTGATGTTTTATAGCATTCAGAAATATATGTAGCCTCAAATGTGAAATGAATATGTTGTTTGTATAAATAATCACGGTAATTAAAACCATGAAAATTCCGAGCTGTTTCCGGTTCTTTCCTCTCACCCTCGAATACACATGATATCCCTGCGTATAATTGTTGCATTTTTTTCTTTTCCAAAGCTGATTTTATTCTATAACTTAACTGCACTATATTTTTATTCTGATCTTCAAATTGAAAAGATAGGCGATCTCCATTAACAAGTGGTGTATTTTGTATAACCCCTCTTGTAACTCCATAGGACTCCCCTAGAGGCTTATTCCACGTTCGAACATAGGAAGTGTATATAACGCTACTAAAGCACGCTACAATACAAAAAATGAAGGTTTTACGCGAAGTGCGATATAAACAGAAGAAAACATTTAAAAAGAGGCAAAAAACTATCAATAAAAGTGACGAGGAAAAGGCAATTGCAATCCCTATTATAAACGAGATTGCAACATACCCCCATTGTTCTTGCAACTTATACTCACTCCTTATAGCATCATTTTTGCTTTCGTGAATACATGCTGTAATTCTTCCATTGATAAATTATCTTTTTCTAAAGACGCAAATAATTCTTTCAACTCTGTATAACGTTTTTGATCCTCTAATGCAGCAATATCATATTCTAGCGGAACGTGTTTCACTGTTACATTCGCTTGTTCAAATAACTCTATGGCGTATGGATGATTTTTATAATCCTGCGCATAATAAACCGCTGTAATACCACTTTGAATAATTGCCTTACAACATTGTAAACAAGGGAAATGCGTAACGTAAATTTCTGCTTCCTCTGTTTTCGCACCAAACTTGGCACATTGTAATAAAGCATTCATTTCGGCATGAATTGTCCGAACACAATGATTATCGATTACGTAACAACCATCATCTATACAATGTACGCCACCTTTAATTGAACCATTATATCCACCAGCAATAATTCGTTTATCGCGAACGATTGTCGCTCCTACCGCAAGCCTTGTACATGTACTACGCAAAGATAGTAGATGGCTTTGCGTCATAAAATATTGATCCCATGAAATTCGTTCCATATTTTTCACCTACTTTTTTGTCTACTTGTAGTGTAGCGAAAGAAGAAAAACTTCGTCAATCTTTTACGGAATAATAATTTGATCTTTTATCTTTTCAAGAGACTTCGCACCAATCCCATCAATCTCTAATAAATCTTCTATTTTCTGAAACGGACCATGTTCTTCTCGATATTTCAAAATACTTTCTGCCTTTCGAGAGCCAATCCCTGTAATTTTTTCTAGTTGTTCTTTCGCCGCTGTATTTATTCGAATCTTGCCATCTTCCTTAGAAGAAGTAAGCACCCCTTGTTCTGATTCATTTTTACTCGGTATATAAAGGAGCATTTGATCTTGTACAATTTGTGCTAAATTCACTTTTTTCATATCTACTTCTGATAAAAAACCACCAGCCTTTTGAACCGCATCCTTTACGCGATCTCCTTCCTTCATTTCATATACCCCTTCTTTACTAACCGCTCCTTTCACATCAATTATAATTGTTCTTTTCTGTTCCTTTGTATCCGATATTTTCGGTTTACCCTTTTTTTCGATTTCCTTCTCTTGTACATTCATTGTAATAGGCGTTCGTTCTACACTCTGATTCGTTTTCCAAAAAACAAGAAAAAGTAAAGTTCCAATAATAGCTACTAAACCTAACCACTTTTTCGGAAAATCCCACATCATTTTACACCTCTAATCATAAATTTATAACATCATTCATATTGTTTAGGAGAAAGCTGTTACGAAGGAGGGATGAAACTTTGAACATAGGAATTATAGGGACAGGAAACATGGGGAATATACTAATCGATGCATTTTTAGAAACCCGTGCTGTCAAACCTTCGTGCCTTACAATCATTAATCGGACGCCTGCAAAAGCATATCATATAAAAGAAAAATACCCTTCTGTTCATATAGCAAAAACAATCCCGGAAGTAATCGAACAATCACAACTTATTTTTATTTGTGTCAAGCCGATAGATATATACCCTATCCTAAAAAAATACGCTGAACATTTTTCTGATGAAACGTGCTTAGTTTCTATTACAAGTCCAATATCTCCATCACAATTAGAGACTCTCGTACCTTGCCACGTCGCGCGTATCATTCCAAGTATCACAAATCGCGCGCTCTCTGGCGCCTCACTATTTACATTTGGAGATAATTGCTCTGAAGAATGGCAACAAAAACTACTTCGTCTATTCAAAAACATTTCTACACCTCTTGTAATAGAAGAAGATATAACGCGCGTTTCATCTGATATAGCAAGTTGCGGTCCTGCTTTCTTTAGTTATTTACTACAATGCTTCATTAACGCTGCTGTAGATAAAACAAATATTACACACGAAGAGGCTACTACTTTAGTAAGTGAAATGGTCGTGGGGATGGGGAAATTACTTGAAAAAGAAATCTTCACATTACCTACCTTACAAGAAAAGGTTTGCGTGAAAGGCGGCGTTACTGGGGAAGGCATTCGGGTTTTAGAAGAGCACGTTGGAGATATGTTCCATAAGTTAATCGAGCGAACACATGAAAAATTTGATGAAGATTTAGAATGCGTTGATCAGCAATTCAATAAACACACATAATAAATACGTCATTTTCATTCCAAATCCTTTTTATAAATACTTACTTTTTTACAATACATTTTCACTTCAACTACTATTCCCGCACTTTACTCATACGATCTTCAGATTATGCTAGAACTAAAAATACATCTTCTTTATAAAACAAAAGCAACCTTCTCGGTTGCTTTTGTTTTATCCGTTTTTCTTCGCCATGAAGAAAATACGCTCTGTTTGTTCTGTAACTTCAAGTCGCTCAAAATCACCTGTTACACGAAGCACTGTAAAACCTGCTTCTTCAAGCCATTTCGTTAACTCTTCCACTTGATATGCACGTTGCACGTGACATTCGTCAAACCGATGGTACACATCTTCTTCCGGATCTTGAACAAAGAATGTTAAATCATGCTCTACACTATTTGATTCTTCACCAGGGAAGCAATTCCAAATAAGAGATATTTCTTCTCCATTCACTGTATACGTTTCATTTTGAAATACATGATGTATTTTATATAAAGAATGTACATCAAATAAAAACAAACCATCTTGACGTAAATGGTGAAATACTCTTCTAAATGTTTCTTGTACTCCATCTTCTTGCAATACATAATTTAATGAATCACAAAAGATGGTTACACAATCAAACTCACCTGGAACATCAAGCTCTCGCATGTCTTGTTGATAAAAAGGAATAAAGTATCCCTCTCCTCCTAGTTTTTGCTGAGCGACTGTTAACATTTCTTCTGAAAGATCGACACCTATTAAATCGTAACCCTTTTGCACAAGCGGCAGGGTTACATTACCCGTACCGCATGCTACATCAAGAATTTTTGCCTCTTTCATATCTGCCTGCTGTAAACTTTCCTCTGTAAATTCCACCCATTTATCATAAGGGACATCATTCATTAGTTCGTCGTACAACAATGCAAATTGTTCGTATTTCATTGGCCTAACTCTTCTGTAATATCTTCACGTGGCACATCGCCCCATAGACGCTCTAAATTATAGTGATTACGCTCATCTTTATGGAATACATGAGCAACTACATCTCCAAGATCAACTAATACCCAACGTGCTTCGTCAAACCCTTCCATACGTTGTACGTCGATTTGGAACTCATGTGCTTTTGATTTAATTTCACGTGCAATTGCTTGCACTTGTTTGTCTGAATTCCCGTGACAAATAATGAAATAATCTGCAATTGGTGAAATACCTTGCATATTTAGGACAACCATATCTTCTGCTCTCTTATCATCAGCTGCTTTTGCCGCTAATACTAATAAATCTTTATCGTTCATTTACTCATTTCCTCCTTGATAACTGCATTGTATGTTTGGAATGTTAATGGATAAATCGTCTGATCTTTTTCCATTAAAAATTGAATTGTTCTCTTTAACGCAAATAATAAAGCTTGATTTATATCTGTATATGCGAGTTTACGAGCCTCTTCCACTCCTGGAAACTTTCGCCCAGGTTCAATGTAATCAGCTACATAAATCACTTTATCTAACATCGTCATATTCTCATGACCACTTGTATGATATGTAATAGCTTGCAAAATTTCAGAATCCGTAATGCCTACTTCTTTTTCTACTAAGTATGCCCCAACAGGTGCATGCCATAACTCTTTGTTATAGCAAAGTAAATCTTTCGGCAAATCTTCACGTTTAATAATCTCTTCCATCTCTGAAATCGCTCTACATTTCGCATAATCATGGAATATAGCTGCCATCTCTGCTTTTTTTTCGTCCACACCGTATAACTTAGCAAGCTCAATCGCTGTCTCCATTACACCAATTGTGTGTATATAACGTTTTTCATGCATTTGTTGTTTGACAATATGCAGTGCATTCTCACGATTCATACAACCCATTCCTCTCGATATATACCTGTACTTTTTCGGGAAGTAAATATTTACACGTTTTCTTCTCCTTATATCTCTCACGTAATAAGGATGAAGAAACTGCAAATTCCGGAATTTCCACTGTAGTAATCTTATATGGTGTATGCAATGTATACCCAGGTCTTGCAACTCCAACAAACGTTACAAGATTAAGTAAAGCTTCAATGTTATACCACTTCGGTAAATACTCAACCATATCCCCACCAATAATAAAGTGAAACTGCACATCCGGATACTTCTTCGTCAATTGTAACATAGTGTCATACGTATAAGATGGGCCCTTCCTACTTAGCTCTTCTAAACAAATAGAAAAGCGCTCTTCTGCCTCAGTCGCGAGCTCTAACATATGTAAACGACTTTCTACACTTGTAATATTCCGCCCTTGTTTATGTGGCGGAATCTGGTTTGGCAAGAACCATACTTCTTCCAAGTTCAAAGCGTGATATACTTCATTTGCAATTAGCAAATGTCCATAGTGAGGCGGATCAAATGTACCGCCAATGATGCCAATTTTTCTCAAAAGAAACGCCCCTTCCTTTTACATACAGCAACTCTCCTCGGTTAGGAATGAAGAGAGTTGCTATTAATAAAAGTTCAATTGGTTTCGCTCTCTACATCATTACGCATAAACGATAAAAATAGCGCATGCTAGTCTTTTTATCGAGGAAGCTTAATTTGTTTATTTTCTCTTGATTCTTTGTATAAAACGATTGTGCTTCCAATTACTTGAACGATTTCAGCACGTGCACCTTTTGCAAGTTCTTCCGCAACCTCACGGCGATCAAATTCACAGTTTTGTAATACACTTACTTTAAATAACTCACGAGCTTCTAAAGTATCTGCGATTTGTTTAATCATATTTTCATTTACTCCGCCTTTTCCTACTTGAAAAATTGGTGTTAAATGATGTGCTTGTGCACGTAAAAATCTTTTTTGTTTTCCTGTTAACATATATGTTAGCCTCCAAGCTTTTCTATAACTAATTGTTTCATTCTCTCGATATTTGGCGTGCGGCCTGTCCACATTTCAAATGCAAGTGCTCCTTGATAAACAAACATATCAATACCATTTTGAATGATTGCACCTTGCTGTTTTGCCTCACATAAAATTTTCGTTTCAAATGGATTATAAATTATATCTGATACAATCGTTCCTTTTTTTAACGAACAAATTTGTAATGGCGTATGTTCTACGTGTGGATGCATACCTATCGTTGTCGTCTGAATGATAATATCATAATTTCCTTGTTCTTCTGTCGCTTTTTCTAACGACAAAGCAACAGAATTAACATCGGCCGTACGTGCAGCAATAAGTTCCTTTGCCTTATCTACTGTACGATTGGCTACATCAATCTCTTTTACACCTACATCAGCAAGAGAAAAATAAATAGCTCGGCTAGCACCACCTGAACCAAGTAACAAAATACGTTTCCCTTGAAGTGGTTCATTACTAATTGACTGCAACGCTCGAACAAAACCAATCCCGTCTGTATTATAGCCAATTAATCTTCCATCCTTATGAACCACTGTATTTACTGCACCGATTTTCCTTGCCAATGGGTCAATCTCATCCAAATACTCCATAATAGCAACCTTGTGCGGAGTTGTTACATTAAATCCTGAAATACCTAATGCTTTTAAACCTCTTACTGCTTCCCCTAGCAATTCCTCTTCAACAAGGAACGCATGATAATGGGCATCCATATTCAAGTGTTCAAATGCATCGTTATGCATAACGGGTGATAATGAATGTCCAATTGGATTTCCGATTACACCATATAATTGTTTCATAAATCCCTCTCCATATTAAATTAAAGATTTACGTAGTGAAACACTTACTCCTTTTGGTACGTGTGCAACAATTTTTGCTCCTGGTTCGTTCACAGTAACCCATCCTAATCCAGAGAATACAACATCCGTTTTAGGTTCACGAATATTAAATTCGTATTTCACTAGCTCAGGCATATTTGCTAATTCTTCTGGCGTTGGTGGGCTTAGTAAATCCCCGGCATGATTTTTATATAATTCATCTGCTTTCTCAAGCTTTGTACGATGGATTGTTAAGCGATTCGAGAAGTGACAAGTAAATGCACGACGACCACCACTTACATAATCAAAACGTGCCAATCCACTAAAGAATAACGTTTGTTCTTCATTTAATTGGAATACCATCGGCTTAATTTCTTTTGTTGGTGTAATAAGCTTTAAGCTTTGCTTTCCAACATAATGAGCCATTTGGTGGTGGTTAATAATACCTGGCGTATCATATAAAGAAGACTCTTCGTCCAATGGAATATCAATTAAATCAAGTGTTGTTCCTGGGAAATGAGATGTTGTAATTACATTTTCAGTCTCATCACTAAATTCTTTAATCATACGATTAATAAATGTCGATTTCCCTACATTCGTACATCCAACAACATAAACATCTTTGCCGCCGCGATAATACTCAATAGCATCTGCTAATTCAGCGATTCCTTGTCCCTTCGCTGCACTAATTAAAAAGACATCTTCTGGTTTTAATCCTAGCTGCTTTGCACTATAGCGCATCCAATGTTTTACTTTATCATGTTTTACTGACTTTGGAATTAAATCAGCTTTATTTCCAACAAGTAATACTTTATTATTCCCTACGAAACGATGTAAGCCAGGTAACCAGCTACCATTAAAATCAAAAATATCTACAATTTTGACTACTAATGCATCTGATTTTCCAATTCCATTTAAAATGCGTAGGAAGTCATCATCTGTTAACGATACATCTTGAATTTCATTGTAATGCTTCAAGCGAAAACAACGTTGACAAATAACTTGTTCTTTCTCTAAAGATGAGGCAGGAGCATACCCCACTTCGTTTTTATTTTCTGTTTGAATTTCTACACCGCAACCAATACATTTAATTGTTTCAGTCAAACTTTATTCCTCCCAGTTAATTAAACCTTTTTTCTTCATATTTTTCATAATTCTTCGTTCAATTTTTCGATTAAAGCGCGTTACTAATCCGTCCGTTTGTGCTACCGGTACAACTAAAATTGTATGAAGGCCTACTCGGTTTCCACCAAGCACGTCAGTCAGTAACTGATCTCCAATTACTACAACTTCATCTGGCTGCAAACGCATCTCTTGTATCGCACGCTTAAATGCGCGAACAAATGGTTTACGTGCACTATGAATAAATGGAATACCTAATGGATCAGCAAAATCTTTTACACGTTGCTCATTATTATTTGAAACGACCGTTACTTGAATGCCTTGCTCTTTCATTTCCAAAAACCATTTTTCAAGTTGCGGTGTTGCATTGGGACGATCCCATTCAATTAAAGTGTTATCTAAGTCAGTAATAACACCTTTAATCCCACGTTTTTTTAAATCTTCTGGTTGAACATGATATACATTTTTCACATATTCATTTGGTAAAAATAGTTTCAATTTCTTTCACCTCTTTGAGGATTTTTCATAAAATTTTTCGACAACATTTTTCGATATATAACCTGTGGATAAAATTGTACACATTTTCCACATTAATTTTTCAGTTAATTTGGAATTTACTAACAAACTATACACACTTTATCCACCTAGGTATGTGGATAACCACTCGTTTGTGACTGTCATATTTTTTTGGTACATTAAATGCATCAACGAATCAATCCTTATATTATTAGGAGGTGACTCACCTTGAAAACAAAACATATGGAACAGTTATCCACTGAGTTACTCACTGAGTCTTATTATAAAGCAAAAGAACTAAAATTAAATCCCGACTTCATTTTACTTATAAAACAAGAAATCATTAGACGCTCATTAGAGGACAAGCTTGTCAAATCATCTTGATTACATATAAAGTGAAAGTTTAATCAGCCCTTACCAATTAAACAGTTAAAGGATAATTTATTGGATGCCCTGTAAAAAGAGCCATCCTACGATGGCTCTCGAATAAACAAGTACTCCCATCTAGGGGATTTCATCATTAAGTATCTTTGCCCATAACTCTTACTTACGGTTATAAAAGCTTTTCTTTATTTATGAGCTAAGCGAGTAGCTATTTTTTCACCAAGACGAAGCTCTTGTCCACTCTTTAATTCCTGCACTACTTCTATCATATCTTTTTCAAACAATAACACAACTGTTGAACCAAATGTAAAGTATGCCATTTCTTCACCTTTTTGAACAGTGTCTCTCTCATGCAAAAGCTCAATACTATTAACAAACATGGCCCCTACTTTTACAAGAGCCATATGCTCGCCATCACTGCTTACTTCTGTAACAGAACGATAATTTTTTGACAGTGGTTCTTTCCCGTATTCCATACCAGCTGCATTTACCGGATATGATTTTCTACCGAGTACAAATCTTTCAGTCACAGAACCAGAAAGCGGACTATGAATGCGATGATAATGACTTGGACTCAAATAAATTACCATATATGTACCGCCTGCATATCGCGTTGCACGTTCTTCATTACCTAGCATATCCACAATTGAATAGCGCTTTCCTTTAATATCAAATGTTTTTGTATCCTCAATAGGACCATGATCTGCAAAAACACCATCAACAGGACTAACGATACTCGATGCATCTGTATCAATACTACGCTTTCCTTCTTTTAGCTTACGCGTAAATAATTCATGCAATGTTCTATATTCCTTCAAACCCTTTTCCATCTCATCTTGATTAATTTGAAAAACTTTCGCATACGATGGAATAATGATAGAGCTCAAACGAGATTGTGCAAATTTACGTAATATATAAGAAGTAAAGCGACCATTTGTAAGTTCTATCATAAGTCGATATAATGTACGTCGCAAATTGCGAAACCCCCTAATCAGTCTATAACTTTAGTTTCCCCTTCTTTTCTTTCTATATCATATGTAAAATTGGTTCTTATTCCCACATATCATATAAAGCAGCCTTATTATATATACAGAAAACTAAGTATGGTATTATTCTTAAATTATTTAGCACCTTCTAATATTACAGATAGAATCCGTCATTTTCAACAGTGAACATGTATTTCTTCTTAGCATAACGCGTTTTCTTTTCTTATTTACAATAAGAAAAGCAGCCCATTTTAAATATGGCTGCTTCTAATACACTTTACTCTTTCGCTTTTTTCTCTTTCTCTGCCCTGACAAACTCGTGGAACATTTTCATTAAAGCACGCTTTTCAATCCGTGATACGTAGCTTCTAGAAATACCAAGCGCCTTAGCGATTTCCCGCTGTGTTTTCTCCTTATCTAGCCCAAGTCCAAAACGTTTCACAATCACTTCTTTTTCTCTTTCGTCTAAAATATCGATATACTCTTTAATTTTTTCTAACTCCATACTAAGCTGAATCATATCAATTACATCTTCAGACTCTGATTTTAATATATCAATAAGCGATATTTCATTGCCCTCTTTATCTTGCCCGATCGGATCATGAAGTGAAACATCTTTTTTCGTTTTCTTTAGTACACGTAAATGCATCAAAATTTCATTTTCAATACAGCGTGCTGCATACGTCGCAAGCTTCGTTCCCTTTCCTGCAGAATAGCTCTCGATCGCTTTAATGAGCCCAATCGTACCAATTGAAATTAAATCTTCTGCATCTTCTCCTGTGTTCTCAAATTTTTTAACGATATGAGCTACAAGCCGTAAATTATGTTCAATTAAAAGATTTCTCGCTTGAGCATCACCTTGCTCCATTAACTCTAAGTACTTTCTCTCATCATCTGATGATAACGGCTGCGGGAACGCATTATTCTTCACATAAGAAACAAAGACAAACACTTCTCGAACCATATATCCAATTGCGGCGAATAGACTCAAACCTTTCACCTCCGCCAAAATAGTGGTCTTTATTATGTGTATGTGGGCGTGAGGTTGTTTGTGTCTGTACAGTTTATTTATAAAACTCAACACTTCCAACATTTAAAATATTTTATTGTTATATTATAATTATATAAAATTGTTATTTATATATGAATATGCTATTAAAGGGGACATTATTCATGATTACATTAGAACGATTATTAAATGTAACAATTTATTTAGGGGTATTTTTACTTTTCATTTCGTTCATTACTTTTGTTATTAAAAGAGGGCCTGATTTATTATTTTTTCAATTTGGAATTTCTTTATTTTTTGGAGCTCAAATTATAACTGGAATAAAATTTTTTCATAACTATGGTTTCTCGTTTCACTCAAAACTAGAACTACTTATCTTTATTTTCTATGTAATTGGAATTATTACATGTATACTATTGTTCTTTCATTTTCAAAATCTGTATCGAATTTTTTTATTAATTTGTAGTTTTTTATTTTTAACTGGATCCAATTATTACTTTAAAGAAACATTAAATTTTAGTGAAAAAATTCCAAAGCAACATAAAACTTTTTTAAGTACACAAGAAGACTCTTTTCCAAAAGAAGTCCGTAAATTTTCAGAGGATTACAATAATATAATAAGGAATGACTTTTATGAAATACCGATGATTCCTACTGAATTACAGATTACAAGCAAAAAAGATTCTTCACATAGTACATCTTTCTTAGTTGAACTTCATAATAGCGAGAATGAAATTACTGATGACTCTGTACAATTAACTCCATCAGACCGTTTTTATGTGCTGTTAAATACACAAAAAACAAAAATATCAAAAATAGTATATGAAGGGCAGAATTTTTTCACATTTACAGTCACACTAAAGGCTCTTAATTTACAGCAAGAACCAGAAATTCATAATATGTTTTTAGAAATAGATAAACGTAGAGCGATGAATCTTCTTAATTTTGAAATTAAAGCCCATACTAAAGAATGGAAAGTAATATTTAAAAGTGATAGTTCTCATTCCAATCTTCCTATCACATTTACTTTTGAAAAGCGAACAGGCAAATTATAAAAATAAAAAGAGTTATTTTCTTTGAAAAATAACTCTTTTTATTTTACTTACTCCAAATCTTTCTCCCAGTTTGGGCATCAATATAACGAATTTCCCGACTACAATCAAAAGGTTCTTTATGTTTTTCATCTGTCGTTTGTTTGTACAGTAGTTTGTATTTCGTTTCCTCTGCATCATGATCTAAAAACCATTCTAATTTAACTCGGATAGCCGCTCTGTATATTTCTAACGCTTTTTCTTTTATTAATTTTGGTGTTGTTTCATATGTAAGTAATTTTTTTATAAAGTTGCTAGACTCCCCCGAGTAGTGCATAACAGCACCATTTTCTACATTGATGTTGATCATAAATTGGTTATACTCTGCCGGAATATCATTTATATATACAGAAAAGATAAATCTTTCAATCCCATCTTCTGCTTCTTCACGTTCCTCCCAAAGACGCAGATATTGTTTGATATCTGGAATAACTCGTTCTAAAAATTGAAGTGCTTTTTGTAAACATTCCTCTCTAGACAGTATTTGCTTTACTTCTTTATCATCTGTCAGTTTTATAAAACCAGTTAATTCATTGGTTAATTTATCAATTGTAACGCTAACTAAATTATTATATTTCAACATCGGTAAATGCTTTTTAAAGAATTCATTCATTAAATATGGATTCTTTTCTTCTTTCTGTTTTTGTAATTCCTCTTTCGGAACAAATTTCATCCTTATTTCATCATCATTTTCCGTCTCATCTACTTTTGTAAAACCTTCTTTATTCCAGTCAAATAATTCGAATATGTCACCTCGTTCGTTACCTTTTCTCGATTTTCCAACAGCTACAGCCGAAGGCAATTTATAATGATCTGGCTCATATAAATCTTTACCTGTACTTGCATCAATAAACGCATGACTAGGCTCTGGTTCATATACAAGATGGTACCCTTTTACTTCTTCCCCGCTTTCATACTCACATGAAGAGTATGTTAAATCTATAAATACAAGTCTCATATCTTGTCTAGCTTTCAAATTTTCTAAAACGATATTCTCCTCAACAATTTCACTTGGCCATAACGGTTTTTTCTCTATAGCTTTTTGTCCATTGTAATGAAATTGCACAACATTACCTGAAGGGTTCACTCGCACAACGCACCCTGTATTCGGCAATGGATAGCTATTCACTTCTTGCATATAATTTACTTCTTTCCAACCACGCCTGTCGTCCTTAACCGTTACATATGTATAGAATTCATATCCTTCTTTTGTATATTTTTTCAAGAACGCATTTGCAATCTCCCTTGCCTTCTTCTCCTCTATCGCTTCCTTACCACTTGAAAAAGAATTTTCATCATCTATCCTAAACTCAATTAAATTACCAGTATGTCTATTCAATGTAATTTGTATCGTTCTCTCCTGATCCTCTTTATGCTCCCACCATAATAGATGATACGGGTCATCAACCCCTTCTTGATCATCTACAACAAGACTATATTCATCTGGAATGTTAATAATATGAGCCACTCGCTCTTTTCTTTCTTTATCTTTTTGATTCATCATACCGCTCCCTTTATTACATTTTAAGGTAATTATAACAAACAAAACCAAAGAACTATAAAAAAAAGACTAGAGATATCTCTAGTCTTTTACTTCGTCTCACGATGTAACGTTACTCGCTTTAATCGTGGACAATATTTTTTTAGTTCGATGCGTTCTGGATTGTTTCGTTTATTTTTTTTAGAAATGTAATTACGATCGCCGCACTCCGTACAAGCTAATGTAATATTTACACGCATATTTAATTCTCCTTTCTTTCAAAGATTGCAACTAAAACGTAATGATTACGATTTATATATTATAAAACTTCATTCTATTTGTCAATTGCAAAAACAAGAAGATTCTATTTAGAATCCCCTTGTTTTTTATAGTTAAATAAATTTTGTCCCGCATTAACGGGCAGTAAGACCCCTACTGATTTAAAGTTTCACTTTATTAAAACGATTCGTATGTAACAAATTCACTAATCGGCTTTCGATATCCTCGTGGGCGAGTTTTAGTAGTATCACTTTTTCCTATCGTAATCATTAAAACAGGTACTATATGCTCTGGCATATTTAATTCACTTTGTACTGCTTTTTCATCGAAACCAATCATTGGACATGTATCATAGCCATAATATTTAGCTGCGTACATAAAAGTCATCGCGCTTAACGAAGCATTTCTAATCGCTTCATCCTCCATGAAACGCTCTCCTTTTCCTTCATATAAACCTTTCGTTTGCCTAATTGTATCTTCATATTCACATTCATCAATCATTTTTAAAACTTTCATACCGAAGTAAATATTTTCAACATTTTGGTATGCTTTTTTATCACCACAAACGAGCACTACCGCTGATGCACTCGATACTTTATATTGACCGAAAGCTAATTCTTTTAATCTTTCTTTTCGCTCTTGATCACGAATTACAACATAATGTGTGTGCTGCAAATTATAGCAAGATGGAGAAAGCTTAGTTAACTCAAATATTTTTTTAAAATCCTCATTAGGGATTTCTATACCTTGTATAAATTTCATTGCAGAACGTCTAGCAATTGCTAATTCTTCAAAGTTCACCATATATCCTCCTCAATAACTATAAATTCAAATATACATTAATTTATACAAATAGATAAATCAAATAAAAACACTTTAAATCCGAATAATAATTATGATTAACAGCAAAAAAGACAAAAAGCTGAAACAATTAGTTCATACGAAATTCACACGAATCTATTACTATAGAAACTGTACATAGTGAACTTATTAACAATCACGTTTATTAATATAAAATCTTACTCGAAAGGAGTTGAAAGTATGAAAACTAAATATCGCTTTATGATCTCATCATTTGCTGCTTGCGCTTATATGATTTGGTATTTAGTATAATAACGACCTCACTTGCAAATAGGAAAAGGTGTGTATATAAATGGAATATAATCAATCAACAGTTAACTACTGGAAAGCTTTTGTATTACCATATACATTTGCTTTAGAAGAGTTAAAAACTAAATTTGAAATTATGAACCGGGAAGCTCAATTTCTAGAGGATTACAACCCGTTTGAACATATAAAAACAAGACTAAAACAACCTGAAAGTATTATTAAAAAACTAGAGCGCAAAAACTTATTACCAACAGTTGAAAATGCTCAAACACATTTACAAGATATTATTGGTATTCGTATTACATGTTGCTTCGTAGAAGATATCTATCATTTGAAAGAAGTCATTCAAAAACGCGAAGATATGGAAGTCATAGAAGTAAAAGATTATATCGCTAACCCAAAACGAAACGGATATAAAAGTTTACACATGATCATTAAATACCCTTTATCACTAAATTCTGGTACAAAAGATGTATTTGCAGAAATTCAGTTACGTACACTGGCAATGGACTTTTGGGCAAGTTTAGAACACAAACTTTATTATAAATATGAAGGGAAAATACCGGAGTATTTAAAAGATGAACTACATGATGCAGCAATGAAAGCTGAAGATCTGGATAATAAAATGGCCACAATTCGTCAAGATATTGATGATATTGAGGCATGTTCAAATCAAATTATGCTACCACTATAAAAAAAGGTTCTCACCAATGAGAACCTTTTTTCTATCATTTTTGGGAAGTACGACTCCACACTTATTAAAGTTTCACTTTATTTTTTCTCTATCGTTCGAACCTCTTCAATCTTCCATTTATCATCTTCTTTCCCAAGAGCATACTGTACTTTCTTTTGAAGAGTGATACTGTCGTCTACTTCCTTTTCTTTCGTTTCAACAATAACATACCCTACTTTACTAACTTTCATATCTATATGTTCCAATTCAATTTTCTTATTTCCCTTTTGAAATGCGGCTTCTTTTTGTGTTTTTAAGTCTTCAGCACTAGGCATCTTCTTTGAAAATAACTCCATATGTTCTGCAAGATTTTTTTCATTCGTCGTTCGCACAAATGTATGAATAACATCTTGAATAGATCTCTCTTCTTCTTTTGTTATTTGTACCTTTTCCTCAGTTTTTTTAGTAGTAGATTTTTGTTCTACGTTATTCTCTTCTTGTTGACATCCAACTAGTAGTACTACAAACACTAGAAGGAATCTTAATTTCCTAAATAACTTTTTCATATTCCCAACTCCTAAAAAGAAAAGTGAGGCATTTCGCCTCACTTTCGCTCTTAATTAGCGTCTTCCTTTATTCGGATCGCCACCGCCAACAATATCAAAGACACGTTTCGCTATATTTGTATTCTCTTGAACGCCAGAGAACAAGTATTTACCTGGACCAAATGCATATACGTTCACATCTTCCCCTGTATGTCCACCCGTTGTCCAGCCTGTAACCGAGCGCTTATTGAAAATATCTTCAATTGCATTATCAATCTTTGTTACATCTTTTGACGGAGCTATATCATTTACAGCTTGAATTTCTTCTGGAGTTAATTGTAAATCAATATACTTTTTCAATGTTTCTTCTACATTTGCACCTTTTGCAATCTCATTTGCCATAAAGTCTGGTGTGCGCTTTGCAGCTTTAATTGGTTCTACTTTAAAGTTATACTCGCCATTGGCACCTAAAGATAAGCCACCAGTAGCGTGATCTGCCGTTGCAACAACTAACGTATTTTTATCTTTTTTCGCAAACTCAATCGCTGCTTTGAAAGCTTTTTCGAAGTCTTCCATTTCACTCATTGCACCAACAATATCATTATCATGTCCAGCCCAGTCGATTTGACTTCCTTCCACCATTAAGAAGAAACCATTTTTATTTTTGTTCAAACGCTCAATTGCTGCATTAGTCATTTCTTCTAATGAAGGTGTTTTCTCATTACGGTCAATCATTTTATCTAATCCACCTGGTGCAAATAAACCAAGAATTTGGTCATTTTTATCATTTAACAATTGATCTCGATCCGTTACATAGCTATAACCAGATTTCTTAAACTCTTCTGTAAGATTACGATCTTTTCTAACAAAGTTCTTTACGCCGCCGCCAAGCATAACATCTACTTTATGCTTCCCTTTAATTTTCTCATCAAAATAATCATTTGCAATTGCGTCCATATTTTTACGGCTAATGTCATGCGCACCGAAAGCAGCTGGTGTTGCATGTGTAATTTCAGAAGTTGCAACGAGTCCCGTTGATTTCCCTTTTTCTTTCGCTTGCTCAAGAACTGTTTTCACTTCCGCTTTATCATTATCAACTGCAATTGCAGCATTATATGTTTTAATCCCTGCTGACATAGCTGTTGCTGCCGATGCAGAGTCTGTAATATTTTCATGTTCATCTTCTGGGTATGTTTTTTGTGTTCCTACAAGATGCTTATCAAATTCTGTAGATTCCATTTCAAAGGTTTTTGGATTATCTTTCATATAACGGTGAGCCGTCATATATGAAGGACCCATACCATCCCCAATTAATACGATAACATTTTTAATCTTTGCATTGCTTCCGTTCTCATCTGCATTAACCTCACTAGAACGAGTAAAATTCCATGTTGCTACCGAAGTAACTGCTAATGATGCCACAACTGCAAATGGCCATGCTTTTTTCACAAACTTTTTCACTGTCTTGTCCCCCTAATTAGGTTATTCATTTCCCACTATCAAATTTAACGGAAGACTATTAAGAGAAAATTAGCTGTATGTAAATTTTTTGTTAACTTATGTAAATATCAGTTATAATTTGTATAACTTTGTCTTTTTGTATCAATCATCCCGCCCTTTACAATTTAAATATAAACAAGTTGGATTTCATTTAACGTAAATCTCTTTTTTACATTTTGACTCTATTTTTATGAAAATAAATAGAAATGCGGTGAGCCTTTATGAAAATAGTAAAGCTAAATGAGTCTTTTATTTTTGAATTACTTAATCTTTGCAAATCTGTTGGATGGTTACACGATGAAATTTTTATGAAAAAACAATTCGAAATGTATCTTTCTATCGGCACACTTGTAGGTTACATTCATGAGAACAAACTCATTGCGACTGGAGGAGTATTTCCCTTTACAAGTAACTTCGCTTCCATTGGTATGTTAATCGTTCACCCTAATTTTCAAGGACGCGGAATAGGGCGCATGTTGCTAAATCATTGCTTGGAACAAATTCATCCAAAACAACCCATTGCACTTATTGCGACAAAAGCTGGCGAACCTCTATACACATCATGCGGATTTCAAACAGCAACAACGATTCATCGTTTTGAAAAGCAAACTATTAAGACGTACCCTTCTCACTTACAACAAGTACAAGAAGAAGACCTTATATCTCTTACTTCTCTGGATCAAATTGCAACTGGTATGAATCGTTCTCTACTTTACTCTTTGCTATTACCAAGGGCTGTACACTCTTTTAAAATTGAAAGAAATAACTGTATAGAAGCTTTTTCATTATGCATACAAAAGGGCAATATATTATGTATCAATCCACTTATCGCCAAGCAAGCAGAAGATGCTATTCAATTATTAAAAAAGATATGTGAATGTTGGAATGGTATAGTACGAATTGATGTCCCACACTCACAATTTACATTTCGTAAATTTCTTCAAACAGAAAATTTCCAAGAAACGCTCCTTTCACCTCTTATGATAAAAAATGGTAGCCGACTTCCTGGAAATCGTAATATGCTATTTGCTATGATAGATACAGCGTTATGTTAGAAAGGAGACACCTAATTGAAGCGATTTAGCTATTTTATGGTAGGTTGTCTTACTCTTACACTATTAGTAGGATGTAGTGCAGCAGAAAAGCCAGTAGAACAAGTAAAACAAGTTAAAAATACAATTACAGCGAAACTAGCTACCGAGGAAAAAATGGTAGAAATAGATGGTCAAACCATTTACTTTAAAAAGATTGGTAATGAAAAACCACCTTTACTTATGATTCATGGCTTTGGAGGGTCATCAGATGGTTTTCAAAAGATTTACTCCGATTTAGCAAAAGATCATACAATTATTTCTGTAGATGCTTTAGGATTCGGGCGCTCATCTAAGCCAATGGATTTTTATTATTCTTTTCCAACTCATGCAAATTTGTATTATAAATTAATGAAAAAACTAGGGTATGATTCATTCGCAATACTGGGGCATTCCATGGGGGGAGAAATTTCTCTAAATTTAACATATTTATATCCTGAAGCAGTTACTCACCTTATTTTAACTGATGCTACAGGTGGCCCTCATACATTCGTTACTAAACAAGGCTCACCAAAACCACAATTGTCGACTGATTTAAATGCAGTTTCTTCTATTACAGATTATGATGAAAGCAAAGTGAAATTCAAACGTAATGATGAAGAGCATTATAATAAAATGAAATTATGGCCTAGACGTCTTAAAATTAATGCAAATGAAATAAAACAGCCAACTTTAATTATATGGGGCAGAAATGATAGTAGCGTTTCCTGGAAAGAAGGAGAAACGTATCATCAATTCTTAAAAAATAGCACTTTACATATTATTGAAAAAGGTTATCATGCACCATTTCGCCAAGAACCACAAGAATTTGTCGGGTATGTAAAAGATTTCTTTAAGAACAATCCGATCAAAGTTGAAAAATAACATAAACGGGTATCTCATTTTGAGATACCCGTTTTCATATATTAAGCAGCTTGCTTTTGGCGTTTTTGAGTTTTTGATCCTAATACTTTCGGGATAACAAAGCCATCCATTCCAAATTTCCCAGCGTTCATACCGGAAACAAGAACAAACATAGATAAGATAACCATCTCAGGGTTCACACCAATTGACCCACTAAACATATAGGAAAAGTTCATTACAAGACCAAAAAAGACCGCTGTTTTTGTTAAACAGCCTACAATTAAACCAATTCCGACTAAAATTTCCCCCCATGTTACAAGTGTATTAAACAAATCTACATTTGGAATTGCAAATTCTTGTAAGAATGATGCCCACCAAGATTGAACAGCCGGTTGTGCACCTTTAGATTTTTCAATTGCACCTTGCAAATAACCTGTTGCATCGAATCCTTTTCCTTGTAGTTTACCGATTCCAGCCATTAACCATGTGTAACCAAGATATACTCGAATTACTGCTAATACAAAAGAAACTGCTTTGTTTTCTCTTAAAAATTGAATAACCATATCTTCCTCCTAAAGTTGTAATTAAGTTAGTTACAGATAATATAATAACATTAGTTACTTATTTTTAAAACGTTAATTATGAATAATTCGTGACATGCGTATGAAACATTCAAAACTAACGTTTATATAGTAACTTCTATTACCTGTAAAAACTTGAACATATCATACCACAGGTGATAATCATTTTCATTGAAAAAAATGTAAAAAAATTGTGAGTTAAATGTGAAACACGTTTATTCGAATATAGAATAAACGTGTTTCACACTAATTATAGAATCGAAATTTATGTGTCTCCTCATCAATTAAACTCGCTTCTTGAAACGCTTCTTCTAACGTTTTCCCATGGTTAATAACCCCATAAAATAAGCGTATAGTAAACATAAGTGCTGCATTTCCATCTACATAATCAATCGATCCAATATATGATTTCGCACCACTATGTAAAAAAGATTTTGCTAGATTTTGCTCCCCTAACGTGCACCCGCTATTTACAATATGTGTATTATGCAATTTTGCATATTCATAAATTTCTTCTGCACCAAAATACCCTCTCGGTTCATCTTGTTCATATACTTCTTCGCCTAACTCTTCCATGACAAACTTCCCTTCTTCACCATGAAAGCAAAAAATAATATAATTAACATCGTTAAATAAGTTCTTTCCAGAAAGAACTCCCACAAAATCTTTCGGTCTACCAATCCAATATGTCACAACCCTTGCACCAAAATATTCAAGAGATGCTCGGATTGATTGCGCCTCTAAATCCGAATTAAAACCAACTACTAATGCAATATTCAACATACAATCCCCATCCTATAATCAGCCCTTGTCAATCAGAATTTTCTGGGATAAATCCATTTCATATATACCCGTTTCTTTCAAAAAATCTGATCTAGTTAAAACGACTTTCTGTAAATATTGCCTATATGCTGTAATTGTTCCATCGTGGGATACAATGCAAATTCTTTCAACACTCAGTTCATAACACCAAAGAAGAAATTCATCTACTATTTGCTGAAAACTATTCTCTGAAATAGTGTTTATACCTTCCTTCCATAACTGATTATTTGAGCTTTTCTCTATCGAAAAATGCGGAAATAACTTTGTTATCATTCCCTGATCTACTATATAATCGCACGGTAATGTTCTCGCTTCTTCTCGATAAGGAAAAATACGCGGAGATACATATGGATGAACGATTTTTTGACAAGCAACTTTCGCACTCCATATTGTCGCCGTTTGCAAAGTTCTAAGTGTAGGACTAGCAATTAATATATCCGTCTCTTGTAATGGCACATTGCATTGAAGTAATTTAGCCTGATTCCTTCCTTCATCCGTCAATGGCGGATGAAGCACTTTTAAACTTGATGGCAAATCCCTTGTATGTTCTCCTTCCCCGTGCCGAACAAAGACGATTTTCATCCCCTTCCTCCTCTCATTATGAAATCCTCTTACATATTTCTTCCCTATCTCATACTTTATTCCTGCTATATGAAAACCAATATGTAAAAAACTTTTTACACAGAAAGGAGAATTACATATATGAAATGGATAATTGTCTTTATTGGAATGATTGTATAGGGATATATAAACGGCTTCTTTAGTAGTGATAAAACTGCTAATCCTTGGATTACAGATGATGAACGTGAAACAAAAATTAAGCAAAAAGCAATTACGGCAAGCTGGTCCGGTGTTTTTATGTTTTGTACCATTAGCCTCTTAAATAAATGGTTAGGTTTAAGCACAAACGATAAATCACCGTACTTACCAGACACTATCGCAGCTATTTTAAAAGAAAATGTAGAGTTACAAGTTTTACTCATGCTATTTGTTATGTATGGAATATTTTACTTACATTATCGAAGAAAATTAAGTGCCTAACTTCTAACTCATGATTATCCTCCTAAATGGTTATAGTAATCATGACAAAATGAAAGGAGAGATATAAACATGAGTAACTCGAATGAATTTTTAGATACACTACATGAAAAACAAGCAAAAGATGAACAAAATAGAAAGCGCCAAGGGAACGGAAACCCAGCGAAAAAAAAGCCAAATAAAACACATAAATAACAATTAAAACTGCCTAAAATGATCTTTTAGGCAGTTTTTTTATTCTTCTTTCACCGAGATAACATTTCCCCAATTCCATTTCTCATAATACCACGCTGGTACATCTATATTTTCAATCCACTTCTTTTCCTGCTTCCGATCTTTATGAGCAAGCCATACATCCGCTTTCTTACGGTCTGAACGTATCCAAATTAATTGATTACTCTTCTTCATGAAGATCGGGTGGTAATCCCCTTGCTTGTTCGTTTTCTTTGTGATTTGATGCTGTGCATTACTTGTACTATCGACCTCATATAAAGATGGTAGTGGCCTTTTTTCTGGTGGAGTTTCTATCCCTGCCTCTTTTGCTCGTGAAACGATAATTACTCTATCGTTCTTCCATACAAAATCCCAATCAACATATCCTTTCGGCGTAAATATGTTCTGCTGAAGTGCTGGCAATTCCTTTACTTTTAAATGTTTATTTTCTAATGCAACTCTTCCGCTCCCTTCAATATAAGCTAATATATTTTTTGATGGTGCCCATTGAAACCATTGTGCGTTTAATAACATTTGATCTACTTTTTCAAACCGACTGCCGTCTGCACGAACTAAGCAAAGCGTATTACTATCAGCTGACCATGAAGCTGTCGGTACTGCTAAAAATGAAATCCACTTTTGATCTGGTGACCACTTAAAGCCACTTGCTACTAGCGCTAGGAAATCATCGTGTTCATTTGGCAATGCATACAAATGCTTCATTTTGTGAGGATTCATATGTGCATCTTTTTGCACTTCATATAGCTGAGCGCCTGTCCATCCTGTTGGAAGTAAGTGCGCTTCAGAGGATACAAGAAAGTTCTTTCCATCGGGGTACCATGCATAATCCCCTACACCAGCCGATACATTTTCAAAATCTGCATTCTTTTTTTCTACATCAAATGTATTTAATGTACCTGTAAATATAAATGCAATTATATTTTCTGTTGGTGACCATTGATAATTCGATGCTTCTGAGTGAAACGGCGTAACTTTCTTTCCATCTTTCAGCCGATATAACTCAAGAATACTTTGTTTCTTCCCTTTTACATACGCTAGCCATTCCCCATCATATGACCACTTCGGCCCTGTTATGTACTCTCCTTTTGTAATCTGTATTTCTTTCCCATCAACTTTAATCCAAAGATTATGATGACGAATAAAAGCAACTTTCACACTATTATTTTCTGCACTAGTAATAGTGATAGAACATAAAAACATAAACAACACTACACTACTACTTACTATTAGCCTTTTCATACCATCACTCCATTTCCCTCATAGCATTCCTCACTTTATCCCTACAATATGTGAAAAATATCGATTCGACATAATCAGAAAAAATTTCCCAAGAAATTTTCAATCCATAGAGGATTGGTATGAATTATGTCGAAAGTATAGTTTAGCCAACATTTATATGTATAATTTCTAACTAAAATGCAAGATTTTATTTCTGAATATTGGCACTTTTTATTAGGGGGAGTATCAATGAAAAAAACTACATCTACACTATTAAGCATGGCGCTTGTCTTTTCTAGTTTTGGAGCTTTAAGTGCTCATGCTGAATCACTACAAAAGGAGAAGCAATTTAGTCCACAATTAAAAACAACGATTGAACAGTGGGGAGAACATAAAATCGCTCAAAATGTTGAAACGAAAACAACAAAAGAAATATCAGTAATTGTAGAATTACAACATGCACCTCTCGCTGCTCAAAGTAATATTCAGCATGCTCCAGATTTACAAAATAGTAATGCACAGTCTTATCATGCTGAGCTCAAAAAAGCACAAGAAGATACGACTAAGAAAATAAAAGAAAAAGCACCTGGTGCAAAAATTAAAGAAGTGTATAATACGTTATTTTCCGGATTCTCTATTTCAATTCCTGGAGATCAAATTACCTCTCTTGCCTCTTTACCTGAAGTAAAAGCAGTCTATCCGAACTTAACATATAAATTACATGAAACATCAAAAAGTGCTATTAACGAAGAAGCACCAAATATCGGTGGACCGACAATTGGTGCACCTGAAGCGTGGAATTTAAAAGATCCATTTGGCAAACCGCTTGATGGAAAAGGCATGAAAATAGCCATTATCGACTCTGGCGTAGACTATACACACCCTGACCTAAAGGCAAATTATATCGGTGGATATGACACGGTTGATGAAGATAACGATCCAATGGATGGTAACGTACATGGTACTCATGTAGCTGGAATTATTGCGGGTAACGGAAAAATTAAAGGCGTTGCTCCAAACGCTTCTATTCTAGCCTATCGTGTAATGAATGACGGTGGAACTGGTACAACAGATGATATTATCCAAGGAATTGAGCGAGCAATTCAAGATGGTGCGGATGTGTTAAACCTCTCCCTTGGGCAGGATTTAAATGTACCTGATCAGCCTGTAACATTAACGTTAGAACGAGCAGCGAAACTTGGTGTTACTGCTGTCGTTTCAAATGGAAATGACGGACCAAAACCTTGGTCTGTTGATGCTCCCGGTAACGCAAGTAGTGTCATTTCTGTTGGAGCATCTACGGTTTCTATCCCGTTTCCAACATTCCAAGTAACTGGTTCCAGCAAAACATATCAAGGGTTACCATTATCAAAATCCGATTTTCCAATAGAAAATGATTCTCCTCTTGTATATGTTGGTTATGGCAATCCAAGTGATTATGCAAAACAAGATGTGAAAGGGAAATTCGCACTTATTTTACAAGGTACTTCTAGTACATTAGTAAAAGCAGAACAAGCGAAGCAAGCTGGTGCACTTGGTGTGTTATTAATCTCTAGCGAAAAAGAAATTAATATGATGCCGGAATATTTTTCACGTGAACATCTAGCTGTCCCAGTAATGCAATTATCAAATACAAATGGGGAAGAATTAAAAACTTTAATTACAAAACGAAAGAAAAATATAAAAATTGGACAACCAAAGCAAACAGAACTTATCGGTAACTTTAGTTCAAGAGGACCATCACAAGGAAGTTGGCTAATAAAGCCTGATGTTGTTGCACCTGGAGTACAAATTACTAGTACAGTACCGCGAGGCGGCTATGAATCGCATAACGGAACAAGTATGGCTGCTCCGCAAGTAGCTGGAGCGGTTGCCCTCTTGCGTCAAATGCATCCTGATTGGACGACAGAACAATTGAAAGCGGCTCTTGCCAACAATGCCAAAACATTACATGATGTCAATGAAAATACATACCCTGTTATGGCACAAGGATCTGGTTTAATTAACATTCCGAAAGCAGCTCAAACAAATGTATTAGTAAAACCTAACAATGTCAGCTTCGGTCTTATTAAGCCCAATAGCGGAAAAGTAAAACTGACGCAAAATGTTACATTACAAAACCTTTCTAGTAAAAAGAAAAGTTTTTCAACTCGTGTGGAATTACTAGATGCAAACACAAAAACAAAAGTAAAAGCTTCTGTCCCTTCATCGATTAGCATTCAACCGAATAGTAGTACCGAAAAACCATTTACTATCACTGTAGATAGCTCACTACAACAAGGTGTGTATACTGGAAATGTATATGTAAAAGAACAAGGGGCAAAAGAAGAAATTCGAATTCCATTCACATTTAGTATCGATCCTAAAGATTATAAACGTATTGATGGACTTGAAATTATTAATTCTACTTTTAGCCCAAATGGCGACCACGTACTAGATGATAATCTCATCAACTACTATTTAGTTGCGCCTGTGGATGATATCACATTGCATGCAAATTTAGTTACGAAAGAACGTGTAACGTATCAAGGGATTATCCATCAAGCTAAAAATGCAACTCCTGGGTATAAACCTTTCAAATGGAATGGTACAAAAGCAGATGGCACTCCTTTAACTGATGGGCTATATCAAATTGAAGCAGTTGCTTCTAATTCTGGCGGGGAAACAAAGCAAACAGCTGCTGTATTTCTTGATCGAACTGCACCTAAGTTAACATACGAAGTTGACCAAGAAAATCTCGTAATTAGAGGAAAAGTTGATGATATTCTACTAGATTGGATGTCAGAATCTGGTTGGATAGCACCTGGTATTCCAGTGAGAATGCAATATGAAATTAACGGAAATGGTGTATGGGAACAGGCATTCCTGAACCCTTGGGAGAAAAGCTATGACATTTATTTCGATCGCACTCAATTACAAGAAGGAAAAAATACTATTCACATTGTAGCAACTGATGCAGCTGGCAATACCTCTAATTTAACTGTTAATTTAGAAGTGAAATAAAGTAAAATTTTAATCAGTGGAGATTTCGTTCATCCCCACTGATTATTAGCCTTCACCAATCGGGAGTTACGGGCAGTTAATCTCCCATCTCACTTCTTTGCTCCAACCGAATTTTGAGGTAGGAATTTTACTGCTCATTAACACGGGATAAAAAATTTTTGTTGACAATTTTTTTAATATAGTTTTATAATACAAAACATAGTTTAGTTGAACGAATTATATATCGGCTTTGAAGGAATACTAGTAGCGACTTATATCACTGTCTCAGAGAACTGATGGTTGGTGCGAATCAGTACATATACAAGCGTGAATTACAATTCTGGAGCTTCTTTCCCGTAATGCTTTTTATGCATGAAGAGAAAGACGGATCTTTCCGTTATCGTAAAGTGAGTGGTAAACAATTAGTTGTTTACAAATAGGGTGGTACCGCGATTTTTATCGTCCCTATCGGATTTTCCGATAGGGACTTTTTTGCGTCCATCCTCTTACACAATTTCATATATACGCGTTGAAAGAATCGCAGTAGTATCTTATATCCCTGTTACAGAGAGCTAATGGTCGGTGGAAATTAGCACATATATAAGTATGAATTACAATTCTGGAGCTTCTTTTTCGTAGTGCTTTTATGCATGAAGGAAAAGACGGAATTTTTCCGTTATCATTAATTGAGATGTAAGTATATTTTCACTTACAAATAGGGTGGTACCGCGATTCTTTCGCCCCTATCGGATTTTCCGATAGGGGCTTTTTCTATTTCTCACAGAAACAGATGTTAAATAATTCCGAATCTTATGATAAAATTTTATAAGCGCTTACAAATAATGAAGGGAGGTGATACAAGCTATACGAAATCGATATTCAATTTTATAGAAAAAAAGGAGGATGTCTAAATGACAAAGAAAACAGAAATTCCATCGCATTTAAAACCATTCGTATCCACACAACATTATGATCAATACACACCGGTGAATCACGCTGTGTGGCGTTACATTATGAGACAAAATCATAGCTTCTTAAAAGACGTTGCTCATCCAGCCTATGTGAACGGACTACAATCATCTGGTATTAATATAGATGCAATTCCAAAAGTAGAAGAAATGAATGAGTGTTTGGCACCAAGTGGCTGGGGCGCTGTAACGATTGACGGACTTATTCCCGGCGTAGCATTCTTCGATTTTCAAGGACACGGATTACTACCGATCGCAACAGATATTCGGAAAGTAGAAAATATCGAGTACACACCAGCTCCAGATATCGTACACGAAGCCGCAGGACACGCACCGATTTTACTTGATCCTACATATGCAAAATATGTGAAACGTTTTGGGCAAATTGGTGCAAAAGCTTTCTCTACAAAAGAAGAACATGATGCATTTGAAGCTGTTCGTACATTAACGATAGTGAAAGAAAGCCCTACTTCTACTCCTGATGAAGTTAAGGCTGCTGAAAATGCTGTAATTGAAAAACAAAACTTAGTTTCTGGTTTATCAGAAGCTGAACAAATTTCACGTCTTTTCTGGTGGACAGTAGAATATGGATTGATCGGAAATATAGATGATCCAAAGATATATGGTGCTGGTCTCCTTTCTTCTGTTGGCGAAAGCAAACATTGCTTAACAGACGCTGTAGAAAAGGTTCCATTTTCTATCGAAGCATGTATAGGGACAACTTATGACGTAACAAAAATGCAACCACAACTATTTGTTTGTGAATCCTTTGAAGAATTAACAGATGCGCTTGAAACATTTTCTAAAACAATGGCCTTTAAAACAGGTGGAAAAGAAGGTTTAGAAAAAGCAATTCGCTCTGAGAACTATGCAACAGCTGAGCTAAATAGCGGATTACAAATTACAGGTACATTTAGCGAGACAATTGAAAACGATGCAGGTGAATTAATTTACATGCGAACAAATTCGCCAACGGTATTAGCACTTCATAATAAACAGTTAGCGAATCATTCTACTTCTGTACACAGTGACGGATTTGGAACACCGATTGGATTACTCACTGAAAATATTGCATTAGAAAATTGTACAGACGAACAACTACAATCATTAGGAATTACAATTGGAACTATCGCTGAGTTTACTTTTGCAAGTGGTATTCATGTAAAAGGAACAGTAACAGATATTGTAAAAAACGATAAGAAAATTGCTCTTATTTCCTTTATCGATTGCACAGTTACTTATAACGCCCGCGTTTTATTTGATGCTTCATGGGGCGCATTTGATATGGCTGTTGGCTCACAAATCACTTCAGTATTCCCAGGTGCCGCAGATGCCGCAGCATTTTTCCCAATGGATGAAGAAGTTCACGAAATTCCTGCTCCACTTGTACTGAATGAACTTGAACGTATGTATCAAACAGTTCGAGATATTCGAAGTGAGGGGATTTTACACGACGCACATATCGATCAATTAGTAGCAATTCAAGAAGTATTAAATAAATTTTATGCGAAAGAATGGTTACTGCGCCTTGAAGTATTAGAGTTACTTTTAGAGCATAACAAAGGGCATGAAACATCGGCAGCATTACTACATCAACTTTCTACTTTCACAACTGACGAAGCTGTAACACGCCTTATTAACAATGGTCTTGCGTTACTTCCAGTAAAGGATGTGAAAAATGATGCTAAGATTAACTGAAGAAGAAGTTCACGAAGAATTATTGAAGGTAGATAAATGGATGGTAAAAGATGAGAAATGGATTGAACGAAAATATATGTTTTCCGACTACTTAAAAGGAGTCGAATTTGTCTCTGAAGCCGCCAAACTATCAGAAGAACATAATCACCATCCATTTATCCTTATCCAGTATAAAGCAGTTATTATTACTTTGTCATCTTGGAATGCAAAAGGTTTAACGAAACTAGATTTTGAGCTTGCAAAACAATTTGATGAACTATTTTTACAAAACGAAAAAGCAATTATAAGAAAATAAAAGGAGAAGCCTTTTTAGGCTTCTCCTTTTATTTTGAAATGGATACAATGTCCAAATGGATCCTCGACTTGTAATATTCCATCTTTGTACGTAGCAATCTTGCCAATATTTTTTAAGCTTTCACATACTTGCTCTTTTTGTTTTTCATTCGCTAGTACAACTGTGAAATATTTCAAACCAACAGAACCTGGCATTTGCGGTGGTACCCCTTCACCTTGCCATGTATTTAAACCGATATGGTGATGATAACCACCTGCAGATACGAACAATGCTCCATTACGAGATGGAATCGTTACTTCAAAACCAAGACCATCAACATAGAAACGTTTCGCTTCCTCTAAATCAGCTACATGAAAATGAATATGCCCCATCACAGTACCAGCTGGAAAGCCATTCCATGTACTTCCTTGCTGTAATAATTCTTCACCAGCTAACGGGTTACTAACAAATGGGAGTTCTCCATTCTCATCACGCCAAACTTCTTTTTGTCGATCATGATAAATTTCAATCCCGTTTCCATCTGGATCAGCTAAATAAAGAGCTTCACTAAAGTAATGATCGGCTCCGCCATGTAGTGGATATACCATCTCTACAAGATGACGAAGAACATTCGCTAAATCCTGTCTACTTGGTAATAAAATTGCGTAATGATATAACCCTGTTCTTCCTCTTTGCTTCGGAAAAGCTTCTTTCTTTTCTTCAATGATAAGAAGTGGTTCATCATTTTCATTCCCAAATGTAACGACTGCTTCTTCTTCTCTTAGCACCTTCATACTTAGTACTTCCGTATAAAACTCTAGTGATTTCTTTACATTAGATACGTATAAATGAACAACATCAAGTGTTGTATCGGGATGAAGTTGAAAACTCATCTTGTTAGCCCCCCCATTTAAATTAGTTCTTCTTTGACATTTTTTCTTTTAAGAAATTATCTACAAAGCCATCAGCTTTTGCAACAAATAAGTATGCACCCATTGCTAATAATGCAAGTTCTAATTCGAAACCAGGATTTTTTCCATCTCCCAATAAACCAGCTGACCATTTCACTTTTACGATTGCTCCAACCATAACAAGTGCAAATAATAATCCAATATATCTTACACCTAAACCTAGAATTAATAATAGACCTCCAACTAATTCAAACGTTGCTACACCGTATGCAAGTCCTCCTGGTAAACCAATACTTGTAAACCATCCTGCAATATTGTCAATTCCTGATTGGAATTTTGTTAAACCGTGCATGAAGAATGTTACCCCTAACACGATACGAATAATTAAGTTACCAATATGTTGATTCATTTCATTCTCTCCTTTATAGTTTTCTTATACAAAACTTTTATTTACATTACAAAACATACACTAATTTTTTTTATTCGTCAATTCATTTTCACTGGGAAAAAATATATTTTTTTTGCTATGATACAAATAGTTGTTTACAAAAAGGAGCTTGATTTTATGAATATTGGTTCTGCAATACGTGAAATTCGTCAACGTAGAGGCATAACAATTGCACAAATTTGCGAGGGAACAGGTCTTTCTAAAGGATTTATGAGTCAGGTTGAAAATAATAAAACATCACCATCTATCTCAACTTTAGAAACGATCTCCAATTTTTTAAACGTTCCCCTTCCCTATTTATTGTTAGAGCAAAAAGATCGATTAAAAATTGTCAAAAAAGAAGAACGGAAATACAGTGTATACGGCAAAGATGAGCAAAGAATTGAACATGTTGCGGAGCAAGGGGGCCTTCGCCTATCTTTAGTAGAAATCCCTACTGGATTCCCGAAAGAAAATTCACCAAATGCCCATGAAGGGGAAGAATGTCACCTTGTATTACGCGGAAAATTAGAAGTTCAGCACGGTGAAGATATTGCAATTGTAGAAGAAGGTGATTCTTTCTCATGGAATGCATGCGTTCCTCATATTGTTCGTAATATAGGAGAAGAAACTGCATTATTACTCATCTCTAGTTATGCAGAAAATCGAAAACGTGTTTACTAAATAATAAAAAAGAAGCCTGTTAAACAGGCTTCTTTTTATCCCCTTATAATTCCATAACTTGTCCCAACTAGTACAGTCTTCTCATGCTGATTGCGATAAACTGACTCGATTGAAACTTTTTTATAGCCTTCCATTTGCTCAACATTTGTTAAAGTTAGTTCACAAGTGATCGTATCTCCTGTGAAAACTGGTCTAATAAACTCACTTACTAATTCTCTTGCTATGTAATGTAACTCTTCTCCCACTTTCGTCCCAATGCTAGCAGTCAATAAACCATGAACCATTAATCTTCCATTTTCATCGTATTCCACATGGTGTCTACCTTTATCACCGGTAATATTTGCAAATTCAAAAACTTCTTCCTCAGTAAATCTTCTTTCATATTTAAATACATCCCCAGCTTTTACACTCATTTTTATCCCCCTAATAATAAACAGAATTTTCTTTTATTTTATCATAAAACGAGCCTCAATCCATTCTCTATTATCAAAAGTCTCAAAATTACCTCGCTATACTTTTTTACTTTCCATTCATTTATCGGTGACCATCTCTTTTTGCGACTTGATATCCATAATACGCACATGTTCCATTTCTCGATAACTCTCTAACTTCAAATCCACAGCTTCTATAAAAATCAAAATTGTTCGCTGATGTATGCGCAAACCAATCACCGTGGGGAAGTTTTTGCAGGCAAAGAGCTACAAGCTTCTTACCTAATCCCTTCCCTCTATATTCACACTTCACAACTAAATTTACTATGTTCGCAATCATAATTCCATCAGAAATGACTCTAACCATCGCAATCATCTCTTCCTCATCCCAAATTGTGAAAGCCCATGTTGAATTTTCGAATGCTATCGTAAATTTTTCAATTTGCCAAGAAGGGATATTATCATTACTCCAACCGGCATCTTCAAATAAAGCTTTAATTGCATATGCTGGTACACTACTCGTTCCCTCACGAATAATAAGTCCATTATGATAAATGTACATGTAACCCCTCCCTTTATTTTCATATACCATTCTTCAAAAAATGCAATTTACCTTTAAAAAAGTAATTTTTTCATCCAACACGCTTAATAGAATAAACTAGAGCATCGATTCCATGAAATGACGTTGTTTTCTCGTAGCTGAGCCCAGTTTTTCTAGCAACAAATATTGAGGCGGGATGATTCGGATTAATAAGAGAAATTAATTTATTCATTCGTAATGCTTGGAAACCATAGTCACGAAATGCTGCCGCCGCTTCTTTTGCATACCCTTTTCCCCAATACTGAGGAAGTAACCAATAACCAATTTCAATTTCCTCTTTTCCATCTATTTTCTGCTTTACCAGCCCTGCATGACCAATTCTTGTTCCCGTTTCCTTTTCAATCAATACAAATAAACCGAGACCGTTTTTATAGCTAGGAATCACCCATTCCTCCAGACTTTTTTTACACTGTATATATGTTTTTAATGTCCCATTTCCAATATAACGCATTACCTTCTCGTTCCCCCATAGTGAAGCGTAGAACTGTAAATCATCCATTGTATATTTGCGAATTTGTAAACGTTCTGTATGAAACATGCTGGCACTCCTTTCCACTAATTTATTCTTCATTTCACGATCATGTTTTGTATGTATACGGTATGTTACTATTTATTATAAAGTGAAACTTTAATCAGTGGGGAATTTTGTTCACCCCACTGATTATTAGCCTTTACCAATCCGACGTTTACAGGCAGTGGATCTCCCGTCTAACTTCTTTTCTTTAACTGAATTTTTAGGCGAGAGTCTTACTGCCTGGAAAATAGCGGGATAAATGAACCAATGATAAAATACAGAATATTCATTCTAAATAACTAAAAAAAGCAGTAGACAAATATTGTCCACTGCATCCATATCATAACTAGCATAAAGAAAACTACAATTGAGGGGGGTGTAGGATTTTCAAATATACTAGATACTTATCCCGTTCTAACGGGCGGTAAACTTTCCAATTGTTTCAAGTGAAAAGTTTACCGCACATAAGAACTTCCTTCGTTCATTAAGATAGTATTGCTAAATAATCATATACACGCTTAGATTTCTCTCCACCCATTCGTGCATGTTGAAGAAGAGAAATACCATGAGGGCCAGATGCACGCAATGCTTCTGGTTGAGCTACTAAAATAGCTTGTACAACTTCTAATTCACCAAGCATAGCTGCTGCAAAAATATCCATCCGAGCACCCTTTTCTAGTAAATAAAGAGCAATATCTTTACGACCTACATGTGCCGATGCGCCTAACGCACTTTCCCAATCTGATCCACCCCAATTATAAGAGGCGTGAAGTAAGCTTGGTGATTCAACCAATAGCTCTTGTACTTTCTCTAAATCCCCGTGAGCTGCCATAACAAATTCTCTTACTAATTCCGTGGTAATACGCTCTTCTGTTTGCATCGCTCTTCTCCCCTTTTAGAAATTCGTTTCGGTGTAAAAAAAGGCTTGTCACTTCCTTGAAAAATATCTACATCTATGCCAAATACATGTTGAAACATTTCATGGCATAGTACTTCTTCTGGTATACCATCATACTGAATCTTTCCTCGCTTTAATACAAGTAAACGATCGCTATATTGAGCAGCTTGGTTAATGTCATGTAAAACCATTATAATTGTCATTCCAAACTCCTCATTTAATCGTTTCACAAGTTCCATTACTTCCAACTGGTGAACGATATCTAAAAAGGTTGTTGGTTCATCCAATAATAAGACATTTGTACGTTGCGCTAACGTCATCGCAATCCAAGCACGTTGCCGTTCCCCTCCTGATAAAGAATGTAAAAGACGATATTCATACCCTTCAAGATTTGTAACAGACAATGCCCAATCAACAATTTCTTCATCTTCTTTATTTAAGCGGCTACTCCATGATTTATGTGGACCTCTTCCGAACTCAATTAGTTCTTTCACTGTTAAATCTAATTGATGATCATGCATTTGCGGTAACATTGCTAATTGCTTCGCTACATCAGCACTCTTCATCATATGAATATTTTTCCCATCTAAAATGATGTCCCCTTCGCTTTGTTTCAGTAGCCTTGCTATTAAACGAAGCAAAGTAGATTTTCCCGATCCATTCGGACCAATTAAACTAACGATTTCTCCAGCCTTAATATGTACATTCATATTTTGCATTTGAAATCTTTCAGAGTGTGCGTAAAACACTTTGTTAACGGAAATCACTTTGTTTTCCTCCTCTATGAATTAAATATAAGAAGAACGGACCACCTAAGAAGGACAGTAAAATACCAACAGGCAATTCGATTGGGTCAAACCAACTTCGAGCTATTGCATCCGCAAAAACAAGTAATACCCCGCCGCCAAGGCATGATAAAGGTAGCAAATATCTATAATCATTTCCAACTAATAAACGTAGCATATGTGGTACGACAAGACCGACAAATCCAATAAGACCAGACACACTTACTGCAATTCCAGCTAATAATGTACTTACTACGATTAAATAAAACCGACTTTTTTCCACATTATGTCCTAATAACTTTGCCATTTCATCTCCAAGCATTAACACTCGAATATGCTTAATACCAAAGAAAGCTAATATAATGGCGAATATTGCATAATAAATAATCATGTTTAAATGTGCCCAACTTACACCTCCAATACCGCCCGCTAACCACGGTAACACCGATTGTACTTTGTCACTATGTAATAACATTAATGCTGACGTTGCTGCACCAATTAATGCATTGATCGACACCCCTACTAAGACGATTCTTGAAGGTGGTGCCCCTTTTTGCCATGATAAAGCATAAATAACCATCGCTGTTATGAAAGCTCCTAAAAACGCCCCTAGTGGTAAAAAAGCTAGATGCTGTGGGAATAAAATCATGATGACAATTGCTACAAGGCCTGCTCCAGATGAAACTCCGATAATACCAGGATCTGCAAGAGGGTTTCTCATAACCCCTTGTAGCAGTGTACCAGATGCAGCTAAACATGTTCCTACTATAAACCCAATAAGCACTCTCGGTATGCGAAGATCCCATACAATTCGATGAACTGTCGAACCTTCCTCTTGTATACCTGTTAAAATATCTCGTATAGAAAAGGATAAACTTCCTGCGAAAAGACCGTACAAGAGACCTAGGATTGTTAATACAACTAAAGTAACTGCTATTATCCATCTTTTTTTCGCAAAAGGATGTTCCTTTTCTCTTACTACTTCACTACTTTCCATACGTATCATTTCCTTACATCTTGTATACTTTTATACATAAAATCCATTGCTTCTGTAACTTTTGTACCAGGATTAGATCCAAATAAATCAGGTGGCAAAATAACTACGCGGTTTTGTTTTACTGCCTCTAAATTTTTCCACGCTTCATTTTTCATCATTTCGCCTTCGAATGCTTTTTTCACACTTTTTGGATCTCCGTGTGTAATTAAATAAATCACATCTGGATTCGCCTCAATAATACGTTCTACACTTAGCTGTGCATATTGCGGATATTCTTTCGTTTCTGGAAAATCAGAAGCAATATTTTTTCCGCCTGTTTTTTCTAAAATATCACCTGATAAAGATGTTGGTAATGCCGCTAAATAAGTACCTGGTGCGCCATACACTAGCAATGCTTTCACATCGCTCTTTTTCTCATATTTCTTCATTTGATCATTCATTTTTTGATTAATTTCTTTTGCTTTATCTTCTTTCTTCATTACCGTTCCATATAATTCAATATTCTTTTGAATATCTTGTACAGAATTCGCAGAAGAAATGATAACTTGCGTTCCTTGTCCTTCAACCGTTGGCACATTCTTTTGGAATCCATTGTTAGCAACAAGTACATCGGGCTTTAAACTAGCAATTTGCTCAAAATTCGGTTGATGTGCATTCCCAATTACTTGTGCTTTCTTTAACTCCTCTGGAAGAGTTAATTTCGTATCCGGGCGACCTACTATTTTTCCACCTAAAGCATGAATAATATCCATGTCCCCCATACTTAATGTTGCAAAATTTTCTGGCACTTTATCGAATGTTACCTTTCTTCCTGATAGGTCGGTAATTTCGATTTTCTCTTTTCCTTTTTCTGTTTTGGTTGCAGACGCTTTTTCGTCCCCTTTGGCACTGCAACCTATTAACAAGAAAAAAATAGATAAAATCGCTGTAAATAGCGTAATAGATTTTTTCATTCCTTCACCTCTAATTGATAATGATAATCATTAACTACTATTCTACTTTAATTGATAAGGATTATCATTGTCAACACGAAACGCATACATTTTTCTACAAAAAACAAAAAGCGTGACAAAAAGATTTTTTCTTTTCGCCGCGCTCTAGTTAACAATATTATTCACATTCATTTTCCTCTAGCTGGTCACGCATCACTTTCACTCGCTGAAAGAAAAAGAACGATAAACTTAAAAATATAACGATGCTCCCCATCATAACAAAAAATTGGATTGTCTCTTTTGCTCCATTCGGAATCAACAAGCCAACCATTAACAATGTACTTACAGCGAGAAGAATTTGTCCGAACCGAGTATAGTCTTCTATTTTTCCTTTTAATTCTTTCATTATATTCTCACTCCTCCATTTCACTGTATCATATTCTATGAAACTGAAAGACCAGTAAATACAGCCATTCTGGGAGATGTTTTCCAATAAAAAAAGAGCCGCTTTACTGCGGCTCTTTTGTAATCATTATTCACCTTTATATGCTTCCATATAAATTTCTTTCAGTTCTGAAATAAGCGGCAACTTTGGATTAGCAGTTGTACATTGATCTTCAAAAGCTCTTTCTGCTAATACTCCAACAACCTCTTCAAATTGCTCTTTATCTACTCCTTGTCCTGCAATACTCATATTAATATTTAAGCTTTTTCCAAGCTCAATAATTGCTTTGACGAGTGATTCCACCCCTTCTGCTGCCGAGCTTGCTGGAAGCCCGAGCATTCTCGCTATATGTGCATATCTTTCATCTGCCACAAAGTGCTCATATTTTGGGAACAATGCGTGTTTTCTTGGCTTAATAGCATTATAGCGGACTACATGCGGCATTAGAATGGCATTTGCGCGTCCGTGCGGAATATGGAATTCTGGTCCAATTTTATGTGCTAAGCTGTGATTAATACCGAGGAAAGCATTTGCAAATGCCATACCTGCAATTGCAGAAGCGTTATGCATTTTTTCTCTTGCTTCTTCATCATTTCCATCTTTATATGCTCTCGGTAAATATTTGAATACGAGATCAATAGCTTTTAATGCTAATCCATCTGTATAGTCATTTGCCATAACAGACACATACGCCTCAATTGCATGTGTTAAAACATCCATACCAGTATCTGCTGTTACATGTGGTGGTACTGTCATTACAAATTGCGGATCAACAATTGCTACATCTGGTGTTAATTCATAATCTGCAAGCGGATACTTTATATTATTTTTCTTATCTGTAATAACCGCAAATGGTGTCACTTCTGATCCCGTTCCTGATGTCGTTGGAATCGCAACAAACTGCGCCTTATTTCCTAATTCCGGATATTTACATGTACGTTTTCTTATATCTAAAAACTTCTGTTTAATGCCATAGAATGTCGTTTCTGGATGCTCATAGAATAACCACATTCCTTTTGCTGCATCCATAGCTGAACCACCACCAAGTGCGATAATTACATCTGGCTTAAAGCTTCTCATCATTTCCGCACCTTTAAAAACAGTTTCATCTGATGGATCTGGTTCGACCTCAAAGAAAACTTCAACTTTCACATCATTTGCATGCTTGTTTAAATAGTGCGCGACTGTATCGACATAGCCATGTTCAACCATTCCAGGGTCCGTTACAATAAATGCACGTGAAATGTTAGGTATATTTGCTAAATAAGCTGTAGCATGTTTTTCAAAATAAATTTTTGGTGGCAATTTGAACCACTGCATATTCTTTTTTCTATTTGCCAGCCTTTTTATATTTAATAAATGAGTGGCTGTTACATTTTGGGAAACTGAATTCTTTCCGTATGAACCACAACCAAGTGTAAGTGATGGAATAAATCCATTATATATATCACCTATTCCACCTTGTGATGAAGGTGCATTTACAATGAGACGGCAAGCTTTCATACGTAATCCAAATTGCTTTTGCACATCTTTATTTGTAGAATGGATAACTGCTGAATGTCCTAAACCACCGAGGTTCAACATTTCTTCGCAATATGTAAATCCTTCTTCTAATGAATTCGCCTTCACACAAGCTAATACTGGACTCAGTTTCTCACGAGATAACGGATATGCTGCTCCGATACCTTGAATTTCAGCTACAAGCATTTTTGTATGTTCAGGAACAGTAATCCCAACTAAATCGGCAATATACTGTGCTGATTTCCCTACAATATCACTATTTACTGCACATGTATTTTCATTTATAACAAGCTTTTCTAATTTTTTTCTTTCTTCTTCTGTTACAAAGTAACAATTGTTTTCAATCATTTCTGTTTTAACATCATCATAGATTTCTTTATCGACAATGATTGCTTGTTCCGATGCACAAATCATACCGTTATCAAATGTTTTCGATAAAATTAAATCATTAACAGCTCGTTTTACATGTGCTGATTTTTCTATATAACACGGTACATTACCAGGCCCAACGCCTAACGCTGGTTTTCCAGTAGAGTAAGCTGATTTCACCATACCAGCGCCTCCAGTTGCTAGAACGAGTGCTACACCATCATGGTTCATTAATTGTTTCGTCGCTTCAACAGACGGTCTTTCAATCCATTGAATACAGTGTTTTGGTGCACCAGCTTTCATCGCTGCATCATATACTGTTTTCGCCGCTGCCACAGAACATTTTTGTGCGGAAGGATGAAACGCGAAAATAATTGGATTTCTTGTTTTTATCGCAATTAACGCTTTAAACATTGTTGTCGACGTTGGATTCGTTACTGGCGTTACCCCAGCTACTACACCGACAGGTTCCGCGATTTCTATTATTTCTTCATGAGAATCTTCGTGAATAATTCCTACCGTTTTATCTTGCTTTATACTATGCCAAATATATTCAGTGGCAAAAATATTTTTAATGCATTTGTCTTCATATACACCACGGCCAGTTTCTTCAACTGCTAATTTTGCTAGCGGCATATGTTGATCAACACCTGCTAATGCCATTTCATGAACAATGTTGTCAATTTCCTCTTGTGTAAAACTTTCTAATGCTTGTAAAGCTTGTTGACCATTATTTACTAGTGTATCAATCATCTTTTTTACTTCCTGCATTTCATTTACAACTTTCTCTTTGACTACCATGTAAATTTCCTCCTATTCTACTATCACGGTCCTTATATGTCCCTATAGGTCAAAATAAGTCCCAATTAACATAAAAAAATAGAGATGCTTTCCTACATGAATTTCATTGTTTGTGAAATATTTCACAAGTTTGTTCGTGAGTAACATTTCCTGAATTCAATATACATGAAATCATTTCGTTTGTGTATGTCTATTTTGTGAAATGTTTCACAAAATAATGTAATAAAAAAACGCACTGCTCTATATTAGCAGTGCGTTTTTTTATTATGCTAGCGCTTGTGCTAAATCTTCAATTAAATCTTCACCATCTTCAATACCGACAGAAATACGAATTAATGTATCTGTAATTCCTAATTCTTTGCGGCGATCAGCTGGGATTGATGCATGTGTCATTTGAGATGGAATAGAAATTAAACTTTCTACTGCTCCTAAACTTTCAGCCAGTGTAAAATACTGCAATTTCTCAAGTACTTTATTTAATGTCTCTTCACTATCTACATCAAATGAGATAATAGCACCAAAACCATTTGCTTGTTCTGTTGCTAATTCGTGGTTTTGATGTGATTCAAGACCTGGGTAATATACTTTATTTACTTTTGGATGATTATTTAAGAACTCAGCAATAGCGCGTGAATTCGTTTCATGTTCTTCCATACGAATTCCTAATGTTTTTAAACCACGAAGTAGTAAGAAGCTATCTTGCGGCCCAAGAATACCTCCTGTTGAGTTTTGTACAAAGTGAAGATCTTCTGCTAGTTGTGGGCTATTTACAACTACTAGACCTGCAACTACGTCACTATGACCTCCTAAATATTTCGTTGCACTATGAAGCACAATATCTGCTCCTAAAGAAATCGGCGACTGCCAATATGGCGTCATGAATGTGTTATCAATAATTGTTAATAAGTCTTTCTCTTTAGCAAGAGTAGATATTTTCTTAATATCAGTAATTTTTAGTAGTGGGTTCGTTGGTGTTTCCACATAAATTGCTTTCGTATTTGGACGAATCGCTTCTTTAACTTCCTCTAAGTTTGTTGTATCTACAAATGTATGCTCAATACCGAAACGGTTTAATACTTTCGTAATAACGCGGTATGTTCCGCCATAAACATCATCTGTTAAAATAACGTGGTCACCTTTTGAGAACAACATAATTGTCGCTGTAATAGCAGCCATTCCTGAACCAAATGCAAATCCAGCATGCCCATTTTCTAATACAGCAATCATTTCTTCTAAAGCTGCACGTGTTGGGTTACCTGTACGTGAATATTCATATCCTTGATGCTTACCAACTGCTTCTTGTTTGTACGTACTTGTTTGATAAATCGGTACGTTTACAGATCCAGTTGAAGGTTCTCCCATGCGAATACCATGAATTAACTTTGTCTTTGCTCTCATTTTTTATTCCCATCCTTTGTATATGTCTTTACTTAAATAGCGCTCACTGCTATCAGGAAAAATGGTTACAATATTTGTACCTGGTGCTGCCTTCTCTGCCTCAAGTAAGCTCGCATGAAATGCTGCTCCTGAAGAGCTCCCAACGAGAAGTCCTTCTTTTTGCGCTAATTCTTTCACTCGTAAAAATGCATTTCGATCAGAAATCGTATGAATTTCATCAAAATAAGATGTCTTCAAAAATGGCGGGATAAATTCCAGTCCAATTCCTTCGGTCTCATGTGAACCAGCCTTACCACCATTTAAAATAGATCCTTCTGGCTCTACGATAACTGTTTTAATACCTATATTTTTTTCTTTCAAATAAGATGCAGTCCCCATAAATGTACCGCCAGTTCCTGCTCCAGCAACAAATATGTTAATCTCTCCATTCAATGCGTCCCACAGTTCAGGTCCTAATGTTTTAAAATATGCACGAGGATTTGCCTCATTTGCGAACTGACTTGGAGAGTATGAATTCGGTATTTCATTTACTAACTCTTTTGCTTTAGCAATTGCACCGGTCATTCCTTGCTCAGTCGGTGTATGCACGACCGTTGCACCTAGTGCTTTCATTAATTCTTGTTTTTCAATACTAAATTTCTCTGGTACACAAACAATAACACGTAAATCATGCTCTAATGCTGCAAGTGCCAGTCCAATACCAGTATTCCCAGCAGTCGGTTCAATAATTGTTCCACCCTGGGTAACAAGCCCTTTTTCTAGCGCATCTTCGATTAATTCTCTTCCTAAACGATCCTTAACGCTTCCGCCTGGGTTATAAAATTCAAGCTTTGCAAATAAACGGACCCCTTTCGGAAGTGAAAAACGAGTAATTTCTACAATTGGTGTATGACCAATTAACTCATGAACTCCACGATATACATTCATCGTGTTCTCCCCCTTGTTTGCCAATAAAGAAAAGGCAACTGTATGTATTTTCTTTATATGAGACAGTTGCCTTTTTGTTACATTACTTTAACTCTTCTAACACTTTTACGATAAAGTTTGTAGAATGAAGAGCTGCTTGATCTAAAAACTGATCAAATGAAACATTTGATTCTTTACCAGCAATATCAGAAAGTGCGCGAATGATAACAAACGGAATTTCATATTGGTGGCATACTTGTGCAACAGCTGCTGCTTCCATTTCTACCGCATAAAGATTTTCAAATTTATCACGAATTGCTGCAACACGGTTCGGATCACTCATAAATGAATCACCTGTTGCAATCATACCTTTTACAACTTGAATATTTTCTTCAGCCTGCATACATTTCTCAGCTAATGCAACTAACGCCTCATCAGCTTTAAATCCAGGCGGCATTCCTGGTACTTGACCATATTCATAGTTAAATGCTGTTACATCTACGTCATGGTGACGAACTTCAGTGGAAATAACTACATCACCAACGTTTAGAGAATGATGGAATCCACCAGCTGAACCAGTATTAATTACTTTTTCAGGCTTATATTTTTCTAATAAAATTGTCGTTGACATCGCTGCGTTTACTTTACCAATACCAGACTTTAACAAGATTACTTCATGCCCTGCTAATAGCCCTTTCGTAAATTCACAACCTGCAACCGTTTCTGTTTCTGCTTGTTCTAATTTGTCACGTAAAATACGTACTTCTTCTTCCATTGCTCCAATTACAGCAATTCTCAATCTAATCCCTCTTTCTATTGCTTAGTTGCCTCCATTACCCAAACGAAATGATTTAATCTCGTGAATGTTACATGGAAGCCATTGTTTTCAAAAATAGTCTGCATAACTGGAATACGTGTATAGTATTCCGTTTGCAAATCGTTTGCTAACTGGTGGAAACCTCTTTCTTGTGCTGTTTCAACAGTTTTATCATATGCATCTTGATCTGCAAATATCGTATCAGCAAACACTATTTTACCACCTTTGTTTAGCAATTGACTATACTTCGCAATCGCTACATTTTTTTCATCATCTGTTAAATGATGAAATGCATAGGTGCTTACAATGGTATCAATTGAATTTGGAACTTCAAACGAAAGAAAATCACCCTCTGTAATTGAAAATTCTTTTGGCAATTTCTCTTTTGCAATCATGCGCATTTCACGCGACGGTTCTATACCGTAAACTGTGCGGCCAGCAAGTAATAATTTATTTGTTAAATTACCTGTACCGACACCAAATTCTAATACATTACCAAATGACTTGTTAACTACATCCTCTAGAATGTCCTCATAATGGGCGAAAACTTCTTTATATTGTATATCTTCGCCTTGTACAAATGAGTCGTACGTATGAGCCCACTCATCAAATAAACCATTAAATTCTGTACCCATAAAAATTCCCCTTTTTCTTATCGGTTTTATCAGTATGATATTCCCTCTTTCTAAAAATGTCAATTGAAATGTACATGGTATTTCCTTCTTTTCTTTGTTACACTATAGTTGATTACATAGGAGAGGGGCCGTCTTCATGTCATTTACCTTTGAAATGTTAGAAGATAAAGTAGAGTTTTTTGAAGCGGGAGACTTAGCTTCTTTAGAACGAAAAATTAGTGAACAAATTGATAATAATAAAGCACTTATGCTTGAAGTTCATCACATCTCTCATCAAATGGTTATGGATCCTGAAAGCAAAAGACCGTATTATAGCGCGGTTGTTCATTTTAAATTAAAGAAATTGCGTTAACAAAAAAGAGAAGCTCCTAAGGAGCTTCTCTTTTTTAGTTTAGAGTTTGAACAAGTACTGGTTTCCAGCCCTCATTGTCTACCCAATCAATATTTACGTAATATCTTTTCCCACTTTGCTTATCTTGAACATCACCATAAGCTTTGCTCTTTCCAGTTTTGTCTCTTCCAACAAAATGGAATACTAATTGCTCTTTCGGTATCTCAACACCTGCAGCAATTGCACTTTGCATCTCATTCCAATCTGATGACCCTTGTTTAAACGTCATCGCCGGTGATGAACCTTGTTCTGTTCCTACAGCTTTCCAAGAAGGTTTTGTGTAAGCCTCTTTTGCCTTAGATACAGTTTTTTCAGCTGATACTTTCTCGTTAGCTTTCGCTTCTTCTTCAGCTTTTTTCTGTTCTTCTTCAGCCTTTAGCTTCTCTTCTTCAGCTTTTTTCTTAGCTTCTGCTTGCTCTTGTTCTTTTTCTTTTTTCTTAGCAGATTCTTTATCTTCTGATTTTCCAGCTTTCTCATTCTTTGTTGTTTGTTGAGAGACTTTCTTATCAGTAGAAGATGCTTGCTCTTTCGTACTAGGAACGAACAATTGATATGCTACAATAGCTACTAATAGTAATACAATAGCGATTGCAATATTTAAAACACCGTTTTGACGACGTTTTTGTTGTTTCTGTTGGAATCTTGATCCTCCTGCCATTCTCCAAACCTCCATGCAGTTTTTCCTAATTGCTATTGTAACATTAAATCTAGAAAGGTTGAACATTTACAATGATATTTTCATGAAATGAAGACATTTCACTATAAATTGCAAGATTACTTTTCATTCTCCAATTGATAGATTGCTCCCACCATATCTTTAAAAATAGGTGTAACTTTATTCACTTTGCTATCAGTCTCTAGATCAACAACAACTAAAGCATATCTTGGATTCTCATACGGAAAATAACCTGCAAACCAGCGATTCACCCTCGTCCCTTTCCCCGTTTGCGCTGTCCCGGATTTTCCAGCGACACTTAGTGGCAACGAACGGAATGCCGTTCCTGTTCCTTTCTCCCTTGTTACAACGCCTCTTAATAACTCTTGTAATGTTTTCACTGTTTCATACGAAAGCTGTTTTCCATTTAACGTATGGCTCTCAAATGTAAAAAAATCCGCTCCATTTTTATATACTATTTTTTCAACAGCTTTCACTTCCATCTTTTCTCCATTCCTCGCAATCGTCGCCATCATATTGGCAATTGCTAGAGGTGATATACGTACATCTTTCTGTCCAATCGCTGTTTGTTCTACCGCTTTTTTATTACTTTTATTTTCTTCATTCCCCCAAATAGTAGTGCCTTTCTCTTCTGACATTTGCTCAAAATGAGGTGTATGAAATACAGAACCTTTCCATCCAACCTTTTCATTTGCTCCTAGAGCTGCTACGTATGTTTCTAACACCGTCCTATCCTTTTGTAATAGCTCGTTACCTAACTCGGAAAATGTCCTGTTACAGCTCCTAGCAAAGCTCTCTTTAAAGTTAAGCGTACCCATCCTAACTTGCGGGTCGTTTTCACCATATAAATCTTTATTACAGTTAAATGTCCGATTAAACAAATTTACTTTTTGATCAATGACTGCAGCTGCAACTACTGTTTTAAAAACAGAGCCTGGAAAATGTGGCGTTAACATTTGATTTTCAAGTGTAGTTTTATATAAATTCTCATCCCTTACTTGTAAAGACGGCTTACTAACCATCGCTAATATTTCATTTGTCTTTACATCAAGTAATACTAATCCCCCCTTCTTTATTTCGTTTGCTTCAATCACTTCTTCTGCTTTTTGCTGCAACTCTTTATGTAAAGTAGTTTGAACCCTAACTGGATAAAACGGATTTCCTGGTGAAGTGTATTTCGCTTGCTTTCCGAAAATTGGTTCTCCTTGCCGATCTACTTGATATAATACTTTTGCCTCTCCATCAGTCAATAGAAATTCATCAAATGATTGCTGTAATCCTGAAATACCTATCGGCGTTTGTTTTGAAATTTTTTTCAATTCTCCATATCGCTTTTGAAACTCCCTTTCGTTCTCCCCTACATCACCAATTAAATGACTGATTTCTCCAGTTTGTTTTAATCGTACTTCAGCTGCTACAATACCTAATACATGTAATTCATTTACCTTCTCCATCTGCTCTCGTGTCACTCGAAATGGAGCAGTTTCTCCTTGTAGGGTAAATGCATTTTTGTTATTTTTCATTTGTCTTCTAATCTCTTGTCTCGACACACCAATGATATGCGCGATTTTCTCTAACATGTCATTTTTTATTTGTAAAAATGGAAAAATAATTAAAACAGGATATTTTTCCTCACCTATTTCTTTACCATTACGATCTATAAACTGCCCACGTCCATCGTCTACTGTAATGGATTGTGTGCGTTGCGTAACACTTTTTTCAATTAAATTTATTTTGCGATCAGTAAATGATTCTGTATCTATAATTTGAATTTGGATTAAACGACAAAGCAATACAAACATAACGCTCATAAAACAAATTAAAACAATTGTAATTCTCCGTTTTATTTTCATAAAAAAACACCTCGTCTATTGTAGTTTAGACGAGGTACTATTTTATTTATACAAGCTCCAAAACAAAAATAGATATTATATAAAGCTATTATTGTTTTTTTGGCTTCTCTAAAAATTTCGTAAGAAGCGATTTAAATTCAGTTTCATTCACTCCAGTGTTTTTAGCAACTTCAATTACAGTAGTTGTTACATTAGCCGCTACTTTTAAATAGTCCTTACTGAAATTATCCATTTCATTTCTTTTTTCTTTTGCATTCTCAACTGTTACAGAATCAATACAAGTAATCATCTTATCTACAATATGTAAATAATTATTTTGTGCATCTATTATTTTTTGAATATCATCTTTATTACTTACTTTCGATTGTTTTAAATATGTATATGCTTGATTCACTTCATCTTTTAAAATTTTATCATTATTCTTCGCCTGTTCTTGTAACATATTCTTCATATCATCTATTGTTTTTTGATCCATCGAATCTCGCAATAAATAATCTGGATTCCCAATTGCGTAATCATACTTAATCGTTACATCTTGAAATATTTTCATGACAATTGCTAATTGATACGCTACATCAAAATCATTAAATTCCTTTTTATCTTGTGGATTTTCTAAGGCTTTTGAACTCTCAGTTGCTTTAATATCCTTTTTTTCTTCTTGCTTTACTTTTTCTCCCTTTGATGATGTAGTTTCTTCATTCGTTCCGCATGCAGCAAGTCCTAATATGGAGATACTACAAACCAATCCTGTAAAGATTTTATGTTTCATAATTAGCCCCTTTTCCCTTTTAAAACCTATGGTCTCTAATTATGATATCAAAGCTTAAAGTGTTTTTTTGACATTTTTTGTCGAATCACTCTAAGGTTTACACAATTTTTTTCATTCTACAGAAAAAAAAGATTCTCCCGATAGGAGAATCTTTTTTTTATTTTACAGAGACAATCTCTACTTGCATTTCTCCGCCTGGTGTTTGGATTGTTACTTTCTCACCAATTTGCTTACCTAATAAGCTTTTTGCGATTGGAGAATCGTTAGAAATTCTTCCTTCGAATGGATCAGCTTCCGCGCTACCTACGATTGTATACGCTTCTTCATCTCCGTTTGGTAATTCTTTAAATGTTACTGTTTTACCTAATGTAACAACAGTAGATACTTCGCCAGTATCTTTAATGATAACTGCGTTACGAATCATATTTTCTAATTGTGTAATACGTCCTTCTACGAACGCTTGCTCATCTTTCGCTGCATCGTACTCAGAGTTCTCAGAAAGGTCCCCGAAGCTACGTGCGATTTTAATACGTTCTACTACTTCTTTACGTCTTACTGTTTTTAATTGCTCAAGTTCGTTCTCTAGTTTTTGCTTACCCTCTTGCGTCATAGGGTATGTTTTTTCTGTTGACATATTTTCCACTCCTTTTATATACCAATCCCCTGAAAAAAAGAGGAGTTCCATATGAAAACTCCTCCGCTTCCATTGTTAGCGGAGGTTTCTAGTACCCTTGCACTAGCGGAGTTGTCACATACAACCCCGTATTTCCAATTCTTCTTTATATAAAGAAGATATGTATGGAAAGTTGATATAAATATGCCCTCACCTATATATAGATGAGGTTGCATGTTTCATTGTATTCGATAAGAAGGGAAAAAATCCCTTCCTACCGTATATCTTTTACTATGCTATTACAAATTTACTTTTTGTTCAAGAATTGTTGCAATTTTTGTCACCATAATATCAATTGCAACGTGGTTTTGTCCACCTTCAGGGATAATAATATCCGCAAATTTCTTAGAAGGCTCAATAAATTGATTGTGCATTGGACGTACAACATTTACGTACTGATCAATAACTGAATCCATCGTACGACCGCGCTCTTTAATATCACGCTGCATGCGGCGCAGAATACGAAGGTCAGCATCCGTATCAACGAATAATTTAATGTCCATTAACTCGCAAAGACGTGGGTCTTCTAAAATAAGAATTCCTTCTAAAATAATTACATCTTTCGGCTCAACTGGAATAATTTCTTCTGAACGCGTATGCAATGTATAGTCATATACAGGCTTATCAATTTGCTCATATGCAAGCAACTGCTGCAAATGTTCAATTAACAGATCATTATCAAACGCAAGCGGATGATCATAATTTGTTTTTAAACGCTCTTCCATTGGTAAATGGCTTTGATCTTTGTAATAATAATCTTGCTCTAAGATTAAAATAGAATGACCTTTAAAATGGTCAAAAATCGCTTTCGTTACACTCGTTTTACCTGATCCCGAACCACCAGCAATTCCAATTACAACAGGCTTATTCGTCCCCATTCGACTATCACTCTTTCTTATTGAAGTATGCTTTTGCGCATCATATTATTCACATACACTCGTTGATCCACTTTGAATTTCACGATTTGCAACGGATGTCTCGCTGCATCTAATTCGTTTCCATCCTCATCCCAAATTTTCTCCACCGTTTGCGTAAAGTTTTCTATTTCTGGTCCAAAGAACTCCACTTCATGTCCTGGTTTGAAATGATTACGTTGCTCAATCGTTACGATGCCCGTTTCTTCATTATAATCTAACACTAAACCAGCAAAATCATACGTTGTTTTCTTACTATGATTTCCAAACATTTGCTCTTGATGTCCTGGAACCCCTTCAAAGAATGCAGGAGCTGTATCACGATTTGCACATTTATCAAGCTCATCTAACCATTCTTGTTTAAACTCAAAGTTATCTGGATCCGCACAATAAGCATCAATTACTTTACGATATACAGTTGCTACAGTCGCTACGTAATGGATTGATTTCATACGTCCTTCTACCTTTAAGCTATCGATTCCGATTTCAATCATTTTCGGAATGGATAAAATTAAATTTAAATCTTTTGGACTCATCGCAAAGTGAGCATCTCCTTCTTGGAATAGAGGAAGCTCTTTTGCATCTTTATGTTGTGATACTGTTTGAACTAAATCATAATCCCAGCGGCAAGATTGGCAACAGCCACCACGATTAGAATCACGCGCTGTCATATGGTTACTTAATGTGCATCTTCCTGAATATGCGATACACATTGCACCATGTACGAATGCTTCAATTTCAATATCCACTTTTTCTTTAATTTCTTTCATTTCTTCATAGCTTGCTTCACGAGCTAATACAAGACGATGTAAACCTTCTTCTTTCCAATACTGTGCTGCTTTCCAGTTGGATAGTGATTGCTGTGTGCTTAAATGCACCTCAACAGAAGGCGCTACGCGTTTACAAGTCTCAATGATAAGCGGATCAGCAACGATAATTCCCGTTACGCCAGCTTTTTCAATCCCTTTTAAATATTCCTCTAGCCCGTCCATATTTTCATTATGCGCAAAGATATTTGTTGTTACGTATATTTTTGCTCCATACTTCTTTGCAAACTCAACGCCTTCTGCCATTTCTTCTAGCGTAAAGTTGCCTGCATTCGAACGAAGACCAAATTCTTGTCCACCTAAATATACAGCATCTGCCCCGTAATGGATAGCTACTTTTAATTTTTCTAAGTTACCCGCAGGGATTAACAGTTCAGGTTTCTTCACAATAACACGTTTGCCATCGATCACTCGTGAAATTTCTTGTACAGTCATTTCCTACACCCTCCTCGTTTAGTAAACCGTTTCTTTAAAGAAGAATCCTGTATCTAACGGACGATTTACTGGTTGCATTTCTTCTATTTCTTTATATAGATCATCTTTCACGTCATAATATGCATCACGATCTTCTACGCATAAATCAATCGCTTGACGATATTTCTTCGTTACTTCAATAATGTATTCAGAGCTTTTTAGTACACCGTCGATTTTTAAGCTATCAACTTCAGCTTCGATTAGTTCCTCTAATTCATCGATGAAACAAATATCGTTGGGACTCATAATGTGAGTACCATTTTCATCTTCATAAATTGGATATTTATTGTTACGCTCTGGGTCATATAAGAACATATTCTCTTCATATTTTTTCTTTTCAATGTCAAGATTACGTCCTTGATACTCAAAGTAGTTTCCTACTAATGAACGCTTCGATTGGAACATACAAGTCATACCGTGAATTTGTACTTCTAGTTCCACTTCAGCATTTTCTTTTAAATCAACAATTTCATCTAAGCTCAGCTCACGAGCTAATACAGCGCGCTTCGCTCCTCTTTGTCCCCAGTAGTTACAAGTGAACCAGTTTGTTGCTGTCGTTTCTGTATTCCAGTGCAACTGCATATTTGGTGCTACTTCGCGAACAGCCATTAATACCGCTGGATCTCCGAAAACAATTGCATCTACATTTACTTCGTTTAAAAATGAAACGTAATCTGTTAATTCTTCTACTTTATCGTTGTGGAACATAGCGTTCATGGCTACGTATACTTTCACACCATTTTCATGTGCAATCTTCACAGCTTGTTTTACATCTTCACGTGAAAACTCCCCTGCTAAACGTAAACCAAACTTTTGCTCACCGATCATTACCGCATCTGCTCCTGCTTTCGCAAGTTGTTCGATATCCGCCACCGCTCTTGGCGTTACTAACAATTCAGGTTTCTTCATACCTTGGTCACCCTCTCTTTTTACTAACAGCTACTCCATCACCAATTGGGAAAATCGTTGTATCATATCCTTCATGGTTCATAAGCCACTCATTGTACGTCTTAATACGACGGATTAAACCACGTGTACGTCTGTTTTCAATTTTCTCTTTTGTCGTTACAAGACCGTGGTACATAACATTATCTGAAATAATTACGCCACCAGGATTTAATAACGGTTCATATAAGTCAAAAAAACGACGATACTGTCCTTTTGCTGCATCAATAAAAATAACGTCAAATGTCCCGTGTTCTTTTACTTGTTCACCTGTCTCTAACGCATCACCGTAAATAACTGAAATACGATCTGTTACTGGGGAACGTTCTATATATTCAAGTGCTTTTTCATATCGCTCACGATTGCGCTCAACTGTCACAATACGTGAATTTGGAATAGCTTGCATCATACGAATACTAGAATAACCGATTGCTGTTCCAAGTTCTAAAATGCTTTTCGGTCCAATTAAACGTAAAAATTGCAGCATAAATTCCATTCCAAGTCGATCCATAATCGGCACATGATTTTCTGTTGCATATTCTTCCATTTCAAGAATTAATTTATCTTTCGGATCAATAAATGATAATAGGTACTCGTTAACTGCATCCTCCATAAATGGTCCTCCTTATTTACATGGAGAAGTGCCTCTATGACGTCTTTTCACACATAGAATGCAATAAAAATACAAGCCAGCTTTATCCTTAGCTTGTACGTCCCGTTTTGATATTAAAAACGATTCTTCTGCCAGTTTTTAACCCGATATATTTTACCACAAAAAAGAGGGATGTGCGACTTTTTTCGCTATCCCTCCCCATTTCACTGTTTTTTCGTAATGTATTTTTGCTTTAATGCATTATGCTCTTCTAATGTTTTCGCATAGTACACTTCACCACTTGGTGCAGCTAAGAAATAATAATAATCTGTTTGCGCAGGTTCTAACGCAGCTTCTACTGAATGTTTACCAGAGTTTGCGATCGGCCCTACCGGCAATCCTTTTACAACATACGTATTGTACGGTGAGTTGACCTTTAAATCTTCGTATAATACACGTTGTTTATGCTTTCCAAGTGCATATAATACCGTTGGATCCGTTTGAAGCGGCATACCTTTTGCTAAACGATTATAAAAGACACTAGAGATCTTTTGACGATCTGTAAAACCAGTTGCCTCTTCTTCAATAAGTGAAGATAATGTTAAAAGCTGATGAACATCCCAATTCTTCGCTTTCATTTTCGCCTCATTTTGAACAATGATTGCATTTGTTTTCTCAAGCATTGGAATTACAATTTCTTCTAACGTTGTATCTTTCTTATAAAACGAATACGTTGCAGGATATAAATAACCTTCTAATGGGTATTTAATATTACTATCAAAGATTTTATCCGTTAATAACTTCGGATACTTTTGCTGCATTTTTTGAATAAATGCTTTATCGTTTAATTGACGCGTAACATCATCTTTATTCCACTTTAGTTCTGTCGCAATCGTTTCTGCAATTTCAGTTACTTGCGCCCCTTCTTTAATCGTCACTTTATAAAGAGCTGGACGATGCACGTTGCCAGCTGACATTTGTTCGATCACATCTTCAGCATTCATTGAAGGATTTAATAAATATGTACCTGCTTGTAAACTTTTCGATTTAGCCTTTGTATAAAAACTAAAAACTGTACCGTTTTTTACAGCGCCTTTTTCTTCTAAAATTTCTCCAATTTTACTTGTAGATGATCCTTTCGGAATTTCTACTTCAATCTCTTTTTTATTCCCGCTATCAACTGGTCCTAATGCGGATGAAATATACGCATAGACTGAACCACAAACTAAAAGCAGTGCAATAATCGAAAATAAAAAGATGCGTCTACGCTTCTTTTTCACTTGATTCTCTATCAAAACATTTCCTCCTTACTTAATTGTAGACCGTATGTACACCTTTCTATACAGCACGATGTAAAAACGCAACAAATTCACTTATCTTTTTTAATTGACACTTTATTTTTCTACAATCCGTCTCATTATACTACAAAGACTTACACAGTTTCGACAAAAAATCTTTCATTTTACATATAAATACAAAAAAAGATGGACTGTATGTCGTCCATCTTTTCAGTACTTATTATTCAGCTTCTTGCTCATCAGCAATAGTGTTAAACGTTTCTTGTACCATTTCCCACTCTTCTTCTGATTCGATTGGAAGTAAAACTCCGCCCTCTTCTTCATTTTGCTCATAAGCCATTGCATCATAAATTGGGTCTCCATCTTCATCTACTTCACCGATTGGAGAGAAGATTACGTATGATTTTTTACCAAATTTGTCAGCATCAAAAGTGAAAATAATTTCACATAAATGTTCGTTACCTTTTTCGTCTACAATTGTAATTTGACGTTCTTCCATTTTGGTCACCTCTTATTTTCTATCTAAAAATCCTTGTAAGATTACGACTGCAGCCATCTTATCGATTACTTGTTTTCGCTTCTTACGACTTACATCAGCTGAAATGAGTAGACGTTCCGCTGCCATTGTTGACAAACGCTCGTCCCACATTACAACGTCTAATTGTAACAGCTCTCGTAGGTTTTCTGCAAATTGTTGGCACGCTTCGCCACGTGGGCCAATTGTACCATTCATATTTTTAGGTAAACCTACTACTATTTTGTCCACATTGTACTGCTTTACTAACTCAGAAATACGATCAAAACCAAAGTGACCTCGTTCTTCGTTAATCTTAATTGTTTCTAATCCTTGTGCTGTCCAGCCCATTTCGTCGCTAATTGCAACTCCGACTGTTTTTGTACCTACATCTAAACCTAATATCCGCATAAACTACTCCTCACGATGATGTTTCAAGTAAGACTTCACAAGCTCTTCAATTAACTCATCACGTTCAAGCTTGCGAATGATGCTACGTGCATCTTTATGGCGAGGTATGTATGCTGGGTCTCCACTTAATAAATAACCGACGATTTGGTTAATCGGATTATAGCCTTTTTCTTGAAGTGCATCATACACAGTTAAAAGTACATCATTTACATGGACACTCTGTTTTTCATCTTGAATGCTAAACTTCATTGTTTTATCAAAACCGTCCATTTCAAGCACCTCACTTATATAGTAAGTATAGGGAGAAGAACTTCTCCTCTCCCTACCATTGTACACTACTATCTCTTTATTTTGAAACAGATTTAACGTACTCTTGTACAAATGCTAAAGCTTCTTCGACTTGAGCTGGGTTTTTACCGCCTGCTTGTGCCATATCAGGACGGCCACCACCGCCACCGCCGCAACGAGAAGCTACTTCTTTCACAAGTTTACCAGCATGGTAACCTTGGCTAATTAAGTCTTTCGTTACACCTGCTAGGATGTTTACTTTATCGTCATTAACAGACGCTAATACAACAACTGCTGACTCTAATTTATTTTTCAGATCATCCATCATCGTACGTAAGTTGTTCATATCTGCAACATTTACTTTCGCTGCTAATACATTCACACCATCAACTGTCATTACAGAATCAGTTAAGTTTCCAGCTTCGATATTGCTTAATTTCGCAGCAAGAGATTCATTTTCTTTTTGCAGTTGTTTCACTTCAGCAAATAGACCATCAACTCTTGTTAAAATATCTTTCGGATTTGTTTTCATTTTTCCTGCTGCTTCTTTTAATAAACCTACTTGATCGTTCATTAATTCGTATGCAGACTTACCAGTTACTGCTTCAATACGACGAGTTCCTGCACCAATACCAGACTCAGCAACGATTTTGAAAATACCGATAGAAGCTGTATTATCAACGTGACAACCACCACAAAGCTCTAAGCTGTAATCGCCAACTTGTACAACGCGTACAACATCTCCGTATTTTTCACCGAATAATGCCATTGCGCCCATTTCTTTCGCTTCTTCGATTGCTTTTTGAGAAATCTCAACATCAATACTTTCCCAAATTTTTTCGTTTACCATACGCTCAATTTTTTCTAATTCGTCAGCTTGTACTTGACCGAAGTGAGAGAAGTCAAAACGTAGACGTTCAGAAGTTACAAGAGAACCTGCTTGGTTAACGTGTGTTCCAAGTACGTCTTTTAATGCTTGGTGTAGTAAGTGAGTTGCTGTATGATTTTTTACAACGCTACTACGGTTTTTCGTATCGATAATAGCTTTTACAGCCGCATCTTTCGTTAATGTACCTTCTTCAACAACAACTTTATGCAAGTTTTGGCCGTTTGGTGCTTTTTGTACGTCTTTTACAAGAACTTTCACACCATCTGCAAGAAGGTAACCACGGTCTGCAATTTGTCCACCGCTCTCAGCATAGAATGGTGTTACATCAAGCATTAATTGTCCTTCTTCACCAGCGTGTAAGCTGTCTGTGTATTCACCGTTTTTCACAAGTGCAACAACGTTACTTTCTGTTGCAACTGTACCGTAACCAACGAATTCGCTCGCTACTTTAATTTCTCCAAGGACACCACCTTGAACTTGCATAGAATCAACGTCTTGACGAGCAGCACGTGCACGCTCACGTTGTTTTTCCATTTCATTTTCAAAACCTTCATGATCAACTGTCATGCCAGCTTCTTCTGCATATTCTTCTGTTAATTCAATTGGGAAACCGTATGTGTCATATAGACGGAACGCATCTACTCCAGAAATAACAGTTGTTTTTTCTTCTTTTGCTTTTGCAATTACTTCAGCTAAAATCGCTTCACCATCATGAAGTGTTTCATGGAAACGCTCTTCTTCGTTCTTCACAACTTTCGCAATGAAATCTTTCTTTTCAAGTACTTCTGGATAGAAGTCTTTCATTACTTCTCCAACAACCGGTACTAATTCAAACATAAATGGACGGTTGATGTTTAATTTCTTCGAATAACGAACAGCGCGGCGTAATAAACGACGTAATACATAACCACGGCCTTCGTTAGATGGAAGAGCACCGTCACCAACAGCGAATGTTACTGTACGGATATGGTCAGCAATTACTTTGAATGCCATATCTTTTTCTAAATCGCCATTACGATATTTTTCACCAGAAATTGTTTCTGTTGCACCAATCATCGGCATGAATAGGTCTGTATCAAAGTTCGTAGGTACATCTTGAACGATAGATGTCATACGCTCTAGACCCATCCCTGTATCAATGTTTTTCTTAGGAAGTGGTGTATATGAACCGTCTGGATTATGGTTAAATTGAGAGAATACAAGGTTCCATACTTCTAAGTAACGCTCGTTTTCTCCGCCTGGATATAATTCTGGGTCACTAAAGTCATTACCGTAAGCTTCTCCGCGGTCATAGAAAATCTCTGTATTCGGTCCACTTGGTCCTTCACCGATATCCCAGAAGTTTTCTTCTAAGCGAATAATACGCTCTTTTGGAACGCCCATTTTCTCATTCCAAATTGTGAATGCTTCTTCATCTTCTGGATGGATTGTAACTGATAGTAATTCTTTATCGAATCCGATCCATTTGTCGCTCGTTAAGAATTCCCAAGCCCATGTAATTGCTTCTTCTTTGAAGTAATCACCAATTGAGAAGTTTCCTAACATTTCAAAGAATGTATGGTGACGAGCTGTTTTCCCTACGTTTTCAATATCGTTTGTACGAATTGATTTTTGAGCATTTGTAATACGTGGATTTTGTGGGATTACACGTCCATCAAAATATTTTTTTAATGTAGCTACACCACTATTAATCCATAAAAGAGATGGATCTTCATGCGGAACTAGTGATGCACTAGGTTCTACTGCATGTCCTTTTTCTTGGAAAAAGTCTAAAAACATTTGACGAATTTGTGCGCCTGTTAGTTGTTTCATTGTATTTTCCTCCTTAAATATAAAAAACTCCCGTCCCTATAAAAGGGACGAGAGTTAACTCGCGATACCACCCTAATTATGAATTGATTACAATAACAATCAATTCATCACCTCATGGTGCCGTAACGTGGCAAGACGGCAGTGATTAGCTGCTCTCAGGATTAGCTTTCTGTTACCCTTCATCTAAAGCTTCTTTCAGCCATATGGAAGCTTCTCTCTAGAAATGGACTGTAACGTACTTGTTCCGTCATTGATTTAATGTATTATATGACTAAATATAATAGAATTCTCTTAAGTTTGTCAATGTAGATAATCATTTATATTGTATTAATTGCTTATTTATCATAGGTATTCTACTATTCATTCTTAACAGCCTTTTCATATAGTATGCATTTATTAACAAATCGGAATCTCCTTATAAGAATGATTTATAAAAATTTCTAAATATTACTTTTTTTGCTATAATTAAATTATTGTTAATAAAATAAAGGAGCGATCACAATGACAACCTTACTTAGCAAAGCTAAAAACATATTAGCGACTGACGAAACGATATTATTTTACGCAGCATGTTCATTAGACATATTTATTTATCGTTCCGTCGCAAGGCCAGGATTGCTAATTTTAACGAACAAAAGACTATTCTTTTATGGGCCAGATGTAAGTAAGAATCCAATATTTGAAGAGTACTCTTTCGCAAAAATTTCTAATCTAAAAGAACAAAAGCGTCTTTTCAACAATCAAATTATATTTATGTATGATAACGAATGGAAAAAAATAAAACATATTCAAACAAATGATGTGAGCTCCCTCGTTCAAAAGATACACGAGCAGCTTTCTAAATAAATATATGATTAGCCCTCTATTTCTTACATAGAGGGCTTCTATACTTACACATCTTCTTTTTTCAAGAGCGGTCTCACATGAACAATGACAGTGCGAATAACTGCTAAAATCGGAACAGATATTAGTAACCCTACAATCCCAGCTACCTCTCCCCCAACTAGTAAGGCAAGCATAATAATAACGGGATGCATACGAAGTGACTTACCAACGATGTAAGGCGATAAAATGTTACTCTCCACAAATTGCAAAATCGCAATCGTGATCCCCGCCTTAATAAGTAAACTCGTTGATACTGTTGCTGCAATCATTAACGTCGGGATCGCTCCTAAAATAGGACCGAAGTATGGGATTATATCCGTTACCCCAATAATAATGCCAAGCAATAATGGATATTTCATACCGATAAACCAAAAAGAAAGAGCTGATACTCCCCCTAATACTAAACAAACAAATAACTGTCCTCGAATATAGCTTCCAAGTGACTTATCAATTTCTTTCGCAAGCATTTGCCCCGTACCTCGCCATTTACTTGGGACTAGTTTCCAAAAGATATGATAAAACTCACCATAATCTTTTAATATGTAAAATACAATGAACGGTATTAAGAAAATAATGAGCAATGAATCGAGTACACCACGAGCTGTACTCATCACTTTATTTAAAAGCGCTTGAATCTTCGTTTCCACACCCACAAAAAGTTGCTTCACCTTTTCATGAATGAACGAAGGGAAATTCGCTGTTTGTTCTGTAACGCCATCCATCCACGAATCGTACATCTTTGTAAACTGGGGAAATTGTTCATTAATCTCTTGTAACTGTTTAATAACGACTGGTGTTCCTTTATAAATCCCATAACCAATTCCGCCAAAGAAAAGGATATAAATGAGCAAAATGGCAAGTGTACGAGGCATCCCTTCCTTATGAATTTTTTCAATTAAAGGGTGCAATAAATACGCAATAAAACACGCGATAAGAAACGGCGTGATTGCTACTTTAAATACAAAAATAATCGGTGCCCATAGCGGCTTAATTTTTAAAAAGACGAGCAGACAAAGAAAAACAAGTAACAATAATCCTAAACGATATATCCAAATGATTTTAAGATTCTTCACATGAAAAACCTCCTCCACCTTTATTTTGAAAATAAATGGGGTAGGTTATGTGCGAAACTTTTAAAATCTTTTCATACGGACCATACTGTTTTTTAAAGACGTACATATAAATAACATAACAAGGACAACCACCCCTGAGAATACAGCATGAATTAATATAATCAGGAGGGCTAATTATGGTTTTATTTATGCTTGGATTATCAGCACTTTTTATGATTCTTGAATGGATTTGTATCGGGTTCGGTATTTGGAAGGGGTTCTTTATTCATTCCTCACGTAAAGAAAAAGCGAAGCAATTATGGCAGTATGGAATACTTGGCGTTGGCTGCTACGGTCTATCTTATCTTTTCTCAGAGATCGGACTTTTTTATTTGCATATGGGTGCATAAAAAAACTCCCTTGTCTACAAGGGAGTTTTTCAATTTATCGAAATGATTATAAGTAAGACTTAATCATCTTACGTGCTTTTTTCATATTGCGTTTTGAAAATACATCTTGTTTACGAGCATATTGATATGCTGCAGCTCCAACACCTAATGCGATTAATGAATTGCGTAGATTCAAAGTAAATCCCCCTTTTCGTTATCCGATCGTTCTTTCATTCTCATCAAATAAATCATCAAGAGAGCTTAATGAACCATCTTCCTCAACTTGATGTGTATGGATTTTCCCCTTTGAAACCGATAATTCGATATAACAATTCCAGCAATAAAATTGGTTGACACCTATTTTTCCAATGTCTTTCCCTTTGCAATTTGGACAAATGAACATATGGCTTTCATCTCCTTACAGTCTCCCAGATTCTATTCGCCATTATGTCCAAACTGCATTCATTTATACATTACTGGAGCCTTTCAACGCTATGCGTTTGAAAGTTTCACTATATAATTTCACCTTGTTACATGAAATCATACGGTGAAATGTTTTCCACGTCCATTTCCTCGCCATTAACTGTGACCATCTGTACTTCTCCTTGTGATTCTTGCAAGCGACTAGCTAAAGTTGTTTGACGCATTGCATCATCAAGGCGATTTACACCAGATTGGAAAGCTGCTTCCTCCCCGCAAATAATAAGGAACTTCTTACTTCTTGTAATACCCGTGTAAATTAAATTACGACGTAACATACGGTTGTAACTTTTCACGATTGGCATAATAACAATCGGAAATTCACTACCTTGTGATTTATGAATGGAACAACAATATGCATGCGTAATTTGATTTAAATCGGGCTTCGTATACGTTACCTCAATTCCATCAAATGAAACGATAATCATATCTTGTTGCTCAACGTTCTCTTTCGCATAAAACACCGAAACAATTTCCCCAATATCACCATTAAACACTTGGCTCTCCGGCTGATTCACGAGTTGCAGTACTTTATCGCCTCTTCGGTACACAACATCACCGTAAGCAATTTCTTTACTCTTTTCCCTCTTCGGATTAAATACTTGTTGCAGCGCTTCGTTTAATACATTAATACCAGCAGGCCCGCGGTACATCGGTGCTAATACTTGAACATCCCTTGCACTAAAGCCTTTTGTTTTAGCATTTTCGCAAACTTTTTTCACAACCTCAACAATTTGAGCCCCTGTACAGCTGATAAACGAACGATCTTTTTTGTTTTGCGCTAAATCTGGTGGTAGAGTTCCATTTTTTATCGCATGGGCAAGTTGAATGACTGATGAGCCTTCCGCTTGACGATAAATTTCAGTAAGCTTCACTGTCGGAACTGCGCCTGCATTTAATAAATCTTTTAATACTTGTCCAGGTCCTACAGATGGCAACTGATCTTCATCACCTACAACGATAACTTGAATATTCGTCGGCAACGACTTAAATAGCTGATTTGCAAGCCAAATATCAACCATTGAAAATTCATCGATAATAAGGAGCTTACCTTGGACAGGATCCGTTTCATTACGCTGGAAAGATCCTTCTGGCGTCCAACCAAGTAAACGGTGAATTGTGCAAGCTGGAAGTCCTGTCGATTCACTCATCCGCTTCGCTGCTCTTCCTGTTGGAGCTGTTAATAGTATTGGAAATGGATTATCATCACTGTATTCATTCGGATTTAACGATAATCCGTGAAGTGACGCATACATTTCAACAATCCCTTTAATAACTGTTGTTTTCCCTGTTCCTGGTCCACCTGTCAATAACATCATCGGTTTATGAAGTGCCGTTTGAATTGCTTCTTGCTGAAACGGTGCATATTGTACGTTCAGTTGTTCTTCAATTTCACCTAACGTTTTTAACACTTCCGCTTCTGGAAATGAAGGTGTTTCTTCTTGATTCATAAGCCTGCGAATAGACTTTACAACACCTTTTTCAGAGTAGAATAACGTCGCTAAATACACTCGTTCTTCTTCTATGATGACTTTCCCTTCACTTTGCATCGTTTCAATACAACCTATAATATCTTCCTCAGTCACTCTTCCTTCTTGATTGTTTAAAAGTGACATCGTTTCTCTTACAAGTTGATCTTTCCTCATATAAACATGACCAAGTTGTAATGAGACATTCTCTAATGTGTAAAAACATCCCGCTCGTACACGGTCGTCATGATTACCCGATATCCCTAACGCACGCCCTATATCATCCGCTCTTCCAAAACCAATCCCGTCCACTTCTTCAATAAGTTGATACGGATTATTACGAATCACTTCTAATGTCATCTCTTTATATTGCTGGTAAATCTTAATAGAAAGTTTCGTTCCAAAACCGTAGCCATTTAAAAAGCTCATTACTTTCTCTAATCCTTGATGTTCAACAATTGTCTCATATATTTCCTGAGCCTTTTGTTTATTAACAACACCATTTAATGCCTCAGGGTCATCCATAATTTTAGAAATAGCATGTTCTCCGAGATGATCCACAATTTTTTCAGCTGTACGCTTTCCTATCCCTTTAAATAAATCACTCGCTAAATATTGCACCATACCTGCTTTTGTTTGCGGCAATTCTTTTTTAAATGTTTCAACCATATATTGTTTTCCATACTTTGGATGGTCCTTAAAATGACCAGTCAATGTAAACACTTCATCTTCATGCATGCGGGGAAAATGACCGTTTATCATTACTTTCTTTTCGTCATACGTTTCATTCGTTTCAATGACTTTCATACTGACAACGGAATAGAGGTTTTCTTCGTTGTGGAAAATGGTATGAAGAACTTGCGCTTTTATAAACTTTTTCTCTTCCTCAAACAAATCCATTGCATGTTGATTTCCCATCTTTCCTCTCCTTTCCGATATTTTCACTTTAATGAGCAGTACATCCCCCACCTTTTTAGATGAGGGATAACTACCCATTAAACTATATTTTTATCTTATTCAGCTTCTTGCTCTAATAAACGAACGCCATTACCCGCTAAAAAGTGATCTGGCTGAATTTCAGTTGCTTTCTTAAATAAAGCGAGAGCCTTCTCATTATTTTCCTCAAATACGTACGCAACACCTAAATTGTAATACGCATCTGCATGCTCTTCATCCATTTCTAATACCTTTTCAAAATAAGGTTTCGCCTCTTGAACATGTTCTAATCGCGCGAAGCAAAGTCCGCACTGGAATACAGCTTCTACATCGTTTTCATCTAATTCTGTTGCTCTTTGTAAGAATGGTAGTGCAAGACGATCATTTCCAAGCTGTACATGTGTGATACCTAACATAAATGTTACATCAGCTGATTGTAATCCAGCTTGCATTGCTTGTTCAAATACAGCTTTCGCCTCAGTAAATTGCTCTTGGCCATAATATACATTTCCTAAACCATAATAGGCAGCTGCAGATTTATCATCTAACTCTAGTGCGCGTTTATAAAATAAAATCGCTCGCTCGCTATCACCTAATACGTCTAATAAATTTGCAAAATTAATGTATCCAAGCGCATCTTTCGGATTTTCTTCGATTGCTTCTGTAAAATTTTTAGCTGCTTCTTCCCAGTTTCCTTCTTGCATATATTGAATACCTGTTTCAAGTTTGTTTGACATGTCCTTCACCTCTACAACAAATTATAACAAAGAATGTATTTTCCAAGCGAACGAAAATTCGCTTTATGTAAAAGAAACCTCTAACCGCTAATCGGCAGAGGCTTCTCGTTTATCCTAAATAATCCAATTTCTTACCACTACGGTATACTTCATCAATTGTAGCACCGCCTAAGCACTCATCTCCATCATAGAAAACGACTGCTTGTCCTGGTGTAATTGCACGAATTGGCTCATCACAAAGAATACGAACTGTATTTTCATCAACGATTTGAACCGTTACTTTATTGTCTTCTTGACGATAACGGAATTTCGCCGTGCACTTAAATTCTGTTTCTTTTTCTTTGTTACTTACCCATCCTACATTCGTAGCAATAACTTCATCACCATATAGAAGTTCGTTATGGAATCCTTGATCAACATATAAAATGTTTTCTTTTAGATTTTTCCCAACAGCAAACCATGGATCACCATTACCACCAATTCCAAGGCCATGACGTTGTCCAATTGTATAATACATTAAACCGTCATGCTTCCCTTTCACTTCACCAGATAATGTTTGCATTACACCTGGTTGTGCCGGTAAGTAGTTACTTAAGAAATCTTTAAAGTTACGCTCACCAATGAAGCAAATACCTGTACTATCTTTTTTCGCCGCTGTCGCTAAGCCAGCTTCTTTCGCCATTTCACGAATTTGCGGTTTCTTTAATTCACCTAACGGGAACATTGTTTTTGATAATTGCTCTTGGCTTAATTGATTTAAGAAATATGTTTGATCTTTATTGTCATCAACGCCGCGAAGCATTTTATATTCGCCGTCCATATAAGCAACGCGTGCATAATGGCCTGTTGCCACATAATCCGCACCAAGCGCAATTGCATGCTCTAAAAATGCTTTAAATTTAATTTCTTTATTACACATTACATCTGGGTTTGGTGTACGACCAGCTCGATACTCATCTAAGAAGTACGTAAATACTTTATCCCAGTATTGTTTTTCAAAGTTTACTGCATAATACGGAATACCAATTTGGTTACACACTTCAATTACATCATTGTAATCTTCTGTTGCTGTGCAGACACCATTCTCATCTGTATCATCCCAGTTTTTCATAAAAATTCCGATTACATCATAACCTTGCTCTTTTAATAAAAGTGCTGCTACAGATGAATCGACGCCACCGGACATTCCGATGACAACGCGTGTTTCGTGAGGTAGTTTGTTCATCATGTCACCTCCCATGCTAATTTTGTGTTAATCGCTTCACGATTTTCACTGTTTCGTACGCCGCTTTTTCAATTTGCTCTTTCGTATTTCCAAGTCCAAAACTAAAGCGTACGGATGAACGTATTTGATCGGAGTCTTTTCCAAACATCGCTACTAATACATGTGATGGATCAATCGAACCAGCTGTACAAGCAGAACCGCTTGATACTGCAATGCCAGCAAGGTCTAAGTTCACAAGAAATGGTTCAATGTTCATTCCTGTAAAACTTACATTAAGTACATGCGGTAAGCGATGTTCTAAGTTTCCGTTTACCTCGAAAGTAATGCCTTCATTTTTGAAGACAGATACCATTATATCTTTAAACTCTTCATATTGGGCATTTTTTTGCTCACGAGTTTTTTCAGCTATAAGAATTGCATGCTGAAGCCCAGCAATACTAGGCACATTTTCCGTACCAGCACGGCGTTTTCTTTCTTGCTCTCCGCCTATTAATAACGGTTCAAATTTCACATTTGCACCAGCGTATAAGAACCCTACACCTTTTGGCCCATTAATTTTATGTGCTGAAATTGATAATAAATCAATTCCAAACTCTTTCACATTAATTTCTACTAAACCGTAAGCTTGTACCGCATCTGTATGGAAATAAGCTTGATGATCTTTTAGCAGCTTTCCTATTTCCACAATTGGTTGCATTGTCCCTACTTCATTATTCCCAAACATAACAGATACAAGAATCGTCTCTTCTGTTAATGCCTTTTGTATGTCAGAAACTTGAATGCGCCCTGTTTCATCGACAGGTAAATATGTCACTTCAAACCCTTCACGCTCTAACAATTCGCACGTATGCAAAATCGCATGATGTTCAATTTGCGTCGTTATTATGTGGTTACCTTTATGACGGTTCGCACGTGCTACACCTATAAGCGCTAAATTATCAGCTTCTGTACCACCGCTCGTAAATATAATTTCATTCGGATTCGCATGAATGCTGCGTGCACACACTCGTCTCGCCTCATCTACTGCATGGCGCGTTTGACGTCCATAAAAGTGAATACTAGACGGGTTCCCGAATATTTCTGTCATATATGGAATCATCTTTTCGACCACTTCTGGGTGAGTCGGAGATGTCGCAGCATGATCTAAGTAAATGCGTTCCATTAAATCTCCTTCTTTCCAAATCGTTTCACAAGGAATTAAATGTAAAACATATAGCCCCCGTGATTTTCTTCCTCATAACGTACTAAATCTTCTAACGTTGTACTATCTAACACTTCTTGTACCGCATCACGAACACGCATCCATAACTGGCGTTGTGCTGGTTCTTCTTCTTCTATCATTTCTACAACACTAATCGGCCCCTCTAATACACGGATTACATCCCCAGCTGTAATGTTAGCCGGTTGATCTGATAGTACATATCCGCCATATGCTCCGCGTGTACTCTTTACTAGACGCGCGTTACGAAGTGGTGAAATTAATTGCTCTAAGTAATGTTCCGATAAGTCATGTGCCTGCGCAATTGATTTTAATGAAATCGGACCTTCACCAAACTTTTTTGCAAGATCGATCATAATTGTTAAGCCGTAGCGGCCTTTCGTTGAAATCTTCATCTATTTTGCACCTCTTTTCAAATTTTCACTTCTATTGGTTATATCTTATTTATAAAAGAACACAATTTAAAATCCTATGAAATTATAGCATAATATAGTATTATAAGAAATTTCAACTTGTGTATCAAAATGATAACATAAAATCACATTGAAAAACTCGGAAATTATTACAATTGAAAGAAAAATGAAAATATTCGTATTCATTTACCCATAAAACAGCATCCTATTTCAAATTCCGTAGAAAAAAATGATACGATAGAACGAGATTATATATTAAGGGAGACGGTCCAAATGAAACAACCACTCGCACATCGAATGCGCCCTACAAATATTCAAGAAATTATTGGGCAACAACATTTAGTTGGTGAAGGAAAGATTTTATGGCGAATGGTCCAAGCCAATCATTTTCAATCTATGATTTTATACGGTCCTCCAGGTACAGGAAAAACATCCATTGCCAGTGCAATTGCAGGAAGTACCGGTACCCCGTTTCGTCTATTGAACGCTGTTACTCACAATAAAAAAGATATGGAAGTTGTCGTACAAGAAGCGAAGATGCATCGACACCTCGTTTTAATTTTAGATGAAGTTCACCGTCTAGATAAAGCAAAGCAAGACTTTCTATTACCTCACTTAGAAAGCGGACTTCTTACTTTAATTGGTGCTACGACAAGTAATCCATTCCATGCAATAAACTCCGCTATTCGAAGCAGGTGTCAAATTTTCGAATTACACGCACTAACAGAAGAAGATATTTTAATTGGGTTAAAAAGAGCTTTAGAAGATAAAGAAAAAGGCCTTGGAGAATATGCAGTAACGGTAACAGATGAAGCACTACATCACTTTGCAAACGCCTCTGGTGGTGATATGCGTTCCGCTTATAACGCACTTGAGCTTGCTGTATTATCTAGCTTTACTACAGACGATCAAGCGGCTGAAATCACACTCGAGATTGCAGAAGAATGCTTACAAAAGAAGAGCTTCGTCCACGACAAAGGCGGCGATGCTCATTATGATGTATTATCAGCATTTCAAAAATCAGTGCGCGGAAGTGATGTAAATGCAGCACTCCATTATTTAGCACGCCTTATTGAAGCAGGTGATTTACAAAGCATTGGCAGACGCCTTCTTATTATGGCTTATGAAGATATTGGACTTGCTAGCCCACAAGCTGGACCACGTACACTAGCTGCAATTGAATCAGCTGAACGAGTTGGATTCCCAGAAGCACGCATCCCACTTGCAAATGCCGTTATCGAGCTATGCTTATCACCAAAATCAAATTCAGCTTATAAAGCACTTGATGCTGCATTACACGATTTACGCAACGGTCAAACAGGTGACATTCCAAGCCATTTAAAAGATAGTCATTACAAAGGCGCAGAATCACTTGGAAGAGGCATTGGATATTTATATCCGCACGACCATCCAAACGGCTGGGTAAGGCAACAATACTTACCTGATAAAATAAAAAGCAAGCAATATTATAAACCGAAAACGACAGGAAAATTTGAGCAAGCACTTTCTACTGTTTATGAAAGATTACAAACTTCGAATAAAACGAAAAATAAAGGGTAACATAAACGAAAACGTCACCATTATGGAGGCTTCGCTTATGAAAACACGTCAAGATGCATGGACAAAAGAAGATGATCTCCTTTTAGCAGAAACTGTTTTACGACATATTCGCAGCGGAAGTACACAAATAAAAGCGTTTGATGAAGTTGGCGACGCTTTAAACCGCACTTCCGCAGCTTGTGGTTTTAGATGGAATGCTGAAGTAAGACCGAATTACGAAGATGCGGTGCAGCTTGCAAAAAAACAACGTAAAGAATTAAAACGTTCTGAAGCTAATATAGAAAAAGATCGGTTCACGAAAACGAAACAACTCGTAATTGACGCCGATTTTTCAGAAGATATTACGTCAAGTAAACAAGATCTTACAATGCAAAATGTCATTTCATTTTTACAAAATTTAGAACATAACAATCCTTCACTTGCAAAGTTGCAAACTGAAAATGATGTATTACAAGCTCAACTCACCTCTCTGCAAAAAACGAATCATGAACTTGAAACGAAATTAGCAGTACTCACAAAAAAACAACAAGCAATCGAAGAAGATTACGCGATGCTTGTTCGAATTATGGATCGTGCTCGAAAACTTGTTTCAGTCGAAGAGCAAGAAGAGCAAATTGCCCCAATTTTCAAAACCGATCAAAATGGGAATTTAGATATTATTTATTCTGCAGAGAATTAAAAACAGGGATGTCACTTTTTTAACCGAGTGACATCCCTGTTTGTTTTCGGTGAACCATATATAGATATCGGTAAATGAAATTATATTAACGGTTTTTCGAATATATCTATCACAACTTGCAATATATCAACGATTTTTCAAATTTATCTATCACAACTTGCAATATATCAACGATTTTTCAAATTTATCTATCACAACTTGCAATATATCAACGATTCAATAAAGGATATCGATTTAACGACAAAGATTGACAATAACATTCCTCCTTGTCATACAAGGAAACTCCTACAACAGATTAGATATTTTTTACTAAAATGTTATTATAAACATATACCTTTAAAGGGAGATGGTTGCTATTTCATTAATAATCTTCAAAATAACTCTTGGCCTTCTCGTCCTAACTTTAGCTCTTTTCACCATTAACAGTCTAAAAAAGACATCCGCCTATAAATCAGATAAATATGATTATTGCTTACTAACCTTACTTACATTTGAACTAGTATTAAAGAAATATTCATATTTCTTTAATACATATAAAAAAAGCATATATCCAAAATGGATATATGCTTTTCTTTTATTCTTGCCCTACACGTTTCACTTCTACGTTTTTAATGCGTTCACGTACAACGTGACTTGCCATAATTAAGCCTGCCACAGATGGTACGAATGCATTTGATGAAGGCGGTAGTTTCGCCTTACGAATTTTTGCATTCTCGTCTGGTACAATTTCTTTACGTACTTCTTCACGAATTACGATTGGGTTTTCGTCAGAGAAGACAACTTTTACACCTTTTTTAATACCCTCTTTACGAAGCTTCGTACGAATGACTTTCGCAATTGGATCTGTATGTGTTTTAGAGATGTCCGCAATACGGAAACGAGTTGGGTCCATTTTATTTGCTGCACCCATACTTGAGATAATTTTAATTTTACGACGTAAACATTGTTTAATTAAATGAATTTTGAACGTAATCGTATCAGATGCATCCACTACGAAGTCTAAACCGTACTTAAAGAACTCTTCATATGTTTCATCTGTATAAAACATTTCTAGTCCAATTACTTCACACTCTGGGTTAATGTCCGCGATACGCTCTTTCATTAATTCTACTTTTGAACGTCCTACAGTAGATACTAAAGCGTGAATTTGACGGTTTACGTTTGTAATATCTACAACGTCTTTATCAACTAATACGAGACGTCCTACGCCAGAACGTGCTAACGCTTCAGCTGCAAAAGAACCTACGCCGCCAATTCCTAAAATACCGACTGTACTATTTTTTAATATTTCAAGTCCTTCTTTACCAAAGGCTAATTCATTACGTGAAAATTGATGTAACATTCAGCTCTACACTCCTATTACAAAAATGGTCTACCATGTATTCTAGCGTTTTTCCGACTATTTGTATAGAAAAAGTTATAGAATTCCTAAAAATACATATTTCGAGAATGAAAACATAGACCAGAATTTTATTTCTTCCTAAATACACGTTTAAAAAGGAGGATTTAGAGAACCGAGCAGATTGAGGCGCTGAAGCCAGGAGGAGCGCAGTTTAGAAATACTACTCGAGCACCGGACTGGCGAAGCAACGATGAGATGCGACAGTTATCTAAACCGGACTTTTTAAACAACCTCCCAAAAAAAGTCTAGACGGTTATAGTATAACCATCTAGACCCTATTCTTACTTCTCTTCTTTCAAGCTTAATTTTAAGTTCAGTTCTTCAAGCTGCGCTTCTGCAACTGGGCTTGGAGCTTCTGTTAATAAGCAGCTTGCGCTTGCTGTTTTCGGGAATGCAATTGTATCACGAAGGTTCGTACGGCCTGCAAGTAACATAACAAGACGATCTAAACCTAATGCGATTCCGCCGTGTGGTGGTGTACCGTATTCGAATGCTTCTAATAAGAATCCGAATTGCTCTTGCGCTTCTTCTTGTGAGAATCCAAGTGCTTTGAACATTTTTTCTTGTACGTCACGCTCGTAAATACGAAGTGATCCACCACCAAGCTCATAACCGTTTAATACAAGGTCATATGCTTGTGCACGTGCTTTTTCTGGTGCTGTTTCTAGTAACTCAACGTCTTCACGGAATGGCATTGTGAATGGGTGGTGAGCTGCGAAGTAACGATCTGCATCTTCATCGTACTCAAGAAGTGGCCAATCAGTTACCCATAGGAAGTTAAATTTACTTTCATCAATTAACTCAAGCTCTTTACCTAGACGTAAACGAAGTGCGCCTAAGCTATCTGCAACAACGCTCTTCTTATCTGCTACGAATAGTAATAAGTCGCCAGCAGTAGCTTCTAATGTGCTCATTAACACATTTGCATCTTCTTCACCGAAGAATTTCGCAATCGGTCCTTTTAGTCCGTCTTCTTCAACTTTAAGCCAAGCTAGACCTTTTGCACCGTATACTTTCACGAATTCAGTTAATGCATCGATGTCTTTACGAGAATATTTACTTGCAGCACCTTTTGCATTAATTGCTTTTACTTGTCCGCCGCTTTCTACAGCACTTGTAAATACTTTAAAGCCACAACCTGCAGCAAACTCAGATAAGTCTGTTAGTTCCATTTCAAAGCGTGTATCTGGCTTATCAGAACCGTAGCGAGCCATTGCATCAGCATATTTCATACGAGGGAATGGTGCACTCACTTCTACACCTTTTGCATCCTTCATAACTTTCGTCATCATACGCTCCATCATATCTAAAATTTCATCTTGTGTTAAGAATGAAGCTTCGATATCGATTTGCGTGAATTCTGGTTGACGATCCGCACGTAAATCTTCATCACGGAAACAACGTGCTACTTGATAGTAACGCTCAAATCCGCCGACCATAAGAAGCTGTTTAAATAACTGTGGTGACTGTGGTAATGCATAGAATTCACCATCATGTACACGACTTGGCACTAAATAGTCACGAGCTCCTTCTGGCGTGCTTTTCGTTAAAATTGGTGTTTCTACTTCTAAGAACTCTTCTGTATCTAAGAAGTTACGAATTGTTTTTGTTACGTCGTGACGCATTTTGAATGTGTTGAACATTACAGGACGACGTAAGTCTAAATAACGATATTTTAAACGCACATCTTCTGATGCATCTGTATCATCAGCAATGATAATTGGCGTTGTTTTCGCTGCATTTAGTACATTTACTTTTGTTGCTTGTACTTCAATACGACCAGTTGCCATATTGTCATTAATTGCGCCTTCACCACGTTCAACAACTGTACCTTCTACGTGTAATACGTATTCGCTACGAATTGTTTCTGCTACTTCTAACGCTTCTTTTGATGTTTCTGGGTTAAATACAACTTGTACGATACCTGTACGGTCACGTAAATCGATAAAGATTAATCCACCTAAGTCACGGCGTTTTTGTACCCAACCTTTTAATTGAACTGTTTGTCCAACAGCTTCTACTGTTACTTTTCCACATGCATGTGTTCTTTCAGCCACTGTAAGTTCCCCCTATATTAATTTCTCTGCTACGTATGAAGCAAATACATCTAACGCTACTTCTTCTTGTTCACCTGTTGCCATATCTTTTAAGTTAATGATGCCTTTATCTAGCTCATCTTCTCCTAATACAGCTACAAATTTCGCCTTTAGACGATCTGCTGATTTAAATTGTGCTTTCATTTTGCGATCTAAATAATCTTTTTCAACTGACAATCCAGCTTTACGAAGATCGAACGCAACTTTTGCAGCATGGTCTTTCGCTTTTTCGCCAAGCGCTACAACGTAACAATCAATGCTATGTTCAAGTGGTAATTCAATGTTTTCAGCTTTTAGCGCCATAATTAAACGTTCAATACTCATTGCAAAACCGATACCTGGCATTTCTGGTCCACCGATTTCTTGTACAAGTCCGTTATAACGGCCACCACCGCTTAATGTAGTGATCGCACCGAAACCTTCTGCCTCACTCATAATTTCAAAAACAGTGTGTTGATAGTAGTCTAAACCACGCACTAAGTTCGGATCTTTTTCAAATGGAACATCCATCATCGTTAATAGTTCTTGAACTTTGTCATAGTATACTGCTGAATCTTCGTTTAAGTATTCTGTAATAGATGGTGCTGTTCCCATTAATTCATGGTTACGGTCCTTCTTACAGTCTAAAATTCGAAGTGGGTTCTTTTCTAAGCGAGATTGACAGTCAGAACAGAATTCGCCGATACGTGGCTCAAAGTGTGCGATTAATGCATCACGGTGTGCTTGACGGCTCGCTGCGTCACCTAAACTGTTTAATACAACTTTAATATTTTTTAAGCCCATGCCGCGGTAAAATTCAACAGCAAGTGCAATTACTTCTGCATCAATTGCAGGGTCATTACTGCCGATTGCTTCGATACCGAATTGTACGAATTGACGATAGCGACCTGCTTGTGGTCTTTCATAACGGAACATTTGACCGATATAGTATAATTTCGTTGGTTGTGTCGCATCACCAAACATTTTATTTTCAACGTAAGAACGTACAACAGGTGCAGTACCTTCTGGACGTAATGTTAAGCTACGCTCTCCACGATCTTGGAATGAGTACATTTCTTTTTGTACGATATCTGTCGTATCACCAACACCGCGTAAAAATAGCTCAGTGTGTTCAAAGATTGGTGTACGAATTTCTTTATAATTGTAACGACGGCAAATTTCGCGTGCTTGCCCTTCGATATACTGCCATAACTCAACAGTGCCTGGAAGAATATCTTGCGTTCCGCGTGGGATTTGAATAGACATATTCAGTTCCTCCTCAAATTGTTTTAATCTTAATAAAAATAAAAAAACTCCCGCCTCTACTGTTTAAACAGTAGGGACGAGAGTATTATACCCGTGGTGCCACCCTAATTGAAGCACGTATGCTTCCACTTTTTTAATAACGCTTAAATATGCGTTCATCCCTACTAAGCATATATGCCGTTCAAGTTGAAACCTCTAGAGTGTCATTCAATCAGTCATCATGCAGAAATGTTTTCAGCCTAAGACATTCCTTCTCTTTCCATGTGTGTCTCATTTACTCTTCTCTATCAACGGTTATATTCATATGTAAATATAAAATTACTATACGTTTGTTAAGTAGGATTGTCAAGTGCTCTAAGAACGTTCAATCTGCTTCTTTAAACGCTTTACATCTTGAAGAGAAATCCCAAACTCCGAAGCAAGCTCCATTGAAGTATTGTTTTGCTCTTTTGAAATAAAATCATGAAAATTCACGTTAAACAGTTGATTTGCACCATTTGTAACAGAATGCCCTTTTTCATTCATACGCATACGTATATCCCTCACATTCAATATGGATGTTTTACTTTTTATTGTTCCATATTGATGAGAGAGTTATACATAACCGAAACTGCTATTGATTCCAAATAAATGAACAAAACATACAACAATGTATAAAAAAGAGAGGATTATATAACCCTCTCTTTTTTATGAACACTATTTACTTTCTACAATTAAGGTCACCGGACCATCATTGATTAAAGAAACGTCCATCATTGCTCCAAACTTCCCTGTTTCCACATGTAATCCTTGTTTACGAACTTCTTCATTAAAGAAATCGTATAAACGCTCTGCATAATCAGGTTTCGCAGCATCCATAAAGTTTGGACGTCTGCCCTTGCGGCAATCTCCGTATAATGTGAATTGCGAAATAGATAGAACTTGTCCTTCTACATCAAGTACAGAATGATTCATCTTTCCGCTCTCATCTTCAAAAATACGTAAGTTTGCAATTTTTTCCGCAATGTAAGTTGCATCTTTTTCTGTATCTTCGTGCGTAATGCCAACTAGTAATGTTAAACCGAACGGAATTTGTCCTACGATCTCACCGTCTACTGTGACAGACGCTTTCTTTGATCGTTGTAAAACAACTCTCATCTTTCTACACTCCCTATTAATGCATCATGCGTCGTACTGCATAAATTTCTGGAACGCGTTTAATGCGTTCTACTACTTTTTTCAAGTGTTGTAAGTTACGAATCGAGATTGACATATTAATTGTTGCCATCTTATTACGGTCACTTCTACCAGAAACAGCTGAAATGTATGTTTTCGTCTCTGTAACAGCTTGCAGTACTTCATTTAATAAACCGCGGCGATCGTAACCTGAAATTTCAATATCAACGTTATACTCAATTTCTTTTTCAGGGCTACCTTCCCACTCTACCTCTAATAATCGTTCTACAGCTTCTTCTGTATGAACATTTACACAATCACGGCGGTGAATTGATACACCTCGGCCTTTCGTAATATACCCAACGATATCATCGCCCGGAACTGGGTTACAGCATTTCGATAAACGGATTAATAAATTATCAGCACCGCTTACCTTTACACCAGAATCCCATTTTCGAATTTTCATCGGTTTACGGACTTCTTTAACTTCAACAATTTCTTCTTCTTCGCGTTGTTTGCGGAACTTGTCCGTTAGTCGCGTAACAATTTGCGAAGCTGTAATTCCGCTATATCCAACTGCTGCAAACATATCTTCTTCATTTGCAAAGTTAAATTTCTCAGCGACGCGTTTTAAGTTATCCGGCGCCAATACTTCTTTCATCTCATACTCTAGACCACGTACTTCCTTTTCAACAAGTTCACGGCCTTTTTCAATATTTTCGTCTCTACGTTGTTTCTTAAAGAATTGACGAATTTTATTTTTCGCATGAGATGTTTGAGCAAGTTTTACCCAATCCTGGCTTGGGCCATATGAATGTTTCGACGTTAAAATTTCAATGATGTCGCCTGTTTTTAATTTATAATCCAGCGTCACCATTTTCCCATTTACTTTTGCACCAATTGTTTTATTCCCAATTTCCGAATGGACACGATACGCGAAATCAATTGGAACAGATCCAAGTGGTAATTCCATTACATCGCCTTTCGGTGTAAAGACGAATACCATGTCAGAGAATAAATCAATTTTTAATGACTCCATAAATTCTTCTGCATTAGAAGCTTCATTTTGCCATTCTAATATTTGACGGAACCATGTGAGTTTCTTCTCTAATGTACCTGTTGTTTCTGCTGTTTTTCCTTCTTTGTATGCCCAGTGTGCCGCGATCCCAAATTCTGCAATTTCATGCATTTCTTTCGTACGAATTTGCACTTCAAGTGGATCACCTTTCGGTCCAATTACAGTCGTATGAAGAGATTGATATAGATTTGCTTTTGGCATTGCAATATAATCTTTAAAACGACCTGGCATCGGCTTCCAGCACGTATGAATAATTCCAAGCACCGCATAACAATCTTTAATACTATTTACAACGACACGTACAGCTAATAAATCGTAAATTTCATTGAACTGCTTATTTTGCAGTGCCATTTTACGATAAATACTGTAAATATGTTTCGGTCTTCCAGAAATCTCAGGTTGAATTGCAACTTCTTTTAATTTCTCACGAATACCAGTCATTACTTCGTCTAAATATTCTTCACGTTCTGCACGTTTACGCTTCATTAAATTTACAATACGATAATATTGTTGTGGATTTAAATAGCGAAGTGACGTATCCTCTAGCTCCCATTTAATAGTACTAATTCCGAGTCTATGTGCCAAAGGTGCAAAGATTTCTAACGTTTCATTCGCTATGCGACGCTGCTTCTCTTGAGGCAAATGTTTCAATGTACGCATATTATGAAGACGATCAGCTAGTTTAATTAAAATAACTCGAATATCTTGAGCCATTGCAATAAACATTTTGCGATGGTTTTCTGCTTGTTGTTGTTCGTGAGATTTATATTTAATCTTCCCAAGCTTTGTAACGCCATCAACAAGCATAGCAATTTCTTTGTTAAATTCCCGTTCAATATCTTCTAACGTAATCTCTGTATCTTCCACTACATCATGTAAGAAACCTGCTGATACCGTAGCTGGATCCATGTGTAAATCAACTAAAATACCTGCAACTTGAATCGGATGAATAATATACGGTTCACCCGATTTTCTATATTGTTCGCTATGCGCATCACGTGCATATTCATAGGCACGTGCCACTAGCTCAATATCTTCATCCGCTAAATATTGACTTGCTTTCTCGAGTACCTGTTCAGCTGTTAGTACCTGCTCATTTGCCATCGAATCACCTTTTATTGAAAATTGACTTTATCTTTATTTAATAGAATAAATTATATTCTATCATTATAACCCAATGATTGTGAATTGTGAAAAGGAAAAGATTTTACTGACATTTCACCATAATTTTTTGTTCAATTATACAAAAGTACCCGCTCCTCTCCAAGAGATTCACGGGTACTTTTTATCACCGTAGTTTTACCTATATAGTGATTAGTATTTTTCTAATACTAATACATCGTAACCATCTAACATTTTACGACCATCTAAGTAAGTAAGTTCTACTAAGAATGCAATTCCTGCTACAACTCCGCCTAGCTCTTCAACTAACTTAATTGTCGCTTCGATTGTTCCACCTGTAGCTAATAGATCATCTGTAATTAATACGCGCTGACCTGGCTTAATTGCATCTTTATGGATTGTTAAAACATCTTTACCATATTCTTTACCGTAGTCAACAGTAATTACTTCACGTGGTAATTTTCCTAATTTACGAACTGGTGCAAATCCTACTTCTAACGCATAAGAAACTGGGCAACCGATAATGAAACCACGAGCTTCTGGTCCTACTACAACATCGATATCTCTTTCTTTTGCGTATTCAACGATTGCATCTGTTGCTGCTTTGTATGCTTTACCGTCATTCATTAAAGGTGTAATGTCTTTAAACACAATACCTTCTTTCGGATAATCCGGTACAATTGCGATATGTTGCTTGAAATCCATATTTCTGAATCCTCCTCAGATCTAAAAGGTTTGTAAATACAAATCCTTTACCCTAACTGTTCTACTTCTTTATGATTACGAATCGTTTCAAACCATGTATATAGTTGCTGATATGTGCTATAAACCAATTCTTTTTCTAATTGTAAGTGGTTCATTTTCTCACGATATGTGTTCGATTCAATTAAATCACGCTTTTGTTTTTTGTCTGCCATAAAAATGACGCCATCTTTTATTGTAACAAATTCTAACTCAAAAAACACCTGTGTCATGAAATTTACTGTATCTTTTGACCAACCTTTATGACGACATAGTTGTTCTCCATATTGTCTTAAAGAAAATGGTGTTTTTTGGCTTAAGAAAGAATAGTACCATTTAAAGTGTTCTCTCGTCGGAACTGTACTAAATAAGTGGTTATTCTCTTGATAAAATAGCGTATAAATTCGCGCTGGGAATCCTACCTTAAATAGCTCACGTAATTCATCTGTTCCTTTTGGTAAATCAAGTAACACGATATATTGATCATCTAAATGCGTTACTTCTGAAGCATGCATGAGCTTTTCTTTATAGCTCTCTAAAGAAAATTTATTCAATACCTCTTCAGAAAAATACACCATTGTTATTTTTTCTTTCGGAAGTTCTGCTAAATTTGCTTCTGCATTACGCATACTACGCCAATCAAATAATTGCCACGCCTCTACAGCAATATCTTGTACCATTAGTTGTGGCTTCTTAAAGTTATTCCATTCATTGATGGATGCTTCTCCTATTACAGATACTTTTGCAACTGGAGAGATTTCTTTCGCATATGCACCAAAACCAAATCCAATTGTATCCAGTGTTGCTTGTCCATCACGAAGAGCCATTTTTAAATGAGAGCCATCTGATCCGATCGCGCGAATACTTTCTAACTCTGCATCTTTCACTGCAATACGTGGTTTCGGATTTCCAACACCAAACGGGGCTAGTTTTTGCATATCTTCAATTGCCGCTAGTGTTACATCCTCTACTTTACAAAAAACATCAACTGCTGTAATTGGAATAAAATCTTCTTCTGTTAAAATTGCATCTGCTTGTTCATTTAAGCGGCGACGTAATTCATCTACATCATTCATATGTAGCGTCATTCCCGCTGCCATCGGATGCCCTCCGAAGTGTGGTAATAACTCTCTACAATCTGATAAATTTGCAAACAAATCAAATCCTGCAATACTACGTGCTGAGCCTTTTGCTGTTTCTTTTATAGGATCAATACTTAATACAATCGTCGGACGATAAAAACGTTCAACTAATTTCGAAGCAACAATTCCAATTACCCCTGGGTTCCAGCCTTCTTTCGCAAGTACTAATACTTTATTTTCTTCTGGTGGGAAGTTATTTTCCACTTCAGCGATAGCCTCTTCTGTAATTTGCTTTACAATATCTTTTCGCAGTTTGTTCAGCTCATCAATTTCTTCGGCCAACTCTTTCGCTTCCTCAGGATCATCTGATAATAAAAGGTGTACAGCCGGCGTTGCATCTTCTAAACGCCCGACCGCATTAATACGCGGTGCAATTGAGAAGCCAATACTCTCTTCTGTAATTTCACTTTGCGAAACGTTAGCAACTTTAAACAATGCCTTTAAACCAATATTTTTCGTCATACGCATATGTTTTAAACCGCGTTTCACTAGCAACCTATTTTCACCATGAAGTGACACTAAATCAGCTACTGTACCGATTACTGCAATCTCTAATAAATGTTCTGGTACACGGCCTAATAGTGCATGCGCAACTTTAAACGCAACACCTACACCAGCTAAATAGTGAAACGGATATACACCGCCATCTAATTTCGGATGTATAATCGCAAGTGCTTCTGGCAATTCTGGCGGTGGCTCATGGTGATCTGTAATAATTAGATCTATTCCAAGCTCTTTCGCTACATTCGCTTCATGTACTGCTGCGATGCCAGTGTCGACAGTAATAATCAGTGAGAACCCTGCGCTATGCGCCCAACGAAACGCTTCTTCGTTCGGCCCATACCCTTCTGTAAAACGATTTGGAATATAAAATTCTACTTCTGCACCTAATTCTTGAAGAGCAAGATATAACACAGTTGTACTACTTACTCCGTCTGCATCGTAATCACCAAATATTAATATTTGTTCTCCATTTTGAATCGCCTTATTTACACGTTCTACCGTTCTATCCATTCCTTCTAATAAAAATGGATCATGAAATTCTTGATTTTCTGTATTTAAAAAATCTAAAATCTTATCTTCTGTATCTAGTCCTCTACCGAGGAATAATGAAACGACAAGTGGCGATAACTGTAATTTACTTGCTAATTCACTCACTCGTTCGTCATTATATTCTTTTTCTTTCCAACGCGTCTTCGGTTGTAACACGAAATCACCCCTTAACCTGTTCATTATACAAGACAGATTAAGGGGTGACAATATAATGCAAACTACGATGCAATATCTATATACTAAAATGTTAATGATGTTTAATTTGGAGAATACGGATTTATATGTACGAATACATTTTGTACATTATCTTGTTTCATAAGTATTTCTTTCACATGTTTTCCAATACGGTGTCCTTCTTCTACAGTAATGTATGGATCTACAGACACTTTAATATCGACAATAACATAATGACCATGCTCCCGTGCATATAAAGAACCAATTTTTTTCACACCATCTACTTGAAGGACTGCTTCTCTAAGCGGAATAACATCCTCCTCATGAAGAACATGGTCAAGCGTTGCATGAATTGCTTCCGCTCCAATGCTCCATGCCATTTTTACAACAAGAAGCGAAACAACTAATCCTGCAATCGGATCAGCATATACAAGCCAGTCTATACCAAGCTTACCACCGAGTATAGCTGCACAAATACCGATTAAAGCTGCAATTGAAGAAAATACATCCGAACGGTGCTCATATGCATTTGCAATAATTGCATCACTATTTACCCTTTTCCCTAATCGGAATTTATATTGAAACATTCCTTCTTTCACGACGATTGAAAGAACAACAGCAAAAATCGTAATTCCTTTCGGCGGTTCTAGTTCTTGCGAAAAAGCTTTTATAGATGAAATCGCGATTTCAAGTCCCACAATAAATAATAATACCGCAACAATAATCGCTGAAATCGATTCCGCTTTACCATGACCATACGGATGATCTTCATCAGGTGGCTGCTTTGCCGCTCGCAATCCAAAAAGTACAGCTAGCGAACCAATTACATCTGATGCAGAATGCACCGCATCTGCTAGCAGTGCTTTACTGTTCCCAATATAACCAATTACCGCCTTTACAATTGCTAATATAATATTACCAACGATCCCGACAATAGCACCAAACTCGGCCTGTTTAAAACGTTCATCTTTTTCCATAATTAAAATCCCTTCTTTTCTTAACCTATCTTTTTATTTTAACAAAAACAGCAATAACACCACCACTTTCTTCCATCTTCTTCCCATCAAAAAGTTGCTATCTTATTGTATCCACAAACGAAAAAAGAGATGCCTCATAATAAGGCATCATCTTTTCTATACTTGCGGTTCAGATTCTACTTTCTCAACCTTCTTCTTGTTTTTCCCCTTTTTCAAACGACGGTTTTCAAGCATTAACCAAATTTGAGAGGCAACGAAAACAGAAGAGTACGTACCTACTATTAATCCAACAAGTAACGCAAACGAGAAGTTACGTAGTGACTCACTACCGAAGATAAGCAGTGCAATTACTGGGAATAACACTGTTAATACGGTGTTAATCGAGCGACCAAGCGTTTGGCGAATACTTGCATTTACGATTTCTTCTAGATCTTTTATATCGCGCACTCGTTTTTTCTGTTTGTATAATTCACGGTTTCTATCAAATGTAACAATCGAGTCATTAATAGAATAACCGATGATTGTTAGTACTGCAGCGATAAACGTTAAGTCTACCTCTAATTGGAAAATACTAAACATAACAATCATAACGAATGCGTCATGTAATAATGCAAGTACTGCAGATAGCGCATACGTAAATCGGAAACGAATACTTACGTATAAAATGATAACCGCAGAAGCAATCAGTACAGCGATAAATGCATTTCGTGCAATTTCTTTACCGATTGTCGGTGAAACTGTACTTACGTTTGGATCTGTACCATATTTATCGTGGAAGAATGTTTTTGTTTTCGCAATTTCATCTTTTGATAAAACACCTAATGTACGAACTGCGAAACCTTTATTGTCATCTCCAGTCGGTACAATATTTTCTTCCTTCACATCAATGTTCAATTCTTTAAAATCTTTATGAACATCAGACACAGTAACGGCTTGTTTTGATTGCAAGTCGATACGTGTACCACTCGCAAAGTCAATACCAAGATTCAATTTGAAAATTGGTAAGATAATTGCACCCGCAATTACAACTACAATCGAGAAGATAAGGAATTTATGACCGATATTTACGAAATTAATACGATCAAATCTCGTTGGCGGATGTACTACACCTTTTGTTAATGGAATAATATCCTTTTGTTTCACACCAAAATATCCTGGTTTTTTATCAAAGTAACGGCTCTTTACAAGTAGACCTAGTAAGAAACGAGTACCGAATACGTTCGTAATAAAACCAACCAAAATACTTACGATTAAACTTGTTGCGAATCCTTTTACAGAGCTATTACCATAAACGAATAACACACCAGCAGCTGCAAGGGTCGTAACGTTCGCATCTAAAATTGTTGCTAATGAACGATGGTTACCAGCACGGAATGCCGACATCATGGACTTACCGATTTTCAGCTCTTCTTTCAGTCTCTCGTACGTAATAATATTCGCATCAACTGCTATACCTACTCCGAGCACTAACGCTGCAATACCTGGTAATGTCAGAACTGCATGCATCCAGTTAAAGACAAGTAATGTAACGAAAATGTATAAACCTAACATAATAACCGCTACAAGTCCTGGTAAACGGTAGAATACAAGCATAAATAAGAAAATAAGAGCGATACCAATCGCACTAGCGAAAATCGTTTGCTCTAACGCTTGCTGACCAAATTTCGCTCCAACAGATGTTGAATACATTTCTTTTAAATCAACAGGAAGTGCACCTGCATTTAATAAAGATGAAAGTTGTTTCGCACTTTCAACTGTAAAGTTTCCACCTACGATAGATACTTCAGCTTGGTTAAATACTTGACTTACTGTTGCCGCTGATAAGAACTTCGGATTCGGTTTTGCAGATTCTGCTTTATACGAATCTTTTCCTTCTTCAAAGTCAAGCCAAATTACCATTAAATTCGTTGGTGGTGGCATTTTTGAAATCTTTTCAGTTACTGCACGGAATTTTTCAGCGCTTTTTAGTGTAAGACCTACGCTCGCACGGCCTTGGTCATCAAATGTTTGTTTCGCTCCGCCGCCTTTTAAATCCGTTCCATCCATAAGAAGGTTATCATCCACATCACGGAATGTTAATTTCGCTTGTGTTGATAACATTTCACGTGCTTTTTGCTGGTCTTGTACACCAGCAAGCTGTACACGAATTCGATCTTGCCCTTCGATTTGAATGTTCGGCTCACTTACACCGAGAACATTGACACGATTTTCAAGAGCACCTACTGTACTTACAAGTACGTCTCGATCGATTTTATCACCTTTTTTGGCTGGTTTTACTTCATACAGAATTTCAAAACCACCGCGAAGGTCTAGTCCTAGACTAATTCCTTTTGCTATGTCTTTTCCTGCCGCACCAATTACTCCACCGATTAATAAGACGATGAGGAAAAAGGCGGCAATTCTTGTACCACGCTTTGCCATATGTACCCTCTTTCTGCTACTAACACTTTCAATAAATCTTTTACGATTCACTGCTATACGTGTGCATACGCCTAGTTAGTAGACTTCCTTTCTATAATTTTTGCTAGTTCATCACTAGCTGTATAGGTAAGCTTTTACACTACCTACACTTTCATCATTTATTTTCCTCTTCACTACCTCCTTTATATATAATCTTAGACATAATTATTTCCTCTTTATCAATACATATCATTATACTGCAAAAGGAAGAACAAACCAATTGCAGTCGGTTATTTATTTTCGTACTCATCAAATGACCAAAGCGGTGCTTGGTACGCTTCAACAGTTAAATATGTCATATATTCATTAGTACTTACTGTTAATACGTCATTAACTAATTCATACAATCTAACATCGCTGTCTATCTTCTTCCACTTTTTCACTTTGAGAAACTTCCAAATGTCATCATCTGTCACTCGGTCGTAACCGAACATTTGAAACTCTTCTACTTTACTTTCTAAAACGACTTGTAACTGTCCGCGGTATGATTCTACCAAAGCCTCTCTATCTAACATTTATAACATCTCCTTCTTATTTCAGCACGAAAAAGTCGCTTTAATCCCGCTCTAATGGACAGCAATAACTACTTTCAAGAGCACTATCATACTTCACTCTCTTAAATGCTTGTCATTCTTGTCTCGTACGTGCATATAAATTATTGTAAATCATTCCATTGATTTTGAGAAGGTAGGAGAAGAACATGACGAGACAAAGCTTTTTAAAAGGCGCATTTATTTTAATGATAGCCGGCTTTATTACAAAAATACTTGGCTTTATCAACCGCATAGTAATGGCACGTATTTTAGGAGAAGAAGGCGTTGGTCTTTATATGATGGCCGTTCCTACATTCATTTTAGCAATTACATTGACACAAATTGGTCTTCCTGTCGCAATCGCAAAGTTTGTAGCAGAAGCGGAAGCTGTAAACGATAAACAAAGAGTTAAAAAAATATTAACCGTATCACTAGCTGTTACATCCGTTATTAGTATCATTTTAACAATCGGAATTATGTTCCTCACGCCTATTTTAGCAAAAACATTATTAACCGACGAAAGAACGTACTATCCATTAATGGCCATTTTGCCCGTTGTCCCGGTTATTGCTGTTTCTTCTGTTTTGCGTGGTTACTTTCAAGGGAAACAAAACATGAAACCTAGCGCTTATGCGCAAGTTCTAGAACAAGTCGTCCGCATTACCATTATCGCTATATGCATCCAGTTATTTTTACCTTACGGCATAGAATACGCTGCAGCCGGCGCTATGTTATCAGCTGTTCTCGGTGAAGTTGCATCCTTATTATTTTTACTCACGTTATTTCAGCGAGAAAAACATTTATCAATACGCTCTGGATTTTTCACTACTGTAAAGGAAAGCAAAGGGACATTTTATTCTCTGATGGATATTGCCCTTCCAACTACAGGAAGTCGTTTAATCGGCTCCGTTTCATATTTTTTTGAACCTATTGTCGTTATGCAAAGCTTAGCAATCGCTGGTGTCGCTGCTTCTGTTGCAACCCAGCAATACGGTATATTAAACGGTTATGCATTCCCGCTCCTATCACTACCCGCCTTTATTACATACGCTCTCTCTACAGCGCTCGTCCCTTCTATTAGTGAAGCAATGGCAAAAAGACAACATAAATTAGTGGAGCACCGTTTACAACAAGCACTTCGAATTTCATTAATTACCGGCGGATGGTCTGTCGTTATATTATACGTATTCGCTTCTCCTGTTTTAACTCTTATGTATGGATCAGACAGCGCAACAGCATTCATTCAACTTCTTGCGCCTTGCTTTTTATTTCATTATTTCCAAAGTCCACTTACCTCTGTTTTGCAAGCTTTAAACTTAGCAAGAGCTGCAATGATGAATACATTTATTGGTGCCATCGTGAAATTAATCGTTATTTTTGTACTAGCATCAAGGCCAGAATTTCAAATGATGGGGGTTGCTCTCGCTATTGCTGCAAATATTGTAACAGTAACATTTCTTCACTACGCTACTGTTTTAAAAAAGATTACATTTACCATTTACGCAAAAGACTATATTTTCGGTGGACTCGCCATCGGTATCGCGGGCGCCTTCGGTTTTTATCTTCATAAATATATTATTTTCTCTCATGCCCTTGGCATACAAACATTATGGGAAATCACTTTGACAACAATTGTTTATATCGTACTTCTCTTCACTTTCAAACTCATTCGAAAAGAAGAGTTAAGTCGTCTCCCTATCATTCGTAAACTTTCATTTTTGAAATAAGTTGAAACTTTAATCAGTGGGGTAATCTCCACTGATTATTAGTTAAACTAATCATTCTTACTCTTTCAAAGGATAAATCTCTAATCTTCTTTTACATCAACAAAAAATTTTCCGTTTTGAAAACTACAGTATAAAATTTGTGTTACATCGTTATAACCTAAGTTTTTTAATTTCTCAATAAGCCATGCATCTGTATGTTCAATCATTTGTAAATGACTAGATTGAATTTCTCCATCAATAATAAGAGGAAGCGTAAACTGCAATGTATCTTGTTTATTTTTTTGTTTTTGAAAGACAGATAACTTCCCAGACGGTTCCAAAATAGCATATTCTACATCCCGAATATCTCCAACTCCTTGTTCCCTTAATTGCATCATTAAATCATCTATATTATAACGTTGCTTTCTCATCTTCTTTTCATCAATCTTTCCCGCGTTTACAAGAATAGCCGGCTCACCTTCTATTAAATGCCGAAAGCGTTGATACTTTAGGGAAATGACTGACAAAATAATTTGGATGCACATAAGAAAAGTCATCGGAACTAATTGATGCCAAAGTGATTTATCGGTATTTTCAATTGCCACTACAGCCATTTCTCCAAGCATAATAAATACGACTAAATCTAATACACTTAGCTCTCCTATCTCACGTTTACCCATAAGACGAAAAATAATTAAGATGATGATATACAAAAGCATTGTCCGTCCAATTATTGATATCCATTCCATTTCTACATCTCCTTTTTTACGTATAGACTCCCCTATAAAAAAGAAACTAGTCTAACTTAGACAAAAGGAAAATATGCTTGTATTAAAAAGGGGGAATGCATAAATGGATGGAACGAAAAAATTATCAACTGCAATTGGCTTCGGTATTGTTACACTACTAATTCTCGCATCTATTACTAGCATGATTATGGCTCTTTTATTAAAGTTTACGAATATAAACGAAGGGACATTAACCGTTACTATTTTTATACTCGCTCTTTTATCTATGCTTATGTCTGGATTTACTGCCGGCAAAAAGGCTCAAGGAAAAGGTTGGCTAGTAGGTCTCACAACAGGTCTCACGTTCACTATACTCGTTTTTTTAGTTAACTATTTAGGCTTTTCTCAAACTTTATCGAACTCACAATTACTTTATCAATTAGCATTAATGGGGGCGAGTACACTCGGTGGTATTTTCGGTGTAAATATGTCAAAGCAAAGTAACTAAAAAAGGCCCTGCACATTTCATGCAGGGCCTTCCACATTAGTTTTTCACAACTTCACGAATCGCATTGCGATCGAAAGTTAAGTGTGAACCACCAGATTTAATAACAATTTTTGTCTCATCTACTGATTCGATTGTACCGTGTAAACCACCGATTGTTACGATAGCATCACCTTTTGCTAACTCACTTTGCATTTGAGCAACTGCTTTTTGACGTTTTTGTTGCGGGCGAATTAATAAGAAATAGAAAATCGCAAACATCGCAACGATCATAACGATATTCATCATACCTGCATTCATCTTTTGTTCCTCCTTTTAAATTATGTATTAGAAGTTTTTAGCATTCGGTTTATTAAAGCCATACTGTTCAAAGAACTCTTCGCGGAAATCGCCAAGACGGTCTTCACGAATAGCTTGTCTCACCTGCTCCATTAAGTTTAACAGAAAATGAAGGTTGTGATAAGACGTTAAACGAATTCCGAACGTTTCATCACATTTCATTAAGTGACGAATGTACGCACGTGAGTAGTTTTTACATGTGTAGCAATCACAGTTTGGATCAAGCGGACCGAAGTCTCTTGCGAATTTCGCATTTTTTACAACAAGGCGACCTTCACTTGTCATACATGTACCATTTCGAGCGATACGAGTTGGAAGTACACAGTCAAACATATCAATACCACGAATTGCGCCATCGATTAACGAGTCAGGAGAACCTACACCCATTAAGTAACGAGGCTTATTATCTGGAAGAAGTGGTGTTGTAAACTCAAGAACACGGTTCATAATATCTTTCGGTTCACCAACAGATAAACCACCTACAGCGTAACCAGGGAAGTCCATTGAAACAAGATCTTTCGCACTTTGACGACGAAGTTCTTCGTACTCCCCGCCCTGTACAATACCGAATAAACCTTGATCTTGCGGACGTTCATGCGCTTTTAAGCAACGTTCTGCCCAGCGGCTCGTACGCTCTACAGATTTCTTCATATATTCAAAAGTAGCCGGGAATGGTGGACACTCATCAAATGCCATCATAATATCTGAACCTAATGCATTTTGGATTTCCATCGCTTTTTCTGGTGATAAGAATAATTTATCTCCATTTAAGTGATTACGGAAGTGAACGCCTTCCTCTTCAATACGACGGAAGTCACTTAAACTGAATACTTGGAAACCACCAGAGTCTGTTAAGATTGCACGATCCCAGTTCATAAATTTATGCAAGCCGCCTGCTTCACGAATAATTTCATGACCTGGACGTAGCCATAAATGATACGTATTACTTAAAATAATGCCAGAATCCATTGCTTTTAATTCTTCTGGTGACATTGTCTTAACTGTTGCAAGTGTACCAACTGGCATAAATGTTGGTGTATCAAATGAACCGTGCGGCGTATGCACACGACCTAAACGGGCACCCGTTTGTTTACATGTCTTAATAAATTCATAACGAATTGCTGTCATAACTTACTCCTTTTATTTGTTTCTCATTTTAGCGTGAGATGCAACGAACATTGCATCACCGAAGCTAAAGAAACGATATTTTTCTTTTACTGCTTCATTATAAGCATGAAGTACATTATCTCTATTTGCAAATGCACTTACAAGCATAATTAATGTTGATTTCGGTAAATGGAAGTTTGTAATTAAACCATCAATTGCTTTAAATTCATATCCGGGATACATGAAAATATCTGTCCATCCAGAAGCGGCGCAAAGCTTACCTTCATGATCTGTTGCAATTGTTTCTAACGTACGAGTTGATGTCGTACCTACAGTAATAATACGTCCACCATTCTCTTTCACACGATTTAATAATGCCGCTGTCTCTTCAGACATATGATAATATTCTGCGTGCATATGGTGTTCTTCAATCGTGTCTGCAGAAACTGGTCTAAATGTTCCAAGTCCTACGTGAAGTGTAATGAATGCTAACTGAACGCCTTTTTGCTTTAACTTCTCAAGTAACTCTTCTGTAAAGTGAAGTCCCGCAGTCGGCGCTGCTGCTGAACCGATTTCTTTCGCATATACTGTTTGATAGCGATCGCGATCTTCTAGCGTCTCTTTAATATATGGAGGAAGTGGCATTTCCCCAAGTTCATCTAAAATTTCATAGAAGATGCCGTCATATGAAAATTCAAGCTGACGTCCACCTTGATCTGCAGTTCCTGTGCAAGTTGCTTTTAATTTCCCTTCGCCAAAAGAGATAACAGTTCCTTCTTTTACACGTTTCGCTGGCTTTACAAGCGTTTCCCACTTATCACCTTCTTCTTGTTTTAAAAGAAGTACTTCAATGTGCGCGCCTGTATCTTCTTTCACACCGTGCAAACGAGCAGGCATAACTTTCGTTTCATTTAAAACTAAGCAATCCCCCTCATGTAAGTAAGAAAGAATATCCGTAAAATGTTTATGCTCAATATCACCTGTTTCACGGTCTAACACCATTAATCTTGATGTTTCACGCTCTTCTAACGGGACTTGTGCAATAAGTTCTTCTGGTAAATGAAAATCAAACAGATTTATATCCATAGCTATATCCACCTATTTCTTATTTAAATCGATTTATTATATACATAATAAAAGATAATACAATACTTAACACAATACATGTAATGATAGGAAAATAAAAGGTAACGTTTCCTTTTTTCACAAAAATATCGCCTGGAAGCCTTCCAATGAACTTCCAAGCTAATCCAACAACGATGAGTAAGATCCCGGCTGTAATAAGCAGCTTTGGCATCTCCGTCATACTTTTGGTATCTCCATTCCGAAATGTTCATACGCAAGCGGCGTTACAATTCGGCCCCTTGGCGTTCGTTGTAAAAAGCCAATTTGTAATAAATACGGCTCATACACATCTTCAATCGTATGAGATTCTTCTCCAATTGTTGCTGAAACCGTTTCTAATCCAACTGGACCGCCACGGAATTTCTCAATAATACCAAGCAGTAATTTATGATCAATATGATCTAGACCTAATTTATCTACTTGCAGTAGCTCTAATGCCATTTGTGTAATTTCCATCGTAACCGTTCCGTTACCACGAACTTGCGCGAAATCACGTACACGTCTTAAAAGACGATTCGCAATACGAGGTGTACCACGAGCACGTCTTGCAATTTCTAATGCAGCTAACGAATCGATTTCAACTTCAAATACTTCTGCTGTACGTTCAACAATCGCAGAAAGCTGATCTACTGTGTAGTACTCTAACCTTGAAAGTACACCGAAGCGGTCACGAAGCGGTGCCGATAATGCTCCAGCACGTGTTGTTGCTCCAACTAATGTAAATGGCGGTAAATCTAGGCGTACAGAACGTGCTGAAGGCCCTTTTCCAATTACAATATCAAGGCAAAAGTCTTCCATCGCAGGATACAATACTTCTTCAATTGATCTATGCAAACGATGAATTTCATCAATAAATAATACATCCCCTGGCTGAAGCGCTGTTAATACAGCAGCTAAATCTCCTGGTCTTTCAATTGCGGGACCTGAAGTTGTTCTAACATTAACGCCCATCTCATTGGCAATAATATTCGCAAGCGTCGTTTTACCAAGACCTGGTGGTCCATATAAAAGCACGTGATCTAACGTTTCTTCACGCATTTTCGCCGCTTCAATAAATACTTCTAAATTATGTTTTGCTTTATCTTGGCCAATATACTGACGGAGCGTCTGTGGCCGTAATGAATATTCTAAATCCGCATCTTCATATGCAGATTCCCCTGAAAGGAGACGTTCGTCCATTATACTCACCTCTTACCATTTAGTAAAAGACTAAGTGCCTTTTTAATATACTGATCCGTCGTTAATGATTCTTTTAATAACTCTGGTACAACACGAGAAACTTCGCGTTCTGCGTATCCAAGTGCGCGGAGAGCTTCCAGTGCCTCATCAAGCTCAGCTGATGAACCTTTCTTCTCATCAAAACGTTCTGTGTCTGAGAATAAATCAACAAATGCATCTGGTACGACATCTGCTAGTTTTCCTTTTAAATCTAAAATCATTTGGCGTGCTGTTTTCTTTCCGACGCCTGGGAATTTCACTAAAAACTTCTCATCTTCATGCTCAATCGCTTGAACGACCTGTCCTGTTTGACCAGAAGCTAAAATTGCAAGAGCTCCTTTTGGCCCAATGCCAGACACGCCTAACAACTTTGTAAATAATAAACGCTCTTCACGTGTTTTAAACCCGTAAAGTGCCATAATATCTTCTCTCACATAATGATATGTATAGACACGGATTTCTTGCTTACTTCTTTGAAATACATACGGATTTGGTGTGAAAATTTGATAACCAATTCCATTATGATCAATTACGACATATTCCGGCCCTACATACTCCACGTAACCTGTAACATATTCAAACAAAATACGATCTCTCCCTCTTAAATCATGTATTCCATTTTAACATATTTAATGATAGAAAAGCGAGACTGCCCCAACAAATGTTCTCCACTTGAAACTTCTGTTATTTTCCATTGACAGAAAGGTTAAAGCACCTTAATATACAGAAGTCGATAATGATTATCAATACTAATTAAAGGGGTTACATCAGGATGAAACGTAAGCTATTTATTTTATTTACTATTATGCTCGTTGTTCTTTCTATCGTTGGCTGTTCTTCTCAAAAAGAAGAATCGAAGGCAAAAGAACAACCGAAAACAAAAGTTGTAAAACATGCTAAAGGTGAAGCTACAATTCCAGTAAATCCAAAGAGAATTGTTGACTTATCTGGATCAACAGAAGAACTATTACTTCTTGGACACAAACCTGTTGGTACAGCAAATACATATAAAGATAAAATCCAAAATCACTTAACAGACAAGTTAGATGGAGTAAAAGCAGTAGGTTGGTACTGGGCACCTAAAGTTGATTTAGAAGCTGTTACTGCTTTAAAACCAGACTTAATTATTTTAAACAACCGTCAATTAAAAATTTATGATCAACTAGAAAAGGTTGCACCTACAGTTGTTCTAGAAACAAACTTAGAAGACTGGCGTGGTAAGTTTAAAGAAGTAGGTAAGCTATTTGACGAAGAGAAGAAAGCAGACAAATGGATTGCAGACTACGATAAGAAAGCAGACTCTTTATCTAAAAAAATTAAAGAGAAAACAAAAGATGAGAACTTTATGTTCGTTGCAGTTACACCACAAAACTTCCGTGTATACGGTAGCTTCGGATACGGTGACATCATCTTTAATGACTTAAAACTTCCAGCAACAAAAGGTACGGATTTAAAACAAACGATGGCGCAAGTATCACTAGAAGGTCTAGTTGCATTCCAGCCTGACCAAATGTTTATTGTAAACTTCGGCGGCGAAGCTGATAAAGTTTACGAAGACTACAAAAACAGTGCCGTTTGGAAAGACAATAAAGCAGTTAAAAATAATCACGTATATGAAGTATCAAATGAAGTCTTCAATACGAAAGCATTCAATCCAATCGGAAAAGATATGCTAATTGATGAAATCGCAAAAGAAATTTTAGCTAAAAACAAATAAGAAAAAAAGCAGCTCACCATGAGCTGCTTTTTTTCTTACTTTGAACTGCGTATTGCTTCATTTTTTCAATCGTCTTCACAAAACCTTCTTTTGATTTAATACGAATGCCACGTTTCAATTTCGCACGTTCATAGCTCTCAAGCTTTTTCATATCAATTTGAAAGAAAGAATGGATCGCATTATCACTTTTCGGTACACCTTTGAAAATTTGTAATATCCCTTCCTCTGAAACACCAAAATACCCGCTCGTTTTCAATAACGGAGAAATATCATCAACTTTCTTTTGCAATACAATTTGTACATCATCACGATCAACGAGCTGCCATTCTTTATACTGCTGTAAAAACTTTTCTAAATCCGTCACTTTTTCTGTAAGTATTTCTTCGCTTACTTCGCCATCAACATACATACGCTCTAATAAAATTGTAACCTCAGGTTCTTTTTTCGTTACTTCTGGTACTGGCCCTTCCGCCTTCACATTCGTTCCATAAACGAAACAAAACATCATAACGAAAGCTTGCATCGCAATCAGTATCCATTTCATTTCCGTTCACCTCTTTTAGGCAAGATCATACTTTCATTAGTAGTTTTTCCGGAAATGGGGGTTTTATCCATATTACATTTCTTTCGAAAAATAAAAAATGCAGACAAGGGTTTACCTCATCTGCATGTATCATTTACTTTTATATAAAATGAAAGACGCCTGCAAAGCAGGCGTCTTGATGCGTTTACGGCGAGAGACCAGGCGACCACATTCGCGTGTTTAGCACTTAAGCATATCTCTCGTCTTACGTAAATTAGCTCATCGCTTTGCTAATATAACATTAATAAAGTATAAGTGCAACATGTTTATAAAAATATTTTATTTCCTCTTTCATCCAAATTATTTTATGTAAATTATAAATTGATAATTGCAATATATATGTTACAATTAATGTGACAGCGAAATCATAATAAGCAGGGGATGAATATTATGAAAAAAATAAAGGATGAACGCCTCATTCTTCAAATGTTAAAAAACATACGTATTGTCTTTCTTTTTCAATACATTGGCGTAGTTGGAATTTTAGGCTATATCGGATTCACTGAAGGCATTGATCAAATTACGAAATCTCCATTGTGGCTATTATTTATGTTTACAAGTATTTTACTTGCTTATTTACAGTTAAGTGTTTCAATCGATGTAGAAGAAGGCGAAAAGGAAATACAGTTAACTCCTTATTACAAACTTGTCTTCCGCTCCCTTATTGTAGGAATCGTTATGGCTATTATTTATATTATTTTCAGTCCAGAAAGACCACTGTTTGAAGCTATTTTAACAGGTAGTATTCTTTTCATATGCTTTTTAGTTTCTTACTCCGTTAGTTATTTTATTAAAAAACGTCGTTTACAAGACAACGATGAATAAAGAGGAAGGGCTCACCCTTCCTCTTTTGTTTTGTTATCGCACTGTACCAGTTAAACCGTAACGAATGTCTCGGAACATATTCACTATGTCACGATTAAAATCGTTTGTAACTGTACCGTTACGTAGACGCGTACTCATTGCATCGACACGAGTAAACATATCATTTCTTACAGAAACATATACGTTTCTGTTTCCAACTTCATTTGCAACAGCTTGACGAATTTCGTTAGCCATCGCCGTTTCATTTGTCACTGTGTTACGTGGTTTTACCGCAATCGCTACATCGTTTCCATATACAACTGTAGACACACGGTCTACGTTATTCATACGTTTCACACGATTTGTTATTCTTTCAGCTGTTTTACCATCATTGTTAATGTATGAATTGTTCATTGTAATATTACGAGTTGGATGCGGATTAGCAATTTGTCCATTGTAATTTACATCTCGATAATAATTGTATCCTGTATCGTTACGACCATTTCTATATGTTACATAATCTGTATAACGATCATTACGCGTCACATTATCACGATACTGGTGTGTATCATTATAAGATGTACGCTCGTAATTGTAGTTACGTCCATCCATTGCATTGTTTTTTGGTGTACCACATGCAGCTAATGCACTAGTAACTAACAAAGAAGCAGCAATCACTTTTACTTTCGTATTCAATACAAAAACCCCCTCTGTTAGAATGAGCTTCTCTACTGAAAAGCTCCCTCTTATGATGAGTAACAGAGAAGGTTTTTACACTGTTAATATTTCACTAGGAATTTTCTAGCACTTCATAAAAAAACTTCATTTTCTTAATTAACAGGAATGTAAAAAAGGCGGGAATACTCCCGCCTTTTTAAACTTCTTCTTCGTCCTCTTCTTCTGAAACGGGCTCTCCAAATACATTTGGTGGATCTGGTTGATAATACATCGTTCCTGGCTGTGGTGCATATGCAGACTGAGTTGGTTGATAATATAAAGGATTCGCATATTGCGGACCGCCTGGTTGTGGACTATATAGTCTACTTTCTCCTCCGCATCCACAATCTTCCTCACCCTGCACAAGCGGCGGCATATTATTATTATCCATTGGCATCATATTCGGATTTGGCATAGACGTATATTGCGGTCCAAACGGCGCTCCTTGCTGATATGGCATTTGATATGGATTTTGTTGTTGATAATACGGATTCGGCGGCATCATGGGCTGTTGATACGGCATTTGATACGGCATCATATTGGGTGGTTGATTGTTATCCATAATTGGCATCATATTCGGCATTTGATTGTTATCCATAATTGGCATTATATTCGGCATTTGGTTGTTATCCATAATTGGCATTATATTCGGCGGTTGGTTGTTATCCATAATCGGCATCATATTCGGCATTTGATTATTATCCATAATTGGCATCATATTCGGCATTTGATTGTTATCCATAATTGGCATCATATTCGGCATTTGATTGTTATCCATAATTGGCATTATATTCGGCATTTGATTGTTATCCATAATTGGCATTATATTCGGCATTTGATTGTTATCCATGATTGGCATTATATTCGGTGGCTGGTTGTTATCCATGATTGGCATTTGAATATTTGGCATTTGAATATTTGGCGGTATGACTTGTGGAATAACTACATTTTCTTTCGATACATTTGGCGATACTATATTCCCTACGTTTTCTTTCTTCACTTGTGGTGACACTATATTCCCTACATTTTCTTTTTTCACTTGCGGTGACACTATATTCCCTACATTTTCTTTTTTCACTTGCGGTGACACTATATTCCCTACATTTTCTTTTTTCACTTGCGGTGACACTATATTTCCTACATTTTCTTTCTTCACTTGTGGCGATATTATATTCCCTACATTTTCTTTCTTCACTTGCGGCGACACTATATTCCCTACATTTTCTTTCTTCACTTGCGGCGATACTATATTGTTTTTTTTCGTTTGCGGAGAAATGATATTGTTAGGTTTCATTTTACTAATTTGAGGAGCAATTAACTCGCTTCCTTTTTTTATTACATCTGAAATTTTATATTCTTTTTTCGGTTTTATTGGTGGTTGTGGCGGCTGCGGTAATACATTTACCGAAAACTTCGTGTTTTCTTTTTCCGCCGGTTTTTGTTTTTCTATCACAGGTGGTTTTTGAATAACAGACGGTTTTTCAACTGGTTTTTCTTTTTGAATTGGCTGTTCTTTTTGCACCTCTTTTTGCGGTTTCACCTGTACTTCTTTTTGTGGCTTTACCTGCATCTCCTTCTGTGGTTTCACCTGTACTTCTTTTTGCGGCTTTACCTGCATCTCCTTCTGCGGTTTTACTTGCACTTCTTTTTGTGTTTGTTGCATAGCTGGCTGCTGTGTAATTGGTGCTGATTGATACGTAACTTCTTCTTCATCTTCTATTCCAAGCGGAGTTGGTGTTGCTGCAAATTCTTTTTGCTGCACTTCTTTTACGTATTGCTTTGGAGGCGCTGAACCTGCTCCAGCCTGTTGTTTCATGTGAACACTCTTGGATGGCACTTTAATTTTCATACCTGGCATAATTAAATCTGGATTACTAAGTTGTGTATTTGTTTTTTTCAACGTGTCAAAATCCACTCCGTACTTTTTCGCAATTTTCCAAAGGGTATCCCCTTTTTGCACGATATGAATTTTCAAATTTTCCCCCTCCTGTATAACTTATCTATAAGTAACAAATCTCATGAAGTAACTCTTTCTAAATAACATTAACTTCTTTTCACTTTTATCACTTCTTCGATTTTCAATATCATTCGAAGCGGAATAAGCATAAAGAACCACAATGATTTCTTCAAAACAATGTATGCCCATTTCGTTCCCGTTATGATTATATGTATGAAAAAAAGCAACGAGAATACCGTTGCTTTACACACGCTCTAACATACGATTTAATGCAAAAACCGCTTCTGTCGTTACTTGTTTATCTACGCTAATAACGTTAATTTCTTCTCCTCTTTCTATCGTTTCAAGTGCCCATAATAAGTGAGGCAGATCAATTCGGTTCATCGTTAAGCACGGACACATAAATGGATTAAGTGAAACAATTTCTTTATCTGGATGTTGCTGAATAATTCGGTTCACTAAATTCATTTCTGTACCAATCGCCCATTTGCTACCAGATGGCGCTGATTCAATCATATCAATAATATATTTCGTTGAGCCTGCATAATCTGAAGCAGCTACAACTTCATAGCAACATTCTGGATGTACAATAATATTCATATCAGGATGATTTTTTCGTACGCTCTCAATGTTCTTCACTGTAAAATTTTGATGAACAGAACAATGCCCTTTCCATAAAATCACTTGAATTTCTTCTATATCCCCATCGTACTCTAATGAATCTGTGTGTGGGTCCCATACTGCCATTTTATCTAACGGGATACCTAAATCGTACGCTGTATTTCTCCCTAAATGTTGGTCTGGTAAAAAGACAAGACGTTCTTTTTGAGTAAACGCCCAAGATACCATTTGCTTTGCATTAGAAGATGTTACTGTTGCTCCTCCGTTACGACCACAAAACGCTTTAATTGCAGCTGTAGAGTTCACATATGTTAACGGAATCATCGTATCTCCAAATAATTTCGTGAGCTCTTTCCATGCTCTTTCTGTTTGTTCAATATCTGCCATATCCGCCATCGAACAACCTGCACGCATATCTGGTAAGATGACAACTTGATCATCTGTCGTTAACATATCTGCTGTTTCCGCCATAAAGTGCACCCCGCAAAACACAATATATTTTGCGTCTTTATTGCTCGCTGCAACTTGCGCAAGCTGAAGTGAATCCCCTGCTGCATCTGAAAATTGTACCACTTCATCTTTTTGATAATGATGCCCTGGAATGAATAACATTTTCCCCATTTTCTCTTTAATTTCACGAACACGCTTTTCCATATCTTCCGTTGACATCGTGTAATAACGCTCTGGTAACATCGTTTCAATTGGCTGTACTTGTTCTAAAATACTCATATACGTTTCTCCCCTCTAAGCCACTTTCCTTATCCTTCAATATTGAAACTAATATCAAGTGCTTTCACTGAATGTGTTAACGCTCCAAGTGAAATATAATCTACCCCTGTTTTTCCGTATTTCGGTAAATCTTCAATTGTGATGCCCCCTGAAGCTTCTGTAACGATAGCGCTTGGTACAATTTTTGAAAACTCCCGGATTTCATCTGGCGTACGATTATCGAACATAATAATATCAGCACCAGCAGCAACAGCCTCTCTCACCTGTTCCTCAGTTTCTGTTTCTACTTCTACTTTCACCATATGTCCTAACTTCTCTTTCACTGATGTAACAGCTTTTGTAATAGAACCAGCAAACGCAATATGATTGTCTTTAATCATGACACCATCATATAAACCGAAGCGATGATTAAATCCACCGCCGCACACGACTGCATGCTTATCAAACATACGTAGTCCTGGCATCGTTTTTCGCGTATCACAAATGCGAGTATGACTGCTATCTAAAGCAAGAACCGCTTTACGCGTCATCGTCGCTATTCCGCTCATACGCTGAATAACATTTAATATAACGCGCTCTGCTGTTAATAACGATGCAATTGGACCTTGCACAGTTGCAATGATTTCGCCTTTTTCTACAAGGTCCCCATCTTTTTTATGAAGCTCTACTTCAATTCTCTCATCAATTAATTTAAATCCTGATTCAATTACTAAACGTCCTGCAAAGACCCCTGTATCCTTCGCAAGAAACGTTCCTTTCGAAAGCAAGTTATCTGGAAAAATAAGCTGAGATGTTACATCTCTTTCCCCTATATCTTCTAAAAAAAATCGATTTAATGCTTCTTTAACTTTTATCGTGTTCATAAAGCCCCTCTTCCCCTCATCACACAAGTTGTCGTTTTCTCTTTACTCGAACAATCTCTTTCTTTCCTATATTTCTATCTGGATAATCACTCCGGTAATGCCCGCCAATACTTTCTTCTCTTTGCAAGGCTGACACAACTATAAGCTCACAAACCGTTAACATATTAATAAGCGTTATCTCTTCATTCGTAAGAACATCATGTTGTAATATCATATTTCGAACACCATACTTACTAAGCCATCTCTTCGCATAAGATAAACTTTGCTCTGTTCGCACAATCCCAACATATTTCATCATGCATTTTTGTATTTCTTCTTTCGTCGGTAAATGATTCAGAACGATAAACTTTGCTTCCTTTTCGGCTAGCATGTTCACCTTTTCTTTTGTCTCTCTAGATAAAATGTGTCGTCCGATTCTTTTTCCAAACACAAGACCTTCTAATAATGAATTACTCGCTAATCTATTTGCACCATGAACCCCGTTACAAGCTACTTCACCGACTGCGTATAAGTTCGGAATAGACGTCTCTCCATCACAGTTCGTTTTCACGCCGCCCATGTGAAAATGAGTACCAGGCACGACTGGAATACGTTTTTTATTTATATCGACTCCATTTGTTTTACATATCGATGACACGGTCGGAAAGCGTTGTTCAAAGTTTTGAATCATTTCGATGTTTAAGTACACTTTTTCACCCGCAAGTAGCTGTTCATGAATAGCCCTTGCGACTACATCACGAGGCGCTAAATCCTGTTCGGAATGTATATCCATCATAAAACGCTGCCCTTTTCCATTTATAAGGACAGCTCCTTCTCCGCGAACAGCTTCGGACACAAGACCAGAACAACGCCCACCCGCGTATAACATCGTCGGATGAAATTGTATAAACTCTAAATCTACAAGCTCTCCGCCTGCACGGTACACCATTGCAAGTCCATCGCCTGTAATCGTCTCATCATTAGAAGTAAAGGCGTATAAACCGCCAATACCGCCTGAAGCTAACACCGTATAATCTGCATTGTAACGTTTCAATTCTCCTTTATTGTTGCGAGTTAAAGCCCCAACACATTTATCTTTTTCTATAATAAAATCGAGCACCATTTCCTGTTCCACTACCGTAACGTATGGAGCTACTTCTTGAATAAGATGCTCTAATAAATTCTTTCCTGTTGCATCGCCACCTGCATGTAAAATACGACGTTTTCGATGCGCTCCTTCTTTTCCAAGATGAGGACCTGTTTCATCTCCATCAAATTTCATTCCATTTTCAATAAGGTTATTAATTTCTTTCGGTCCTTCCTCGACTAAATAACGGACCACTTCTTCATTGTTATAATGACACCCTGCTACTAGCGTATCTTCAAAATGATCATTAGGATTGTCGTATGTAGCTACCGCTGCGGCAATTCCACCTTGAGCTAAATGTGTATTATTATTACGTTTCGTCTCCTTTGTGATAATAATCACATTCTTTTCGTGACAAATCTCTTTTGCAACACGAAGTGCCGCAACGCCACTTCCAATAATTAAGACATCTGCGCTTGGCATAATTGTTGCCTCCTACTTTACACTTTTCAACTGTCTTGACACCTATATTTACATAGTTTTAAAATAATGACAAGAGTTTTTTTATAATTCTTATTTTCACTACCATTTAAAAAGTAAAAGAAATGTAACTCTTACTAGAGAGAGGAACTTACATGATGATATATCTTGACTATGCAGCTACTACACCTATGAGCGAGGAAGCGTTACAAACATATATGAAAGCAGCATCGCAATACTTCGGAAATGAACAAAGTTTACATGATATTGGAGGAACGGCTTCTTCTTTATTACAAGTTTGCCGAAAAACATTTGCGGAAATGATTGGAGGAAAAGAACAAGGAATATTTTTCACAAGTGGTGGATCGGAATCGAACTATCTTGCAATCCAATCACTTCTAAATGCCCGAAATAAGAAGCATATTATTACGACACCTATGGAACATGCATCCATTCGAAGTTATTTTCAATCCCTAAAATCAAAAGGCTATACGATCACTGAAATTCCTGTTGATAAAAATGGACTCATTTGTTTAGTAGATTTAGAGGCAGCTATTACGGAAGATACTGTGCTAGCAAGTATACAGCATGGAAACTCTGAAATCGGAACCGTTCAAGACATTACAGAAATCGGGGCACTTTTAAAAAAATATAATGTTTTATTTCATACGGATTGTGTGCAAACGTTTGGTAAACTGCCTATCCATGTTTTTGAGATGGGGATTGATAGTCTTTCTGTTTCAGCACATAAAATATACGGACCAAAAGGTGTCGGCGCTTGCTACATAAATCCGCAAACTCGCTGGGAACAAGTATTTCCAGGAACTTCTCACGAAAAAGGATTTCGCCCAGGTACAGTGAACGTTCCCGGCATCGCATCTTTTTTAACAGCTGCTGAAAATATATTAAAAACTCAATGGGAAGAAAGTTTACGTTTTAAAGAGTTACGATCCTACTTTTTAGAGCAAATACAAACACTTCCGCTAGAAATTGAAGTAGAAGGTCATTCTACTTCTTGTTTACCACATATTGTTGGGGTTACAATAAAAGGAATAGAAGGTCAATATACTATGCTAGAATGTAATCGCCATGGTATCGCCATTTCCACCGGAAGTGCTTGCCAAGTCGGTAAACAAGAACCTTCGAAAACTATGCTTGCAATTGGAAAAACGTATGAAGAGGCAAAACAATATGTCCGCTTCTCTTTCGGACAACAAACAACGAAAGATCAAATTGATACTACTATTCATGCACTACACACAATTGGAAATCAATTTTATAGAGGTGTTAAATCATAATGAAACAAAATGAACAAAAAAAGATTTTAGGTGAAGAAAGACGACAGCTTATCCTCCAGTGGCTTCTTGCTGCAAATGAACCGTTATCGGGGAATGAACTATCGAAAAAGACGAACGTAAGTAGACAAGTTATCGTGCAAGATATTTCCTTGCTTAAAGCACGAAACGAACCAATTATTGCAACTGCTCAAGGCTATTTATATTTAAAGCCACAAGAGAAACAACAAACTTTTGAACGCGTAATCGTATGCCAGCACAAACCAGCAGAAGTACGTCAAGAACTTACAATGCTTGTTGACCACGGCGTTACGATTAAAGACGTAAAAGTTGAGCATCCTGTATACGGTGACTTAACAGCATCCATTATGGTAAGCAATCGCTTTGATGTAGAGCAATATTTACAAAAAATCGAAAACACAAACGCTTCCTATCTATCGCAACTAACAGATGGTATTCACTTACATACAATTGAAGCAGATTCTAAAGAGAAGTTAGATGCTGCTTGCGAAGCTTTAGATAAAGCAGGATTTCTCGTTTATTAATGTAAAGCACAGAGTTTTTATCATTCTCTGTGCTTTTTTAATGCTATAATATTGTAATCAATCGTAAAGGAGATCAAATATGGGAATTGAACTCGTTCACTTTAGCATTGGGAAACCGAAACAAATGAAATATAGCGAAGATAAAGAAATGATTACCGGTATATGTAAAGAACTTACCGAAGAAGCTTTCCTATCAAAAGATGGCTTCCTTGGTGATGATGTAGCAGATTTAAAACACCACGGTGGACCTGATCGCGCAGTTTGTGTGTACTCACACGAGCATTACGCACTATGGGAAAAAGAATTTCAAACAACACTTCCAGCTTCCGCATTTGGCGAAAACATTACCGTAACAAATATGTTAGAGCATGATGTTTGCATCGGAGATACATACAAATTAGGTGAAGCGATTATTCAAGTGACACAAGCGCGCGTACCTTGTAGCACAATTTCAAAACGCCTTGGCATCCCTGGCATACTGCCGCGTATTGTAGCAACTGGATTTACTGGCTACCTATGCCGCGTTCTTCAAGAAGGTACTGTACGTAAAGATTCAAAAATTACATTACTAGAACGTCCATCAAGCAATGTTTCTGTTTTATTCTCTAACGAAATTTATTTTCATAATAGAAAAGATAAAGATGGCATCGAGAAGATTCTTGCTGTTCCAGAACTAGCTGATATTTGGCGTGGTCAATTAGAAGATCGTCTTGCGAAGTTGAAATAAAGTGAAACTTTAATCAGTGGGGGTTTTGTTCATTCCCCACTGATTATCAGCCCGATCCCCTCATAACTTCTTCACTTTCGCTGAATTTTGAGGTGGGGCTCTTACTGCCCGGCAAATAGCGGGATAAAGAATCCCACCTTCTGCAGGTGGGATTTTATTAATCTATTAAAAAATATATTAGGCAATGAAATGATATTGACGATTAAACAAATACCAACATTCCATCTACATCTTACAACCAATAAGAAGAATAACTCCCCAGCACAGTAACAGAAAAACCGAGTGCTTCAAGTTCCATCGTTACGCCTGGCAATAATACGTCATCGTATGCTTTATCGACATCGATTAAGAAAAAGTAATTTCCAAGACCTGTTTTCATCGGACGCGATTCGATTTTTGATAAGTTTAATTTTCTCCATGCGAAAGCTGATAACACTTGATATAGGGCACCTGCATAATCTGCAGGTAACGTTATCATAAGCGTCGTTTTCTCTCCGCGGTTCTCTCCATTATTCGGGAGTACTGCTTTCTTTTTCTTATGGAGTACTAAGAAACGTGTGTGATTATTTTTATGCGTATGAATACTACGTCTCACAATTGTTAATCCGTATTTTTCTGCAGCCGCTTCATTTGCAATAGCGGCAATTTTCTCTTCAGGATGTTCTTTCACATATTGTGCAGCAGCACTTGTAGATGTCATATCTCGAACAGTTACTCCTTTTAATTCTTCATTTAAAAATTTATGGCACTGTGCAATGGCATGCGGATGAGAATGCACTGCATATACTTCATCCCACACTTCTGCATACTGCGGATGTACAAGTAAATGCTGCTGAATTGGTACTGTAATTTCTCCTACAATGGAAAGCGGCTGCTCATGTACAAGGTAATCAACCGTTATATTCACTGAACCTTCTATTGCATTTTCTAACGGTACAACTGCGAAGTCTACATTTTCATTTGCAGCTGCATCTATACAATCTGGAATCGTTCGATACGGTACATGCTCTGCTTCCGGAAAAAAACGACTCACCGCCATATTTGTAAATGTTGCTTCTGGTCCTAAATATCCTACTCGAATCATCGTCTTTTCCCCTCTTTTTCGTTTTCTTACTGTTATACCATACTTTTTTATATTCTTCTATGTAAATTTCGAATATTTAAAAAAGACTAGCATTCGCTAGTCTAAATGTTTCTTATACTCTCTTTGAGCGAAGAAGAAATAAATGATACATGCTGCGATATAAAACAGAATGAACAAACCTACTTTTCTTAATGATCCATCCATAAAAAGCGTATTATGAAACGTATATAATGCAACTGCACTATGCATACTCCCTACTATAATTGGCGCAAAAAATAGCATACATAATTGCCAACGAGAAATTTTCCATACTTCTTCCTTCGTCATTCCAAGTTTAGAGAGTGCACCATACTGCTTTCGGTCCGATGCAATATTATGGAACCATTTAAAATACACGATACTACATGAAGTGAGAAAGAATAATATACTAATAAATGAGCCTACAAATAGAGTAATATCGCCGCCTTCTTTCATATTTACATACAACTCCATATTGCTTCGAAATGCATTATTATTATCTTGTTTTATATGTCTCCGTAAATCTTCATTTAATTTCTTCGTATTTTCTATATTTGATAATGTGTAGCCTCTATATATCATTTTTTCAGAATCAGGAACCTGATTTGCTATACTGTCAAAATCTTCATCATTCATAACGAAGAACAGACCATTAATGTACGAAGGGTGATGGTTAAATTGAACCCCTTCTTTCTGACCGTTAAATACGAATTGATATGGTTGATTCATTACTTGCAATTGAATCTCTTTTTGATTATACACATTCGAATTATTGTATTTATTATAATAAACGAGTGTCACTGTACCTTTTTTAGGACGATACGTTTTCTGTTTTTGTTTCCTTGCTTCTTGGTTATATTCACTTTCTTTTATAAGCGGTACTATTGTTGTTTCTCCCTTATTAGACTGAAAGGATGCATAAACTCCAACAAAACTCATATATTGAAAATCATCATACTCATATTGATGCAGTAATTTTTCAACCGCACCTTCCTCAAAGACTTCATAAGTAGAAATACCTTTTTCTATGTACGAAAACGAGTGTACCCCTCCAGTTCGCCACATATCTTGCATGCTAGAAAAATATAAGAACACCGTACCTGTTGCTGTAACTACAAACGTCGTTGCCATAGACATCAGAAAGAAAAAGCGACCATTTTCCTTCATTCGATGTGACAATTGATTCACTATAAATAAATACGGATATGTATACATAATCTTTTTATTTCGCTTTATCATTTCTAACACTTGGGTAGCTCCATGTGTAAAAGAAAAGTACGTTCCAAAAAAGACAAGTATAGACACAGGGAAAAAGTATATTGCTATCGTAGTCATCGTCACTTGTAGCGCCAACGCATACCCGCCCACTAAACAAGCAAAACCGAATAAACAAAGCCACTTTGATGTTTTCTTCTCTTTTTTATCTGTTCGAAATTCTTTCAATAACCGAATGATTTTTATATTCCATATACGTAAAGCACTTATAAAAGATAACAAAATAAAAACAACCATATATGTAATAAATGTTACACCAATCGCCCTTACGTCAAATATGACAGAGAGTTCTTTCGGAAGCCCCAGTAACATACTAAATACCATAAAAAAGAGTTTTAAAAATATCATACCGAGCACAATACCGAAAATATTCGCGAAGACCCCGATTAAAATTTGTTCGGTCATAATCATTCCTATTACGTTAGATTTCGTTGCTCCCATTAACATATATAACCCTAATTCTTTCTTACGTGCTTCTATGAAAATAGAAGTAGAGTACAAAATAAATATGACGAAAAAAGAAATGATTATAACATTACATATGATAAGTCCCCAACGTACGTTTTGATACCACACCGTCTCTTGCATATACGGATGCACAATGACAGACATATATGCGTAAGAAGCAAATATTGCAAAACAACTACTTAAGAAAAACACTTTATAATTACGCCAATTCCCTTTTATATTTTGCAGCGCTAGTTGCCAAATGTTCATCTATCGTCCTCCTGTAACTTACTACATAGGCAAAAAGCTAGAGGTTCCCCTAGCTTTTTACGTGTTTTAAATATCCTCTTTGCGCGATCATAAAGTAAATGGCAGAAGCTAAAATGTATGCTCCAATTACAAGCGCACCTGATTTCCATAAATCAATATAAAGCATTTTCCCTAACGTATGAAGAGCAACTCCACTATGAATGGAACCGATTAAAATTGGGATAAAGAAGATAACTCCCATTTGTCGAATCGCAATTTTGCGAATTTCTTTATCTGTCATACCGATTCTCTTTAACGATTTAAATTGAATACGATCTTGTTCTTTATCGTTAAACCATTTAAAGTATGTCATACTACAAGCGAAGAAGAAGAACAGTACCGCTACGAAGAAACCGATGAACATTGTAATTGCTCCACCTTCTCTTATATCCTTATACGCAAACACTGAATTTCTCAATTCTCCTTGCTTTTCTGGTGCAATTTCATTTTTCAAATCTAATACAAGATTTTCTGTATTTTTCCAATCCTCGATATAATAACCGTAATATTTCGTCTTTTCTTCATCTGGTACGAGTTTTTCATATTTCTCAAAATCTTGATCATTTACAATAAGATATTCACTATCATTAAAAACAGAATACTGCGTTGGATTATTTAATTGAACAGACTGCTTTTGCCCGTTAATTGTAAATTCATACGGTTTCGTACGATCTATCTTCATCAGTTCATTTGACATATCAACCATAACCATCGTTGCACTACCTGGTGCATTATGAACTTCTGTAGGTTGCTCTCCCTTTTGTTTGCGCACTTCTGCATTATATTCTTTTTCTGAAATAATCGTCATCGGTACTTCATGTTCACTATTAAACAACGTTATTTTCTGTGTTGCCGGTAGTTTAACGTAGGTTACTTTTCGCGCATCTTCAAACCCGTGTCTCTTCACAAGCTCCTGTACCTTTTCTTCATTAATAAGATTATGCGTATTTAACCCCTTTTCCTCATATGAAATAGCATGTGGTGTAAGTTCTACCGTTTTCGCACTCATATTTTCAAAATATACGTACAGTGTACCTACTGCTGAAGATACTACCGCCGTAATAATAGAAATTACAAATAGAAAACGAGCATTATCTTTCATTTTATAAATAAGATTGCTAAGAACAAACATATTTGGATACGTATAGAAAGATTGCTTTCTTTTTTGTAATGCTTTTAATACAACTGTACTACCTTGTGTAAATAATAAATACGTTCCGCCAATTGTCAGTCCTACCACCGGTAAAAAGAGGATGAGGAAATTCAGAAACGTTACTTGGAAGCTAAGTACATATGCAGCAATAATACATCCTATACCAACTACACATAACCATGTAAATGCAAACGGCTCTACTTTTTGCTTTCTAGCTTCTCTTAATAAATCAATAATTTGCAAGCGTCCTACTGTCCAAACACTAAACAATGATAGGATTAAAAATAGGATAAAGTATACGCCAGCTGTAATAAGAACTGCTTTACTATTCCAAACAAGTGGAAGTGTCTTATCTATTTTCAATAATACGCTTAACGCTTGGAAAAATAATTTTGAACAAAGCATTCCAATCCCAACACCAATTACAATTGCAATACTACCTAACATCAGTTGCTCTAATATAATCATTCGGCCGAGCTGCGATTTCGTTCCGCCTATTAATGTTAGTAGACCAAACTCTTTTTTTCTTGCTCGTAAAAACGTTGAATTTGCATATAAAATAAAGAGTGCCGAGAAGATGACCACAATATAATTCATCGATTCTAATCCTTTTGTGATCATCTTTCTCATACTAATATTACCGCTTACGACATCTGGATGATAAATAAAAGAAGCATACATGAAAAATACGACAATCGATAAACAACTGCTAATAAGAAACGCTTTATAGTTACGCCAATTTCCTTTTACGTTATTAAACGCGAGCTGGCGAAAGTTCATGATATTCTCCTCCTAGCATCGCAAGTACGTCCAGAATTTCTTGGAAAAAGGCTTGTTTCGTTCTACCTTTATGTATTTCCGAGAAAATTTCCCCATCGCGTATGAAAAGGATACGTTCACAATAACTAGCCGCTACTGGATCGTGCGTAACCATTGCAATCGTTACTTTCTTTTGCTCGTGTAAATCTTGCAGAGCGCCCATTAGCGATTTCGCTGACTTCGAGTCTAAGTTTCCAGTTGGCTCATCTGCTAAAATTAACGTCGGTTCATGAATGATTGCTCTCGCTGCTGCTGCACGTTGTTGTTGTCCCCCAGATACTTCGTATACTTTTTTATTTAAAATTTCTTCGATGTTTAAAAACTTCGCAATTTCCAGTACTTTCGCATCGATTTCATTTACAGATTTCTTCGCCATTACAAGTGGTAAAATAATATTTTCTTTAATGGATAACGTATCAAGTAAATTAAAATCTTGAAAGATGAACCCTAAATGTGTACGGCGAAACTCCGCTAATTTTGCAGCACGCATTTGATTAATTTCTTCACCATTTACAAGCACATGACCTGAAGTTTGCTTATCAATTGTTGCTAATAAATTTAAAAGCGTCGTTTTCCCGCTTCCTGAAGGACCCATAATCCCTACAAATTCGCCTTCTTCTATTTTAAAATTTATATCGTTTAAAGCAGTCGTCGCTACTGAACCTTTTGATTGGTACACCTTCGTTAATCCTTTTACTTCAAGAACACTCATTTCTAATCCCCCTACGTGTTTTCTTCTTACATTTACTATAAGAAAAATAAGAAAAAGAAACGAGTGATTTCCCTTACAAAACGTTTTGTTATCTTACAGTTTTGTCATTTTTCTCATCAATGTATGATATTCTTCATCTTTTGCAAATTGGAACGTGAATGTTGTCCCTTCTCCTTCAGCCGATTGGACATACATTCCATGATGTAAATTATCGCAAATTTCCTTCGTAATATATAAACCCATTCCAGTCGCTTCTCTCGTTTTACGGCCATTTACCCCCGTAAAGAATGGATCAAATATGCGCTTTACATCTTGCTCTGGAATACCGATTCCATTGTCCTTAATATGTAATAACACCTTTTGGTCTTTCTCTTCAATTTGAAATTGAATTTCTTTTTTCTCTGCCGCTGAAATTTTTGTATACTTAATTGCGTTTACAACAATTTGACCTATAGCAATACTTAGCCATTTTCTATCAGAGGCAACCATACAAGTATCTTCTTCAAACATCACTTTCGGAAATACAGACGATTGAATGAAGGATTTCCGATTTTCATTAATAATACCTCGCACGACATCTATAACATTTACTACTTCTACCTTATAATCTTTCGCAAACTGCTCTAGTCTTGCCATATGTAACGCTAAATCTAAACCATTTAGTATACGGTTATTTTCTTCACGAATACTTTCAACTGTTGCTCTTGCCTCACGATGCTCTTTGCCAAACTTTTGCAGCAATAATTCAATAACAGATACTGGTGTTTTCATTTGGTGAATCCATTGGTTCATAAATATCATTTGCTGTTGCTCTTTCGCATGCTGTTTATGAACTTCATTCATATATTGCTGTCTTAATAACGTAAAAGATTCAACGACCATTTCTTGCTCTGATGTATAAGATTCATCAATAAGTAAAGAGTCATGTAATGTATTTCCACCAGTAACATACTTTTCGATCCTCTTTAAAAACACACTCCGTTTTCGGTAATCGTAAATGAGGTATACAGTAAACACAACTGTTCCTAATAAAAGTCCATATAACCACGTACTCCAATCAATGGATTTCTTTTCTAAAAGACTTTGCAACTGCAAAACAAATCCAAATAAACAAAGGCTAACAATATAAGAAAGTATTAAAGAAAAGCGGTCCATGAGGTAATTTTTAACCTTCATGCCCTTCGCCCCACTCTGTAAGAAGCGCATAACCATATCCACGTTTCGTTACAATTGCATTTTTAATGCCTAGCTCTTCTAGTTTCTTCCTTACACGTTTTACATTTACGGTTAATGTATTATCATCCACAAATGCTACTTCATCCCATAGAGCTTCTAACAGTTCTTCACGCGTTACATATTGATTCACCTGTTTCATTAAACACTCTAATAAGTAAAACTCATTTTTTGTCAGTTCAGTTTGTTGTCCCTGCCACTCAACGATATGCTGGGACGGGAATAACAACAGTCCATTTACACCTAAACAATCACTCTCAGCAGCAGAGGCATACTCTCCATAGCCACGGCGAAGCGCACTCTTCACCTTTGCCATTACGATATCTAAATGGAATGGCTTCGTAATATAATCATCGCCGCCATTTTCAATCGCCATTACTTGATCCATTTCCCCTGTTCTTGCAGAAACAAAAATAATCGGCGCATTCGATACAGTACGAATTTGACGACACCAATAAAAACCATCAAAGTACGGTAAATTAATATCAAGTAACACAAGATGAGGATTTATTTTTACAAACTCATCTTTTATATGACGTAAATCACTTGCTCTAAATGATTGATAGCCATACCTTTCTAAATGCTCCTCTAATATTCCCGCAATTTTCTCATCGTCTTCTACAATTAATATTTTATACATGTTCTTTTTCTCCCCATAAAAGAATTCTTCTACATTTACTCCTTTTTCCATTATAAATTGAAAATTTAATTAGTGGGGATTTTTTCCTATATAAATCCGATTTTTACGATATAAAAAAAGACTGCCGTATTTCGGCAGTCTTAATCGATAAATTCAAATTCATATTCAAGAATTTTTACAATATCTCCGTCTTTTGCACCACGTGCACGAAGCGCTTCATCAATACCCATTCCGCGCATTTGACGAGCGAAACGACGTATAGATTCATCACGTGAGAAGTCTGTCATCTTGAATGTTTTCTCGATATCGTAACCAGAGATAACAAACGTGCCATCACTTTCACGTGTAATTTCAAATTTAACACCTTCAGTATCAAATTTGTACATTACACTTGTATCAGACTCATCCGCAACTTCATGTATTGGGAATTCTGGTGTTGTTTCTATTAAGTTTGCTACTTCAAACAGTAAGTCACGAACACCTTGTCTTGTTACAGCTGAGATTGGGAAGATTTTTACTTCGTCTCCCACTTTCTCTTTAAATGCTTGTAAGTTTTCTTCTGCATCTGGCATATCCATTTTGTTTGCAACAACAACTTGTGGACGCTCAGTTAAGCGAAGATTGTATTCTTTCAATTCATTATTAATCGTTACGTAATCTTCATATGGATCACGGCCTTCTAAACCAGACATATCAATAACATGCACGATTACACGTGTACGCTCAATATGACGTAAGAATTGGTGTCCAAGTCCAACGCCAGCATGTGCGCCTTCAATTAGTCCTGGAAGGTCAGCCATAACGAAGCTGCGGTTATCACCAGTTTCAACAACACCAAGATTCGGAACGATTGTTGTGAAGTGATACTCTGCAATTTTCGGACGCGCTGATGATACAACAGATAATAATGTAGATTTACCTACACTTGGGAATCCAACAAGTCCAACGTCTGCTAGTACTTTAAGTTCTAGAATGACATCACGCTCTTGACCTGGTTCCCCGTTCTCAGCGATTTCTGGCGCTGGGTTCGTAGCTGTTGCGAAACGTGAGTTACCACGGCCACCACGGCCACCTTTTGCAATTACAGCAGTTTGTCCATGCGTTACTAAATCGGCAAGAATTTGACCAGTTTTTTCATCTTTTACTACTGTTCCTGGCGGAACCTTTACAAGTAAATCTTCAGATTTACGTCCGTGCTGACCTTTACTCATTCCGTGCTGACCGCGATCAGCTTTGAAATGACGTTGGTAGCGGAAGTCCATTAATGTACGTAAGCCTTCCTCAACTACGAAAACAACATCTGCACCTTTACCGCCGTCGCCACCTGCTGGGCCACCTTTAGGAACATACTTCTCACGACGATACGCAACCATACCGTTACCACCGTCGCCGCCTTTTACATATATCTTGACCTGATCTACAAACATTATTTCACCACACTTTTTTCAATTGGTTGTAATATAACTGAGACTTCTTCGTCTCGCACTGTATAAGAAATGGAATACCATTTATTGTTTTGGGTCGCAAGCCAATTCTGTAGTTCTTCTACACTCGTTAGCTTACCACGAAAATCAAAAAAGAAACGAGCATTCTCCGCGTCACATTCAATTGTGATACAAACATAATTTTCAACATATACGTCTAAACTATGCTGAAGCATTGAGAAAAATTGATTCGTCCATGTACATACAGTCTCATCCAAGTGAGATAAGTTATGTAATTTCCCTAATACTTCGTACTCCAATAAGCACGGCTGCTGTTTCCAATTATATGTTAAAATCCACTCTGAAAATAAAGGCATTGATAGCCCCATCAGATTGGATTCTTGTCTCGCTTCTTGGACAAAACGATCGATGAGACTATGAATTTCTTCCACTTTTCCAAGTGAAAGGTTTCCTTTCACCATCTGCATACGATTGAGCCAATCATGTCTTGAATGGCGCAATGCATCTATAATTGTCCATTTTTCATTCATTTAGATACCCCTTAATATAGAAAAACTCTAACCTGCACTCAGGTTAGAGTTTTCCGTGAGTTCTTATGCTTCTTGAGCAACAGGATATACGCTCACTTGTTTGCGGTCACGGCCAAGACGCTCAAAGCGTACTACGCCGTCAACTTTCGCGTATAAAGTGTCATCGCCACCACGACCAACGTTAACACCTGGATAAATTTTTGTACCGCGTTGACGGTAAAGAATTGAACCACCTGAAACCGTTTGACCATCTGCGCGTTTAGCACCAAGACGTTTTGACTGAGAGTCACGACCGTTCTTTGTACTACCTACACCTTTCTTAGATGCGAAAAACTGAAGATCTAATCTTAACATACGTTACACCTCCTGCACTTTTTCTATTAAACGGATATACTTTCCGTAATCAAGTTCGATCGTCTTAAGCGAAACAACTAATCCTTCTAAAAGGGTTTGTGCTTTTTCTGCTGCATGAACGTCTAAATCATTAGGCAATTCATACGTTAAGAATCCGCCATCACTTCCGAGTTCAATAGTTGCTTGCACATTACAAAGTTCTTCCACTGCATTTATAGAACCAAACACAACCGCTGTAGTTCCAGCACAGACAAGGTCTTGTCCATGTGGCGCATAATCGGCATGTCCAGTCATTTTAAATGATTGGATACTTCCTAATTTCGTGCGACTTATCGTAATTTTAATCATGTTAACCAGAATTAAGCGTTGATAGCTTCAACAACTAGCTTAGTGTAAGGTTGACGATGACCTTGTTTCTTACGATTGTTCTTTTTCGCTTTGTATTTGAAAACGATAATTTTCTTAGCGCGACCTTGTTTTTCAACTTTCGCAGTAACTGTTGCACCTTCTACAACTGGGCTACCAACTTTAACGTTTTCGCCACCAACGAAAAGAACTTTGTCAAAAGTAACAGTTTCACCAGCTTCAACATCTAATTTTTCAATGTAGATTGCTTGACCAGCTTCAACTTTAATTTGTTTTCCACCTGTTTCGATAATTGCGTACATACTTGCACCTCCTCTTAATTACTAAGACTCGCCAAAAACGAGGTAGACATAAATGCCTTTAGGGAACCTGTCTTGTGCGGTTGTAGCATATAGCCGTTTAGGTGCTATAAACTATAACATAAAGATGTTACCATAATTCATTGAGTATTGTCAATGAATCTTCTACTAACTATTTTTTCCGTTCTACAATTTCTTTTTTACTTCCAAAACGGATAATAGCGTACTTTTCGATAATATCATCTTTGAAATAAATTTCAAATGGAATATTTTTTTGTAATTCTTTTTGCAAAAATTGTTTTTGCAGTTCTTTAGGCGCAGCGATTAATACCGCTTCATCTTCTATATTGCCATATGTGATTAGTTCTCTCTCTAACTCATACGCAATTGTTTCATGCGACATCACATAACCCGTCGCTTTGCAAGGTACACACTCTTTTAATAATACGTCCCGTAAAGAATGCTTTTTACGTTTACGTGTCATTTCCAAAATCCCTAGCTCCGTAAAACCGAGCACCCTTGTATATGTTCGGTCATCTTGCATAGCAGCTATGAGACATTCTCTTACCTTTTCTTTATCTTCTCTTTTTTTCATATTAATAAAATCAATTAATATCATACCACCAATATCACGAAGTCTTAATTGGCGTGCAATTTCTTCAGCGGCTAGCTCATTTGTGCGAAGTACTGTATCTTGTAAATTTTGTTTTCCCGTAAACTTGCCCGTATTCACATCAATTACAGTCATCGTCTCCATTTGTTCTACAATTAAATAAGCACCATTTGGAAGCCAAACAATTTTTTGGAGTGCTTTCTCAATCTCACGCTCTATTCCAAAATGGTTAAACATCGAAGACTTTTCATTATAAAAAGATACTTTTTCTTTTCCAACTTTGTCTTCTAATTCCTTTACTATACTTCTTGTATCTACAACTACTTTTTCAATTGTTTCAATTGGGTTCTCTTGAAATACACGATCTAAAAAGGTCGCCGGTCGATGAAGTAATAACGGCACCTTTCCTTGACCCTCTTTTCTTTTTAACTCTTCATACAACTGTTGTAATCCTTGCATTTCAGCTTGTATTTCTTCAATTGCTCCTTTTTCAGAAGCAGAACGGAAAATGTACCCCCCCGTTCTCTCTATTTCAATTTGGAGTAACTGTTGTCTTCTTTTATTATTTTTTATTTTTCGAGAAACAGCGCGCATCTCATCAAACGGCATATAAACGACATATTTCCCGGTAAATTCTATATTCGCTGTCAATTTAGGCCCTTTCGTATCAATTGCCTCTTTCACAACTTGTACGAGTATCGCTTGCCCTTCATGTATACGATAAGAAGATGGTACATCATCGTATGAAAGGTAAGCATGTTTTTCTAAACCGATGTTTACAAAAGCTGCATTCATTCCAGCAATTGTTCTTACGACACGTCCAACATAAATATGCCCAACAATCTCTTGCTCTTCATTACGTTTCCATAAAAACTCAACAATCTTTTTCTTCTCTTCAATTGCAACGCGCTTTTCCGAACCAGCGTAATTCACATATAACGTTTTCAAAATTATTTCCTCACTTTATAATCTTCTTTGCTTTTACAATAATAAAAGGTTAGTGCTATCGTCAACACTAACCGATTAATTCTTCAACTGATGAAGTTGTTCGTTTTTCAGTAAAATATGCATAGAGCAATTCATTTTCATCCAATGTGTAATGCTCTTTATATTTTCCACGGACGATAATAGAATGCTTATATCCTCTACGAAATTTTGTGAAGATCGTATATAAACGATCTTCCGTTTGCACTTCAATAGGTGCAATCTTTTCGATTCCTCTTTTGTTTCCATAATAACGTTCTAATAAAAAACGCATAAATGCATACCGTCTTTGTTTCCACTCTTGATATAATGACACTGCTAAAAATATGAGTAGTACCCACATCATAATATTGTTACTATTCCAAAGTAACTGCCATCCTAATATTACACTAAAAAAAACACATGACAATTGCATCATCTTTTCATGTGCTTGTAAATAAGGGAAACGATATGATAATACATTAAACAATACTTTCCCGCCATCTAACGGCCAAATAGGAAGTAAATTGAATGCTAAAATAATTATATTATTCCACATAAAGAAATAATATAAATCTGCATTCAGCCAACCAGCTTTGAACAACATATAACCTACCAGCATCATCCAAACATGTTGAATCGGTCCTGCAATTACGACAACAAGTTCCTCTTTCAATGACTTATTACCATGTTCCTCAAGCTCGGCAACGCCACCAAACGGCAAAAGCTGAATTCTTTTTATACGCCAATTATAGTGTGCTGCTGCAAAAGCATGCCCAAGTTCATGAATAAGAACAATACAAAATAACAGTAGTAACTCTTTAAAACGCGCAGTAAAAATACCAATGACAATAATAACCCAAAATAATGGATGCACGGAAATTTTCGTTAAAACGTCCCTATATTTAATCAAATGATATCACCTGGATCGGATCAATAAATTTCTCATTCTTTTTTATCGCGAAATAAAACTTTCCATTTTTATCATTTGTATCATTACTCACCGTTCCAATTTTTTGTTTCTTTGAAACGTAATCATATAATTTCACTGACATATCGTTTAAGTTTGCATACCATGACTCCGTACCATCTGCATGTTGAATTTGAACTGTATTTCCAAGTTCCTCTTTCTTGCCTGCAAAAACAACTAACCCTTCATTTACTGACTCCACTTTTGCATTTGTAGCTGTTTGGACAAATACACCTTGGCCATTTTTTTGAAACCCTTGCATTACTTTTCCAGAAGCAGGAATTGCATAATCTTTTTGCTGAATACTTCCTTCTTTTTTCTCGTTCGGCGAATAGAATACAAGCGGTTTTCCAAATTGCTTTTCGTACCATTTCGCTACAGTAGCAAACTGAAATTCCTCTTTCATCACTTTTTCTGTAACAGCTTTAGCTCCATTGAATGAAGAAGGAGCATTCTTATATAAAATAGCAACCGAAAGAACTAATATTGCTGATAATAAAACTTTGAAGAAAAAGACTTCCTTTCGAAATAAGGGATGCATTTCCTTTTCTCCATCTTCAATAAATACTGCTTCACTATCAAAATTCCCTCCGTTAAAATACTGCTCTTCCTCCATCCTTTCTTGCTCGGCCTTCCTTTTTGCAATCCGCTTTTTAATTTCTTCTACGCGTCTATTCTTCATACTGTCTCCTTTCTTTCGTTAAGCTAATTTCATTTAGAAACAGTTGTATACAGTTTGTACATATGTATGAGCTAAGAAAGAAAGATATTCGTGTGAAGAAAAAAGAAAGCACCTCGCATATGTGCGAAGTGCTCTTAACGGATTCCAAAGAAGTTTTTCACCTTTGCAAATACCGATACCTTTTCTTGTTCAAATGCTTGTAATGGTACATTCTCACCTAACAAGCGTCTTGCAATATTACGATAAGCCAACGCTGCTTTTCCGCTTGGTTGCAACGCCACAGGTTCACCTGTATTTGTAGCTCGAATAACTTCATCGTCATCTTCGACAACACCAAGAAGCTCGATTGACAATGTACGTACAATTTCATCAACATCTAACATATCCTGTTCATGAAGCATATGACTACGTACACGGTTAATAACAAGTTTGGGTGGTTCAATATCCTCTTTTTCTAAAAGCCCAATAATACGATCCGCATCGCGCATTGAGGATACTTCTGGAGTCGTAACAACGATTGCTTTATCCGCACCAGCTACCGCATTTTTAAATCCCTGCTCAATCCCCGCAGGACAATCGATTAATATGTAATCATAATCTTGACGTAATACTTGTATTAATTCATCCATTTGTTCAGGTGTTACCGCTGATTTATCACTCGTTTGTGCTGCAGGTAATAAATAAAGATCATCAAAACGTTTGTCTTTAATAAGAGCCTGAGGTAAACGGCAACGCCCTTCAACGACATCAACAAGATCAAATACAATACGATTTTCCAGCCCCATTACTACGTCTAAATTTCGAAGACCGATATCTGTGTCAATTAAGCACACTTTCTTTCCAGATAACGCTAGGGCCGTACCAATGTTCGCAGATGTAGTAGTTTTACCTACTCCGCCTTTTCCAGATGTAATTACTATTGCCTCTCCCACAGCTATACAATTCCCCTTTCTAACTTTGTTAAATTAGGTCTAAGATGAGTGAGAAGTTGCAGGCGATCGACAACAATGTGATTGTTCTCATTAATATACGCACATTCTGCCGCCTCCGCTCCGTCTTCTTTCTCTTCCGGAGCCCGCATTGCCACATCACTAATTCGAAGTTGCATCGGGTTCATAACAGATGCAGCGATTACAGCATCCGAATCCCCATAATACCCAGCATGTGCAATTCCTCTTAATGATCCTACGACAAAAATATTCCCCCCAGCGATAACCGTTCCGCCTGGATTAACATCTCCAATTAACAACAAATTTCCTTTTACATGTAAAACTTGTCCAGAGCGAACAATTTTGGAAATAGGGACAATTTCTGTTTCTTCTTTCCAAGCTATTGCTTCTGCTTTAGTGATAACATCACTTTCAATTGAATCCACAACAAGATTCTTTTTATTACGAATTAACGTACGAATCTCTTCTTGTTGGACTTCTGTTAAATAACGATTTCCTACTTTCACATGCACTTCAATTAAAGAGCGCCCATCACCATCGTAGTAATGTGTAGAAAGTTTTTCGTCTAATTCCATCAATAATTCTGAGAATGAACAACAATCATCTAAATGAAGCGTTATCCCATCTTTTGTCCCTTTTATCGTTACATTTTGTTGCTTTTTTTCTTCCACTAAAGTTCACCCCACCGATTCAATTCGACATAAAATTAGAAAATCCTTTTTTCTTTTTCTTCCATCGCTTTTGAAAGACGCACTATATATCGTCTCAGTGGGAAACAAACTATCAATAAGAAAATAGCATTTAACAATAAAGTAGAAAGGAGACGATCTGTGAAAAAGACATACGCTGGCATATGAGTACGTCCTAATAAAGTTAAGAATCCATACACATAATACTCTAGTGCTACAACGCTAGCTAATATGATAGAAACAACAATAAATAAATTCAATTGTAGTACTTTCATCACACTATATACTAAATAAGCTAAAATCGGATAAGCAAAAATATATATCCCGACAAGTTCTGTGTATACGGTATCAAATAAGAAGCCAAATAATAGTCCGTAATAAATCCCTTGGACCGGACTATAATACACTGTAATAAAACATAAGACGATTATAAAGAAATGCGGTGCTGCTATGCTGTCTTTCCAAAACACATCCGTTGGAACAACAGTAGCAAACATATTTTCAAATAGAAACACAAAAAGGAGCAAAAGAGGAAGAGCTGCTCTTTTTAATATCTTCATCATCTCTTCTTCTCCTCCTATTCTAATGGCGCTGAAGGTGTTGCACGTTTAGCAACCGTAATATGCTCTACGTCATTTAAATCAGCGGCAGGTTTTACATAAGCTGTTTTTGTTAAGCCATATGCATCCGGCTGAACTTCAACGATTTTTCCAATTACAAGACCTTTCGGGAAAATATCACCCAGTCCAGATGTTACAACTAGTTGATCTTTCTCTACCGGTGCATCAGAGCCAATCTTTGTGAAAAGAAGTAATTGCTTTTCTTTGTCATAACCTTCAATCAATCCAAAGATTTTCTCTTGCCCTTGTACAATAGCAGAAACGCGATTTGTTCGGCTCATAGAACTTAGTAATTCTACTGATGATGTAAACTGAGATACACTTTTCACTCTTCCAACTAACCCTTGTGAAGTTACTACAGCCATATCTTTTTTAATTCCTTGCTGTGCCCCTTTATCAATTCCAATTAAATCGTACCATTTATCTGGATTACGAGAAACAACAGTAGCTGGAATTTCAGTATACCCGCTATTTAACTCTTTTTTACCAGTTAGCTCTTGTAACTTCTTGTTATCATCTTCTAATTGTTTTACTTTCCCTGATAGACCTGCATAATTATCTAATTTTGCTTTTAATTCTTTATTCTCTTCATACGTGCGCTTTACATCCTCTACATTTTCGAAGAATCCAGCTACGTATTTCGCTGGCTTTTGGAATACACGTTCTACAACACCGACAGTATCTTTAACAAACTGCTCTGGCCATGTTAAACTGTTCCGTTCTTTCAATGAGATTCCAATCAATGCCACGAGAAGAATAATACTAACCAACAAAACAATTAATCTTTTGTTTAAGAAAAACTGTGGCACGTTCACACCCTCTTAATTTCACTGATTTTTATTTTGCAATATTATCGAGCAGCAGTTTTGAAAAGATCGATATTGTCTAATGCTTTACCTGTTCCAATTGCTACGCAATCTAATGGATCTTCTGCAACAAGAACTGGCATTTTCGTTTCTTCACTAATTACTTTATCTAAATTACGTAGTAATGCCCCGCCACCTGTTAATACGATACCGCGGTCCATAATATCAGCCGCTAATTCAGGTGGAGTTTTTTCTAACGTATTTTTAACTGATTCTACAATCGCATCTACTGTATCTTTTAATGCATCTGCAATTTCTTCTGGCTGAATTAGTACTGTTTTTGGTAAACCACTTACTAAATCACGACCGCGAATTTCCATAGGCTCGATACCTTCTGGCTCGCCTGCAGAACCAATTTCTAATTTTAATGCTTCAGCTGTTCTTTCACCGATCATTAAGTTATAGCTTTTCTTAATGTACTGAATGATTGAATCGTCCATATCATCACCAGCAACACGGACTGACTGGCTTGTTACAATACCACCTAGAGAAATAATTGCAACTTCTGTTGTACCGCCACCGATATCAACAACCATACTACCAGTTGGTTCCCAAACAGGTAAGTTTGCACCAATTGCTGCTGCAAATGGCTCTTCGATAGGATAAGCATCACGAGCACCCGCTTGACGAGTCGCATCGATTACTGCACGTCTTTCTACAGCTGTAATACCAGATGGTACACATACCATTACATACGGCTTACGTGAGAAGAAACCGTTTGATTTTTGAGCTTGTTGAATGTAATATTTCATCATTGTTGCAGTTGTTTCATAATCAGCAATTACACCGTCTTTCATCGGGCGAAGTGCCACAACGTTCCCTGGTGTACGACCAATCATTTGTTTTGCATCGCTACCTACAGCAACGATTTGTTTCGTATCAGTTTGTAACGCAACTACTGAAGGTTCACGTAAAACTACACCTTTTCCTTTTACATATACAAGCGTGTTCGCAGTTCCTAAGTCTATTCCAAGATCGCGAGTAAATCCACCAAATCCAAACATATTATTTATCTTCCTTTCTTGTTTTCACGGACTCATTTTTTCTTACTTTATATTATAAAAACAGTACGTTTTTTATATCTTTATCCTTTTTGTAGATAAATTTCTACAAAAAACTCATAAATCACATTATAAAACAAAATAAGTAAAAAGCATAGTCTTAAATATGACCTTTTTCCTTTAAACTCACGAATTTATGGTCACCTATTATAATATGATCAAGCACTTCAATTCCGATAATCTGGCCGCATTCTACTAAGCGTTTTGTTACTGCAATATCTTCACGGCTCGGCGTGGGATCTCCTGAGGGATGGTTATGAAGACATATGATAGAGGCTGCTGCACGACGGAAGGCTTCTTTAAAAACTTCCCTCGGGTGTACAATTGACGTGTTTAAACTTCCAATAAAGATCGTTTGCCTATGTATAACTTGATTTTTTGTATTTAAATATAAACAAACAAAATGCTCTTGTTGTAAAAAACGCATTTCTTCCATCATGTATTTCGCACAATCTTCTGGACTTCGAATACTATATCTATTTTGATATTCTAAACGTACCATTCTTCTGCCTAGTTCAAAGGCTGCCATAAGTTGCGATGCCTTTGAAATCCCAATACCATGTATACTAATTAGCTCTTCTAATGTTGCATCTTTCAACATACGTAAGCCATCAAATTGATGTAAAATTTTATCTGACAACTTTAAAACTGTTTCTTCTTTAGAACCTGTTCTGAGTAACACTGCGAGAAGCTCTCGATTTGATAAACTTCCAGCACCTTCTAACAATAAACGCTCCCGTGGCTGTTCTTCTCTTACAACATCACGAATACCGTTCATCTCTCCACCCCTTTATTTGTTCTCTCAAAGAAAACCCCATGCAATTTTACGCATGGGTTACATCAATATCAAATTGTTTTAATTCCCGAACGAGACGTGCAATTGGTAAGCCAACTACACTATAGTAGTCCCCTTGAATATTTTGAACGAAAATAGATCCTTTACCTTGAATCCCATAACTACCGGCTTTATCAAGAGGTTCTTTCGACGCGACGTATGTATCAATTTCCTCTCCTGTTAACTCCCAAAATGTAACTTCTGTACGCTCATAAAAAGTAACCGTTTTTTCTTTTGCTATAATTGCAACACCTGTATACACTTCATGTGTTTTCCCTGATAGTAATTGCAACATCTCTTTCGCCTCATCCTCATTAGAAGGCTTACCAAGAATACGCGACTCATATGTAACAATTGTATCTGCACCTAACACAATGTGATCACTATTATTTTCTGCCACCGCTGATGCTTTTTGCAAGGCAAGCGACATTACAATATCAGAAGGCGATGAATATGCACCAATTGTTTCCTCTACTTCACTTACAACGATTTCAAATGGCACACTAGCTAACTCAAGCAATTCCTTCCTCCGAGGTGACCCTGAAGCTAAAATTATTTTTCTCATATTTTCTCCTTCCTTTCTCACATGAAGCAGAACAATTTATATTAATCGTATCAAAGGAATAGTTTGTCCACAAATGAAAGAAATATTAATTTCTCTAACTAAAATAACACTTCTTTATTGCATACGATTATATTCCTGTCATAGAGAAAGCACTTTGCTCTAAATTCAAAAGAAAAGAAAGAAGTACATGTACTTCTTTCTTACTCATTTTATTATCCTATCATTTCACTTTCTACGAAACAATTTTTTCATACGAGAGTAAACCATCAATAATAACTTGATTTAATTTCGCCAAAGATTCCTTATCCATCTTCCCATCTTTTACTGTTTGTACAGCTACCGACGTATACATATACAGTTTCTTTGCTTCTTCTTGTTTCATACTTTTCCCTTCTTTTTCAACCTTTTTCCATTCTTTTCCAATTACTTCTATATCTTTTGCGCTGCTTTTTCCACCAACTTGTACGCTAGAAGCATATTTTGCTAAATGAGTGTATAATGGCTGCACTTTTGTTAAAAATGTTCCTACTTCTTTATCATCTTTCAGCAATGCTTTATCTGTTATATCCCAGTTCTTTTTTAAAACGGAGACACCATCATTTTTATACTTAGTCATTAATTGATTTATAGACTGTTCATCGCTAGCAATACCAACAACTATTGCATACTTATCACCGCTCGGTCTTAAAGCACCAATGCCCCCATTGCCTTTCCATTCTTCAAGAGCTGCCTGTCCCTTTTCTTCAGAAGAATAAAGCCCCCCTTGAACAAAAAATAATTTCATTGGATCCAATGACGTTCCTGCTTGTGCTTTTTGTTTTTCTTCTTTCGGTGCTGGTGTTTGTTCTGCCGTTCCACTCACCTTTGATTCTCCATTTCCAGTCGGCCTTGAAGCTGTCACTTCACTTCCTCCTGTCGTTCCTTGTCCAGTAAGTAAATGAAGCATCCCCATTCCAAACGCCGTACCGATAATGATTGCAGTTGCAACGATTACAATTAATGTATTACTCCACTTCTTTCGGTATTTTTCCACAGACATTGATTTCGCTTTTTGAAACGGAACAACATTTTTCGGTCGTTCACTTTCTACTACCATCCATTCAAATTCATCTTTCTTTTTTTCCTCATACTTCGCTTCTGTTCCATTCACTTTCACTGAGATCGTTCGTGATTGCTTGTCCATACACTCACACCTCACCTCTTATCGTTGTCCGCATCATATCATATTCATTTCATAAAAAAACGAGATATTTGTCAGAGGAATTCGCCAAATAACCCTATATATTTATCTTATATGTATGCATTTGACTTCATTTGTAGAACAAAAAAACTAGATAGCAAAGACTATCTAGTTTTTCTCGCAAATATATTTTCGTACTTCAGAAATGAAATAAAGAGAACCTGTTATGATAAAAACATCATTTTCTGCTATCATTTCAACTTTTGTATCAATTGCCTCTTTCCAATTTTCAAAAACTAATTTTGATTCTTTCTGTGAATATGATGCAAGCTTATCAGCAGAAATAGCACGATCAAAGGCGAATGTTGTAAAAATAATTTCATCTGCAATGGTTTCTAATTGGCCTACCATGTTATGTAATTGTTTATCACCAAGGGCAGTAAATAACACTATTACATTTTTATCTTTGTAATGCGCTTCTACTGTTTTCACAAGGCTTTCGATACCTTCTGGATTATGAGCACCATCTATAATAATATCTGGATTACTTTGCAGTTTTTCAAAGCGCCCCACCCAATACGCTTCCTGTAATCCAGTTCTTATTTCTTCTTCCTCAATTAAAAATGATAAGTATGTTTTTACATACATGACTGCCATAAGCGCAAGTGCTGCGTTTCCTACTTGGTGGCTGCCTTTCATTGTGATTCGCACATCTTCAAAAGAGGCGAAAGGACAAGTGAAATCGAACTCTTCTCCATCTTCACTAGACTGTTTATGTAATGCTGTAAAATGGTTGCCCATCTCGTATAAGTTTGCATGATTTTCCTTTGCAACATTTTGAATAACTTGCAAAGCTTCTTCATCTTGCACACCAGTAATTACCGGCACGCCAGACTTAATAATCCCCGCCTTTTCATATGCAATTTCTCCTAGTGTATTTCCTAAAATATGCATATGATCGTGACCGATATTCGTAATAATCGTGAGAACAGGGTGTATAACATTGGTAGAATCAAAACGTCCACCAAGCCCTGTTTCAAATAAAACAACATCACAGAAATTGAATTTACCGAAATAGCAAATCGCCATAACAGTAATAATTTCAAACTCTGTCGCTTCCCCTAAATCCGTTTCATCTAGTTTTTCCACGACTGGTTTTACCAGCTTTACAAGTTCAGTAATCTCTTCGTCTGCAATTGGTGTTCCATTCACACTAATGCGTTCATTAAATGATTCGATGTAAGGAGAGGTAAACGTTCCTACCTTATATTTCGCGCCTTCTAACATGTAACGCATATATGTTAACGTTGAACCTTTTCCATTTGTACCAGCAAGATGAACACATTTGATATGACGCTCTGGATTTCCAAGTTCTTCTAACATCCATCTCATTCTTTCTAATCCTGGCTTAATTCCAAATTTCAATCGGCTATGGATCCACCCTATCGCTTCTTCGTATGTATGTATCACGTATAATTTTCCCCTTTCAAAAGACAACTTTCATAGTTCTATTATACGCAAAGAAAAGAGACTCACCAATATAGTGAGTCTCTAAAAACATTTTTACTTTTCAAGATCTGCTAGACGTTGACGAACTGCTTCGCGTTTTTCTAGGTAATCTTGCTCTTTCGCACGCTCTCCTTCAATAACCGCTGCAGGAGCTTTCGCTACGAAACCTTGGTTAGAAAGTTTCTTCTGTACACGTTCTACTTCTTTATCGAACTTCTCAAGTTCTTTCTCAAGACGAGCTCTCTCTTCATCAAGATTGATAAGATCAGCTAACGGTAAGAATAACTCTGCACCTGATACGATTGCAGTCATTGCCTTTTCTGGCGCTTGTAAGTCTGTTTGAATTGTTAATTCGCTTGGGTTACAGAAACGCTCAATGTAAGAGCTGTTTTTCGTAAGTTGAGCAAGTACAGCCTCATCTTTTGCTTTAATTTGCATCTGAACTTTTTTGCTCATTGGCGTATTTACTTCTGCACGGATGTTACGAACAGAGCGAATGATATCAACTAGAAGGTGCATTTCTGCCGCAGCCTCCGTATCTTGTAAATCTTCGCGAACTGTTGGCCACGCAGCTACTGTAATAGACTCGCCTTCATGCGGTAAATGTTGCCAAATTTTCTCTGTTACGAATGGCATGAATGGGTGTAATAGACGCATTGTTTGATCTAATACGTAAGCTAAAATAGAACGAGTTGTTTTCTTAGCTGCTTCATCTTCACCGTATAGTGGAAGTTTCGCCATTTCAATATACCAATCACAGAAATCGTCCCAAATGAAGTTGTATAATGAACGACCAGCTTCACCGAACTCATATTTATCCATGTTACGTGTTACGCTTTCGATTGTTTCGTTTAAGCGAGTTAAGATCCACTTATCCGCAACTGATTTTTCACCAGTTAAATCGATTTCTTCATACTTCATATCATCCATGTTCATTAATACGAAACGTGATGCGTTCCAAATTTTATTAATGAAGTTCCAAGTAGATTCTACTTTTTCCATGCTGAAACGTAAATCTTGACCTGGTGCACTTCCTGTTGATAAGAAGAAACGCATTGCATCTGCACCGTACTTCTCGATAACATCCATTGGGTCAATACCGTTACCAAGAGATTTACTCATTTTACGACCTTGCTCGTCACGAACTAAACCGTGAATTAATACATCTTTAAATGGACGCTCGCCTGTAAACTCTAAACCTTGGAAAATCATACGAGATACCCAGAAGAAGATGATATCATAACCCGTTACTAGTGCATCTGTTGAATAGTAACGTTTGAAGTCTGCTGAATCTTCATTTGGCCAACCAAGTGTTGAGAATGGCCATAACGCTGAACTGAACCATGTATCAAGTACATCGTTATCTTGATTCCAGTTTTCAATATCTGCTGGTGCTTCTGTACCTACGTATACTTCACCAGTTTCTTTATGGTACCAAGCTGGAATACGGTGTCCCCACCATAATTGACGAGAAATACACCAGTCATGAATATTTTCCATCCAACGTAAATATGTGTTTTCAAAACGCTCTGGTACGAACGTTACTTTTTCTTCTTCTTTTTGTTGAAGCGCTACTGCTTTTTCAGCAAGTGGAGCCATTTTTACGAACCACTGTGTTGATAAATAAGGCTCAACAACTGCACCGCTACGCTCACTATGACCTACTGAATGCATATGTGGCTCGATTTCTACTAATACGCCAGCTTCTTGTAAGTCTTTTACTAATTCTTTACGGCATTCGAAACGATCCATACCGTTATACTTACCAGCTTTTTCGTTCATTGTTCCATCTTCGTTCATTACTAAAATGCGTGGTAAGTCATGACGGTTACCTACTTCAAAGTCATTCGGGTCATGAGCTGGTGTAATTTTTACAACGCCCGTTCCGAAATCTTTTTCTACGTACTCATCAGCAATAATCGGAATCTCACGGCCTACGATTGGAAGTGTAACTGTTTTTCCGATTAAATGTTTGTAACGATCGTCTTCTGGATGAACTGCTACTGCTGTATCACCAAGCATCGTTTCTGGACGAGTTGTCGCAAGACGAATATGACCAGAACCATCTGTTAACGGATAGTTCATATGGTAGAATGCACCTTGAACTTCTTTATGAATTACTTCAATATCAGAAAGAGCTGTACGTGTTGCTGGATCCCAGTTGATGATATATTCACCACGGTAAATTAAGCCTTTTTCGTATAATTGAACGAATACTTTATTAACCGCATCTGATAAACCTTTGTCTAATGTGAAACGTTCACGAGAATAGTCTAGTCCTAAACCAACTTTCCCCCATTGTTGACGAATGTGAGAAGCGTACTCTTCTTTCCACTCCCAAGCTTTTTCAAGGAATTTTTCACGGCCAAGATCGTAACGTGAAATACCTTCTTCACGAAGTTTTCCTTCTACTTTCGCTTGTGTTGCGATACCAGCATGGTCCATTCCTGGAAGCCATAGTACATCGTATCCTTGCATACGCTTCGTACGAGTTAAAATATCTTGAAGAGTTGTATCCCAAGCATGACCTAAGTGTAACTTACCAGTTACGTTCGGAGGTGGAATTACAATTGTATACGGTTGTTTCTTCTCGTCTCCTGTTGCTTCAAAATATTTGCCTTCAAGCCACCATTGATAAAGGCCTTCTTCAACGGACATATGATCATATTTAGTTGGTAAATTCTTTTCCGTGTTTGACATTATTTTCCCTCCTTAAAATAAAAAATGTCCCTCATCCAAAAAGGACGAGGGACATCGCGGTACCACCTTTATTTACAAACAAATTCATAATTTGCTTATACTCTTAATTTGATAACGGACAAATCCGTCTTTTCCTAATAAGAACTATTCTGTTCAGAAAAGATGCTCCAGGGCTACCTTCTAACATAACTATCTAGAGAATCTCCCAGCTAATGATTCTCCTCTCTGAAGACGTTTCATGTTATACTCTTCCCCTTCAAGGCATTTATATGATTGTTAATTATTATATACAATAGTGTAAAAAACGAAACCTTATTCGTCAAGATAAATTTAAAACTACAGCTTTTCGTGCCAAAAAGAAGATAAGTAGAATCCTCTACTTATCTTCTTTACCACGCTATTTGTAGGCAGTAAGACCTCCACCTCAAAACTCAGCTGAAGCAAAGAAGTTAGATGGGAGCCCTGCTGCCCGTAAACGCCCAATTGGTGAAGGCTAATCATCAGCGGGGAATGTTTACTTTATCCGTTCCCTTGCTGGGCAGCTTGTAATTGTGACAGGAAATATTCTATATTGCTAACGAGCCAATGCGATTGTTGCAAACTCTTTACTCCGCGCAGTTCATTTTCCTCGTTACGATTATCTCTTCTTTTCTTATAAGACTGGATTTGCCGAATAAATTGTGATGGATACGTCATATACGCAAACATAAGTAGTTGCTCTTCTTTCGTAAAAGGGAAATTTTTTTGATACATTTGAAACCATTCAAACCGATCACTTCTTGCGATTGGATATGTGTTTAAAGACCGTGAATAAAAACCTACTATATCTTGCACAGGCGTTGCAAACTTCGATTTTTCTAAACTAATAAAATAGCCATTCCGCTCATAGTCAAATAAAAAATGATTAAGTGACACATTACCATGCACAAAAGTAATACGCGTTTTCTCTTTTTCTTTCATCGCATCGTTCCACTCATTTAATTGCTTCGTTGCAAATTCACGCGCTCTCATTACATGATGATAGTACGTACAATATTGCAATTCAAACGGGGACATATACCATTTTGATTCAGATTCTACGAGAAACTCTTCTAACATCTCACCATCATTTTCCCAACGATCGGATATACTTGTATAATGTTTTTCTAAATCTTCTTCCGTATACGTTTCTTCCTTCACAGTTTTTTGATGCAACGTTCCAAGTGTCTGAAACATTTTATGGTATTGATCATTGTCCTCACCGTTTCCTTCTGCACGTTCTAACCAAGGCATTAAATAATAATTATACGTCCCGTCACTTAAAATATAACTTCCATCCGTCGCATGATATATAGGTACATAATTTGAAAAACCTTTCTCCTTCAAATATTGAATATGATGCAGAAAGTTATTCCGCTCTAACTTTCTGCCTTCTATTTTCTTGAGTGCATATGGACCTTGATTCGTATAAATTTTCATTACATTTCCGTGCTCTTCCATATGCTGCGTATCCAATCTATATTGCCTCACAATAGGTTCATAGTGATTTCGCAACTCAATATCCATACGAATAACCCTTTCTATTCAAAACATAGCCTCTAAGAAAGGAAGTGAGTGAAAACACTCACTTCCTTATTTCGTCTTTACCCTTGAAACGGGAATATAAATAATTTGCCCCGTATTTAAAAATATATCTTCTGTTTGATTGACACGGTGTAAATTTTGTACAGACGTTTCATAACGGTCTGCAATAGATTCAATTGTATCCCCTTCTTGCACGAAATACATTCTTAACTTTGTAAATTCTTCTTCCGGTTCTTTCGTAAATAGTTTTGTTAAATAAAGCGCATTTTCATCTCGCTGTGAGTACTCTTCTTCTTGTTCTTCCTGCTTTTTCGCTTTTTCTTTCTTGAAATCTTTTCGTCCGAACAGTTCAAATTGTGGCGTTGTTTCTTGCTCCTCTTCACGTTCCACAAATTCATGTTCTTCTATTTTCTCTTCTTCTAATTCCTGCTCTTTTCTTTCCTCTAATTGGAACGGTTCAAATGCGTAATCTTCCCACTCATCTGATTCCTTATATGCTGGTTCTTCTACATGCGGCGCCGGTCTATTTTCATCCTCTTGCGCTGAATCTTCTTCTAACTCAGCATACACCGTTTCTTCCTCTTCCTCTTCCTCTTCAACTTCATCCTCGCTTCTCTCTTCATCACACAAACCGGTAATAGATATATCCGCTAATAATTGTAAGCAACCATTTTCCTTTAATTCATAATCAAATTCCTCGATTGATACATATAGCTCTTCAATTACTTTCACTCGATTTCTCGGAATTGATATTTCAAGTGGAAAGGAATGAACAAGTTCATTAACCCCATCTTCTCTTGTTTCTACATAATCAATTGACTTTGCTGGCGATAGTTCTCTTAATGAATACGCCGAATCATCTTTTCGTGCAACATACTCTCCCGTTAAATCTAATTGTCCTCTCACGATTACTTCATGATCAAGCTCTTCTATCTCAACGTCTGGATCTAACGAAATTGACAAAAGTTCTTCGACTTCCTGTCCTTTTTGGAACCACACAGATTCTTTTAATGAAAATCGTAATGAATGATCTGCAGCCACTTCTTTTCCCCCTCCCAAACTATATGTCATTACAGATTTATGTGCGGAAAGCTTACTTTATGAATAAAAAAAATCGCTCCCCTTACGGAGAGCGATTTTCTCTAATACATTACGCTTTTAATTTTGACATTGCAATTTCAGCTGCTGCAATCGTCGCTTCAATATCTGCATCACTATGTGCTGTCGATAAGAATAAACCTTCGAATTGAGATGGCGGTAAGAATACACCTTGTTCTACCATTTCACGATAGTAAGCCGCAAAGAATTCTAAGTTTGAAGATTTTGCTGCATCGTAATTAATAACGGGTTCATCTGTAAAGAAAATACCAATCATAGAGCCTGCACGGTTAATATGGTGAGGAATGCCATGTTTTTCAGCTGCTTTACGTAATCCAGCTTCTAACATTTCAGCTTTACGCTCAAATTCTACATATGATTCTGGCGTTAACTGTACTAACGTTTCATAACCTGCCGCCATTGCAAGTGGGTTACCTGATAAAGTACCAGCTTGGTAAATCGGTCCGCTTGGCGCAACTTGGCGCATAATTTCCGCTTTACCACCGTATGCTCCTACTGGTAAACCACCACCGATTACTTTACCTAAGCATGTTAAATCAGGCGTTACGCCATAATAACCTTGGCCACAATTATAAGCTACTCGGAACCCTGTCATTACTTCATCAAAAATAAGCAATGCACCGTTTTGTTCTGTTACTTCACGAAGACCTTCTAAAAATCCAGGCTGTGGAGGAACAACCCCCATATTTCCTGCTACTGGTTCTACAATTACACAAGCAATATCATCACCGAATTGTTCAAACGCGTATTTTACGCTTTCTAAATCGTTATAAGCTACTGTAATCGTATTTTTCGCTACACCTTCTGGTACACCAGGACTATCTGGTAAACCTAAAGTCGCCACACCAGAACCAGCTTTAATTAATAGCGAATCACCATGACCGTGGTAACAACCGATAAATTTCAAGATTTTATTACGACCTGTATAACCACGAGCTAAACGTAGTGCACTCATTGTTGCTTCCGTTCCAGAGTTAACCATACGCACAATCTCAATTGATGGCACGCGCTCAATAACAAGTTTTGCTAATTTATTTTCAATTTCTGTTGGTGCACCGAAGCTTGTACCTCTTTCAGCAACAGATTTTAACGCTTCTACAACACGATCATTTGCATGACCATGAATTAAAGGACCCCATGATAATACGTAGTCGATATATTCATTCCCATCGATATCATATACTTTAGAGCCTTTTCCACGCTCCATAAACAACGGATTCATCCCAACAGACTTAAAGGCACGAACCGGGCTATTTACGCCACCAGGCATTAAGTCTTGCGCCTCTTCAAACGCTGCAATTGACTTATCAAACTTTTTCATTATTTAGCGCCTCCTTCTTGTAACCATCTTGCTGCATCTTTTGCATGATACGTAATAATTAAATCTGCTCCTGCACGTTTCATACTAATTAATTTTTCAAGAACAACTTCTTTTTCATTAATCCAACCATTTTGCGCTGCCGCTTTAATCATCGAATATTCACCACTTACATTATAAGCGACAACTGGTAAATTAAAGTTATTTTTCACATCACGAACGATATCTAAGTAAGAAAGAGCTGGTTTTACGATTAAGAAATCTGCACCTTCCATTACATCCGATTCTGCTTCACGGAATGCTTCCATACGGTTTGCCGGATCCATTTGATATGTTTTACGGTCACCAAATTGCGGTGCACCGTGCGCAGCATCACGGAATGGTCCATAAAATGCTGATGAATATTTCACAGCGTACGACATAACTGGCACGTGTCCAAAACCATTTTCGTCTAATGCATGGCGAATTGCTGTTACGAAGCCATCCATCATGTTTGATGGCGCAATAATGTCCGCTCCTGCTTTCGCTTGACTTACAGCTGTTTTCGCAAGAACTGCAAGAGACTCGTCATTTAAAATAATACCATCTTCAATTACACCGCAATGACCATGGCTTGTAAATTGACATAAACATGTGTCTGCAACTACTACTAGCTCAGGGAAATCACCTTTAATTTGCTGAATAGCACGTTGTACAATTCCATGATCACAATATGCTGATGATCCAACTTCATCCTTTTCAGCAGGTAAACCAAATACAATAACAGAACGAATACCTAAATCAACAACTTCTTGCATTTCAGCTTGCAATAAATCTAAAGACATTTGATATACGCCTGGCATAGAAGGAACTTCATTACGAACATTTTCACCTTCTAATACAAAAATAGGGTAAATAAAATCTTCCGTATGTAAAAACGTTTCACGCACAAGCGCACGCATGCCCCCGCTTTGTCTTAAACGACGATGACGATTAAATTGTAAAGAGTTCATAGATTTCTATCCCCATTCTTTCATTTTATAGATTCACAAACACATTGTAGTAATGCTTCTACAGTGTACTCTTTCGGCACAATAACAGACGGAAAATAAAGACTTGCCTCTTTTTCCGTAATAGGTCCTATACAAGCAATTGTACATTTTTTTGTCCATTCTCTCCAGTTTGTACCCTCAAGTAAACGAACAAAACTAGTAACAGTTGAAGGGCTCGTAAATGTAATAATGTCTACTTTCCCTAACTTCAATGCCGCTATAAGCTCTTGCTTTTTTTCTATATTCACTTTCGTACCGTATACGGTTAGCTCATCTAGAGAAATACCAATTTCCCGAAGTGCAACCGGAATTACCTCTCTTGCTAAATTCCCTTTCGGAAATAAAATACGTTCATTTCCACTTAATTCTTTTAGAAACTCTTCTGCAAATGCTTCTGCAACAAATAAAGTCGGAACAAAATGAACTTGATAGCCCCTTTTTTCTAACTCTAATTTTGTTTTCACACCTACCGCAGCGATTTTAATGGTTAGTGGTAGTTTCTTTTTTAAACTATCCAGAAAAAAAGCTACACCATTTCTGCTCGTAAAAATAACCCAGTCGTATGAATGTAGCTGCTCTTCAATATATTGAATTTGCCTATGAGACATACCTTCCATACGCAAAAGCGGAATTTCCAATGGAATTCCGCTCTTTTCTTTCACTGCTACACTCATTTGTTTCGCTTGATGCTGGGCACGTGTAATCAATACCGTTTTTCCAGCGAGAGCGTTCATATTTATTGTTGCTCCTTATTTGCAGCAAGAATGAGTTCTTTGGCGCCTTGCTTAATTAAACGGTCCGCGGCCTCTAATCCTACTTCCTCAGGATTAGTACCCACTACTGTCTCTTTTAATAAAACAGAGCCATCCATAGAGCCGACAAGAGCTGTTAATTCGATTGCATCGTTTTCTGTAAGGGTTGCATATCCAGCAATTGGAACTTGGCATCCACCTTCAAGTTTATGAAGAAATACTCGCTCCGCTGCCACTGTTCTTTCTGTTATCGTATCATTAATATGCGCTAACAATTGCAATAAATCCTTATCATCCTCACGACACTCAATCGCTAATGCACCTTGTCCTACAGCAGGTACACATAACGCTTCATCTAAATGTTCTGTAATAACTTCATCATCCCAGCCCATTCTTTGTAATCCAGCTGTCGCTAAAATAATCGCATCGTAATCTTCTTCTTTTAATTTACGTAAACGTGTATCGATATTCCCGCGAATCCACTTAACTTGTAAATCTGGTCTCGCAGCGAGTAGCTGTGCACTACGTCTTAAACTACTCGTACCTAAAATAGCACCTTCCGCTAACTCTTTAAACGATGCTCCATTTTTTGAGATAAAAGCATCACGAGGGTCAACACGCTTTGGTGTACAGCCAATCATTAAACCTTCTGGAAGTACGGCTGGCATATCTTTCATACTATGTACAGCCATATCGATTTCTTTCGTAAGTAGCGCGTGTTCAATCTCTTTTACAAACAAGCCTTTGCCGCCTACTTTTGAAAGAGTAACATCTAAAATAACATCACCTTTTGTGACAATTTCTTTCACTTCAAATTCATATGGTAGACCTAGGGCTTTTAACTGATCAATAAACCAGTTTGTTTGCGTTAATGCTAGTTTACTCTTTCGTGATCCTACAATAATTTTGCGCATAATTCTCTCTCCTCATTATAAATACCAAAAGTGGAAATTGGATAAACTGCTTAATAGAAAAATGTTTACTAGCATTACGAGAAACGATCCGATATTCCACTGTACAATTTTCTTACCTTGCAACACATCTGCCGCTCGTAAATATAAACCTGTGCAATACACAAATAGAACGACAAAAGATCCGATTACTTTCGTATCATACCAATGGAAATTATCCAATTTTGTATATCCCCATATACATCCTAATAAAATTGCTAGTAAGAAAAATGGAACAGAAAATAAATTTAATCCGTAAGACATAGATTCTAGCTTCGGTAAATTCCCTAACCTTCTTAATCTCGCATTCCATTTTTTCTTTTTTAATAGGCGATATTGCAATAAATACATAATAGAAAAAATGAACGATACAGTAAACGTTGCGTAAGAAATAATTGCCATACCGACATGCACGTATACAAGTTCTGATACTAATTGTTCCGCAAGTACTGGCGACATCTTTCCGAGCGGTGTAAAAATAGAAAAAGCGCTTACGCCAAATGCTACAACATTTGTAAAAAAGACTAAAAAGTCAATTCTCATAAATCGATTAATAACTAACGACATCGTAATCAATAACCAAACATAAAAATAAATCCCTGATAATAAAGTTAAAATAGGATTCGTTTCTGAATCTGTAGCTCTAAGCAACATAAAAATAGACTGCAGGACCCATACAATCGCAAGTAACCAAAAAGCAAATCGGTTCGCCTTTCGGTTACTTTGGAAATAATCTATAAAATATAAACTAATGCTACAAGCATATAAAATAATTGCAATATGATAAATAATACTGTTATTTAAAAAACTCATCCGATCATCCTTCCAAATTATAAAGATGGAACGGATGGTGTCCACACTCTTTTATGTTCTACTTCTTCCGCACGACTCTCTACTTCTTCCGTTTCTAAATCAAAAATCTTTGCAAATAACGCTAATTTTTCGCTCGCTCCCTCTTCAGCAGCTATTTCTTTCGCTACTAAAATTGGGTCTTTTAATAATTGATTAATAATACTTTTCGTATGCTTACTAATAACTTTTTTCTCACGATCACTAAGGTTTGGTATTTTTCGCTCTAGGCTTACCATCGTTTCACTTTGGATTGCAAGTGCCTTATCACGAAGAGCTGATATTAATGGAACAACACCAAGTGTACTTAACCACGTTTTAAATAGAACAATTTCCTCTTCAATCATAAATTGAATTTTCTCTGCCTCTTTCAAACGCTCAGCACGGTTTGCCTCCACTACTCCTTGTAAATCATCAATATCATACAAGAAAGAACCTTCTAGCTCATCAATCGCTGGATCAATATCACGCGGCACTGCAATGTCAACCATAAATAATGGACGACCAGAGCGCATTTTCTCCACCTTTGTCATCATCTCTTTCGTAATGACATACTCAGATGCACCAGTTGAACTAATTAAAATATCTGCTTCTAATAATGCACATTGTAATTCGCTTAACGATTTTGCATGTCCCATATATTTCTCAGCCATTACTTCTGCTTTCGAAAGCGTCCTATTCATAACTGTTACTTTACGAGCACCACTTCCATATAAGTTTTGTAGTGCAAGTTCGCCCATTTTACCAGCACCAAGAATAAGCACATGACAATCTGTTAACTCGCCAAATATTTTCTTTCCAAGCTCAACAGCAGCATAACTAACAGACATTGCACTTTCCCCGATTGTTGTTTCTGAGTGGGCACGTTTTGCTAATGTAATGACTTGCTTAAACAATTCATTAAAAATTGTGCCTGTTGCTTTAACTTGTTGCGCTTCTAAAAAGCTATCTTTTATTTGACCTAAAATCTGCGTTTCTCCGACTACCATTGAATCTAAACCGCACGTTACGCGGAATAAATGATCTATTGCGCCATCTTGTTCAAAAATAGTTAAATATGGCGCGACTTCTTCTATTTCAAGCTGAAACCAATCAGCTAAAAACTTCTTAATATAATACCGTCCCGTGTGTAATTGATCGACAACAGCATAAATCTCAGTGCGATTACAAGTTGACACAATGACATTCTCTAACACGCTCTTTTGATTTTGTAATGTAGTCATCGCTCGCTCTAGTTCTGCTGCCTGAAATGTGAGTTTCTCACGAAATTCTACAGGGGCTGTTCGATAATTTACACTAACAACAAGAATATGCACGCAGCATGTCCCCCTTCACCCGTTTTATCACTTTATCTACTATCATAATACAACTTTCCTCTTATGAATCTGACAATCGTGTGAACAACCGATTATTTTTTAATTATTCTCCGTATGTAATAAAGGAGATTCAGTAACACTAATAAAAAAATTTCTACTTTATAATGATTATAAATTAATAACTCTATTTGTACGTTACCAAAAAAAGCCCTCATAATCAAGTGATGGAAACTATTCCATATAAATTATAACATCATCTTCCCTATCTTCTTTCATCATGAAGGAAAATATGTATGATTGTTCCAAAATGTAACAAAGACTTTCTCAATACAATGTATTTGACATTGCATTTCTTTTTCGTTATATTAGTTTTACAAAATTAAATTGTGCACAACTTAATTAGAAGGGAGTTATTTATGAAAGAAGACTCTTTGCATCTAGATAACCAACTTTGTTTTTCTATTTACGCCTGCTCTAGAGAGGTTACTCGTTTTTATCGACCTTATTTAGAAGAAATGGGTATTACGTATCCCCAGTACATTACTTTACTCGTACTATGGGAGCAAGATGGACTAACAGTAAAAGAAATTGGAGAACGTCTATTTTTAGATTCTGGTACGTTAACACCTATGTTAAAACGTATGGAATCATTAAAACTTGTAAAACGTGTTCGTTCCAAAGAAGACGAGCGAAAAGTTTGTATTGAATTAACAGAACAGGGCAAAGATTTAAAGGAAAAGGCTTGTTCATTACCGACAACGATGGCTACAAACTTAGGAATTACAGAGCAAGAATATCGCTCTTTATTAATTCAACTAAATAAACTGATTGACACAATGAAAACAATTAATGATGGAAAAGGGGAATAAATATGGATAAATTATATACTGCTTCAGTAACAGCAACAGGTGGAAGAAATGGGAAAGTAGTTTCAGATGATGGCATATTAAATCTTGATGTAAAAATGCCGAAAGCACTAGGTGGTGCAGGCGGAGAAGCAACAAATCCAGAACAACTATTTGCAGCTGGTTATGCAGCTTGTTTCGATAGTGCATTACAACTTGTCATTCGTACAAAACGTGTGAAAGTAGAAAGTACAGAAGTAACTGCTCACGTTTCTATCGGAAAAGATACAGATGGTGGTTTCGGCCTATCTGCTGTACTTGATGTACATGTGGCTGGCGTTTCACATAGCGAAGCACAAGAACTTGTGGAAGCGGCTCACGGTGTATGTCCTTACTCGAAAGCAACACGAGGAAATATTGAAGTTACATTAAACGTACGCTAAAAAATTTAGCAAAACAAAAACGCGCGACATTCGTCACGCGTTTTTTGTTTTTGTAAATTTATGAATTGCTTTCCACGCTTCTTCTTTTCCAAGTCCTGTTTCAGAAGAGAATAGAACAATTTCATCGCCAATTTCAACAGCAAGCGTTTCTTTTACAACTTTTAAATGCTTTTGCCATTTCCCTTTCGGAATTTTATCGGCTTTCGTCGCAATAATAATTGTTGGGATTTCATAATGCTTTAAGAAATCATACATCATCACGTCATCACTTGTTGGTTGGTGACGTAAATCAACTACTAATACAGCTGCGTCTAATTGTTCACGCGTTGTAAAGTACGTTTCAATCATTTTCCCCCATGCAGCGCGCTCCGATTTAGATACTTTCGCATATCCATAACCTGGAACGTCAACAAAGTGCATCATCTCATTGATTAAGAAAAAGTTCAGCGTTTGCGTTTTTCCTGGTTTAGAAGAAATACGTACTAACTTTTTACGATTTAAAATTTTATTAATAAAGGAAGACTTCCCCACATTTGAACGACCTGCTAATGCAATTTCTGGTAAATCACTGTCTGGATATTGTTCTGGTTTAACAGCACTAATTACAATATCTGCTTTTGTTACTTTCATTGTTTCACTCCTACTAATGCGTGCTCCAATACTTCATCTAAATGAGATGCAAGCACAAACGTAAGGTTTTCTTTTACGCTCTCTGGAATATCATCTAAATCTTTCTCGTTTTCTGCTGGCAAAATAATTTTTGTTAAGCCTGCGCGGTGAGCACTTAATGTTTTTTCTTTTAAACCACCAATTGGTAATACACGACCACGAAGTGTAATTTCACCTGTCATACCCACTTCTTTACTTACAGGAATACCTGTTAGCGCAGAAATAAGTGCCGTTGCCATCGTAATACCTGCTGACGGTCCGTCTTTTGGAACTGCTCCTTCTGGAACGTGAATATGAATATCATTTTTCTCATGGAAATTCGGATCGATCTGAAGCTCTTCTGCACGAGAACGTATATAACTAAACGCAGCTTGTGCTGATTCTTTCATAACATCCCCAAGTTTCCCTGTTAAAATTAGTTTCCCTTTTCCTGGCGCTACAGAAACTTCAATGGCAAGTGTATCGCCGCCTGCTGCTGTGTAAGCTAGACCTGTTGCCATACCAACTTGGTCTGTTTTTTCAGCTTGCCCATAACGGAATATGTGTTTACCAAGTAAATCAACAATCTTTTTCTCTGTCACAACGATACGTTTACGTTCTGCTGTAACGATAATCTTCGCTACTTTACGGCAAACTTTTGCAATTTGGCGCTCTAGCGTACGAACACCAGCCTCACGTGTATAATAACGAATAATCTCAAGCAGCGCTTCATCACGCACTTGTAAATTACCTTTTCGTAAGCCATGTTCTTTTAATTGTTTCGGCAATAAATGCTCACGAGCAATGTGTACTTTTTCAAGTTCTGTATAGCCAGCAATCGAAATGATTTCCATACGGTCAAGTAATGGACCTGGAATACTTGAAAGTGTATTAGCAGTTGCTACAAACATAACTTTTGATAGATCATATGGCTCTTCAATGTAATGATCACTGAAGTTATGGTTTTGTTCTGGATCTAATACTTCAAGTAATGCCGCTGATGGATCTCCACGGAAATCGTTAGACATTTTATCAATCTCATCTAATAAGAAGACTGGATTAACTGTTTTCGCCTTTTTCATACCTTGAATAATGCGTCCTGGCATTGCTCCAACATATGTACGGCGGTGACCACGAATTTCAGATTCATCACGCACACCACCAAGAGATACACGGACGAAGTTACGATTCAATGATGTTGCAATTGAACGCGCTAACGAAGTTTTGCCGACCCCAGGAGGGCCTACTAAACAAAGGATAGGTCCTTTTAATGAATTCGTTAACTTCTGTACAGCTAAATATTCAAGTACACGCTCTTTCACTTTTTCAAGACCGTAATGATCGTTATTTAAAATCTCTTCCGAATGAGCAAGATCAATTATATCTTCTGTTGCCTCTGTCCACGGAAGCGCTAATAACCAATCAATATAATTGCGAATAACACCACTCTCCGCAGAACTTGCTGGTAACTTTTCATAACGATCTAATTCTTTCAGCGCAGCCTTCATTGTTTCTTCCGGCATTCCTGACTGTTCAATTTTCTCACGAAGTTCTTCTACTTCTCCGCCCTTGCCTTCTTTGTCGCCAAGTTCAGTTTGAATCGCCTTCATTTGCTCACGTAAGAAATATTCTTTTTGCGTGCGCTCCATGGAACGTTTCACTTTTTGCCCAATTTTCTTTTCTAGGCTAAGTAACTCTTGTTCATCTTGAATAATTGAAATAAGTGTTTGTAATCGTTCTTTTACAGATACAATCTCTAGAATCTCTTGTTTCTGCTTCGTTTTAATCGGCAAGTGAGAAGCAATTAAATCAGCTAATCTCCCTGGTTCTTCCACATCAGCTACCGTTGCAAATGTTTCATTTGAAACTTTTTTCGAGACTTTAATATATTGTTCGAAATGCTCCAGTAACGTACGCATAAAAGCTTTCTCTTCTAAATCATCTTCTACTTCTTCAGTTACCGTTTTAATAGACACTTGTACTACATTTTCTTCTTCGATAAACTCTATTACTTCTGCTCTATGTAAACCTTCCACAAGGACACGAAGCGTACCGTTCGGCAATTTTAACATTTGCTTCACTTTCGCCACCGTACCTACACTATATATGTCATCTTCTTTCGGATCATCGATATTCATTTCTTTTTGCATTGCTAAAAAGATGATATTTTCATCCATTGCCGCCTGCTCTAGTGCTTGTATCGATTTATCACGTCCTACATCAAGATGCAAAACCATCGTTGGATATACGAGAACGCCTCTTAATGGTAGGAGGGGCACGATTCTTTCGTTCGTATTCATACTAGACATAGCACCTCCATAATAAATTAAACTCCTGTTCAACTATTTTATATTACAATACACCTAGATGCAATTGCTGAGATTCCGCGCAATTGTAAATAGCTTGTTTTTCTACCTCACGAAAAGAAAAAAGACTCCGATTAAGCATACAAACTTAAACGAAGTCTGGCAAATTTTATTATTGTTTATTTTTACATAGATTGTGCATCTGTTTCGTCTACGTGAGTATGTACATCTAGCTCTCTATGCATATTTTCTTGCATAAACGTTAACTCAAATACTTCTTTTAACTTACGGACAGGAATAATTTCAATTCCCTTGATCGTATACAAAAATGGTTGCATATTTTCAGCAGGAATAATGACTTTCTTAGCTCCCGCTTTTTTCGCAGCTTTTATTTTTGCGTACACGCCACCAATAGGTTTTACTTCTCCGTGTATACTTATTTCCCCTGTCATCGCTACTTCATTATTTACATACGTGCGGTGCACCGCAGAATATACACCTGTTGCCATAGCGATTCCTGCAGAAGGTCCATCAATTGGGATACCACCTGGAAAATTAATATGTATATCATATCCTTCTGGCAACACATCTAAAGAACGAAGTACTGTTAATACATTATCAACAGAGCCTTTCGCCATACTTTTACGACGAATCGATTTCGTTTGACTACCAATACTTTCTTCTTCCACAATTCCGGTAACATTTACCGATCCTTTATCTTTCGCCTTGATTGCTGTTACTTCAATTTCTAATAACGCACCTGTATTTGGTCCGTATACAGCAAGACCATTTACAAGACCAATCCTTGGAATCGGATAAATGTGCTTTTCATATTTCGGTGTAAGCTGACTTGAGTGAACAACCCACTCTATATCTTCATCCTTAATGAAAGAACGTTCTTCATTTATCGCCATACCAGCAGAGATTTGCACGAGATTAATCGCTTCTCGTCCATTCCTTGCATACATCCCGATCATTTCAATACCATTTTCACCTATTTGCATTTCCACTTTTTCCGCGGCATTTTTCGCTACTTTTTGAATTTCTTCCGTATCTAATTCACGGAAAAATACTTCTAAGCAACGTGACCGAATAGCAGGAGGAATTTCCTCTGGCGAACGTGTCGTTGCTCCAACTAAGCGAAAATCTGCCGGTAAGCCTTTTTGGAAAATATCATGTATATATGTTGGGATCATCGTATTTTCTTCACTATAGTACGCACTTTCTAAAAATACTTTTCGATCTTCTAACACCTTTAACATTTTATTCATTTGAATCGGATGGAGCTCGCCAATCTCATCAATAAACAAAATACCACCATGTGCATCTGTTACAGCACCTTTTTTCGGTTGCGGAATACCTGCTTGCCCCATCGCCCCAGCACCTTGATAAATCGGATCATGCACCGAACCTATTAAAGGGTCTGCGATACCACGTTCATCAAACCGAGCTGTTGTCGCATCAAGTTCAATAAATGTTGCATTCGTACGAAATGGAGATTTAGGATTTCGTTTCGCTTCTTCTAATACAAGACGTGCTGCCGCTGTTTTCCCAACACCTGGCGGGCCATATATGATTACATGTTGCGGATTCGGACCACAAAGAGCCGCTTTTAACGACTTAATTCCGTCCTCTTGCCCTACAATATCTAAAAAGGTTGTAGGACGCACCTTTTCTGCTAGCGGTTCTGTTAAAGAAATCTCACGCATTTTACGAAGCTGTTCTAATTCTTTTTTCGATTCTCGATCAATTGAAACTTTTTGTGTTCGTTGATTTCGAAGTAAATGCCAGAAATACAATCCGACAATTACACCAAAAACAAGTTGAACAACTAAAAATATATTTGTCCAGCTCATTATTTATTTCCTCCCGCAATATTTTATCTCTTAGTATTTCCGCGGAGGAACGTAGCTAAACATAAAGAAAAACAGCAATTATAAAAATTGCTGTTTCCCTTTCTCATTATGCAGATGTTTTTGTATCAAGTACAGTACCGTCTTGTAACACCAATTTTGGCGGCTCATTATCAGCTACTGTTTCTTTTGTAAGAATACACTTCTCGATATCTTTACGAGATGGAAGTTCGAACATTACATCAAGCATTAAGCCTTCAATAATAGAACGAAGTCCACGAGCACCCGTTTTACGTTCAATTGCTTTTTTCGCAATTTCGATTAGTGCACCTTCTTCAAACTCTAACTCAACATCGTCAAGCTCCAATAATTTTTGGAATTGCTTAACAAGTGCATTTTTCGGTTTCGTTAAAATATCAACAAGAGCATCTTCATCAAGTGGCTCTAGGTTCGCAATAACTGGAAGACGACCGATAAACTCTGGAATTAAACCAAATCTTAAAAGATCCTCTGGTAATACGTGAGATAAAACATGCTTCTCATTCACATCAGCATTTTTCTTCTCAGAACCAAATCCAATTACTTTTTCACCAAGGCGACGTTTAATAATCGGCTCAATGCCATCAAACGCTCCACCACAAATGAATAAGATGTTCGTTGTATCAATTTGAATAAACTCTTGGTGCGGATGCTTACGACCACCTTGAGGTGGAACGCTTGCTACAGTACCCTCTAAAATTTTCAGAAGTGCCTGCTGCACACCTTCACCAGATACATCACGTGTAATTGATGGATTTTCGGACTTACGTGCCACTTTATCAATCTCATCAATATAAATGATTCCTTTTTCCGCTTTCTCTACATCATAATCAGCTGCTTGAATTAATTTTAGTAAGATATTTTCTACATCTTCCCCAACATATCCAGCTTCTGTTAAAGATGTTGCGTCCGCGATTGCAAATGGAACATTTAAAATACGCGCTAAAGTTTGTGCCAGTAATGTTTTACCACTACCTGTTGGCCCGATAAGTGCGATATTACTCTTCGCTAATTCTACATCATCAATTTTGCTGTTAGAATTAATGCGTTTGTAATGGTTATATACCGCTACCGCTAGTGCTTTTTTCGCGCTATCTTGCCCGATGACATACTCATCTAAGATTTCACGAATTTCTACCGGTTTCGGTACATCTTTGAATTCTACTTCTTCGTCCTTCGCAAGCTCCTCTTGTACAATTTCAGTACAAAGTTCGATACACTCGTCACAAATGTAAACACCTGGACCTGCCACTAACTTTCGAACTTGCGTTTGTGTTTTACCACAGAAAGAACATTTTAATTGCCCTTTTTCATCATTAAATTTAAACATATTTTCACACCCCTTACAAAGTGCTAACCTCTTGCCTTCGTATGTACACGATAAATGTATCGTATGTAAATACATATTATGTCACTACGTGGCGAGAAATACAAATAATATGACTAGTTATGTACAAATAAAAAATTTTTAAAACTTTTGAAATATGTATATTCGACTTGTAAAGGAACTTTTCCTTCTCCATCGAAAAGTTTTATAAATATATTTCTATATTTATAAAACAAGGCACGATTTTAATCGTGCCTTGTTATTTTATTATGCAGCGTTTTCTACTAAGAAGTCTACAGCTTTACGCACTTTAAGATCTTCAGCTAAAGCGTCTACGCTTCCAAGAGCTTGCTTGATAGCGTCTACTGGCATACCGTACATTTCAGCCATTTTTTCAACTTCTGCAGTTACTTCTTCTTCAGTAACTTCGATGTTTTCAGCTTCAATGATAGCTTCAAGAACAAGATTGATTCTTACACGTTTTTGTGCATCTTCTTTCATTTGCTCTTTTAATTTGTCAGCATCAGTACCTGTGAATTGGTAGTAAAGCTCAAGGTTCATACCTTGTTGGCTTAAACGTTGCTCGAATTCACGAACCATACGATCTAACTCAGTGTTGATCATAGCTTCTGGAATTTCGATTTCAGCGTTAGCAGCAGCTAATTCTACTACTTCGTCACGTACTTTGTGCTCAGCTTCGTGCTTTTTGCCTTCTTCTAAGTTTGTGCGAAGTTTTGCTTTTAATTCATCAAGAGTTGCAACCGCTTCGTCTGCTTCTTTAGCGAACTCATCGTTTAACTCAGGAAGTTCTTTTGTTTTGATTTCGTGAATTGTTACTTTGAATGTTGCTGGTTTGCCAGCTAATTCAGCAGCATGGTACTCTTCTGGGAATGATACTTCAACGTCTTTAGACTCACCAGATTTAAGACCGATTACTTGCTCTTCGAAACCTGGGATGAATGTACCAGAACCGATTGCTAGAGAGTAGTTTTCGCCTTTTCCGCCTTCAAATGCTTCGCCATCAACGAAACCTTCGAAGTCGATTACAGCTGTATCACCGTTTTCAACAGTTCCTTCTTCTTTAACAACTAGTTCAGCTTGACGTTCTTGTAAAGATTTTAATTCGTTCTCTACATCTTCGTCAGTTACAGTTGTTTCAACTTTTTCTACTGCTAAACCTTTGTACTCACCTAATTTAACTTCAGGTTTCACTGTAACTTTTGCAGTGAAGATAAGGTTAGCATTTTTTTCGAACTTCTCGATGTCGATTTCAGGATGATCAACTGGGAAGATACCAGCTTCTTCAATCGCTTCACCGTATGCTTTTGGTAAAATGATATCTAAAGCATCTTGGTATAAAGATTCAATACCAAAGCGTTGTTCGAATAATGGACGAGGCATTTTTCCTTTACGGAAACCTGGTACGTTAATTGTTTTTACTACTTTTTTGAACGCAGCGTCGATAGAGTTGTTTACTTCTTTAGCATCAACTTCGATTGTTAAAACGCCAACGTTACCTTCTAATTTTTCCCATTTTGTAGACATTTATTCTTTCCCTCCAACTATAATAATGTATGCACATACCTCTATAGATTAAGATCTTCATTATCTCTTTTTTGAAATAACAAATACACAAATAATCCTCTAGCAAAAGCTTTCAGATATAATGTTCCAATCTACTAATTGCCCAGAAGACAACTACGGTATATTTTGTTCGAGAATAATATGAAACATATTAAGTAAGAGAATTACACTTCTCTTCTCTTACAAACAGGCAGTTTTCTGCCTTTTGCAACCCTTACATTATAACATAGAATATGCTCGTTTCAAGAACTGAACGATTCTTTTTCATAATTATACGGGCAAATATCCTTCTCTTTCAACACGTAATAACCATTGATAGGCAATATGAAACTCTTCCAATTCGATATTGTATGCTGCCATAAGCTCTTCTTCATCAATAGCCAATCCGAAACGCTTTCTTCCAATTCTCTCTAAAACAGCTGACCAAATCTCTTCTTTATCCATTAATAGAGCGAATGGGAAAATGCTAATTTGCAATTCTTTCCAATATGTAACCATCGCTTCAAATATATCGGGATAATTTTGCTCTAATCGACTTGATAATTTATGTATAATGTTATTGGATTGCTCCTCATTATGACCTGTAAATGCTGGAATTACCTTAATCGTATTCCCAAACTTTTCTACCTCTATTTCCTCTTCTACCTGACTTTCTATCATTTTATACAAAATAGAAGTTTTCAAATAGGGGTGTTGCTCTTCATCTATTAAAAATTTCTTTAAAATAGGTAATGCAAGATCTAAGTCTTTTAATGAAAGTCGCTGAATCGCTCTTAGCTTCTGTCCAAAGTTTTCTCCAAAAATTTCATTAGTAAACTCATTCAACTCAAAATTTGAATCCACTAGCGATGCGTCTCCCTCATTTAGCATACCTTCTGCAAATAAAGCAAGCTGCGCTAATTTTTCCTTTTGATCAGGCATTATATCTTTCGTTTGTAAAACCTTTTCAACAGTTTCAATAACACCTTCATAATCATTTGTTTGAACTAAAATAGTCACGTACGTTTCAAGAATATCACCAAATAAGACAACTCCTGTTTTAAGCAACTGTTCACATTTGTCTTTCGCTTCTTCCATACGTTTTAATTCGAGTAAACAAATAACTGAAGCTAATTCCGTTTGTTCCGTTTCCGCATTATACTGACGTAATATTTCAAAGCAGCGCAATGCATCTTCGAACTTCCGCTCTTTCAACGCTAAAAAACCTTCATCAATATAGCGCTCTGATAGCTGCGGAAACAATACGACCGTATTTTCTTTTTTATCCATACGTCCGCCTCTTTTTCTTGATTTTAATTATGTTCAAAGTAAATATATCAAATGCGTAATGAGAACACAACATCCCCAAATTATTTGTTTGAAATATGAAAATATTTAATTTTTACATTCCAATACGAATAAATCTCTACTAAAAATTAAAATTGTACAAATAAAAATCCCCAGCAACAAACGCAGAGGATTCATCATTAATGGAAAGCTTTTATAATTGTGGGGTATATTACAAGGGTAATAATTTGGAGAACAATAATTGCCATAACAATCATGCTAAAATAGAAGATTGGCTTACTTCGCTTCATTAAAAACATAATAATAAGCATCGTACAAGCAAACAAACTTAAGAAGAACAAACTTGTTGTCGAACTAAGTATACCACTTGGGACAAAGAACAATAACACTACACTACAAGTACCTATAATTCCAAATAACCATTCCATTCATTCACTCATTCCCTTTCCCTCTCATGGCTGTTTTCTCTAAGCAATCAAATGTTTCACAACATCAACTACATACGTTAATTTCTCATACGCTACAAATCCAAAAGCAACCGTTAAGCCCGTTACAACTAATCCTTTCATCATTTCTGCCTCCTCGTTTTATCGTTGTTATCTTCATTATAAAAGATTAGCAATTTGTTACCATCGAACTACCTTACAGTTACCTTACAGAATTGTAAGATTTCAAAAAGAGGATAGAAAAACACCTCACATAGCTTGAGGTGCTTTCACGTAATTTCTCTATAATCACTTGAAAAATTAACTTTTTTCTCTTGGTTATTTTTCGGAGAATCCAATCTTAAACTAATAGATTTACTAAATAATTTAGGATCAAAATAATTATTCATTACTTTTCTTAACTTACCTTCAGATATTTTCGTATTACAAGAAAACAAAGGATGAAAATCATGTTAATATATTTTTGTACAATTAAGAATTTAATTTACAAGGGGGATTATATATGTTTAAAAAAATGGCCGCAGATGTATTAGGACTAAGCGATGTAGGTTCTGTTATTACACCTAAAGACTATGATAAGGTCGATGCCGATGATTATGTAATGCATGAAGATGGGGAGAAAATTTACTTTCTAATTAAATCGAAATCAGATGAATATTGCTTCACAAACAAAGGGTTAATTCACTTAGACGGTACAAGCGCAACAAGTAAAAAACGTACACTACGCCGCTTTAGTTATAGCAAATATCAAATTAAAAACGTAGCACTTGAAACTGCAGGAACGATTGATTTAGATGTAGAAATTAAGTTTCAAATGGGCGATGAACATTACTCAATTGATGTTCATAAAAAACATATTGAAGAATTAAAAGATTTATATAAGGCTTTACTTAAAATCGAAGAAATTTCATACGACAACGATATTACATTACAATATGCACATAAAAGTTTAGATATGGCATCTAATGCCTTTAGCCGCATTTCAAACGCACAAGTAAATTTAGCAGAGCAATTTAAAGAAATGAACGAGATTGCCTTTAACTGGCTTGTTGATACGAAGAAACAATATAATGTGAAAGATTATGGTTTTGTATTTGAGAAGTTTATTAATAACTAAACAGAAAACCTTGTTATCAAAAGATAACAAGGTTTTTGTAGCGTACCAGGAGAGATTCGAACTCCCGCTCCGCCCATTTCCGTACTATTTTATATATTTTGATCGCAGTCTTAATATATCTTCTCCTTCGCGAATGCCTGCCGATCCCTTCCTCACATTTTTTACGACAGTCCAATTCGGGTTAGTTTCATCACCGATGTTCTGTACTGTAAAATTGCCATCACCATATTTTCGGTGGCCTTCTGCCAATTTCTCCGTTAAATCATTCTCATTTGATCTCGCCATCTTTGCGCCATCTCCCTTTTTTATACGACCTTCTTAAACCATCTAACCAATCACAGGTCCAGTCAATTGGAGATTCTCGTTTTCCGCTTCTATTAATTGTAACACACTCACAGGGATAAGTTCCGATAACTGCTGCTCAATCGTACTAGAATGGTAAAGAGTTTTATAATATTGTAAGTAAACAATTAAGAGAATCTGGATATGGATTTGAGTTCCATCATAAACCTATTGATTCTTTAAATTAAATAAGAGGAATAGGGCGCATAAATGGTCCTCTTTTTATTTAAGAAAAAGAAGTACATATGCAACTGCTTAATATCAAAGGAAAGGTCGCAAATATTAAGCATGAACTACACTTATAACCCAAACAAAAAACCTTGTTATCAAAAGATAACAAGGTTTTTTTAGCGTCCCAGGAGAGATTCGAACTCCCGACCGTACGCTTAGAAGGCGTATGCTCTATCCGGCTGAGCTACTGGGACATGGAGCGGGTGAAGAGAATCGAACTCTCGACCAGAGCTTGGAAGGCTCTTGTTTTACCACTAAACTACACCCGCATATGTTATTTTCTTTTCTTCGTTAGCGCCGTTGCCCTATCGACAATATTTATTATATGTATAACCACACATAAAGTCAACACCTTTTTTAAAAGAGGATAAATTTTCTTATCCTCTTTTAAAAACTGCCTGTTCAACTAGTTGTCCGTCTAACGTTTCAAAACGAACTTCCATTTGATTTTCATCCATTTCTAATAAAGCAAATGTCTTTTCTACACGCTGACGTGGTAATAAAATACTGCCTGGATTAATAAATAAAACGCCCTCGATTAATTCCGCACCTAATACGTGAGAATGTCCGAAGCATGCAACTTGTGCTCCCACTTCTTCAGCATGGTACGCTAGCGTTTGTAATGTCATTTTCACATTATGGCGATGTCCATGCACAACTAAGAAGCGAATTCCATCTACATCAGTTACAATTTCATCTTGAAAGTTAGCATAATCACAGTTTCCTTTTACAACATGGAAACCTTGCAGTTCTTCATGAGCAGATGTTAGCTCTGAATCACCGCAATGAATCATGATATCTACTTTCCCTTCATACTTCTCTTTCAACTGCTGTAATTCCTTCACAGAGCTATGACTATCGCTTACGATTAAAGCTTTCATCATTCTCTCTCCCTTATTCTCCTAAAAACCATTCCGGGATTTTTTCTTCTAACTTACGAAGAGCACGTCCGCGGTGACTAATAGCATTTTTTTCATCTGAACTTAATTCCGCCATTGCTTTTTTGTACTCTTCCACATAAAAGATCGGATCGTATCCAAAGCCATTTTCTCCGCGGCGTTGTTCTAAAATAAATCCTTCACATGTCCCGTTTACAATGACAGGCTTTTTATCACCTTCAGGGAAAGCTACTGCTAATGCACAGTAGAAGCGAGCTTTACGCTTATCAAACGGTATTTCATTTAATTCTTGTAAAACTTTATCAATATTCGCTTGATCATCTTTTGGCTCTCCAGCAAAACGAGCTGAATACACGCCTGGTTTCCCGTTTAACGCATCTACAATAAGACCTGAATCATCCGCAATTACAATTGCATTCAACTGTCTACTCAAACTATCCGCTTTTAAGATCGCATTTTCTTCAAATGTTTCACCAGTTTCTTCGACTTCTTCAATATGAGGAAAATCGTGTAATGATTTCACTTCTAAATCAAATCGCTCAAATAACTCAGCAAATTCACGTACTTTCCCCATATTTTTTGTCGCTACAACAACTTGTTTCATACTTTCCACCTCTACTCTATATGAGATACGATGTCACCTAACGCTTCTTTTTGCATATCAATCAGTTGGAAAATGCCTTGTTCTGCTGCATCAAGTAATTCATTTAACTGCGCTCTACTAAACGTCGCTTCTTCTCCAGTTCCTTGCACTTCAACGAACTGACCTTTTCCAGTCATAATTACATTCATATCAACGTCTGCTTTAGAATCTTCTGCATAGTTTAAATCTAAAACAACACCTTGCTCTTCAACAATTCCTACTGATGTTGCTGCTAAATAATCTTTTACTGGAATTTTAGATACTTTTTCTGCTTGTAATAATTTCTCGAAAGCTAATACCATCGCTACATATGCACCTGTAATAGAAGCTGTTCTCGTTCCACCATCTGCTTGGATGACATCACAGTCAATCCAAACTGTTCTCTCGCCAAGCGCTTCTAAATCAACTACCGCACGTAATGCTCGTCCTATTAAGCGCTGGATTTCCATTGTACGTCCTGTTACTTTCCCTTTGCTTGACTCCCTAATTGTACGTTGTTCTGTCGCACGTGGAATCATCGCATATTCAGCTGTTACCCAGCCCTTTCCTTCTCCACGCATAAATGGCGGGACACGCTCTTCAATTGTCGCTGAGCAAATTACCTTTGTATCCCCAACCTCAATTAACACTGATCCTTCTGGATGTTTTAAATAATTCGTATGAATATGTATATGGCGTAATTCTGTTTTCTCTCTACCATCTACTCGCATAAAAATAACCTCCTCATAACTACTTGTTAGTATAGCCAAATTTAAATGTATGATATGTATACAATAAAAGAAGAGGAACCCAAAAAGCAATTCCTCTTTCTTACTTAAGTATATCAAATTATTGACGATTAAAAACTACCTGTATTCACGTTTTCTGGACGATCTACAGGTTTTATTAACTTTCCGCCCTTTTCATCTATAAGATTTGCTTTTCCATTCACTTCAATAGAAATATTTTTCACACCTTTCTTTTCTGTTAAAGATAAAACTAACGACTTCAATACGTAATTTGAGATCATATTTTTATCTGGGTTTACAAATATATTTTCATTAAAGTTTAATGTAAGATTTCCGTCTTGTAATTTCGGATTCGTAATAAGCTTAACGCCTGGATTAAAATCATTCAGGAGCGATTGATGGATCGGACCTTTTACAAGTTCATCTATAATTGTTGCATAGTCATTTTCTTTACCTTCCGCAACGCGGCGTGTGACTGGTACGTAGTATTGCTGTTTATTATTATTTTGCGCCATAAAATACAGTGTGACTGGTTTTGTATTTGTTACATCTGCTACTTGTTCATCATCGAAGTTAATACCATTTGCACGGCTCACTCCTTCACCAAGCGGTGTACCACCAACCGGCATCTTTGCCAATTTCTCACCATTTATTTGGAACTGCACTTGTTTTATCTCTGTAAATTGCGTCAACGTCCAAGCTATAGATTCAACGATTTGACGCTCTTCTTCTTTCGCATAGTTTTTCATTTCTTTAGAGAAATCAATAACTGCCGTTCCGTCCTTTTTCAAATCTAAGGTCATCGTTGTATTCGCCGGAATGACTGCACGAAACCCATTCGGTAATAAATTCGTTACCGGTCCATCTTTCACAAGGTATTCTAACGTTTGCTTCACAGTCTCATTTGCTTTCGGAGTAGGTATAGCTAACGTTTGTGGTACAACATAACCATTTTTATCAACAAGGTATAGTTCTCTATTTACCATTTGCCCTTGCTTATCTTTTTTAGCTACTTCTTTCTTCCCACCCTCTGTATACGTAACTTGTTTTGGCGGATCAATTTGTTCAGTTGCTTTCTCTTGATTTATAAAGCCACACCCTGTTAGTAAAACAGCACTCACAGTAGCACCAACAACCCATTTAAAAGTGGATTTAGGCATGCCATTCCCCCCTAAAATCTAAGTTTGTACTATTATGTATACGAGCTGTTTCACGTTTTAGAACAAGCTGCGCCTCTTATAAATTGAAACTTTAATCAACAGGGGTCTTACTCCCCAGCAAATAGCAAGATAAAACAAAAACTCCTGATTTCTCAGGAGCTCACTTATATAAATTCTACTATTATTCTTTTTCTAAATGAATATGCTTCACATTTTCAATCGGTTGACCGAACCATTTTGATGCAATTTCTTTAAACAAGCCTATTTTTCCTGTTGTTAAGAAGAGATGATCGCTTTGTTCTTCTCCTTCATTCAACATTTTACTATGATATAAGATTGTACTTACTTCACGTGCTGTTTCATCACCAGAACTAATTAGTTGCACTTTATCTCCCATTACTTTTTTAATAACTGGTCCTAAAATCGGATAATGTGTACACCCCAATATAAGTGTATCAATATCGGTACTTTTCAGTGGTTGCAACGTTTCTCTTACAACTTCATACGCCATTTCACTTTCGAAATTCCCACTCTCTACAAGTTCAACGAAAGGTGGACAAGCTAAACTTTCTACCATAACACGGTTATTAATAGACTTTAACGCCTCTTCGTATGCACCACTTTTCACCGTTCCAATCGTTCCAATAATCCCAACGTGATACGTGTTTGTCACTTTTAAAGCTGTACGTGATCCTGGGTGAATAACTCCTACTACTGGAATTGGTAATTGTTTTTGCATCTCTTCTAATACAACTGCAGTTGCTGTATTACACGCAATAACTAACATTTTAATATTTAAATCTAGTAAATGCTCTGTCATTTCCCACGTAAATTGACGTACTTCTTCTCGAGAACGTGGACCATAAGGACAACGTGCTGTATCTCCTAAATATATGATACGCTCTTTCGGCAACTGACGAATTAATTCCTTCGCTACTGTTAAACCGCCAACTCCTGAATCGATAACACCGATTGCTCTATTCAACTTCATCACCCGTTTTCTCATTCATCATCTTTTATGTTTATCATTATATTTTACACACTTTAAGTTCGCTCACTTCAAATGCTTCTGTATGAAAATTTTCATTTTCCCATGTATAGACTAGGACCTTTTTTATTTTGCTCCTTTTTTTCGTAATTTGCAAGATAGAAAAATAACCGACCTTCTATAAGAAAGTCGGTTTCTTCTATATAAAGTGCATATTCATTGCTCCATCTTTTTTTGAAAAGAAGACATTCCCATTAATAAGAAGAAATGAGCAGCAATTAAAATGACGATCAAAATAAAATTCAATCGATAACTATTTGTAGATTCCATAATTTTGCTCGCTACAGCTGGTCCAAATGCCATACCGAAAAAGTTAATTAAATTATATAAACCAAGACCGACTCCAACTTTAGCTGGATTTAATGTTTTCGGGATAAATGTGTTTAATGATACTTGAATTGCCGAATAACTCATAAATGTTAAAATAACCGCAAATAAAATAAAGAGTAAGTTCCCGTCCGGAATAATCCCTAAAATTAAAAAGCCAATGATCATAACTACAGAAGCTACATACATCATCTTCACATTCCCAAACGAAGGAATAATCTTTCCGGTAATAAAACTAGATACAATACCAAAGAGAGATGCAATAAACAATACAATTCCAATAACGAATGGAGACAATCCATGTCCTCTTCCTAACAGTAATGGTAATAATAATAAACTAGCACATAACGCCACATTAATGATAAATCCGACCGCTATTAAACGAAGGAATGGTTTATTTGTAAATAACTCAATATCAATAAACGGCGACTCTGTTCTCTTCATATGAGCCTTAAATAAAAATAGAAAAACAACAGATAACACAAAAAGCCCACTATTAATATTAACTCCTAATAAAATGGTCGTAATCAATACAAATAATAAAACTGCTCCAATGAAATCAAAGCGAAACACTTCATCTGTATGTCGCGCCTCTTCTGGCATAAATTTTACGAGTAAGAAAATACCAATCATTGAAATAACCATAAATAAAAATAAATACGGCCACCCTAACGTATTTGTAATTGCCCCACCTACTAAAGGTCCAATACCAACCGCTAATGCAATAGAAGAACTAATCATTGCTAACGCACCTGGTTTTTTAGCTGGAGCAACTAATTTCGCCACCGCAATCATACTAAGCGCAATAAACGCTGCTCCCCCGCTCGCCTGCACTAACCTTGCGAAAATGATAATTTCATAAGATTGATTCACAAATCCAACAATAGAACCAGCTACAAATATGATAATAGAAATAATTAATAGTCTTTTTACACTGTAACGATCAGCCAGCTTTCCATATATTATCGAACCAATACCGACAACTAAGGAATACCCTACTACAACCCAGCTTACTTTCGATTGACTAATTGATAAATCATTGGCAATATCCTCTAGCGCTACATTAAATAACACAGCGTTCATCGGTCCTAACAAAACAATAAAACATAATGTAAAAACAAACCATTTCGAATGGTTTCTTATATCTTTCCCCATGTGTAACACTCTCCTGATTGCAATTTTAAAACTGTCAAACTATAGATAAAAAAATGAAGTTATTTAAATGTTGTATCACCACTAAACAACTTCATTAAATGTGTAAAAGTTGCTAATTTATCGCGCGATAAAGTGAAACTTTAATCAGTGAGGTTTGTATTCATCCCCCACTGATTATTAGCCCTCACCAATCGGGCTTTTACGGGCAGCCCAACCCCCACCTAACTTCTTTGCTTCCGCTGAATTTTGAGATGGGGGTCTTACTGCCCGTTAATGCGGGGTAAATTGAATTCGAAACGAAACACGTATGTTGTTCGATATTCATGGAACTATCATAGTTTCAGCATTACAGTTTGTCAACGAAAAAATATACAAAGTAAACTAATTAAGCCTTTTTAGTTTACTTTGTTCAAAAGTTATTATACACTAATTTCGAAGCCGATATAAGGAGGACTGGCATGATTATTCAAATTTACATTTTTTAACTTAATAAAACGAAACGCATACAGAACTTTTATATAGAAGAGACATTATAGGAGGATTATGATGAAGAGAAAAATGTTAGTTGTATTAACAAGCGTAGAAAAATATCCAAATTTAAATAGGGCTACCGGACTTTGGCTTGGTGAAGCTGTACATTTCGTAAAAAAAGTAGAAGAAGCGGGTTACGAAGTTGATTACGTCAGTCCACAAGGCGGTTATACACCAATTGATCCACATAGTTTAGCAATGGCGGAGAGCATCGATTGGGAATGGTATCAAAAGAAAGAGTTTATGAATCGCCTCGGTTCTACAATGAAACCAAGTGAAGTGAATCCAGAAGACTACGCTGTTATTTATTACGCAGGTGGCCACGGGGTTATTTGGGACTTCCCAGAAAATAAAGAACTTCAAAACATTAGCCGCAATATTTATGAAAACGGCGGAATTGTTTCTTCCGTTTGTCATGGAGCTGCTGGTTTATTTCATATTACATTAAGCAATGGGGATCGTTTAATTAGCGGTAAGAAGGTAACAGGCTTTTCAAATGAAGAAGAAAAATTAGCTGAATTAGATCAATTCGTTCCATTTTTAACAGAAGATGAACTCATTAAAAATGGAGGACTTTACGAAAAAGCCGCGCAACCGTGGGAAGCTTATGCTCTAGAAGATAATCGTGTTATCACTGGTCAAAACCCAGCTTCAGGTGGTCCAGTAGCCGAATTAGTATTAAAGCAGTTGCAAAAATAATATGTACTAAAAAAGCAGATTCTCCTCTATTAAGGGAGATCTGCTTTTTTACGAAATCATTTGCAAAATAGCAATAACTTCTTTTTCAATTTCAGAATCATCAATTGCTTCTATATACTCTGGTTTAAAAAGTTGATACTTCTTTAATTGATAAAAATCAAGTATCGCTTTCTTTAACGTAATATCGTACTGAATACAAAAAGAATGATCTATAATACGTCTTAACATCACATCATCTTGTACCATAAATAATTGTGCATTCATTTTATTAAAATAACCTTGTTCCATACCCGCTTCAAAAAACATTTGCAAATTATGATTACGATTTTGTTGGGCAGCGACTAATTGATCCGACAAATGCGGATATGCTTCTTTCAAATCTTGCAAAAAAACATCCGAAATATATGTCACACATTTTAAAGAATGGATAAACGTCTTTTGGAAACGTTCTGTAAATGACATACTTTCATCTTGATTATCCGCATCACCTTCGAGTAGATAGTTCATGAAATCCTCTACTACCGCCTCAATAATTTCATCTTTCGAAGAAAAACGTTTATATAAAGTAGCTTTACTAATATCCATATATTTCGCAATTTCATCTATTTTCAATTGGCTAAAACTTGTCTTTCTAATAATGGGCTTTATTTTATTAATATAAGTATTTGCACATGCGACTTTTCTCATTTAAAAGAGCCTCCCCTTTTGTCCATACAAAATAGTATAGCAAATTCACGAATGATTATAAATGAAGTTATTATACTCATTATGCCTTTTTAGTTTATTACATTTTCATATACTATACATAAAAAACTATAATCAATTATTACCAACTGGACGGTTACAAACCAATTTTGAGGCGGGAATTTTAGAATAAAGTGAAACTTTAATCAGTGGGAGTTTTGTTCATCCCCCACTGATTATTAGCCCTCACCAATCGCGGTCCTACTACCTGGAAAATAGAGGGATAAAAATACCCACTACCTTTGTTAGTAGCGGGTACTTTTTCTATAATTTATTTACAGCCCTTTTTATAGCCTTACCTATTTCCACGCTAGACTGTGGATTTTGTCCTGTAATTAAATGACCATCTACTACTACATGCGGCGTAAAATTGGGGGCTACATAAAACAAAGCTCCTTCTTCTTTCAACTTACTTTCTAGCAAAAACGGAACGCGCTTTTCTAAATGTACAGCTCTTTCTTCATCGTTTGTATAACCTGTTATACGCTTACCCGCAACAAAAAACGAGCCATCCTTATTTTTCACACCGACTAAAGAGCTTACTCCGTGACAAACAGCCGCTACAATCCGGTTATTGTTATACATATTCTCAATCAAATTTGCTACATATGGATTACCTGGAAAATCTACAATCGCCCCGTGCCCACCACCAAATAAAACCGCATCATAATCCGAAAAATGAACATTTGAAATCGGCCTCGTATTTTGCAATAAAGAAGCTACATGCTTGAATTCGCGAGGTATACCATTCGGAATAGACACTCTATCTATAGGTACTCTCCCGCCTTTTATTGACACAATATCAACATCAAACTTAGCCTTTTTTAATACATGATAAGGAGCTGCGAGCTCTTCAAGCCACAAACCAGTCGGGTGTCCATTCATATCATGAGCACTTGTTGAAACTAACAGTATCCTTTTCAACATATCCCCTCCTTATTACCTATTTATGTATGAAACGTTTTTATCATTCATATAGCAAGTGAAGCAAACAAAAAAATAGCCGACTTTTATATAAAAGTCGGCTGCTTTCTTATAATTCGAGCTCTCCCATACGAAGAAGCTCCACAACTGCTTGTGAACGTCCTTTAACCCCTAGCTTTTGCATTGCGTTTGAGATGTGGTTGCGAACTGTCTTTTCACTTATAAAAAGTTCACCTGCAATTTCCTTCGTTGTTTTATCTTGAACCAGCAATTCAAATACTTCTCTCTCTCTCTTTGTGAGTAAAGGTTTAGATTGATACGCTTTTTCCTTCAACTGGTATAACCCTCCTTGCTTAAGCCAGAGCTGTGTATGTGTAAGTTGGGTGTTTATTTAGTCAAGATATTGTATGAACGAAATGTGCAGGTGGTGAATGAAAATGGGCTTTATTTCCTATGTTATTTTAGACTTTTATACAGTGCGTACACTCTTTTTATCCACTTACTTTCCAACGCGCCATATTTGTTCTAGCAATATACTTACAACCGTACCTACGAATAAACCATTACCGAATATATATTGCATAACAGACGGCAAGGATTGGAGTACTCCAGACGGTAAAAACATAACGCCGCTGCCAAATAATACTGCAACGCCTAAAATCGTCACATTCCTTTCACTCATCGGCACTTGTTTTATATTATTAAATCCAATTCCAATTAACTGTACGAACGAAGCCATTAAAACAGCCGATGCGACAGCTGATGGTAAAGATGCTAAGTAACGAATAATACTTGGAAAAAGAGACATTACGACTAGTAACGCACATGCCATTAAGAACGATCGTATATACTTTTGTTTTGTTAAACGTATAAATCCTGCCGTTGCTGGTAACGGAACGACACCTACAGTTGAAAATACAGAAGAGATGATATGCGAAATCCCTCCAACCCATGTTCCATCTTTCAACTGTTTTTGTTCAATAGTCGCTTTATGAATAGTTGCTTGATTAATTGCTATAATAGCTGCCACCGTATTCGAAACTAAAATACATACCATAACAAAACTTGATACAGCCATACCTGTATTCCATTTTGGAAGTCCCCAAGCAAATATATGTGGAAGTTGCACAAAATGAGTTACTTGAGATGGGATTGTCACTTTTCCTGCAATGAGAAAAATAACCCACCCACTAATTAATCCTATTAAAACTGCATAACTTTTGACAAAGCCTTTTCCAAAATTAGATAGTATAATAACGAACAGAAATATACTAAACGCGATCATTGCTGTAAATCCGTCGATTTGAGAAATAGTAGCTGTAATTCCTAACATTCCTTTTAAAAATACACCACTTAATTGTAAACATAATAAAAGTAAAAACGTCCCTGTCACAAGCGGCGTAAATAAAAATAAAATACGTCCTATAAAACCAGTTACTCCTAATCCTATTAGAATAACACCGGAGATTATCATTCCTAATTCTAAAATTTGCAGTGTACTATGTAATTGATCTTGTCCGGCCGTTGCATAAGCAAGTACGGTAAATACACCAACCCAAGATCCAGCCGGCCCATCCGCAATTGGCAGTCTATGCCCAAGCCATCCTTGTAAAAAAGAAGATATACCAACTACAAAAAACGTACGCTGCATTAAATAAAATATTTCTTCCGTCGTAAGATGAAATAATCCGCCAACGACAATTGGTAGTGCGATTGAATTTGCTAATAAAAATATAAACCATTGTAAAGTTCCCATAATATGATTTTGGTTATGTTGATTGTCCAATTTTTTCATCCCTTCTAGCTTTCCTATAAAAATATATTGTAAGAATAAAAAAGAAGAGTTCTATACTCACCATTAGAACCCTCCTCAAAATATTTAAACGATTCTTCTACACAAGATTATTTAATTCCACCTCATTTAAACTTCCAACAACAATATTTCCTTTATACACGACTAAACGTTTTTCTGTTTGACGTGCTACTGCTTCAGCAGCGCATGTCGCATTCGTCAAAACAAAGCTCGCTTCATCCCCTACATTCGGCCATACTCGTTTCCCTTCCTTATTTAACGTTTCTTTTCCTCCTGTAATAAAGCGGAGTGCTTTTCCTAAAGACCTTTCGTCACTCCACCCAAAACGCTCTGCTAATCGATTCGCCTTTTGAAGCATATCACCTGTTCCAAACGGTGACCAATGATCTGTAATGCTATCATTGCCTAATGAAACCTTAACACCTTTTTTATCTAATAACGGAATTGGGATTACTTGTTTACCAATTGGCACTGTTGAAGTAATATCAATATTTACATTTGCGAGTCTTTCTGCCACTTCTTCAGCCTCTTTATCAGTAACACCACCAAGTCCAAGTGCATGACTGATCGTTACACGGCCTTGCCATCCTGCTTCTTCTGTTAAACTTGCCAATCTCTTCATCGTAAACGTTCCAAGATTATTCGCATCGTGCAAATGAATATCAACATCCGCATTAAATTCGACTGCGATATCCATAATTGTATGTAATGACTTTTCAATGTCATTATCCACTGTAGCTGGATCTACTCCTCCGACTAGATGAGCACCCATACGCATCGCATCTTTCACGAGTTGCACAGAATTACTGCGCAATAATCCATGTTGCGGAAACGCAACAATTCTACTAGATACTCGATTTTTATATGTTTCTAATGCCGCTAACGTCGCCTCCAAATTACCAAGACCAATAATTGGATCAACATTACAATGCGTTCTAATATTCGTTGCACCATTTTGCAGTAGTAACTCTAGCATATTTTCCGCTCTATTTTGGGCAGTCGCTAATTGCTTTGGTAAAATTTTTTCTTCTTCATTAAAACGTGTAAAAATACTTTCTGCTGGCATACAAGCTTTCCATGGGCCACTATAATATGTTTTATCAATGTGAATGTGCATCTCTTTGAAAGCTGGCAACATTAATAAGTTCTTAGCATCAAAAGTTACTATATCTTCCTCTTGAACAATCCCTTTTATAATTTTTTTAATTCGACCATCTTCAATAAGTAAACTGCATAATTCTGTTTCTGTTTGTGAAATTCTCTCTTCTTCATATGTATATCCTGATTCAAGCATTACGTTAGTCAACCAATATACTGTCATCTCTATTTCCCCACCCTTTATTAAAAATCACCTCATAACTACAAGTTTAATATCCACTGAAAATTAAGACAATTAATACGATCACTTCTCACAAAAAAATGTAATACAACCCCATAGTCTTCTCATAAATTTCCATATAGAATAAAAGTATGCAGTTTGATATAAAAAGGAGTTGATTGGAATATGTCAAAAAAGTTATGTAAATCCGAAACTGATAAAATGCTATTTGGTATATGTGGTGGTTTAGGAGAATATTTTGATATTAGCTCTACTCTTATTCGTATCATTTGGATTATTGCTGTTTTATGTTTTGGGACAGGATTTTTAGTTTATTTCATTTGTTTATTACTTATGCCACGTTCGTACTAACGGCATTATTTCACATACTTAAGAAGAGCAAATCACCTATAGAATCCTATAGGTGATTTTTTCATGAAGAATATTTCATCGTTAAATGTAATACCGCCACTTCTTTTTCTTCATTTTTATAAATATGCTTCTTATTCGCTTCAAATTGAATGGAATCAAACTCATTTAATTCGTATACATCATTCTCCACTTGAATAGACACTTTCCCTTTCATTACCGTTACAAGCTCAATCGCACCTTCATGATGAGCTTCTGGCTCATATATACTATTTGATCGTAAACAAGCACGGTGCATTTCCATCCCTGTTTCTTTCGTATAACGGAACATCGTTTCTAAATGCCACGCTTGTCCTTCATCTACTGCAAATCCTTCTCCACAGCGCGCAACAGCTACAGGTTCTCCAACAACCATTAATCTGGATAAAGGAATTGATAACCCTTTCGTTATTTTCCAAATGACAGCTAGTGTCGGATTTGTTTCCCCTCTTTCGATCTTTCCTAATGTTAATTTACTAACTCCTGTTTTATGGGCTAATTCTTCTAAACTTAATTTCTGTTCATTTCGAATTTGTCTCAATAACTGTCCAACTTGTTGAATGACTTCTTTCGTTTGCATATCTTCATTTTCTTTCATATATAAAACCACCTCAAAGCATAAAATAGTTTACTTTTAATAATTAAAAGTATATCATACTATACATAATTATTTATTTTCGAAAGGAGTGCTATACTTCATGCGCGCAATTTTATTAGGTCTTTTATCATCGGCCTTTTTTTCTGCAACCTTTATTATTAATAGAGCAATGAATGTATCTGGAACGAGCTGGGCTTGGACAGCTTCCTTCCGTTTTTTATTTGCTCTTCCTATTTTATTCCTTATCGTTTTATTTCGCAAAAACTTTAGGGAATTATGGGAAGAGTTAAAAAAACATCCATTGGCATGGATCGGATGGGGTTCTGTTGCCGGTATTGGTTTTTATTCTTTATTAAGTTTCGCAGCTGTCTTTTCTCCAGCTTGGCTCGTTGCTGGAACTTGGCAAGTTACGATTTTAGCTGGTTTACTACTATCACCACTATTTTTCGTGAAAATAGAAACAAAATCAGGTACGAAACTTGTACGCGGAAAAATTCCACTTCGTAGCTTATATGTTGCATTATTTATTTTACTTGGTGTAATTTGTATGCAAGCAACTGCCGCAGGCCATATTACAATGACTCAGTTCATTTCAGGTTTTTTACCTGTCGTATTAGCCGCTTTCTTATATCCGTTCGGTAACCGAAAAATGATGGAGCTTGTTGGTGGACGCCTTGATACGTTCCAACGTGTATTAGGAATGGCAATTGGAAGTCTTCCTATAACAATCTTGCTTGGTATATACGGATTTTCTACTACTGGCATTCCAACATCCAACCAAATGCTTCAAGGATTTTTGTTAGCGTTATGTTCCGGCGTTATTGCAACGATGACATTTTTCTTTGCTACTGACTTAGCAAAAGATAACCTCGCTCTACTTGGAGCTGTTGAAGCAACACAAGCTGGAACGATGGTCTTTACCGTAATTGGAGAAATCATTTTCTTAAATGGTTCACTCCCTGAAGGACTTTCTCTCATCGGAATGATTATTATCATGTTAGGAATGGTTGCAAATAGTATTTTAAACCGTTCTGTTCCAGTCGTTAAACAGAAAAAATCGGCATAAAAAAAGGGTATGGTTCTATAGAGATGAACCATACTCTTTTTTATTGTCCCCCTATTTCGCCTTATCAGAATAGTATTTCATTGGCTGTTTATACTAAAACTTATGTTATAATACGTTTCATGCGCATTAATAGGAGGTAAATTATGTTAAAAAAAGCAATCGCTGAATTTATTGGTACATTTGTACTTGTATTATTCGGAACTGGAGTAGCTGTCACTGGCGGCGGAATTGAAGGAATTGGAACATTAGGAATCGCTATGGCTTTCGGTCTATCTATTGTAGCTATGGCATATAGCATCGGAACAATTTCTGGATGTCACATTAACCCAGCAGTATCAGTAGCTATGTTCATCAACAAACGAATGAACGCTATGGAACTTTGTTATTATGTATTAGCTCAAATTTTAGGTGGTTTATTAGGAACTGCAACGTTAGTAACAATTTTAAAATCTGCTAAAACACCTTTAGATAATTTAGGACAAAATGGTTTCGGAACTCTTGGTTTATCTGGAGCATTTTTAGTTGAGTTCATTTTAACTTTCGTATTTATTTTAGTTATCGTTGCTGTAACAGGTAAAAAAGGAAGTTCTTCTTTAGCTGGACTAGTAATTGGTTTCACATTAGTTTTAATTCACTTATTAGGAATTCCGTTAACTGGAACATCTGTTAACCCAGCTCGTAGTATCGCACCAGCTTTATTTGTTGGTGGAGAAGCACTTTCTCAACTATGGGTATTCATCGTAGCACCAATTCTTGGTGGTATCTTCGCAGCTATCGTAGGTAAATTCATTTTAAATACTGAAAAATAGAATTTTCAATATTTCTGAATAAAAAAATGCGAGCCCTCATTATGAGGAAGCTCGCTTTTTTTATTCTTTCATTTTAGACTTTAAATTTGTAACTAATTGATCTACCGTTACATTTGCAAGTACGTTTTCCATCGCTTCTTGCGCTTGCATTAAAATAATTTCTAATACTGATTGAATATTAGCTCCTACTGGACATTCAATGTTGGGATTTTCATGGAAGGAAAATAGTTGTCCTTCTTCTACAACTTCCACTGCTTTATATACATCAAGTAATGTAATTTCTTCTAAATCTCGAGCAAGTGTCGTACCACCTTTACCAGCTTGTACATCAACAAGCCCTGCTCTCTTCAACATTCCTGTAATGCGACGAATCACAACTGGATTTGTATTCACACTACCGGCAATCCATTCAGAGGTACAGCGAGAGTTTCGATCTATCGCAAGTAATGTCAGCATATGAACACCTACTGTAAAACGACTACTAATCCCCATCTGCACACCCTCCTTTTTATTCATTCTATTAAAAGACGACTCTTATTATTATATACTATTTTTAATTTATACATAAAGAAAAAGCATGATTTCAATAGGAAATCATGCTTTTCTCTCATTATTGACGCTTTATAAATTTCGCTAAATCTTTAAATTTCACTTTATCTGAGTAATTCATTACGCCGTTTACGTAAATGCGGCTTGTAACAGCATTTAATACCGCAATTGTCGCCAATAAGACTGCTAATGTTATCGTAATTTCTAGCATACCTGCTTCACCAGCTACAATACGTGAGAAGGTAACCATCGGTGTAAAAAATGGAACGTAAGAACTTACAACAACGATAGTACTATTCGGATCACTTAATGATTTAATACTAATAAAGAATGCAGCCATAATTAAAATCATTACCGGGAAAGATACAGCTTGTAAATCCTCCGTCTTAGACACGACAGCTCCAGCAGCAGCATACATCATCGCATAAAGTAAATATCCCGTAATGAAATAAACAAGAAACATGCTGATAACCTTTGCATCTAATTTCGTAAAGTCAATTGGAATACCAAATAGTGAGGCACTTTCTAAATCGACCCAGCCTAACAAATATGGAATAAGATAACCACACGCCAATATGACAAGTTGCAATAACGCCGTTGAAACAACCGCTAAAATTTTCGCATACATCATCGTAAGAGGCTTCACTTTCGGAAGCATTACTTCCATTACACGTGACGCCTTTTCAGATGCAATATTCATTGCGATTGTATTTCCGAACGCTACAATAAACATATATAAAGCAAATGTAAAGAAATAGGCAATTCCGAAAGAAGATGTACGATCTTTTATCGCTTCTTGCTTTACTTGAATTTCTGTTTGTAATTGCTGTGCAATTTCTGGTGAAACATTATTTTTGGCAATCGTCACCATCGTATATTGTTGCTTTAAATATCCTGCCATAATTGCAGAAGTTGCTTGGCTTGGAAATCCATTATACATATATGTAATCGATGGAGCCCCACCCTTTTCCGTCACATGGAATAGACCATCTAAATCGCCTTCTTCTACTTGCTTATGCAGTTTATCAAAATCATCCTTTGAACCAATTGTTATTTTTGCTGATGGCAATAGCTTATTTAGCTCATCTTTTTGTACTTTATATGTGGAACTCTCTACTACAACTGCAATTTTATCTTTATCCTTATTTTTATCATCGCCTGAAGTAAAATGATTAAATGCAAAAATCCCAAACACAACTAAAAATAAAATCGCACTCGTAATTAATGATTTCTTAGATAAAAACGCTTCCCTAAAATAAAATGAAAATACGTGAGAAAATTTACGCATCGTTATTTCGCCCTCTCTACAAAGATTTCGTTTAACGTCGGCTCTAACATTTTGAATTGTCGTAAGCTAACACCTTGCTCTTGCAACTGTTGCAAAATCTTGAGAGCTTCCGCATCGTCTTGTACTTTCACATAAAGAAGGCCTTGTTGTTTTTCATACGATACATGTATAGCTTCTAATCCCTTTTCATTCTCTACTGTATCTTCAATCGTTAAATTACGGAAACCGTATTCTTTCTTAATATCACTTAGCTGTCCTTTTACGACTGCTTCACCTTTTTTCAAAATACATACATGTTGGCAAAAAGCCTCTACTTGTTCCATACGATGACTTGATAAAATAATCGTCTTTCCGCTCTGTACTTGTTCTTCAATAATACTAGCTAGCATCCCAGCATTAACTGGATCAAGGCCGCTGAATGGTTCATCTAAAATGAGAAGTTCCGGATTATGAAGAAGAGCAGCAATTAATTGTATTTTTTGCTGATTCCCTTTTGAAAGCTCTCCAGCCGTTTTAAATTTATATTCTGGTATCGCTAAACGCTCTAACCAGTGATCAATAGCGTGATCCACTTCTTTCTTCGACATTCCTTCTAATCTACCAAAATATCGCAGCTGATCTATTACTCTACTTTTTGTATATAAACCTCTTTCTTCTGGTAAATACCCAATTGTTACACCACTATTTCCAAATGCTTTTCCATCCCATGTAATCGAACCTTCATTAGGCGTTAATAATCCGAGAAGCATTTTGATTGTTGTTGTTTTCCCTGCACCATTTCGTCCAAGTAACCCTAGTACTTCACCTTTTGGTAACGAAATTTGCAAACCGTTAACTGCTTTTGATTCCCCAAATTGTTTCGTTAAGTTTTGAATTTGTAAACTCAAGTATAAAGCCTCCCCTTTAGTATCATTCGTACTCTCTTTCAAAGACTATGTTTATTCAAGACAAAATATAGCACCACGCTTCATCCTCTTATATGTAAACATCGTCATGAATCCATCATTTGTTCTATTTAGTTAAAATTGTAAATAACAAAGTTCTTTTTGTCAATTATAATTGTCATTACGACAATAAAACTTGTCAAAACAACTATTATTATTTTGCTCATCTTTCTAATATAGGACATACTACTATATATACAAAAGACAATATGCAAATGTTCATATAAAAATATTATATTTTAATATATAATATAAAATGATTTTCTAACATCAAGGAGGATACATATGAAGATGAAGAGGGGCATTACCACTTTATTATCTGTAGCGGTTCTATCTACATCACTTGTAGCATGTTCAGGAACACCAGAGAAAACAGTGGCGAAAGAAGAGAAAGTAAAATTAACAGAACAACAATTAATGGCTGATTTATGGTATCAAACAGCCGGTGAAACGAAAGCACTTTACTACCAAGGGTACAACATTGGTCAATTAAAGCTTGATGCAATTCTTGCAAAAGGGACAGAGAAAAAACCTGCTATCGTGCTTGATTTAGACGAAACTGTTTTAGATAACAGTCCTCATCAGGCAATGAGCGTAAAAACAGGCAAAGGCTATCCTTACAAATGGGATGATTGGATTAACAAAGCTGAAGCTGAAGCCCTTCCAGGCGCAATTGATTTCTTAAAATATACAGAGTCTAAAGGTGTAGATATTTACTACATCTCAAATCGTAAAACGAATCAACTAGATGCAACAATTAAAAATCTTGAGCGTGTAGGTGCTCCTCAAGCAACGAAAGAACATATATTACTACAAGATCCGAAAGAAAAAGGAAAAGAAAAACGCCGTGAACTCGTTTCTCAAACCCATGATATTGTCTTATTCTTCGGTGATAACTTATCTGATTTCACAGGTTTTGATGGAAAATCTGTAAAAGATCGTAACCAAACAGTAGCAGATTCAAAAGCACAATTTGGTGAGAAATTCATTATTTTCCCGAATCCAATGTATGGCGATTGGGAAGGCGCTTTATATGATTATGATTTCAAAAAATCAGATGCAGAAAAAGATAAAATCCGTCGCGACAACTTAAAATCATTTGATGTAAAATAAAAGAGGATGGCATTCGCCATCCTCTTTTATTTTACTTTCTCTGTTAAAGGCAAGATAAATACTTCCACACGTCTATTCTTTGCCTTTCCTTCTTGTGTATCGTTTGGAGCAATTGAACGATATTCTCCGTATCCAATCGCACTAAATTTTTCTGGTTGTAATTCTTTATTTTGCAGTAATACTTGCATAAAATTAACTGCCCGCTGCGTACTTAATTCCCAATTCGACGCAAACTGCGCATTGGCAATAGGGACATTATCCGTATGACCCGATACTGTAATTTCACGAGGTGACGCTGAAACAAGTAAGCTAGACATCTCTTTTGCAATCCCTAAAGATTCTAATTTCACATCTGCTTTCCCCGAATCAAACAGTATATTTTCTAATATTGTCACCATTAATCCCTTTTCAGTTAATTTAGTTTGAAAAGAAGAAGATAATTGTTTTTCATTAATATATTGATCAATCTTTTTTTGTAATGCTTTCAATTCATCCATCTCTTTTTTTTCTTTAGCTCTAGCTTCTTCTTGTTTTTTTGCTTGTTCTGCCTCAAGGCTACTTGCTGATAATTCTTTTTCATCATTTGGCTTTTGATCACTTAAAAATTCTTTGTTACCTGTTCCCCCAGCTAATTCACTTCGAAAAGCAACTGCCATCTGTTTAAACTTCGCAGCATCTATACTACTCATTGCGAATAAAACGATAAACAATGCAAATAACAACGTTAACATATCAGAATATGGGATTAACCACGTTTCATCGATATGCTCATCATGTTTTTTCTTTTTGCCTCTTCTATTTTTCTTACTCCGCATTTTTTTCTGCTCCTTTTTCTAGCTTTTTACGCTCAGTTGCAGAAAGTGCACCTAAAATGCGGTTCTTCATAATAAACGGATATGTACCTTCTTGTAACATTAATAAACAATCAATGATTAAACGTTTTTTCTCAATTTCAGCTGAAGATTTTTGCTTTAACTTATTTGCAAATGGATGCCATAATACGTAACCTGAAAAAATACCAAAAATCGTTGCAATAAACGCACCAGAAATAGCATGACCTAACTTTTCAATATCAGTTAAATTACCAAGCGCAGCTACAAGACCGATAACAGCACCTAAAACTCCTAATGTCGGTGCATACGTACCAGCTTGTGAAAAAATAGCAGCTCCCTTTGCATGTCTTTCTTCAATTGCCTCTAATTCAGATTCCAAAATCTGCTCTAAATCTTCTGCGGATACGCCATCAATCACAAATTTCATACCGCGCAAAAGAAATTCATCTTGAATTTTGTCTAATTGTTGCTCTAAAGACAAAATACCGTATTTTCTACTTTCAGATGTCCAATGAACAAATAATTCTAGCAACTGTTCATAACTTAAATCCTTTTTATTTGAACCAAAAAGAACTTTAAATAGTTTTGGAACCCTTTTTAGTTGATTCATCGGAAATGCAATACATACTGCAGCAAATGTACCGATAAAAATAATTAATGCTGCTGCAGGATTTAATAAGGCTGTTATGTCAGCGCCCTTGACGACCATCCCTACTACCACTGCTACAAATCCTAAAATAAGTCCAATAATTGTTGCAAAATCCATTCCCATTCACTCCTAGTCTATACAAGAAGTTCTTTATTCTCGATAATCGCTACATCTTCTTATGTATATATATTACATAAAAAATGCAAATCATGAAAGATAAGAAATGAATTATATAAAAAAATACTACAAATTCACACATTTTCTGACATTTTCTTTGCATTTCTATTACGTTATGACTCTTATATTCCTTTTCCAACAAACTAGATTTATAATAAAAAAACAATACACATTTTATGAAGAAGGGACTGTGATTACAAGGCATCATGAAAAAGATAATAATTATTTCTGCCACTACTATTGTAATCGGGATCACATCTTTCGCTTACTTTGGTTCTAAAACACCACTACATAATGAAGCAAAAGCTGTCGAAAGTCAAAAGCATAATAACCATAAAAAAGAAGAGATTCCTGCTTTTCCAAAAGCTGATCATAATGCAAAGAAAATAGACAATGACTTTTCAGTTGTAACAAATCCAAAATCTAATCTTGTCTTAATTAATAAACATCGAAAACTACCAGATGGATACATTCCTGAAGACTTAACGAGACCAAATGTACCATTTATTAGTCCAAAAGATAAAGAAAAAACATTGCTGCGCAAAGATGCTGCCGAGGCACTTGAAAACATGTTCAAAGCTGCGAAAAAAGAAGGGCTTGATCTTACAGCTGTATCTGGTTATCGTTCATACAAACGCCAAAAATCGTTGCATGATACATACGTTAGACGTCAAGGAAAAGCCGAAGCTAATTCGGTAAGCGCAATTCCTGGTACAAGTGAACACCAAACGGGTTTAGCAATGGATATTAGTTCAAAATCAGCTAAATTTCAATTAGAGCCTATCTTCGGAGAGACAGCAGAAGGAAAATGGGTCGCGGAACATGCTCATGAATTCGGTTTTGTCATTCGTTACTTAGAAGATAAAACAGATACAACAGAATATGCCTATGAACCATGGCACTTACGCTACGTTGGTAATCCATACGCTACATACCTATATAAACATCACTTAACATTAGAAGAAGCGATGGAAGACAAAAAATAAGAGAGCAAATTGCTCTCTTATTTTTCTTTCACTCTATTATTGTAGTAATTTCTTCTTCCATTCTTCAGGCCATGGTTCGCCTCTTCCTGTTTTTTTCGAAGCTTGAACCATCATTCCACGACCTACTAAACAAACCTCTCCTGCTGCATTCTTCACCATATAATGTAAATCTAAAGAAGAATTCCCGACCGATCCTGCCTTTACATACACCTTCAGCTGTTCATCAAAATATATTTGCTTAATAAAATTACATTGTAAATCCGCAACAACGATCATCGTTTCTGATGATGCATGTGTCCACTCTTGCATAAATCCAAGTTCTTTAAACAACGCAATACGAGCTTCTTCAAAATAAGTAAAAGCAACGACATTATTTACATGTCCAAACATATCTACTTCACCAAAACGAACCTTTACAGGGTTGTAAAACGAAAAACCACTTTCCCATTGCTCAAAGTCTTCAATATAAGAAATCCTCTTCATTGTTATCTCTCCTTTTCACCTTGAAATAAACAGAATAAACAGAAAAATGCAGTTATAAATATTGCCTCTTCGATATGAAGAGGCAATATTTATTAATAGTTATTATCGCTACCAAAGAAATCTTTGAACGATTGAATTGTTGTATCACGGTTTAATGCCGCAATTGAAGTTGTTAAAGGAATACCCTTCGGACATGATTGCACACAGTTTTGAGAGTTACCACAGTTTGCTAGTCCTCCATCTCCCATAATTGCACGTAAGCGATCTGCTTTATGCATTTCACCCGTTGGATGTGAGTTGAATAAGCGAGCTTGTGATAACGGTGCTGGTCCAATAAAGTCAGACTTACTGTTTACGTTTGGACATGATTCTAAGCAAACACCACATGTCATACATTTTGAAAGCTCATAAGCCCATTGACGCTTTTTCTCAGGCATTCTTGGTCCTGGACCTAGGTCATACGTACCATCAATTGGAATCCACGCTTTAACGCGTTTTAGAGCATTAAACATGCGACTACGATCAACTTGTAAGTCACGTACAACCGGGAATGTCTTCATCGGTTTTAAGCGAATTGGTTGCTCTAATTGATCAATAAGTGCCGTACATGATTGACGTGGTTTTCCGTTAATCACCATCGAACATGCACCACATACTTCCTCTAAGCAGTTCATATCCCATGCAATCGGAGTTGTTTGGTTCCCTTTTGAATCAACAGGATTACGACGGATTTCCATAAGTGCTGAGATAATATTCATATTCGGACGATATGGAATTTCAAACTCTTGGTCAAACGCTTGCGCATCTGGCCCGTCTTGTCTCGTAATGATGAGGCGGATTGTTTTCTCAGACATGTTGTTTATCCCCCTTCTCTTCACCCTTAGCAGCTACATCGTGTTTTGAAGAATAATCACGTTTACGCGGTTTAATTAACGAAATATCAACGTCCTCGTAATGGAATGCTGGTGCATTTCCTTCTCCCTCAAATTTTGCCATCGTAGTTTTTAAGAAGTTTGCATCATCACGATTTGGGAATTCAGGTTTGTAATGCGCCCCACGGCTCTCATTACGGTTATATGCGCCAATTGTAATAACACGTGCTAACTCAAACATATTTGCAAGTTGGCGTGTAAATGAAGCACCTTGGTTACTCCATCTTGCTGTATCGTTAATGTTAATACGTTTGTAACGAGCCATTAATTCTTCAATTTTCGCATCTGTTTCTAATAATTTTTTATTTTCACGAACTACTGTAACGTTATCTGTCATCCATTCTCCAAGCTCTTTATGAAGAACATACGCATTTTCGTTACCATCCATCGTTAAAATATTGTTAAATTTCTCTGTTTCGATTAATTCATTTTGCTCATATACAGTAGATGAAACAGCATCAGATGATTTAGAAAGACCTTTCATATACTCAATTGCGTTTGGTCCTGCTACCATACCACCATAAATTGCTGATAATAGTGAGTTCGCACCAAGACGGTTACCACCGTGCATAGAATAATCACACTCACCTGCTGCAAATAAACCTGGAATATTTGTCATCTGTTTATAATCAACCCATAGTCCGCCCATTGAATAGTGAACAGCTGGGAAGATTTTCATCGGTAGTTTACGAGGATCATCCCCTGTAAATTTCTCATAGATTTCAATAATTCCACCTAGTTTAATATCTAGTTCTTTTGGATCTTTATGAGAAAGATCTAAGTACACCATGTTTTCACCGTTAATACCTAGTTTTTGCTCTACGCAAACATCAAAGATTTCACGCGTTGCGATGTCACGAGGTACAAGGTTTCCGTAAGCCGGATATTTTTCTTCTAAGAAGTACCATGGTTTACCATCTTTATATGTCCAAACACGTCCACCTTCACCACGTGCAGATTCACTCATAAGACGTAATTTATCGTCTCCAGGAATTGCCGTTGGGTGAATTTGAATGAACTCACCGTTTGCATAATATGCGCCTTGTTGATATACAGCAGAAGCTGCTGTACCTGTATTGATAATGGAGTTTGTTGATTTTCCGAAAATGATACCAGGGCCCCCTGTTGCCATAATCACGGCATCTGCTCCGAAACTTCTAATCTCCATAGTTTGTAAGTCTTGTGCAACGATTCCTCGGCACACACCTTCATCATCAACAACAGCTCGTAAGAAATCCCAACCTTCATATTTCGTTACAAGTCCTGCTACTTCGTGACGACGTACTTGCTCATCTAATGCGTAAAGTAATTGCTGTCCAGTTGTTGCACCAGCAAATGCTGTACGGTGATGTTGCGTTCCACCAAATCGACGGAAATCAAGAAGTCCTTCTTCCGTACGGTTGAACATAACACCCATACGGTCCATTAAATGAATGATACCAGGTGCTGCTTCACACATTGCTTTAACTGGTGGTTGGTTCGCTAAGAAGTCCCCACCATAAATTGTATCGTCAAAGTGGATCCATGGAGAATCCCCTTCACCTTTCGTATTTACGGCACCGTTAATTCCGCCCTGAGCACATACAGAATGTGAACGTTTTACTGGTACTAAAGAAAACAGTTCAACATTTACTCCTGCTTCTGCCGCTTTAATCGTTGCCATTAAGCCAGCCAAGCCACCGCCGACTACTATAAGTTTCCCTTTCATGCTCTCCCACTCCTTACTGGTTTGCTAGCTGTGGATCGATGAACGCTAATAATGCACTCACACCTACATAAGATAAACCTAAGAAAATAGCTAATGTTACATAAGTAGAGATTCTTTGTGAACGTGGAGATACTGTAATTCCCCAGCTGATGCAGAATGTCCATAGTCCATTTGCAAAGTGGAAAATTGTTGAAACAACACCAACTAAGTAGAATGTAAACATAGCTGGATTGTTTAAAATATCTGCCATCATATCATAGTTTACCTCTTTACCTAACATTGCTTGAATACGAGTTTCCCAGACGTGCCAAGAAATGAAGATCAGCGTAACGATACCTGAAATTCTTTGGAAGACGAACATCCAGTTACGGAAATAACCGTAAGAAACCGCATTGTTCTTAGCTGTAAATGCAATATATAAGCCATATATAGCATGGTACAGTATCGGTAAAAAGATGATGAAAATTTCTAGCGCATACCGGAATGGAAGGAGCTCCATAAAGCCTGCAGCTTTGTTAAAAGCCTCTGCTCCTCGTGTTGCAAAGTTGTTTACAATTAAATGTTGCGTCAAAAAGACACCAACCGGGATGACCCCCATTAATGAGTGCCACTTACGAAACGTATACTCGCGGCCTTTCATGTCCCCATTACCCCCCTTGAATGTTTGACTGCTGTTTTCAGATTAGTTTATGACAATAATGTTTTTTCACTATTGGCATAAGAAAAACTGAAAAAATTATTCGAAATATTTCAGCATAATTTGATACCAAGTTCATTTTACTCCTATTTTTGTCGAAGCGTCAAGAAAACGTATACATAATTTGCATATAATTTGCCAATTCTTTTTTTTTCTTATATATTCAGATTTTCCTAAAGAAAAATCTGTTTTTATAAATGTGAAATGTTATATAATAATCCCTATAGAAAGAGGGGAATATTGTGAGTAAAAATACAATCGATACAACATCTTTAGAAGATGTTTCATTGAACGCCTTCGCTTATGAATTGCTACGTGAAGAATTACTACCTGATTTAATCGGCAACGATTTAGATGGTATTTTATACTGGTCTGGTAGAAACCTTGCAAGAAAATATCCGCTAGAAACAATTGAAGAAATCATTCAGTTCTTTGAAAAGGCTGGCTGGGGCACTTTAAGCATTGTTGAACATAAGCGTCGTGAAATGCAGTTCCAACTTAAAGGCACACTCATCGCAGAACGTCAAAAACAAAAACGACATTCTTCTTATCAACTAGAAGCCGGATTCATCGCTGAACAAATTCAAAAGCAACGGAACGTCGTTGCAGAGTCATACGAAGAAAAGAAAAAACGTTCTGACTCTATTACATTTCTTGTAAAATGGGATATAAAAGATCTCATTGAAGTGTAAGCATTACCTACAGTCAACTAGACATATCAGTTTAGTTGACTTTTTTGTATTTTCATTCAGATGAGTTTATTTTAAATCTTCAGAAATTATACCAAAAAACAGAAGACGTTGTAAACTACAACGTCTTCTTATCTGTTAAATACGTATAAATCGTCTCCGCGACATTTTTCGGCATACCCGCTTCGACAAATTCCTCTATAGAAGCTTCTTTCATCTTCTTTAATGAACCAAAATGTTTTAACAATACCTTTTTCCGTTTATCACCGATTCCTGGAATATCATCCAATGCTGATTGAATGACAGATTTCCCATGTAATTGACGATGGAATGTAATCGCAAATCGATGCACCTCATCTTGAATACGCTGCAATAAATAAAATTCTTGGCTATTTCTCTCAAGCATCACAGGTTCCGGTGGATCCCCAATAATTAAATGGGAGGTTTTATGTTTATCATCTTTTACAAGACCTGCCATCGGAATATATAATCCGAGCTCATTCTCTAAAATATCACTTGCAGCCGCTAGATGGCCTTTTCCTCCATCAATAATAATCAAATCAGGTAAAGGTGAATTTTCTTTAAGTGCCCTTGTATAACGGCGCCTCACAACTTCTCTCATAGACTCATAATCATCTGGCCCTTGAACCGTTTTAATTTTATATTTTCGATACTCTTTCTTCGCCGGTTTCCCATCAATAAAAGCAATCATTGCAGAAACGGGATTTGTTCCTTGAATATTTGAGTTATCAAACGCTTCAATACGATACGGCGTTTCAATCCCAAGCTGCTTCCCTAAATGATCTACCGCTTTAATCGTTCGTTCTTCATCACGTTCAATTAAGTAAAACTTCTCTTCAAGAGCAATCTTCGCATTTTTACTTGCCAATTCTACAAGGTCTTTTTTCTTACCACGTTTCGGCTGCGTCGCTTCCACTTCTAAAAAGCGCTCTACTAATTCCGAGTCTATACTTCCTGGAACGACAATTTCCTTCGGCTTAAAATGACTACTGTTTTCATAAAATTGGCCGATAAACGTTAAAAAACCCTCTTCTGGTTCATCGTAAATTGGAAACATAGAAACATCACGTTCAATTAGCTTTCCTTTTCGAACGAAGAAAACTTGAACACACATCCATCCTTTATCCACTGCATATCCAAACACATCACGATCCACTAAGTCACTCATAATCATCTTTTGTTTTTCCATAATCGCATCAATATGAGCAATTTGATCACGCAACTCTTTTGCACGTTCAAACTCTAGTTTCTCTGAGGCCTCATACATTTTTATTTCTAGTTCTGAACGAACTTCTTTATGTCCACCATTTAAAAACTTAATAATTTCATCTACAATTTCTTTATTTTGTTCTTCCGTCACTTCTTTCACACAAGGCGCTAAACATTGACCCATATGATAATACAAACACACTTTATCTGGCATATTCGTGCATTTCCGAAGTGGATACATACGATCTAGCAGTTTTTTCGTTTCATGAGCAGATTGTGCATTTGGATAAGGACCAAAATATTTCCCTTTATCCTTTTTTACGTTTCGAGTAATGAGTAAGCGCGGTTGCTTCTCCGCCGTAATTTTAATAAAAGGATATGTTTTATCATCTTTTAATTGAATATTATATTTCGGATCATATTTTTTAATTAGATTTAACTCTAAAATAAGTGCTTCTAAATTCGAAGAGGTTACAATATATTCAAAATCAACAATTTCTCCTACAAGCCGCAGTGTTTTCCCATCATGTGAACCAGTAAAGTACGAGCGCACACGATTTTTAAGCACTTTTGCCTTTCCGACATATATAACCGTTCCTTGCTTATCTTTCATCAAATAACAACCAGGTTGATCTGGTAAAATAGCCAACTTCTCTTTCAAATGTTCGTGCACTCGTCTCCCTCCATTTCTACATACTTAGCATTTTTATTTTCCCTTGAAAACATACTATGCCCAAACACCCAACATACGTTCTTTTATTGTAACGGAAAGACTGTAAAAAAGAAAATAAAAAAAGCTACCAAATGGTAGCTTTTTTTATTTTAGAAGTGTTTAGAAACTAATTCTACTAACGCTTCTTTCGGTTTGTAACCTAACGCTTGATCAACTACTTTACCGTCTTTTAATACGAAAAGAGCTGGAATGCTCATTACTTCGAATTGACGAGCAGTTTCTTGGTTTTCATCAACGTCTACTTTTACTACTTTTACTTTTTCGCCTAGTTCTGCATCAATTTCCTCTAATACAGGAGCGATCATTTTACAAGGTCCACACCAAGGTGCCCAGAAATCTAATAATACAACACCTTCGCTAGTTTCTGCTGCGAAGCTTTGGTCATTTGCGTTTACAATTGCCATTTTATTTCCTCCTTCAAGTATATTCTACCAAGAGTATATCATTAACTTATATACGTGGCGAATAATATGTATCGTTATGTATTGTAACAAAAAAATGTTCCTTTATACTATATAAAAATACGGATTAAATACTAAAAAGATGAGAGACAGGGGATCTCTCACCTTTTTCTATATATAGGGGTACTTCACTTGGAACTCAAGGGTACTTAAATCATGAATGTACTTTTAACTTTTTAAACTCTTCTGTTAAAAGAGGTACAACTTCGAATAAGTCACCGACAATACCATAGTCAGCTACTTTAAAGATACTTGCTTCTGGATCTTTATTGATCGCAACGATTATTTTTGAGTTTGACATACCTGCTAAATGCTGAATCGCACCAGAAATACCACATGCAATGTATAAGTCTGGCGTAACAACTTTACCAGTTTGACCAATTTGTAATGAGTAATCACAGTATTCAGCGTCACAAGCACCACGAGATGCCCCAACAGCGCCGCCTAGTACGTCTGCTAACTCTTTTAATGGCTTAAAGCCTTCTTCACTCTTCACACCACGTCCGCCAGCGATAATAACTTTTGCTTCAGAAAGATCCACACCTTCTGCTGTTTTACGGACAACATCTTGAATGATTGTACGTAAATCTTTCACATCAACTGTAATAGAAGATACGTCACCGCTGCGAGACTCATCTTTTTCCAGAGTTGCAATGTTATTTGGACGCACTGTCGCAAATAAGATGCCGTCTGTTACAATCTTCTTCTCGAATGCTTTACCAGAGTAAATTGGACGAGTGAAGATAACATTTCCACCTTCAACCTCTAAAGCAGTTACGTCAGAAACTAAACCAGCTTCAAGCTTCGCTGCTAATTTTGGTGATAAATCTTTACCAAGTGCTGTATGTCCAAAAACGATACCTTCTGGATTTTCTTCAGCATGTACAGCTAAAAACGCTTGTGCATAACCATCAGATGTATATGATTTTAATTTATCATTTTCAACTGTCACAACGCGATCTGCACCGTAATGAATCAATTCATTTGCAAAAGAGGCAACGCTGTCTCCAATTAGAAGACCTACTACTTCACCGCCTTCTGCAATTGTTTTTGCTGCTGCTACCGCTTCAAAAGAAACGTTACGTAGCGATCCATCACGAACTTCACCCATTACTAATACTTTACGAGCCATAGATTTTCCCTCCTGCATATATAATTTCGTATTTTATTAGATTACTTTCGCTTCTGTATGGAGCAACGATACAAGTTCTTTTACTTGATCTTGCAGCTCGCCTTGTAACACTTTTCCTGCATCTTTCTTAGGAGGCAAATAGATTTCAATTGTTTTTGTCTTTGCTTCCACATCATCTTCTTCTAAATCTAAATCATCTAATTCTAATTCTTCTAGCGGCTTTTTCTTCGCTTTCATAATACCTGGAAGCGATGGATAACGCGGTTCATTTAAACCTTGCTGTGCTGTTACTAAAACTGGTAATGAAGTTGCAATCACTTCTGTATCACCTTCAACATCACGCTCAATCTTCACATTTGTACCGTCAATTTCAAGTTTTGTAATTGTCGTTACATACGGAATATTTAACGCTTCAGCTACGCGTGGTCCTACTTGTCCAGATGCACCATCAATTGCAACGTTTCCGCCTAAAATTAAATCTGCATCTTTATCTTTTAAATATTCAGCAAGCACTTTTGCTGTCGTGAACTGGTCACCATTTTCTACATCATCTTCAATATTAATTAATACAGCTTTATCACAGCCCATTGCTAATGCAGTACGAAGTTCTTTCTCACTATCTTCGCCACCAACTGTTACAACTGTAACTTCTCCACCTTGTGCGTCTCTTACTTGAATTGCTTCTTCAATTGCATATTCATCGTAAGGGTTGATGATGAATTCCGCTTCGCCATCGTAAATTGCACCGTTTTTAATTACGATTTTTTCTTCTGTATCAAATGTTCGTTTCATGAGTACGTAGATGTTCATTCCATTTACCCCCTTGTTTTCCAGAAAGATTCTATCAATTTTAATTTTCTGTTAATTTATATTAAAAAAATAATTGAACTACCTGCCACTAAATGAAGGTTTACGCTTTTCTAAAAATGCAGCTACACCTTCTCTTCCATCTTCACTCGTAAATACTTCACCAAAAATCTGTGATTCACGTTGTACACCTTCATAGTAATGAGACGATTTTGTCGTTTGCAATAACTCTAGTACAGCACGAGTTGTTGCTGGACTTTTTCCAGCAATTTGTTTTGCAACTTTAAGCGTATCATCTAAAAGAGATTCTTCAGAGAACAATCCGTTAACAAGTCCCCACTTTAATGCTTCTGCACCAGTAATTGGTGTACTTGTTAACATCATTTCACAAGCTTTCGCTTTCCCAACATAACGTGGTAAGCGCTGTGTACCTGCAAAGCCAGGAATTAATCCAAGTGTTAATTCAGGTAAACCAAGTTTTGCACTTTCAGTTGCAAAGCGCATGTGGCAAGACATAGCAAACTCAAGGCCGCCGCCCAGTGCCGCTCCATGAATTGCCGCAATAACTGGTTTTGAACATTTTTCAACACGCTCAAACGTAACTTGTCCAAGCTGTGCTAATTCTGTTGCTTGCTTCGCTTCAGTAACAGATGTAAATTCTTTAATATCTGCTCCCGCTGAGAAGAAACGTCCTTCACCGTGAATAACAACAACACGAATGTTATCATCCTTTTCCACTTGATCAATTAATTCAGTAACGTCATGCATAACTTGTGAAGACATCGCATTCGCTGGTGCGTGATTTAATGTCGCCACCGCGATATGATCTTCAACTCTTACAGATAGGAATTTCAACATGATCCCTCCCATTATTGACGATAACCACAAGCTGCAATAAGTAGCCCGTGTACCGTTTTTGAAAGTGCGACCAGATCATACTTATGATCGCTCATTACCCAATTGGTCACTACTTCATCTACTGTTCCAAAGATCATTTGTCTTGCCACGCGAACATTTAAATCTGCTTGAAATTCACCTTGTTTTATACCAGTCTCTAAAATCTCATCCATAACTTGTAAGTAGCCTTTTAATACTTCATTTATTTTAAGGCGCAAGTCTTGATTGGACTGCCTCAGCTCTAATTGCGTAACGATAGCAAGAGGATCATTTTGCGACAACAGCAAGAAGTGCGTTTCTACCAACATGAATAACTTCGATACAGCGCTTTCAATTCCTGCTGTTTTTTGACGAATTGTTTCGACAAATTCTCCCATCTTCTCTTGGAATAAGGATATTAATATATCTTCTTTATTTTTAAAATATAAATAAATCGTGCCATCAGCTACCCCAGCTTGCTTTGCGATTTTAGAAACTTGCGCTTGGTGGTACCCATTCTCCGCAATCACAATGACTGCCGCATCAATAATTTGATTGTATTTCGGTCTATTTTTCTTCACTTTACTGTCCCCTTCAAGAAGATGACTGAATGAATAGTCATTCATATTCTTATAATACTGACTATTTAGAAAAGTGTCAATCCTATTTTTTCAAAAAGAAAGGGCCTTAGCCCGTTTGCTCATCCTCATTCTTTCTCTTCTCTTCATCTATTAGAACACGGCGTAAAATTTTCCCTACTGTCGTTTTTGGCAATTCATCTCTAAACTCATATACTTTCGGCACTTTATAAGCCGCTAAATATTTACGTGCAAACTGATTTAATTCTTCCTCAGAGCACTCCGTACCTTCTTTTAACACAACAAATGCTTTAACTGTCTCTCCTCGGTACGGATCTGGAACTCCAATTGTCACTACTTCTTGCACTTTTTCATGCTCATATAATACTTCTTCAACTTCACGAGGATACACATTAAATCCACTCGCGACAATCATATCTTTCTTGCGATCTTTTACATAGAAGAATCCATCTTCATCCATGTAGCCAACATCCCCTGTATGGAGCCAGCCATCTTGCAATACAGCCGCTGTTTCCTCTGGCTTATTCCAGTATCCTTTCATAATTTGAGGACCTTTCACTACAATTTCCCCTATTTCTCCTGGCGGTAATGCCTCACCAGTTTCAAGTGACATAATGATTGCTTCTGTATCTGGCCACGGAACTCCAATGCTACCTGGCACCCGCTTTTCCCATAAAAAATTACTATGTGTAACCGGAGAGGATTCTGTTAAACCATATCCCTCTACTAGTTTACCACCTGTAACTGTTTCGAACTTTTCCTGTACTTCTACTGGTAGTGGTGCTGACCCACTAATACAAGCACGAATAGAAGAAATATCGTATTCTTTTAAAAGTGGGCTATTTAAAAGAGCGATATAAATAGTTGGTGCCCCTGGAAATAGTGTCACTTTATGCTTCTTAATCGCTTCAAAAACCATTTTCATATCAAACTTTGGAATAAGGACCATTTTGTATCCTTGCATAACACTCAAATTCATAACAGCCGTCATACCGTACACGTGGAAAAATGGAAGAACCCCAAGAATGACTTCTTCTCCTTCTTTGCAATTATATAACCATTGAACTCCCATTAACGTGTTAGAGACGAGGTTTTTATGCGTTAACATAACGCCTTTCGGAAATCCGGTTGTTCCTCCTGTGTACTGTAAAAGAGCTAGATCATTTTCAGGATCACAAGGCACCTCAACATCCGTATTCACTTCTTTTTCTACTGAATTCCAAAGATGAATCGTTTCACTCTCTGATACTTTCACAACTAAATTTGACTGTTTTTTCTGCACAAATGGATACAATAGATTTTTAGGGAATGGTAAAAAGTCCGCAATACGAGTTACGATAATATGCTCAATTTTTGTAGCAGATTGAACATTCGTTACTCTTGGAAACACTAAATCGAGACAAAGAATTACTTTTGCTCCCGAGTCATGAAGCTGATATTCTAATTCTCTTTCTGTATACAGTGGGTTTGTTTGTACTACGATACCTCCCGCAAGTAATGTGCCGTAATAACCAATTACAGCTTGCGGACAATTCGGCAACATAATAGCAACTCGATCACCCTTTTCCACACCGAGCTTTTGAAGATAATTTGCAAACCTCTTCACCTTATCATGGAAGTCCGAAAACGTAATATCCTTCCCTAAAAAGTGAAGCGCTTTCTTTTCTGGGTAGCGAGATGCCATCTGTTCTACATATCTATGAAGCGGCTGAATATCATAAGAAATCGTACTAGGAATTTCCTCTGGATAACTTTTCAACCATGGTTTTTCCACCTTCATTCCCCCTTCAAATACATAAAAAATAAATGAATGTTCATTCATGATGGTTATTTTCATTATATTATAGTCACCATAACGTTACAATCATAATATTCTGACTTTTATATAACTATGCTTTACTTCATTAACTTCTTATTATATGTAGAAACTCTCCTAATCTTAAAAGAGTAAGAGAGTTATGGCTTAGCTCAATCTTATTATCGTTAACACTGCTCCTGGAGTAGTTGTTGATAATGTTGCGACAGCTAACAAACCAAATAATTGCAAGCTAATAGCATCTCCTGCTGCAAGAGTTGTAATGATTGTTGCGCTAAATGATGTGGTCGCTACAGCAGGAGAATTGATTGTTCCGGCAAGTGGTGCTCCATTGATTGTAATCCGTGAACTAACTAATAATGAAGCCGTTATATTAATCGAATATGAAATATAGTAATTCCCAGCATTTGCAACCGTAAATACTGTATTTCCCCCGGAAACCGTAATACCTGGACCAATATTTTGATTATTCGGAAGCGGGACATTCGTTCCACCTAGAAGTACTGATATCGCTGTTCCTGAGGTATTATTTGCAAATGCATATGTCGCCGTGATACTTGTACCTGTAGCCCCGGTTGAGCCTATTGCTCCTGTTATTCCCGTCGCTCCCGTTGGACCTGTTGAGCCTGTTGCTCCTGTTATTCCTGTCGCTCCCGTTGGACCTGTTGAGCCCGTTGCTCCTGTTATTCCTGTCGCTCCCGTTGGACCTGTTGAACCCGTTGCTCCTGTTATTCCCGTCGCTCCCGTTGGACCTGTTGAACCCGTTGCTCCTGTTATTCCTGTCGCTCCTGTTGGACCCGTTGCTCCCGTTGGACCTGTTGAGCCTGTCGCTCCTGTTGGGCCTGTTGAACCTGTCGCTCCCGTTGGACCTGTCGCTCCCGTTGAACCTGTCGCTCCTGTTGAACCCGTTGCTCCTGTTATTCCCGTTGCTCCCGTTGGACCTGTGTCGCCTGTCGCTCCCGTTGGACCTGTTGAACCTGTCGGACCAACCTTAGGAACTGTCCCATCGCAACTAAAACAGCATGAATCAACATGTACACCATTTTGATTATTACACCCACAATATCCATTTATGTTATTGCTCCATGAAGACATGTTGATCACTTCCTTTACATTCGATCTTTTTAGCGCAATCACCGAATTAAAAAACACCTATCTAAATAACAAAGAAATACTTTGCCTAGTCGGGGATAAAACACAGATTTCCTCCATACATTCTAGTAATTATTACATGCGATTCTCACTCCTTTTGCTTGTACTTTCGCCCCCTCTCCACAGATTATTAACCATACACATTACACTTTCGTACACAGCCAAGTTCCCATTTAAACTTTTCACATTCGCCAATATTTTTAGTAAAGAGACTTACTCTCCATAAAGTGAAACTTTAATCAGCCCGACTCCCACCTAACTTCTTTGCTCCATCCAAATTTTGAGATGTGAATCTTACAGCCGGACAAATAGCGGGATAAATAACGACTATAATATATAAAAATTCATATAATTTGTTATTTTTCGTCAAAATTTTAAAAATATATTGACACTTAAAATACCCTCATAGTATGATTTGGGTGTTGTAATTGATAACTATTTTCACTTATGGTGCTAGTTATAAAAAACACTTAATTTGGGGGCAAAAGATGAAGAAAATTCTCAGTATTTTCATAGTAGTTCTTCTATTCGCTGTTGGATGCGGACAGCAAAAAGAGGAGAAAAAAGAAACAAAAGCGGACAATAAAAATCAAGCTATAACAATTAAACACGCTGAAGGGGAAACGAAGTTAGATAAACCAGCGAAAAAAGTAGTTGTACTTGAGTGGGTATATTCAGAAGACTTATTAACACTTGGTGTTCAGCCAGTAGGGATGGCAGACATTAAGAATTATAATAAATGGGTAAATACAAAAACAAAACCAAGTAAAGATGTTGTAGATGTAGGGACACGTCAACAACCAAACTTAGAAGAAATTAGCCGTTTAAAACCAGACTTAATTATCACAGCTTCATTCCGTGGTAAAGCAATTAAAAATGAATTAGAGCAAATTGCACCAACAGTTATGTTTGATCCATCAACAAGCAATAACGATCACTTTGCTGAAATGACAGAAACATTTAAACAAATTGCAAAAGCAGTTGGAAAAGAAGAAGAAGGTAAAAAAGTATTAGCTGATATGGATAAAGCATTCGCTGATGCAAAAGCAAAAATTGAGAAAGCAGACTTAAAAGATAAAAACATCGCAATGGCACAAGCATTTACTGCTAAAAACGTACCAACATTCCGTATCTTAACTGACAATTCTTTAGCTTTACAAGTTACAAAAAAATTAGGTTTAACAAATACTTTTGAAGCAGGAAAATCTGAGCCAGATGGTTTTAAACAAACAACTGTAGAATCATTACAAAGTGTACAAGATTCAAACTTCATTTACATTGTAGCGGATGAAGATAACATTTTTGACACGCAACTAAAAGGCAACCCTGCTTGGGAAGAATTAAAGTTCAAAAAAGAAAACAAAATGTATAAATTAAAAGGCGACACTTGGATTTTCGGTGGTCCTGAGTCTGCAACATCTTTAGCAACACAAGTAGCAGATGTAATGACAGCGAAGAAGTGATTACACAATGAATAGCTTACAACGTACACTTCGAGCAAGTCTTGTATTCGGAGGAGGAGCAGCTCTCTTGCTCCTCCTTTTCTTTATTCATATCGGACAAGGTCAAGCAAACATTTCCTATAGTATGATTATTGATGCTCTTATCTCACCGAACCAATCGCTAGAACATCAAACTTTAATCATGCTTCGATTACCTAGAGCTGTAATTGCCATTTTAGCTGGAGGCGCTCTTGCTGCATCAGGGGTTATTTTACAAACGTTAACGAAAAATCCACTTGCTGAATCCAGTACAATGGGTATTCACTCTGGCGCATATTTCTTTCTAGTAGCGGCTACAATTTTCTTACCGAAAGATTTACAAATTAATTCTCTTCTGTTCACATTTATCGGTGGTGCTATTACTGCTTTATTTGTATACCGTATTTCTGGTGGAAAAAAGGGAACCCCACTTAGAATGGCATTAGCTGGTATGGTCGTTACATTAATGCTCTCTGCCTTTACCGGAACGATGCAGCTTTTCTATGAAAATGAAACAGCTGGTTTATTTTTATGGGGAGCTGGCTCTCTTATTCAAAATAACTGGGATGGCGTTCAATTTGCTTTTCCATTTATCATTATTTCTTTCCTAGTTTTACTATTTATGTCTCGTAAACTCAACATTCTCTTACTTGGTGATGATGTTGCTATTTCTCTTGGTGAAAAAACAGCAGTAACACGTCTTATCGCCTTCATTGCTGCAATCTTTTTAACAGCAGTAATTGTTACTGTTGTTGGACCAATTGGCTTTGTCGGCTTAGTTGCACCTCATTTAATGCGCCTTATCGGATACCGTCAACACTTTACTCTTCTTCTCTCTTCTTTCTTATGGGGGGCAGTATTATTGCTTGGAGCAGATGTTGTCGGTAGATTAATAGATCCAACCGGTGCAGAACTTCCTGTTGGGGCAGTCACAGCAATGATTGGATCTCCTTGGCTTATTTACTTAGTGTATCGAATGATGAAGTCGAAACAATATATGAATGATAACGGTGCGAATGCAGCTGGAGCTAGTTCCCGCTATTACTCTTATAAAAAGGTAATCATTATATCTATCACACTTTGTATTGTGACGATTGCTCTTGGTGTTACAATCGGTAGTAACGCTTATATCGAAAGCATTACTAATGTTATATCAGGTCAATTAACACAATTTGACAAAAATATGATGATGAATCTTCGTTTACCAAGAATGCTCGTTGCTGCTATTGCTGGCGCATGCCTTGCAATAAGTGGGCTTGTTTTCCAAAGTATATTACGAAACCCACTTGCCGATCCTTCTATTATTGGTATTTCATCGGGAGCTGGTGTCGGTGCTTTAACGATTATGTATGTCTTTCCTGCACTTCCTGGTTTCTTCCTACCAATTGGTGCATTTATTGGCGGACTACTTGCAGTTGGAATTGTCCTCTTCTTCTCTTGGAAATCAGGATTTAGTCCAACAGCTCTCGCTTTAATAGGGATTGGTATTTCTGCACTTGGCTCAGCAATTATTCAAATCTTTATCGTTAGAGCCAATTTGAATGTTGCCGCTGCTTTAACATGGTTATCTGGCAGTACGTATGCAAGAGGGTGGAATCACTTAGAAAATATCATTCTATATCCATCTCTAATTCTTGTATTCATTATCTTTTTCTTAATAAAACAACTTGACGTTCTCGTACTGGGAGACGATTTAGCAACTGGACTTGGGCAACCAGTAAATAAAACACGTCTTGCTCTAATTGTGCTAGCGACACTACTTGCATCAGTAAATATCGCTGCTGTCGGTACAATTGCCTTTTTAGGCCTTGTCGCACCTCACTTAGCAAGAATTGTTGTTGGTATGAACCATCAAAGACTATTCGTTTGCTCAGCACTGTTTGGAGCAATTCTTCTTTCTGTTGCTGACTTACTTGGACGTACAATCGCATATCCGAAAGAAATTCCTTCTGGCCTTGTCGTTGCTGTACTTGGAGCACCTTATTTCTTATGGTTGATGAGGAAGAGTGGGAAGAAAGTTAATTAAAAGACGGCTTCATATATGTGAAGCCGTCTTTTCCTATTATGGCATAAAATTAATATAGGCTTTGTACATAATATATATAACAAGTGAATACATGATTATATTGAACACACTTCGTTTTAAAGTTAACTTTCTCTTTAATTTCTTATCTTGTAATCTCAATTCTATTCCATTCGCTATTTTCAACCTACCTACTATTTGAAATAACTCTCTGTAATCATCAGCATTTCCCAATAATACGTATTCCTTATCATTTTTATACTTTATATGCAGAAACTCACTTCCACCTTTACGGTCTAATATTGTTTTCATATAAGCTACTTCATTCCATACACATACTTTTAAATCAACTTCATTATAATAACGATCCATAAAAACACATACAACCGTTAACACCTTACTCTGTGCCGTATCTAAAATACTATGAACTACCTTATAAATTAAATCTCCATATCGATCAATTGCTGTATGTAATGCTAACATATCTTGTTTTCGAAGACCTTCTACTATTTCTATATCCTTCACCCTTATCACCACTCTTTATCCCATTCTTTATTCATTATATATACGAATGAGCACATTCGTTTCCTGACACTTTTACAAATATTTTCTAATTGTTTTCATATTGTAGCAATGCTTAATTAATTATTTCTTGTGGAACAGGGATTATATTATCTCTCACGAATTTAATCTATGAACAAAAATAGGAGGGATAACTATGTACCAAACCATTGACGGCTTCTTGCAATCATGGACATACGAAGCAGAGTCTACTCAGAAAATGCTTGATTCATTAACCGATGCATCTTTATCACAAGAAATTGCACCTGGACATTGGACGTTAGGAAGAGTCGCTTGGCATATCGTGACGGCAATTCCTGTTATACTATCTGGCACAGGGCTAAAGTTTGAAGGAGAAACGAAAGATTATCCTGTTCCAACTTCTGCAAAAACAATTGCAGATGAGTACCGTAAAGTGAATGCGGCTTTTGTTGAAGCACTTCAAAGCGAATGGACTAATAAAGATTTAGCAACTATTAATGACTTCTTTGGTCGCCCTATGCCGAATTCTATATTTTTAATGACACTTATTAATCATCAAAATCATCACCGCGGGCAAATGACGGTTTTAATGCGACAAGCCGGCTTAACAGTTCCTGGCGTATATGGCCCCGCAAAAGAAGAATGGGCTGCGGCTGGAATGGAAGCTCCTAAAATGTAACGACAAAAAAGACAAGGTGTTTACACATCTTGTCTTTTTCTGTAACTTGTTTCATGTGAAACTATTTTTTCTAAATGGTTGTTTTATGGAATATATAGGTTAAAATGAATACATATTAAGAAGAGGGGTAACCAAATTGAATACAAAAAATAAAAAAATAGCTATGGGAACTATTTTACTAACTTCTATTATTGGAGTTATTAGTGTATCTCTTTATTTCACCTATTATGGTACCCCTTGGGGAAAACAAACAGCAATTACGGAATCAAAAGAATATATTACAAAATACTTCGATTTAGATGCGGCAGTCAAAAATACTTCTTACGATGCTAAAATGAATAGCTATGCGATCTCCTTTAAAACAAGTACCGACGGAGAGTTTACTATCGAATATAAAAGTCCAAATAACTTTAACATTTCTCCAGGAGTACAAGATTATTTAAGTAAACACTCTAAATTTACAGAGTAGTAACGAAGCATATATATACAAAAAAGGAGTTAGTATAACACCAACTCCTTTTACGTATTCTTATCATACTGCTATATCTTCCTTCTCTATATTTTTAATGCCGTAATACGCAATCACAACTCCAATTGCTGCGAGTGCTAGTTGAAGGGGAAGAAAAGTTGCTGTAGAAAACTCTGGGTTGCCATTCATTGCAATTGTGACAACGATAAGAGATGAAACAATTGTAGTTGGCACGGAACGTTTACGCATTCCGAAATATAATGGGATTAAACTCATCCCCGCAGTTGCAATGGCCAAAGGAACTAGTTTTATTCCTTCTTGCATCAATTGATCTACTGTAAATGAATTAGGAAGAATTGAAAAATAGCTATCTATACCAAAGAAAACTCCTACTACTAAAATGTTAGATACAATAACTGTTATAAATGTTACTATTGCTGCAATAGCCAACTTACTAGCCATCATTTTCTTCCGATTAATAGGGTAAGAAAACATAAGTAGTATTGTTTTATTTTTATATTCACCAATTATTAGCCTTGCGATTAATACACTACCAAAAACAATAAACGTTGCTCTTACTATTGTGCTAGCCATTAACAATATCGTCTCTGGATTCCTTATTTCTGCATCACCTTCTACTTGAGCAATGATGCTCACAAAGATCATTAATGCCAGTATAACAATATTTGCAATAATTGCTCTCTTCACGTACCAACCAAGCTTAAACTTTTTCAATTCTAGCTTCATTAAATGTAGCATGATAGTGTCCTCCTTCCTCCTAAGATTTAATCAATATAAATGACTCCTGTTTCACTTAAAATCTTCGCTTCATTTTTTGCATCACCAATCGTTCCTACTTTTATTTTTTCTGTATTTTTATCTTTCTTAAGTCCTTTTAAATCTACTATTACGTCAGCCGAATTACTTTTAGCCATAAGCTTCAATGATGCCGGGACACCTTTATACCGTACGCCAATATCCCCTGATTTTGTTTCTATAAATAATGATTTTCCTTCTGTCATATCTTTCAGCAATACTTCCCCAGATGTTGAAGTGATGTTCATATTTGAGTTACTTACATTTGTTATATAGTTATCACCAGTCGTAGACTTTATATTTAATTCTTGTACTGAACTATCTTTTACAACTAACTCTCCACTTTGCGATATGAATTCACCTTTCTCGGCTGATAGTCCTACAATCATTCCATCCCCAGATTTGCCTTTCGTCATGATACTTTTTACTACTAGATCTCTTATTTTCACATCACCCGATTTATTATTTACTATAATTTTATCTATCTCTTTCTTCGGAATAGCTATACATATACTATTCTTCTTCCTAAACGTAAAACCATTAAAAAATTTGTTCGCCTCTTGTTTTTGCTTAACCATAATTTTATTTTCATCATTTTCTATTTTGACGGGATCTATCTCTTTATCTGCTTGTTCACCTTGAGCGGAAATTACTATTTTATTAGCGTCTGTACTTTTAAATTCAAGATTCCAGTTTTCATTGTCTACTTGTATTTCTTTTATATTATTTATCTCAAAAGACTTTTCTTTCTTAAAATCTTTCCCCTGAAACACCTTAATACCAAAAACTACACTAGCAATTGTAATGAATAATATTGCAATTACTATTATTTTTTTCACCAGTCATACCCCAGTTCGTTGTTGTTTTAGGCTTGCTTCACGCCACATCGATCTTGTCGATTTTACGAAACGATAGATAACTAATGAAAATTCCTAATAAACAGAGCACGATTGGGATAGCTATAAAATCAAACATACTTACTTGACCGTTTCCAGGACCATAGTTACCACTAATCAGCAAGCCAATTATTACTGCTGAAGTAATCGTTGTCGGTGTCGATTTCTTTCTCATTCCAAAAAATAAAGGAATTAAACTTATACCAGATATCATAAATGCACTTATAATAGTACCTGGAACGATAGCTATTATTTCACCTATCGTAGCAGGTGTTTCAATCAGTCCCATCATTGGACTCACAAAATATACGAGCAAGCTAATAATGAAAGTCGCGATAATCGTGCTCACAAAACAAAAACAGAAAACAATTGTTAATTTCGCACTCATTAGCATTTTCCTTTGTAGCGGATACATAAATGATAGTTGTATCGTTTTGTTCTTATACTCATCAATTACTAAACGTGATAAAATGACTGAACTAAAAATAATGAATGTTATCCTAATAAAAATATTTACTAAAGCCATGTTCTGTGTGAAGTCAAAGAAGAGCACGTCTCCCTCGGCTTTCATTCCCCATGCCATAAGGCTTACTGCAGCGAAAATTGCTATAATACAAATTGCTACACTTTTAAAGTAACTAGATAATTGATGTTTCTTCCATTCGAGCTTCATTAATTTAAACATATAAACCACGCCTCCATTCTTTATATACCTGTCTCTACGCTGCTAACATTCTAATTCCAGCAGTAACGAAGCTTAACATTCCTATCACTAGTACAATGAACAACCATTTCCGCTCTGGTTTTCTATAATATAAAATTCCACTTATTAGCATTACGATAAATCCACTTACCAGGTTCAGCCACAGTCCATTAAGCATGAATACCTTCTCCATCCATTACATTTAAGAAATATTCCTCTAAAGAACTATGTTTCTTATTAATACTTTCAATTTCCACATCGTTCATAATAAGTGCTTTTGAAATGGCTTGCTGTGTCACCGCCACTTCATAAACCCGAATCATGTTTCCACTCATTATTTTGTAGTTTTTTATACCAAGTTTATCTTCTAAAATATAAGCTGCACGCTTCACATCAGGAACAGTAATTTCAATGTACTCTGTTTGTTTTCCGTTAATACTCTTCATTGAAACTTCTTTTATTAGTTTTCCATTTTGAATGACACCAATTGTATCCGCCATTAATTCCATCTCACCTAAAATATGGCTAGAAACTAATAATGTAATGCCATATTCTTTGCAGAGCATTTTAAATAAGTCTCTTAATTCTTTAATACCAATTGGATCTAAACCGTTAATGGGTTCATCTAAAATGAGTAATTCTGGCTTTGTTACGATTGCCCTTGCAATACCGAGTCGTTGTTTCATTCCTAATGAAAAATCTTTTACTTTTTTATTATCTATACCTTGCAGCTTCACTAAATGTAAAGCATGGTCAATTTCATTTCTATCGTAATAGCCCATATATTCACAATGTAATTCTAAGTTTTCTTTCGCCGTTAATTTATCATAAAAGATTGGATATTCAATAATCGTCCCCATTCTCTTTAATACTTCATAAGATGTATCTGTTAACTTCTCACCGAAAATTTCAATCTCACCGCTCGTCGGTTTTATTAAATTTGTAATCATTTTCATAATCGTTGTTTTACCAGCACCGTTTGGTCCTAAAAAACCGTAAATTTCTCCTTTTTTCACATGCATGTTAACACCGGAAATAACTTCTTTCCCTTTAAACACTTTCGTTAACTGATTTGTTTTTAATATATATGTCATGTTACTTTCCCCTTTCGCAATACTCTATATTTCTATAATAGACAACGGAAATCTCTTTTTTCTTACCCGTTTCTTACAAATTCCTTACGCTGAAAAAAAGCTTGTAGAATCTACTTCTCTACAAGCTAAAACTGCATCTTTTTTAATGCAACTGTAAAAATTGTTTTTTCATACGGCTTACTAGAAAGATGAATTTTTCCATCCATCGCTTCCACAAGCCTTTTCGTAATCGTTAACCCTAAACCGCTCCCTTGGTACAATCTATTTCTTGAATCTTCAAGTGTGTACATACGCTCGAACACTTTATCAATATGCGATTCATCAATTCCTTTTCCTGTATCCCATACGTCTATATACACATTCGTTTCATCATCTCTTAACGTCATACCAAGTGTCTTTCCATCGTCTCCATATGTAATCGCATTTGATATTAAATTGTTCAATACCCTGCCTAATACTTCTACATTTCCAAGTGCATATATATTTCTTTCCGGTATATCAATATGAACATGAAAACCTTTCGATGTTACTAAATCATAAAAAGATAAAATCTTCTCACGACAAACCTCATTCATATTTACTTTTGTCATCTCGATTGCCTTGTCACCAGATTCTAGTTTTGCTAAATCAAAAAACTTATGAATCAGTTCCATTACTTCTAGTGTTTTCACATGCACCTTTTCAAGTAATATTTGCTGTTCTTCTTTATTCATCGTTTTGTCCTTATTTAACATTTCTGTATATCCAAGAATAACTGTTAGTGGCGTCTTTAAATCATGTGAAATATTTGAAAGCATTTTTCTCATCGAAATTTCTACTTTTGCATGATCTGCATTCGTTTTCTGTTTTGCATCTAATAATTGATTAATTGCCACTAATAATTTTTGCAATTCTAGATCATCTGTCATAACGAGTAACTTCTCGCCCGTTTGTACATTTACAATATTTTCTAACTTTTCATATGTGTATCGTAAATTTTTACTACTATTTTTTCTCATTTTATATTGTATGTAAATGACACATAACAATATAAAAATAATACTTATTAACAAATTGACCATATTACATCACTTCCAACTTATAGCCGATACCCCATAACGTTTTAATATATTCTGGATTAGATGGATCACTTTCGATTTTCTCACGCAACCTTCTCATATGAACATTAATAACGTTATCGTCACCGTAATACTCTTCGTTCCAAATTAGTGTATATATTTGTGCTTTTGTAAATACACGATTTTGATTCTTTACAAACAATTTTAGAATCTCAAATTCTTTTAAAGTAAGTTTGAGAGGCTTCCCGTTTTTTTCTACAGTAAAATTAATTGGATCAATCGTTAAATCACCAATTTGAATCATCTTTTCTGTTGTTTCTGTAGCCGAATATTTCGTAGATCTTCGAATACCTGCCTTTACACGTGCAGCTAATTCAATCATAGAAAATGGCTTACAAATGTAATCATCTGCTCCAAGTCCTAATCCAACAGCTTTATCAACATCTGTATCTTTTGCCGACATCATTAAAATCGGAACAGCACTTTTTTCTCGAATGATTCGTACAACCTCTAAGCCATCTAGCTTCGGCATCATAATGTCGAGGATAATCAAATCAAATGAACCTTTTAAATATGTGTTCACGCCTTCTTCTCCATCAGACGCAATTGTTACTTGAAAGCCCTCTTTTATCAAATACTTTTCCACCATCTCTTGAATTGAGAGATCATCTTCAACTAATAAAATATGATGTGACATATGTCTATCCCCTTTTTACAAACGTTAACAACTCAATTGTATCGTAACTACTACAGACTGGAAACAAATATATGAATTTTCAAACCAACTTCCCTTCCTTCCTTAACAATGATATGATGAAATTCACTATGATTGTTCATAATTAACTTTATATAAAGGAGACTTATCATGTCAGAAAACAAAAAAGTAAGCTTAGCTGATTTAATGCGTGAACAACTTGCTAAGAAAAAGCAAGGAAATGGAAATGGTCAAAATGCAAAAAATCAAAGCCAAGAAACAAAAAAACTACAAAATCAACAAACGAAAAAGACAAACAACCAACGTAGACGTACAGGTGTGTAAATGAACGGACAAAAACGTTCTAATATCGCACCCGGTCTTGAAGTTGATATTGTATTAAAACAAGATCAACGAACAGGTAAATTAACACGTGGCATTGTAAAAGATATTTTAACAAACTCCCCTTCCCATCCGCATGGCATTAAAGTGCGATTGCAGGACGGACAAGTCGGTAGAGTACAAAATATCGTTCAATAAGAAAAGGAGCTCAAGTAAACTCGAGCTCCTTTTCTTTATTAACCTTTAATTTTCTCGATGAAAACTACTTTTAAATAGTCTCCTTCTTTAAATTGATCAATGGTACGGAAATCTTCTGGTAAAGAATGTTCTTCTAATATTTTATATTTGCCATTCATTTCTTTAAAGGCTGTATCGATAAAGCCTTTAAACTTTTTCATATCGAATGCGCTACAATTTGTAGAAGCAACGATAATTCCGTTATTTTCTGTAATGGCAATTGTTTCTTTTAATAAGTTTTTATAATCTTTCGCTGCACTAAATGTATATTTTTTTGATCGGGCGAAGCTTGGAGGATCAAGTACGACCATATCAAATTTCATCTTTTTCTTAGCTGCATATTTGAAGTAAAGAAATACATCTTCTACAATAATATCTTGTGCTTCATAATCAACTTCATTTACACTAAACTGCTCAATCGTTTTACTTAAACTACGATTTGCAAGGTCGACACTCGTCGTTTTACTCGCTCCACCAAGCGCTGCAAATACAGAGAAAGCACCTGTATAAGAGAACATATTTAACACAGTTCTTCCCTTCGCATATTTATCACGAATTTGTTTTCGCACGTTACGTTGATCTAAAAATACGCCAACCATCGCTCCGTCATTTAAATAAACAGCGAAGTTCACACCATTCTCTTTTACGATAAGCGGGAACTCACCGCGCTCTCCTGCTACGAAATCATCGCCTTCAATGTATTTCCCTTTCGTATCAAAACGCTTTTTCTCATAAATACCTTTAAAGTTTGCTACTTTTTGAAGAGCGGCTATAATCTCATCTCTGAAAGTGTAAATCCCTTCACTATACCAACTTACTACGTAGTAGCCATCATAATAATCGATAATTAGTCCTCCAAGACCATCACCTTCACCATTCACCACACGGAATGCTGTCGTATCACTTGATTTGTAAAATTGCTTTCGTTTATGTAAGGCAGATTTGATTTTACTTTCAAAGAAAGATTGATTAATTTGTTCACTCTCTTTTCTCGTTAAAATCCAGCCATATCCTTTATTTTGTTTTCCATAATAACCTTTTCCGACAAAGTTGTTCTTCTCATCTACTACTTTAATGATTGTTCCTTCTTCCTGAACATCATTTAAATTTTGAATCGCATCTTTTAAAATAAGCGGATATCCACTTTTAATTTCTTTTATAAATTTCGGTTTTATTTTTACTGTTACTTCTGATCGCATATAATAACTTCCTTTCCATTTGCATGCTTTCTCTACAGGAAGCATTTAAAAAACGAGACTGAAAAAACAGCCTCGTTTCACTATACCATATTATTGCTTTGCTAGTACAACTAGCTCATTCTCGCACTTAATCGCCACATATTTACTACGTTTTGAAATGAAAATCTCACTGTCCAAAATAATAGAAAAAAACTTATATATTTCACATTTATCATTGACAATGATAATGATTTTCATTATCATTTAATGTATATGAGTTCTTGAAAATATAGCTACATTTATAGGAGGAATAAACATGATTATTGTTACAAATACAGCTAAAATTACAAAGGGAAATGGACATAAATTAATTGAGCGTTTTAATAAAGTAGGTAAAGTTGAAACGATGCCAGGCTTTTTAGGTCTAGAAGTTCTTTTAACGCAAAATACAGTTGATTATGATGAAGTAACAATTAGCACTCGCTGGAATGCAAAAGAAGATTTCCAAGGTTGGACAAAGAGCGCTGCATTTAAAGATGCTCACTCACATCAAGGCGGAATGCCAGAATATATTCTTGATAATAAAATTGCTTACTATGATGTAAAAGTTGTACGTATGCCAATGGCTGCAGCACAGTAAAAACAGTCCTTTTTTAAAGTATAGAATATGAGAAGCGTTACCTATCACTTCTCATATTCTATACTTTTTTCTTTAATTTCTTTTTACTAATTTTGCGTGTACAACTAGCCTTCCAGCCTCTGGATCAAGCGCATAATCACAAGTAGAAAGTGTTACGATTTCATCATTAGCCGTCAATTCCGTATCCGTTTTGTACAGTGATTTTTCTTGAATTTCCTTTAAGAACGATGTATATGCTGCATCATTTTCAAAATCCGTTTCAATGTAATAAAAGTCCGTTGTTGTCGTGTATACTGAAAAAACTTCCACGTCGTATCCTTCAAATAATGTATCGTAATATAATTTACGATGAGACATAAAAAAGTCTTCATCCAACATCTTTTTTAAACTACCAAACATAGAACCGTCTTTCATACGATGGCCATATAAAATCGTATTTCGATTTTGAGATTTCACATCATTACGATGGTCCATAAAAATGCTTCCCGCTCTCATATCTTCACCTTTATAATTACGAAATAAATAGTAATCATTATCTTTTGCTTGAACGATTGGATAATTAATTTGTGTATCATCCATCGTAATCCATCCGACTATCTCTGGATTAATTTTCTGGAGATCCTGAAACTGTTTACGTACCTCTCCATCTTCTGATTTTTCTTCCATTGGACTTCTTTTATAAATATGTTGTGCCTCAGCCATTACTTTACGATTTTCATAATAATCCATGAAAATCCCGCCCAACTCATAAATTGAATAGAAAAAGATTCCTAAAAACACAATTGTAAGTATGCGTTGAAAAAAAGAATTCTTTTTCCGTCCTTTCTTACTATTCAAATTATCACCTCAAAACGGATTATGCTCAGCCTTTAGATTCCCATAGGTACCATGTACAATCCGGTATCTTCATCCTGCTTTACAATGACATCTACACCATATATTGCTTTAACCATTTCTTCTGTTATTACATCATTAGGAATACCTTTCGTAATGATTTCTCCATCTTTCATAACGATAATATGGTCGCTATAACGAATGGCTTGATTAATATCATGTAATACCATTACAATCGTTAGTCCATGCACTTCATTTAACTCTTTCACTAACTCTAATATTTCTAACTGATAGTAAATATCTAAATATGTGGTCGGTTCATCTAAGAAGAGCATTGGTGTATTTTGAGCTAATGTCATCGCGATCCAAACTCGCTGCCTCTCTCCACCAGATAAAGCATAAATTGGCTTATCACGCTTACTTTGTAAACTCGTACATACTAGTGCACGCTCAATCGCTTCTCTATCTTCATCTGTTTGCGGAGAGAATATATTTTTATATGGCATACGCCCGAAGCTTATTAGCTTTTCCACTGTAATATCTGCTGGAGCCTCATTTTGTTGATGGACAACCGCTAGCTTTCTAGCAAACTCTTTCGGTTTATATTCACCAATCGCTTTCCCATCAAGTATTACTTCTCCACTGCTAGGAGCGTGGTTTCTAGACATGACACTAAGTAATGTTGATTTCCCACATCCATTCGGTCCAATGATTGTTGTAATTTTCCCAATTTCTATTTCACTACTAACAGACTTTAAACGATTTGTTACGTTATCGTATGAAAAGGTTACATTTTTAATTTCCATGAACTTTATCACTCTTTCTAAGCAAAAATATTAAGAATGGACCACCAATAACCGCCATAATTGTTGCTGCTGGAATTTCGTTAGGTGGCACAATTAACCTTCCAATTGTATCTGCCGTCAAAATTAATAACGCCCCTGCAAGAGCAGAAAATGGAATTAATACTTTATGGTCTGAACCGACTAATTGTCTTGAAATATGCGGAACTAGTAATCCTACAAAAGCAATAACACCTGCAATCGCTGTTGATACTGCCGCTAAGAGTACTGCAATGGCAGAAATAATAAGACGAACTCTCGTCACGTGCAAGCCTAAGTTTTTCGCAGTCTTATCTTGTAGCGATAATAAGTTACACCAAGCTCCTACGAACAGAGCAAGAATAAGACCAATCGTTCCATAAGTCACCATTATTTCTACATCGCCCCACGTCTTCATTGTTATGTTAGAAGTCGTCGTTTGCTTAATACTCTTAATAAAATACCCACAAATCGTAACGAATGATTCATTTAATCCAGTAAACATTGCATTAATGGCAATACCAATTAAAATAATGCGAAGCGGGCTTAATCCTGATTTCCATGAAAACGAATAAACGAGATAACATGCAAGCGCACCACCTAAAAAGGCGAATACGGGTGTCCAGAAAAAGAATTGCGGGAACAACGTAATAATAACGAGTGTCATAAAACTTGCTCCTGAAGATATACCGATTACCCCAGCATCGGCGAGTGGATTTTTCATAACAGCTTGAAAAAGCACACCTGAAACAGCGAGAGCCGCTCCAGTGAACAACGCAATAATAATACGCGGGAAACGTAAATCTTTAATGACTTCAACATCTTCATTTCCACCTGTAAATATCCCTTGTACAAGTTCAACAATACCTACTTCTAAACTCCCTTTCATCGCTGACAATGATGTCATAACAATAAGCAATGCAGTAACAATGAGGAAACTCCAAGTTTTTTTATTCATTCTACTCTTCCTTTATATTAAAATGCATCACGGATACATCATTTTTTTCAATTCATCTAACGCTTCAATTGCTGCTAAATTGCCTGTCGTTCCAAATAAACGCTCTTCTAAATCGTAAACACGGTTATTTTTAACCGCAGCAAAGTGTTTCCAAATATCATTTGTTTTAAATTCTTTATCAAACATTTTTACAACTTCATCAGGCATACCATGAGCTGCTCGTAAAATAATATCTGGATCAGCTTTCTTTAAATACTCTGTATTAGAAGCTAAATATTCTACTTGTTCACCTTGCACAATATTTTTACCACCTAGTTGTTTCACTAAATCTCCAATATAAGAATGCTCTGTTGCTACTAAATAACTTCCCGGCACACCTAATAAAATAAGCACTGTCGGTTCTTTCTTTCCTTTTACTTCTTTTTGAATGCTAGTAACCTTTTTATCTAATTTAGTTACTACTGCTTCGGCCTGTTTTTCACGCCCATATTTCTTACCTAAATCGCTAATAGAACTTTGCATATTTTTCAAACTCGTTAAATCTAAAAAGTTTGCTTTCATACCCACACCATCAAAAACTGGCTTTAATTCATATTCAAGTGTTGTCACAGATAACACTTCTGAAGGCTTTAATGACTTTACCTTTTCCATATCTGGACTCATTGGATTCCCAACTTCAGGTAAACCTTTATATCGCTTCGGTAAAGTTTTAGAGCTTGTTGGAACGCCAACTAAATCTACTTCTAACGCATCCATAATTTCAGTAACAGCCACTGTTGTTGCAACAACGCGCTCTTTACTCTCACTCTTTACCTGCTTTGCTGTTTCTTTTTTTGGTGATGAGCACCCAGCTATACTCATTAACAAAATGATAGCCATTAGTACACTTGCAATTTTCTTCACTCTCAATCACCACTCCTTTCCATACAATATGAAACAAGTCTTGATGCACGCGAATATGCATCAAGACTCCAAAAATTACAATCTACCTGCTCTATATTTACGAACTAGTAAAGCAAGTGAACCTAGCAGTAACACCATATATAAACCAAGTTGTGCTGTATCTGCAGTTTTTGAGTTTTTCTCTTTTTTCGAATCATTTTTTGTATCTTCTTTTTTCTTCTGACCATCTGCATTTCGGTTAAAATCAGGAGTACCTACTGTTTTTACATTATCTACTTTCGGTGTAGTCACTGGATTTTTCGGTTCATTTTTCGGTTCCTCTTTAAGAGTTCCTAACGCGCCGATATTATTTGTATCAAATTGAATTTGCACATCGTAGAAATGATGGTAGTTCATCTCATCGATGTCTACCTTTACTTTTGCGTTTAATTTTTTAAATAGATCTTCTACTTCAAACTGTACTACTCGCGTATTTACATTTTTATCTTCGCTTACTACTTTCGCATCAGCGAATAGTTCATTGTTTTCCGTTTGGAATTTCGTAATCCACGCACTATTTTTCAGCGTCATCTCAATATATTTTTTACCATCTTTTACGATTAATTTCGCTGGATTTACAACATAGTCATTCATCTTTGAAATCTCATCTGTTTTATCTTTTAATACTTTAAATGTAATATCATATTGGCCATCTACTAAATTTTTCGGATCAACTATTACTCTCGGTTTATTATTTTCACCTTGGTTATTGTTTCCACCTTGGTTGTCGTTTCCACCTTGGTTGTTGTTTCCGCCTTGGTTGTCGTTTCCGCCTTGGTTGTCGTTTCCGTCTTGGTTGTTGTTTTCGCCTTGGTTGTTGTTTCCGCCTTGGTTGTTGTTTCCGCCTGGGGTCCCTAAAGCTTTAATACTGTCTTGATCAAATACAAATTGAACATCATAGACATGGTGATAATTCATTGAATCAATATCTACTTTTACTTTTGCATTTAATTTTTTAGACAAATCGTTTACTTCTACTTCTACTACTCTTGTATTTTGTTCTTTATTTTCACTTAACACTTTTGCATTAACGAAAGAACCATTTTTCTCAAATTCAAATTTCGTAATCCATGTACTATTTGTTAATGTAAACGATACGTATTTCTTACCATCTTTTACTTTTAATACACCTGGGCTTTTTGTGTATGTGTTCATCATTGAGATTTCATCTGTTTGATCTTTTAACACTTTAAAGCCAATGCTGTATTCACCATCTTTAAGAGCTTTTGGATCAATTGTTGTGTTATTATCTTGGTTGTTGTTTTCACCTTGGTTGGTGTTTCCACCTTGGTTGGTGTTTTCACCTTGGTTGGTGTTTCCACCTTGGTTGGTGTTTTCACCTTGGTTGGTGTTTCCACCTTGGTTGGTGTTTTCACCTTGGTTGGTGTTTCCACCTTGGTTGGTGTTTCCACCTTGGTTGGTGTTTCCACCTTGGTTGGTGTTTCCACCTTGGTTGGTGTTTTCACCTTGGTTATCTAACGGCTTAATGCTACCTTTATCAAATGCAAATTGAATATCGTAAAAATGGTGATAATTCATTGAATCGATATCTACTTTTACTTTTGCATTTAACTTTTTCGATAAATCTGGTACTTCTACTTCCACTACGCGTGTATCAGTTTTTTTATCTTCACTTATTACATTTGCATCAACAAACGAACTATTTTTCTCAAATTCAAATTTTGTAATCCAAGAACTGTTCGTTAACGTAAATGATACATACTTCTTACCATCTTTTACTTTTAGCACACCTGGACTTTTTGTATATGTGTTCATCATTGAAATTTCGTCTGTTTGATCTTTTAATGCCTTAAAATTGATGCTGTATTCACCATCTTTAATTGTTTCAGCATCTGGTTTTTCTACTTCTGGTTTTTCTGCTTCCGGTTTTTCTGCTTCCGGTTTTTCTGCTTCCGGTTTTTCTGCTTCCGGTTGTTTCTCTTCATTTTTAATTTGTTCAAGTTTATCTTGTTCAAATAAAAGTTGTACATCATGCATTTGCTTATAATTTCTTGATGCCATTTCGATAAATACTTTTGTATTTAGTTTTTTAGATAAATCGTTTACTTCAAACTCTACTACTCTTGTATCTTTTTCCTTATCCTCACTCACTACTTTTGCATCAACAAATGCGCCATCTTTTTCCGTTTGGAAATTTTTAATTAATGAGCTACTTTTTAGTGTTACAATTGCTTTTTTCTTACCGTTTTCTACTTTTAATACTCCTGGATTTACCATGTAACTATTCATCTTAGATTCTTCATCTGTTTGATCTTTTAACACTTTAAATGGAATGCTGTACGCACCATCTGTAATTGTGTTAGAATTTGGTTGTTGATCTGGGTCAGGCTTTTGGTCGGGCTTCTGACCTGGATCGGTAGTTTCATTTGGATCTGGCTTATTAGCTGGGTCCTCTTTTTCATTTGGTTTTTCTACATGAATTGGTGTAATGCTATTTTGATCAAATGCAATACGAACGTCGTACTCATGATGATAATTTAAAAAATCAATATCTACTTTTACTTTTGCATTTAATACCTTCTCTACATCTTCTACATCAAATTCTACTACTCTTGTATCTTTTTCTTTATCTTCACTAATTACATTTGTCGCAACTAGCTTACCTGCTTTTTCTGTTTCAAATTTCGTAATCCATGAACTATTTGTTAATGTAAAGGATACTTTCTTTTTCCCATCCTTCACTTTTAAAGTTCCCGGACTTACTGAATATTGATTCATCATCGATTCTTCATCTGATGTATCTTTTAAAACTTTGAAGCCAATTGAATATTCACCGTCAGCCAACTTGGTAGCTGCTTGAACTGCAAGTGGTTGTAATGTTGATACGAATGTAAATATCATTAAAAACATAGCAACAATAATTTTTGTATACCTGTTCAATGGAACGACTCTCCCTTTTGAAAATTATTTAATACTGTTCCCATCAAATACAAAGCGAATATCATACGAAGCATTATAATTAATAATTGGAATATTAATTTTCACCTTGCCATTTAGTTTTTTTGACAAGTCAGCAACTTCAAATTCTACAACTCTAGTATTATCTTTTTTGTTTTCACTTAACACGGTTGTTTCTACAAATTGACCATCTTTTTCTACTTGGAAACTTTTAATAGAAGCACTATCTTTCACTTTAAATGAAACATATTGTTTTCCATTTTTAACTGTTAATGTTGCTGGGCTTTCAAAATAACTATTCATTCTAGACGATTCATCTTTATCGCCTTTCCATACAGTAAAAGCAATATTATATTTTCCATCAGCTAGTTTTGTAGCAGCCTTTGCATCTTGTAAACCTAGTGTTGCGATAAATGTAAATAAAACAGCAAATACGGCAATAATCATTTTAAATTGTTTAAACATATATTCATCACCCTTCAAAAGATTTATTTACTCAATTTCACTTTACGAATTAAGAAAGCACCTGAAATAAGAATTAACGCTGCAAACAATCCAATACGTGCTTCATCGCCTGTTTTTGGGTTATCTGTTTTTTCAGCTTTTCCATTTTCATTTTTTGTTTCTTTATTCACTTCTTTAGCTGTTTCCTTACTCTCTACTTTTGTTTTCTCTTCTTTTACTTGTGTATCTGTTTTCGCTTGATCATTATTTTTTGTTGTAGCAGCTACGCCATTATCGCCACCTACAGCTTTTACATTTGCATCAAAAGCAAAACGAATTGTGTAGTGGTGGTCATAGTTTGCACTTGGTACAACAACATGAATTTTTACAGCTGCCGGTTTGGATAAATCATCTACTTTAAACTCTACTGTTCTTTTATCTGCCGATTCATCTTTACTAACAACTTTCGCATCAACAAAATTTCCGTTCTCTGGTGCTTTAAATTCTGTAATCCAAGCACTATGATTCATCGGAACTTGTACTCTCATCTCACCGTTTTTCACTATTAATTTTGCCGGCTTTTCAAAATAGTCATTTGCCATTGAAGCTGAATCATTTTCCGCTTTTTGAATTACGTAATTAATATCGTAAGTACCATCAGCTAGTTTTGCTGAAGCATTCCCGTATGGCATTACAAGAAAAGCTAGCATACATACGAACGTTATAATAAAAGCGGGTAATACAGAAACCTTTTTCATTTTTCTTGTTTCCTCCTTGGTTATCTTTCATTTCACTTTTTCCGAAAATGATAATTATTCTCAATTCATAAGAAAAAAATAATCTCTTCTACCTATTATTTAATTAGCATTCTTTTATGTAACATAAGCGTTATTGATTATCATTCTCATTTAATGTTAAAAATAATATCTCACCCTATTCCTTATACGAAGGCATAGAAACTGAGAAAAAATTATAAAACGTATTTATTGATTATCATTCTCAATGTAAGTCAAAAAAAATAAACTTTCTCTTCTCCTCTTCTTTCACCTCTTCCCATAACAACACTATAGTTATAGAAACCCCGTTTCCCTCACTTCCCTTCCAATATTTCCACAACTAAGTCAATCTTAGCCTACTCATAAATTTTTTGTCAACTATATTACGTATAAAATTTTTAATATCTAAATTTCTCTATATGCAGCTTTTTTTACAAAAAAAGAGACTTTCTATTATAGAAAGCCTCTTTTCTCTATTTTTCTACAGCAATTTCCTGCTTTTGAAACTTAGAAACTATATAACCAAATCCTATACCGATTATGCCTGGAACTAACCAACCAATTCCTACACTATATAATGGAATCTTATCTAAAATAGGTGCTAGCGCTGCAATTTGAAGGTTTGCATTGTGTAACCCATCAAAGAAACTTATTGCAAATGCTCCTACAATCCCGCCCACATACATCGCTAATGGAAGACGAACGTAGTTTTCAACAAGTGATAATACGATAAGTACGATTCCAATTGGATAAATTGCGATTAAGATTGGTAATGCTAATGCATTTAACTGAGTTAACCCAAGGTTTGCTACCATAAATGCTAATACACAGAAAATGAAAATGACTTTTTGATAAGAAAGCTTTGGTAATAAAGAAGAGAAGTAATCACCACAAGCTGCAACAATACCTACAGAAGTTGTTAAACATGCTGCTGTAATTGCGATCCCTAGTAATAAAGTTCCGTAGCTACCAAATAAATGATTCACGACATTTGTTAAAATAATTCCTCCGTTTGCGCCCATTCCAAGTGACACACTAGAAGCTCCAAGATAAGCAAGTGCTAAATACACAAGTAGTAGACCAAGCGCTGCAATAAATCCTGCAAAGATTGTTACTTTTGCAATACTGTTTTTATTTGTAATTCCTTTTTCTTTTAACGCATGAATTACAACATTTCCGAATACCAGTGCTGCAAGTCCATCTAAAGTTAAATATCCATCAATAAATCCTTTAAAGAGAGGAGCACTATACGCTTCTGTCGGTGCACCAAATTCTCCAATTGGTGTAATAAGTGCTTTACCTACGATAATTGCAATAACAGCTAATAATATTGGAGTTAGCACCTTACCAATACGACCCACTAATTTCGAAGGATTTAAAGCTAAATAGAAAGTGACTGCAAAGAAAATAAGTGTAAAGATAACAAGTGGATATGACTGACCAGCTATCTCACTTGGTAAAAACGGTGCAACACTCATCTCATAAGCTACTGTTCCTGTACGCGGTACACTTACGAATACGCCTAAACATAAATAAATTGCAGTGATAAAAACAAGTGCGAATATAGGATGTACACGTCCTGCTAGCTCATTAATATCTCCCTTTAAAGCTATAACAATTACTCCTAATAAAGGTAGTCCAACGCCTGTTACGATAAAACCAAACAGCGCGATCCATACGTCCGTTCCAGCACCTTGCCCTAACGCTGGTGGAAAAATCATATTACCTGCACCAAAAAACAGTGCAAATAACATTAAACTTATTGCAAACATCTCCGAAAACTTTAAAGATGATTTCATTTCTACTAACCTCCTAAAATAATAAATTAACAAAATATTCTGAATTAAAATCCGTCACATATCCTCTTTCAAGCATACTTCCCCGTAAAAGAACGCAAAAAACACCCGTCCCTAACAAAGGGACGAGTGTTGAAATCGTGGTTCCACCCTTATTCTAATAAAATGAATTCATAACGAAATAAGCTCATTTTATAGCTCGTGTAAATTGATAACGGTTTTATCCGCCAAGAATTACAATGCATCATGTATGCAGTTCACTCTTGAAGTTTAGAGGTGGTAAGCTTGTCTTTTCGTATTAGGAAGCTCACAGCCTAAGGCTTCCCTCTCTGAGAATCGTAAAATACAACTCATGTCCTCATCATTACTTTTATAAAATATCTTGTCGAAACTTGTTGTTTTTTATTATATGGGCTATTTTTTAAAAAATCAATAGTTTTATTTTTTCTGACAAAAAATATAGGGAGAAAATTTTTCCTCCCTATAACTGCCCTATTAAAATTTCTAACTCTTCAGCTGTAACGCTCCGCCACTTTCCAACTTCAAGCTCATTTAGCTCTATATTCATAATGCGTACTCGCTTTAGCTTTATTACAGTAAATCCGAAAGCACGACTCATTCTACGAATTTGCCTGTTCATTCCTTGCGTTAAAACGATACGAAATGTTGATTGATCGACTCTTGTCACTTTGCACGGCTTCGTCATTCCATCTTTAATCTTTACACCGCTGGACATCTCATTAATAAACCAGTCCGTAAAAGGTTTATCGACTGTGACAACATATTCTTTCTCGTGCTCATGATCACCGTGTAAAATTTGATTCGCAATGCCGCCGTCATTCGTTAATAAGATAAGTCCTTCCGATGCTTTATCTAATCGCCCAACTGGAAAGATTCGCTCTGGGTAATTGATATAATCAATAATATTATCTTCAATATGATCGGCTGCTGTACAAGTAATTCCGACTGGTTTATGGAATGCGATATACACCTTTTCTTTCTCTTCTTTCGCAATAACCTGTCCATCAATCGTTACAACATCACCATCGCTCACAAGTGCACCGTGCGTACATATTTCGCCATTAATAGCCACGCGTCCAGCTTTAATAAGGCGGTCTGTTTCACGTCTTGAGCATGATTTTGCTTCGCTTATGTATTGGTTGATTTTCATGTTCTATTCCTTTTCACATATATTAAAAGCGTCAATCTATGGCAATATCATTCTGCCACGATTGACGCTTTTTCACTTCGCAAAAACAACTAAATAAATAACCCCAATCACCAAAAATATTCCACAACAAGCTAACAATACTTTTGCAAGTTTGTCCATAAACATATAATGGTTTCCCCTTTGTTTCGTTGTTTTCTATTTTAATTCGACAACTGTTACGCCTAGGCCTCCCTCGCCCATGTCACCGTAACGGAAGGTTTTTACACCGCGATGCTTCTTCAAGTAATCTTGTACACCTTGGCGAAGTGCTCCTGTCCCTTTACCGTGAATGATTGATACGCGAGGATAGCTTGCAAGCTGGGCATCGTCTAAGTATTTCTCAACGCGCGCCATTGCATTTTCAAATCGTTCACCACGAAGGTCAAGTTCTAATGAAACATGATAGTCTCTACCTTTTACCGTTGCAACTGCTTTTTTCTCTGTTTGCTTCGGTGTGTTAATGTATTCCATATTAGATTCTTTCACTTTCATCTTCAGAATACCGATTTGTACGCTCCACTCTGTATCGCTTACTTTTTCAAGTAGTTGACCTTTTTGACCGAACGTTAATACTTTCACTTCATCACCTGCACGTAACTGTTGTTTCGGTGCAGTATTTTTCACATTTACTTTTTGTTTCTTAACAAGCTCTGGCGCTGCGCCTTCTAGACGACTCTTCGCTTCAATTAGCTCGTGGTCTTTCACATTTGCAAGCTGTGCTTTACGCAATTGACGAAGTTCTTGAATAATGCCTTCTGCTTCTTTCTTTGCAGCTTCGACTTTTTCTTCCCCTTCTTTTTGCGCTTTTAATAATCGTTCGTCGCGATCTTCGTTAAATTCAATAATTTGACGTTGCAACTCACGATGAAGTTTCTCAGATTGTTTGCGAAGCGCTTCTGCTTCGTTCCAGTCACGCTCTGCGTTCTTCTGGCTTTCTTCTAACTTCGCAATCATATTTTCAATTTTATTCGTATCTGTACTAATGTGGTTACGTGCTTGGTCAATGACGCGATCAGATAATCCAAGACGTTTCGAAATTTCAAAGGCATTACTACGTCCTGGTACACCGATTAATAATTTATACGTTGGGCTTAACGTGTTCACATCAAACTCAACACTCGCATTAATAACTTGTTCACGGTTATATCCGTATGCTTTTAATTCTGGATAATGCGTCGTTGCAACAACGCGAGCACCGCGATTACATACTTCATCTAAAATTGAAATGGCAAGTGCAGCCCCTTCTTGTGGGTCTGTTCCAGCACCTAATTCATCGAATAAAACTAAGCTTTCAAAATCAGCTTTTTCTAAAATATCAACGATGTTCACCATATGTGAGGAGAACGTACTTAAACTCTGTTCAATCGATTGCTCATCACCGATATCAGCAAAGATATTTTTGAATACACAAATCTCTGACTCATCCATTACTGGAATGTGAAGGCCAGATTGCGCCATTAACACACAAATACCAACTGTTTTCAGCGTAACTGTTTTACCACCTGTATTCGGTCCTGTAATAACAATTGTCGTGAAATCTTTCCCTAACATAATGTTATTTGGCACGATTATTTCTGGATCGATTAGCGGATGTCGAGCTTGTCTTAAATCCATATAACGCTCGTTATTTACGATTGGTTTCGTTGCTTTAATTCGTTTCGCATAAAAAGCTTTCGCAAAGATAAAATCAAGATTTGCAACTACTTCTACGTTTGATAAAACGATATCCGCTTCTACTGCCACTTCTTCTGTTAACATTAATAAGATGCGTTCGATTTCTTGTTTTTCTTTCACACGTGCTTCTTGCAGTGCATTATTTAATTCTACAATGACTTGTGGCTCAATAAATAACGTTTGTCCAGAAGCCGATTGATCGTGAACAATACCACCATATACGCCGCGATATTCTTGTTTTACTGGGATTACGTAACGTTCGTTACGAATCGTTACAATCGAATCAGACAGCATCTTTTGCGCGTTTGAAGAGCGCGTCATATTTTCTAACTTTTCACGAATACGACTTTCCGCAGTACGAATTTGAGTACGAATACCACGCAGTTTATCACTTGCGCTATCGACTACTTCACCGCCGTCACCGATGCAATTTGTAATTTTCTTTTCTAAATCATATAAAGATACAATTTGAGCGACGTGAGTTTCTAAAATCGGAAGCTCGACACCGTTATCAGCCATATCTTCAATGAAGCGTTTCATATTACGACTACCATACATCGTATTTGCAATATCAAGTAATTCATTTGGACTTAACATACTCCCAATTTTTGCACGCTTCACATTTGAGCGAATATCCGTAATACCACCTAATGGTGCACTACCTTTTAAACGAATAACTTTCGCTGCTTCATCCGTTGTATCTTGCATTTCTACAATTTCTTCAAAATCAGTGCTCGGCACTAAATGCTTCACTTTGTCACGACCAAGTGAAGATGCTGTATGTTCAAGTAATTGTTCTTTTACTTTATTGTATTCTAATACACGCAACGTTCTTTCTAACATGTTGCAGGTCCCCCTTGTATTACTTATTACGTTTAATATAGTCTAATAAACGTTCAATATCCCACGTGTTAATCACGTTATCTTTTTGAATCCAACCTTTACGTGCTGCTGCTACACCTGTTTCCATATCTTCTAACATTTCAAGCGTATGAGCATCCGTATTAATCGCTACTTTCACACCAGCATCTTGTGCTTGTTTTAATAATTTCGCGCTTAAATCTAGACGGTTCGGATTCGCATTTAATTCTAAAACTGTATTTGTCTCTTTTGCTAGTTCAATTAATAAATCTGTATCTACATCATAACCCTCACGACGCCCGAGAAGACGTCCTGTAGGATGGGCAATCATTGTGACATGTTTATTCTCAAGTGCAGTACGTAGACGCTTCATAATCGTTTCACGGTCTTGTGAGAAGCTAGAGTGAATCGCTCCAATGACATAATCTAATTCTGCTAATACTTCATCATCAAAATCAAGCGAGGCATCTGGTAAAATGTCCATTTCAATTCCGCGTAAAATTGTAATGTCTGGATACTTTTCATTCATACGTTCAATTTCTTTCGCTTGCTCACGAAGACGCTCTTTCGTTAAACCGTTCGCCACTTTCAAATATTGCGAGTGATCAGTAATCGCCATAAACTTATATCCACGAGCACGGCACGCTTGTACCATTTCTTCAATAGAAAAAGCACCGTCACTCCAAGTTGTATGCATATGTAAATCACCTTGTATATCGGAAAACTGAATTAAGTTCGGATACTCTTTAATTAATTCAATTTCTTTTCCATCTTCACGCACTTCTGGCGGAATAAATGGCAAACCGAAATGAGCAAAGAAGTCTTCTTCAGTCTCAAATGTTTTCACTTCACCTGTTTCCAAGTTCTCTACACCGTACTCACTAATTTTCTCGCCTTTATCTTTTGCGATTTGACGCATTTTTACATTATGGTCTTTTGATCCTGTGAAATGGTGAAGAGTTGTAATAAACTCTTCTGGTTTTACTAAACGGAAATCAATTGAAATATCATATTCATATTGAAGACGGACAGAAACTTTCGTATCTCCACTTGCTATTACTTCAATCATATTATCAAATTGTAGTAAATGCTCACGTACCGCTGCTGGTTCTGTCGTTGCAATGATAAAATCTAAATCTTTCACTGTTTCACGAACACGGCGCAAACTACCAGCGCGAGAGAAACGAATTACTTCAGCAATATTCGACAATTTCTCCTCTATTTCCCCGGCAATAGGCAATACCATCGCAATTGGTAAACGCTCTGGACGAGAGCCTACTTGATCGATTGCTTCTAATATTTTCTCTTCTGTCTTCTTACCGAAACCTGCTAAAGCTTGTACTTTATTTTCCTCACAAACAGCTTTTAGCGATTCCATATCAACAACACCAAGTTCTTTATATAACTTAGCTACCTTCTTACCACCAAGTCCTGGTAGTTTTAATAACGGCAATAAGCTACTTGGTACTTCTTTTTCAAGTTCTTGTAATACTTCAGATGTTCCCGATTCTATATATTCTTGAATAACGGCTGCTGTTCCTTTTCCGATGCCTGGAATCTTTGTGAAATCTTCAATTTCAGAAAGACTACGATCATCACTTTCTAACGCTGCTGCCGCTTTACGAAATGCAGATATTTTAAATGGATTCGCGCCCTTTAATTCCATAAAAAGCCCGATTGTCTCTAATAATTTGATCACTTGTTTTTTATTTACTTTCATCATTGTCCCGCCTTTCTTTCATAGAAAAAAACTTCTCTTTCCGAAAAAAGAGAAGTTATACTCTGCTACCTGTCTGCCATAGTTCCTTCACCTTTTCAGAGAGAATCGGTGTATCGTCTACAATTATTTTGCTAATTGATGATTGTTGTAATGGTGTTTGTAATTGTTCAATCGGAAGAATGTTCCCAATGATAATTAAGACAAACAAAATAATATATACTTCTAAAAATCCGAGGATTGCCCCCGCAAACGCATTTACTTGCTTTAAAACCGGTATTTCTGCAAACATATTTAACAAATTACCAAGTAATGAAAGTGCAATTTTAGTGATAATAAACAATATGATAAACGCAAGCGCTTGATAAAATACTGTCTCAATATTATTTGCATCAATCCATTCTGGAACAGATACGTTTTTATCAAATGGATACGGAATAAATTTCGCAAGTGCTGGCGCTAAATCTTTACAGTACCAGTATGCAACAAGGTATGCGATAATAAAGCTTGTTAACTTTACAAGTTGCAGAATAAACCCTCTGCGTAAGCCGAGGAAAAATCCCATAACAAGCAGTAAAATGATAATAATATCAATCATGTTATTCCATTCCTTTTTTTGTCATACTTTCTTTCAATTTCTCATGTTCTTCTTTTAATTTTATGTAATCGTGTATGACGTTTACCGCCGTCAATACCGCTAGTCTACTCGTGTCAAGCGAAGGATTCTTGGCATTGAGTTCGCGCATTTTATCATCCACAATCGCTGCTACCATGCGGATATGACTTGTACTTTCATCGCCAACAACTGAATATTGCTGACCATAGATTTCTACATTAATTCGACTTTTCTTTCCCTTTTGTTGTGACAACTCACCGGCCTCCAATCACGTACAGAATCCTAAAGTTTATCATACCATGAACCTTCATAATATGGAAACAGAAAGAACAATCCGATATGATAAAAATAACAATATAAAAAAAGGGGCGACCATTATGTCAAATTCTATCGTAATTCAAACAAATTCTACAGTAATTGAAGACATGAAACAACAATATAAACATTCGCTTAGCTCAAAAACTCCGCAAGGCGGAATCTTCATGGCAAAGGTACCATCTTGCACGATTACAGCGTATAAATCTGGAAAAGTAATGTTCCAAGGAGGCCGCGCTGAAGCAGAAGCTTCTCGTTGGCAAACTGTCTCTCAAACACCGAAAACAGCTGTAACAAAATCTGTCGATTCCCATCGTTATGCGCCTCCTGCTTCCATCGGTACAATGTCTATTGTAGGGTCTGATGAAGTTGGTACGGGAGATTTCTTTGGACCGATGACAGTCGTTGCTGTATATGTGGATGCAAAGCAAATTCCACTACTAAAAGAACTTGGTGTAAAAGACTCTAAAAACTTAAATGACGATCAAATTACTGCCATTGCGAAACAACTTCTACACGTTGTTCCTTACAGCTCCCTTGTCCTTCATAATGAAAAGTATAACGAGCTATTTGATAAAGGAAACAACCAAGGTAAGTTAAAAGCTTTACTACACAATAAAGCTATTACAAACTTATTAGCTAAAATGGCACCTACAAAACCTGAAGGCGTCTTAATCGATCAATTCACACAACCTGATACATACTATAAATATTTAGCAAAACAAAAACAGGTACAGCGTGAAAATGTTTATTTCGCTACGAAAGGTGAAAGCGTCCATTTAGCAGTAGCCGCTGCTTCTATTTTAGCTCGCTACTCATTCGTAAAACAATTTGACGAACTAAGTAAAAAAGCTGGTATGCCACTTCCAAAAGGTGCTGGTAAACAAGTTGATATCGCCGCTGCTAAATTAATTCAAAAAGTAGGTAAAGAAAGATTACCTGAGTTTGTAAAACTGCATTTTGCTAATACAGAGAAAGCGTTTCGCTTATTGAAATAGTATCGACAAAAACAGGGGCTTACAAACTCCTGTTTTTTGTTTCATGTGTTCTCGATTCAATGTAATTGCATTTACTATTTTCCTCTTCTAACTATATCGCTAAATTAACTCATTTTTAGTAATTCCCCTATAAAAAAGGAGAGCCGCCAAGACTCTCCCTTTTTTATATTAGCTTCGTTTCTGCTTCTTATTTGATGAAGATACTTTATGAGAACCCGTTTCATGTGTTGTTGTCCCTTGTCCTTCCACTTCTGGAGAACCTAGGATTGATCTTGAATGGTCTTTTTTCACTTTTTTACTCATTGCACTCACCCCCAAGGTTACTTTTTACTTAAGGGTAAAAAACTATTCAACATAATAATCTGAACATATACTCGCTACTCTTTTACTCTCGTGTTTGGTTTTCGCTTATGTCCCATAGACGCTTTGCTGCATCCTTATCCAAGGCAGCTTCAGACATTTCCCCTACTTGTTTATCGGCATAGTAATAACCACTCTGATTAGTAAATCCAGTTGATTCTGCTAGCCATACTAAAGTTTCAGCACCTTTCTCCGGCGTACGGGAGAAAGGTTTCATTGCTGCCATAGTTAAGCGAGCAGCTAGACCATTATCCTGGTTAAAATTTGTATTCACTAGCCCCGGGTCAAAGCTATAAGCACTAACACCCGTTCCCTCCAACCGCTGTGCCAATTCAGAGGTGAATAAAATGTTAGCTAGTTTTGTTTGTGCATAACGCATTGTAGGACCGCCCATGAACTTCTTAATACCGCGATACAGTTGTTCTGCATCTAGATCATCGAAATCAATTCCCTTTTTAGCCATTTTATGACCGTGAGATGCAGTGGTAATGACGCGGCAGGAGCACTTTTTTTTAAACGCTCCAACAACAAATCTGTAAGTAAGAATGGACCTAAATGGTTTACCGCCCAGGTCATCTCCAAACCGTCCTCTGTAATTTGTCTTGTTTGAAATAAAGCACCCGCATTATTTACTAATATATCAATTCTCGGACATCTTTCTAAAATATTGGTAGCTACCTGGCGTATAGATTGTTGGGAAGACATATCAGCGAAAAATATATCTACCACTGCATTCCCATCCGTTATATTTTCAAGTTGAGTCATAACATCATTCGCTTTTGCTTCATTACGTGCAATGATTCCTAGCTTAGCACCGCTTTTTGCAAACACCTTAGCTGCCGCTAATCCAATACCACTTGTTGCACCAGTGATTACTATATACTTGTCACGCAATGTCCACTTTGTATGACTTGGAATTTCCCCCATTGTATAAAAACCCCTTCCCTATATAAATGTCGCATTCATTTTACTTATATATGAAGTGGGAATTGAACTATGAACAACATCTTTTCTAGTCGTGAAATACTTTATAAAGTTCAGGTTGCAATTACAACCTTTCTCAATAAAAAAAGCGAGAGCAGTTGCTCTCGCTTTTTTTATATCTTAAAACTCAGAAGAACCTGGAGTTCTTGGGAATGGAATTACGTCACGGATGTTAGCCATACCAGTGATGTACATTAGGAAGCGCTCGAAACCTAGACCGAATCCAGCGTGTTTTGTACCGCCGTATTTTCTAAGTTCTAAGTACCACCAGTAGTCCTCTTCGTTCATACCTAATTCTTTAATTCTGTCTACTAAAACGTCCATTCTTTCTTCACGTTGGCTTCCGCCGATTAATTCGCCGATGCCAGGAACTAGAAGGTCAGTAGCAGCTACTGTTTTACCGTCTTCATTTAAACGCATGTAGAATGCTTTAATGTCTTTCGGATAGTCAGTTACGAATACAGGGCGTTTGAAGATTTCTTCTGATAAGTATCTTTCGTGCTCTGTTTGTAAGTCAATTCCCCATTCTACTGGGTATTTGAAATCAGCACCTGATTCTTGAAGCACTTTAATTGCTTCTGTATAAGTGATGCGACCAAAGTCAGAGTTAATTACGTTGTTCATGCGCTCAAGAACTGTTTTATCAACGAAGCTGTTGAAGAATTCCATTTCTTCTGGTGCATGCTCTAATACGTATTTCATTGCATATTTCAGCATATCTTCTGTAAGATTCATTACGTCCCCTAGTTCAGCGAATGCAATCTCAGGCTCAACCATCCAGAACTCAGCAGCGTGGCGAGTTGTGTTTGAGTTTTCCGCACGGAATGTAGGTCCGAATGTATATACATCACGGAATGCTAATGCATAAGCTTCAGCGTTCAGCTGTCCACTTACTGTTAAGTTTGTTTCTTTACCGAAGAAGTCTTTTGACTCATCAACTTTTCCGTCTTCACCTTTTGGTAGGTTATTTAAATCTTGCGTTGTTACGCGGAACATTTCGCCAGCACCTTCTGTATCACTACCAGTGATGATAGGTGTATGAACATGTACGAATCCACGCTCTTGGAAGAATTGGTGAATCGCAAATGCTGCGATAGAACGTACGCGGAACGTTGCAGAGAATGCATTTGTTCTTGGACGTAAGTGAGCGATTGTACGTAAGTATTCAAATGTATGACGTTTCTTTTGAAGTGGGTAATCAGAATCTGATAAGCCCTCGATATCAATTTTTTCTGCTTTAATTTCAAATGGTTGCTTCGCTCCAGGCGTTGCAATTACTTTACCTTCTACTTTAACTGAAGAGCTAAGTGGAAGTTTTGCAATTTCTTTGAAGTTATCTAATTCTGTATCGAAAACGATTTGAACGCTTTTGAAGAAGCTACCGTCGTTTAATTCGATGAAACCAAATGCTTTTGAATCACGTAAGTTACGAATCCACCCTGATACTTGTACTGTTTGACCTGCGTATTTATCTGTATCTCTATACAGACTTTTTACTAATGTGTTTTCCATAGTGAAATTCTCCTTTGCTGATATATTTAAATACAAAAAAACCTTTCATCCATAAAGGGACGAAAGGTTAAACTTCGCGGTACCACCCAATTTGTCATAAAGACCAACTTTAACTCGTATGTAATACATACTTCCCGGTTTGTAACAGGCCGGATTCCCGTCTAAGTCTACTCTTGAATACAAGATTCAATTTCGGTTAGCAACTCCAAGGTGTTCTTCACATATACCGCCTCATCAGGCTCTCACCGTCCCTGACTCGCTTTGGATTATAGTATATACTACTTTTCCTTATCATCGTCTTTCATTTTGTTAAACTAAAATTAATGTACTACATTCGAGAGAAAGATGCAAGGTGTCGGAAAATATATGAGCGATTTTTGTAATATATCGACTTACCGACAGTGTCCGACAACTAACCCAATAAAAAAATTGCCGGAATATATCCGGCAATTTTCTAATTACTTACGTAACTCCGCACCGAATTTCTCTTCTACCGTTGTTAGTACACGGTTATGTGCTTCTGTTACTTCTTCGTCTGTTAATGTACGTTCTGCATCGAAGTAAGTCATAGAGAATGCAAGTGATTTCTTGCCTTCTTCCATTTTTTCACCTTCGTATAAGTCGAATAGTGTTACGTCTTTCAGAAGTTCTCCGCCAGCTTCAGCAATGACTTGCTTCATTTCGCCAGCTTTTGTTTCTTTCGTTACGACAACAGCCATATCACGTGTCATAGATGGGAAACGTGGAATTGCTGCGTAGTAAGTTTCTTCAGCGTCTGCACCGAATACTTTTACAAGAGATAATTCAAATACGAATGTATTTTTCACATCTAATTGTTTTTCTGCTTCTGGGTGCAATTGACCGATGAAACCAATTACTTCGCCATCTAATACGATGTCAGCTGTACGGCCTGGGTGCATACCTTCACGTTTTGCTGGTGCATATGTGATTTGGTTTGCAACGCCAAGTACGTCGAATAGTCCTTCTAGTACACCTTTCACAACGAAGAAATCTACTACTTTCTTCTCACCTTGCCATGCATGGTGAAGAGCAAGACCTGTCATAACACCTGCAAGATGTTGTTCTTCTTTCGGAAGTTCTCCTTCTTCTGTCGGTAAGAAGATAGAACCTACTTCGTATAAAGCAACGCTGTCGTTTTTACGAGCGACATTGTATGAAACTGCTTCTAGTAATTGCGGTACTAAGCTTAAACGAAGTTGGCTACGTTCTTCACTCATTGGAAGCGCAAGACCTACAGGCGCCTTTTCGTTTGGCTCAACCATATATTGTTTCGCTTTGTCAGCGCTTGTTAATGAATACGTGATTGCTTCATATAAACCAGCACCCTCTAAGAAGCGGCGTACTTTACGACGTTTCGTTTGTGCTGATGTTAATTTACCACGAGTCATCGTTCCAGAAGGTAATGTAACTGGAATGTGGTCATAACCGTATAGACGGCCCACTTCTTCTACTAAGTCTTCTGAAATTGTAATATCAGGACGACGTGCTGGTACATTTACATGGAATGTTCCTTCTACTTCTGTGAATGGGAATTTCAAGTTTGTGAACATTGTACCCATTTCACTCGCAGAAATATTTGTACCTAATACACGGTTTACTTTTTCAGCAGTAACAGATACTGTACGCTCTTGTACTTGTAAGTTGTCAGCTTCTACTACACCTTCAAGTGCTTCACCGCCAGCATATTTCGCCATTAAAGCAGCTGCGTGTTGAATTGCTTCAAATGTACGTGTTGGGTCGATTCCTTTTTCGAAACGTGCACTTGATTCACTACGAAGACCTAAGTCTTTTGATGTACGACGTACTGTTTGACCTGCAAAGTATGCAGACTCAATTAGAACGTTTACTGTCTCATTTGTAACTTCAGAATCCGCCCCGCCCATTACACCAGCAACAGCTAAAGCTTTCGTGCCGTTTGTAATTACAAGGTGGTGGCTTTGTAATGTACGCTCTTGATCATCTAACGTTTCAATTTTTTCGCCTTCTTTTGCAAGACGAACAACGATTTCTTTTGAACCTAATTTATCGTAATCGAATGCATGTAACGGTTGACCGTATTCCATTAAAATGTAGTTTGTAATATCAACTACGTTGCTAATTGGACGAATGCCAGCTGCCATAAGACGAGTTTGCATCCACATTGGTGATGGACCAATCTTTACGTTTTTAACCATTTTTGCAATGTATAATGGGTTTTCTTCTTTCGCTTCTACACTTACAGAAATATAATCAGAAGTTTTTTCTGCTGTTTCTTGTAAGTCGATAGCTGGAAGTTTTACTTCGCGGCCATAAATAGCAGCTACTTCATATGCAACACCTAACATGTTTAAGCAATCTGCACGGTTTGGTGTTAAGCCAAGCTCAAGTACTTCATCGTGTAAGTTTAAAATTTCAAGTGCATCTGCACCAACTTCAGCGTCACTTGGGAAGATAAAGATACCATCTGCGTATTCTTTTGAAACTAACTTTCCATCAATACCAAGCTCTTGAAGAGCACAAACCATACCGTGAGAAGCTTCACCGCGTAGTTTTGCTTTTTTGATTTTGAAGTTACCAGGAAGTACAGCTCCAACTTTTGCAACTGGTACTTTTAAACCTTTTGCAATGTTAGCAGCTCCACAAATAATTTGAACTGGCTCTTCTTCACCGATATCGATTAAGCATTTGCTTAATTTATCAGCTTCTGGGTGTTTTTCACATTCTAATACGTGACCAACTACAACACCTTTTACACCTTTATTTAATACTTCAACGCCTTCTACTTCAATACCACTTTTCGTGATTTTGTCTGCTAGTTCTTGTGCTGTTACATCTTTAATATCTACATACTCTTGTAACCAACGATATGATACGAACATACTTATCCTCTCCTTCCCTTACGCTCGTTTGAATTGTTGTAAGAAACGTACATCATTTGTATAGAAATGACGAATGTCATCTACTCCGTATTTCAACATTGCGATACGCTCTGCGCCCATACCGAATGCGAAACCTTGATATTCTTTTGAATCATAACCAGCCATTTCAAGTACGTTCGGGTGAACCATACCTGCGCCTAGAATTTCAATCCAGCCAGTTCCTTTACAAGTGCCGCAACCTTTGCCATGACACATCATACAAGAAATATCCATCTCTACAGATGGCTCTGTGAATGGGAAGAAACTTGGACGAAGACGGATTTCACGATCTTCACCGAACATCTTTTTCACGAATACTTGCAGTGTACCTTTTAAGTCACTCATACGAATGTTTTTATCAATTACAAGACCTTCAATTTGCATGAACTGATGTGAATGCGTCGCATCGTCGTCATCACGGCGATACACTTTACCAGGACAAATAATTTTGATTGGGCCTTTTTCTTTATTATTTTCCATCGTACGTGCTTGCACAGAAGATGTATGTGTACGTAGTAACGTTTCTTCTGTAATGTAGAATGTATCTTGCATATCACGCGCTGGGTGATCTTTCGGTAAGTTTAGTGCTTCGAAGTTGTAGTAGTCTTTTTCTACTTCTGTTCCTTCAGCTACTTCATAACCCATACCGATGAATACATCTTCAATTTGTTCAACAACAGCTGTTAACGGATGGTGGCAACCTGTTTCAACAGGACGACCTGGCAATGTAACATCAATTGTTTCAGTAGCTAGTTTCGCTTCGATTACTGCTTTTTCTAAGTTACTAATTTTGTCTTCTAGACGCGTTTGAATCGCTTCACGTACTTCATTTACTAATGCTCCCATACGTGGACGCTCTTCTGCTGATAATTTTCCCATGCCGCGTAATACTTCTGTAATTGGGCCTTTTTTTCCTAAATACGCTACGCGTACGTCGTTTAAGCCCTTTAGCTCTTTCGCTTCTTCAATAAGCTCTAACGCTTTTTGCTTTAGCTCTTTTAAACGTGCTTCCATTTTGGAACCCTCCTAATTTTAAAAATAAAAAAACCTCGCTCCCAAAAAGGGACGAGGTAAATTCGCGGTACCACCCTAAATTGACAGAACAAGTCTGCCCACTCATTAGTTATAACGATCAATTCTGACCGGAACGCCTTTACATATACATGGTCCTGGCGTCAACTCCAGAGGTGAATTCACTTCCGTCTACCATAAGAATGCTTTCAGTCTACGGCACTCTCTCCCTATATGGCGATTTTGTAAGTTACTCTTCTCTATCAACGTTTTTCGTTATTTAACTTTTAATATAATGTACTTCAACTTATTATAAGAAGTTTTTTATTTGTTCGCAACCGGGCTTTGCAAATAATACGTTAAAATCCCTGCTGCAACCGCAACATTTAATGATTCTGCCCCGCCGTAAATCGGAATATACAAGTTTTGATCCGTTTTTGCAAGAATTTCTTGGCGTACGCCATTTCCTTCATTTCCTACAATTAATGCAAAACTGCCGGCCGGCGTTACTTCACCATACGGAACTCCATTTTCAAGAGCTGTTCCATATACAGGAACGTTATTTTCTTTTAACTTGTCTACCCATTCTTCTAAGTTCCCTTTTACAATTGGCAAGTGGAAAATAGAGCCTTGTGTAGAGCGGAGTACTTTACTATTGTAAACATCAACACAACCTTCTCCAAGCACAACGGCGTGAATACCAGCTGCATCAGCTGTACGAATAATTGTTCCTAAATTACCTGGGTCTTGCAGGCCATCTAATAAAAGGAATTTCCCATCAGTAAGAGCTACTTCTTTCTCATGCTTCTCACAAACAGCAAATACACCTTGCGTCGTTTCTGTTTCACGAAGTATTTTTACAATCGCCTCAGGTACGATGTACATTTCCACATCATTAACTGTCCAATCTTTCGGAAGGTCTGTCTGATCTGAAACGATAAGTTCTGTTACAATCCCTGTCTTCAAAGCTTCCTCGACTAAGTGGAATCCTTCTACAAAAAATAAACCTTTTTTATCGCGTTCTTTTTTCGTTTGCAGCTTTTTCCACTGCTTTACACGCGGATTTTGTACTGAATCAATGTTTTTCATAATATGTATTTCCCTCTCTTCTTGTCTTATCATTATAGCCTATTTTTCATACATATTTACATAAAAAAGAACAAAAACTAACGTCAGTTTCAATTCTGAAGAAGAGGTGAAAGCAATGAGTTTTAATTTACGCGGTGCCGTATTAGCGAATGTATCTGGAAATTCACAAGATCAATTACAAGAAACAATCGTCGATGCAATTCAAAGCGGTGAAGAAAAAATGCTTCCAGGTCTTGGCGTTTTATTTGAAGTCATTTGGAAAAACGCTGATGAAAATGAAAAGCACGAAATGTTAGAAACACTAGAGCAAGGATTAAAAAAATAAGCAATTTGAAAATCACCTTTGCATAAGCTAAGGTGATTTTTTTGCAGAAAATTTTTTTCTTCTCCTAAACATTTCTACTTTACTAACGAACTATGATGGAGTACAATGTTCAAAATACATTTAAACCGATCGATTTTTCTTCATATACACCATAAGATAAAAGGAGTGAATGTTTTATGCACCGTATTACGCTTGAACAAATTTTTAAACACCACATTACACAAAAATACGTAAACCGTTCTGGAATGGTCCACGCGATCGCTGTCGCTTACCATGCGTTTCACCTAGCCAAAAAGCATCACGCCTCAGTCGATGCTGCCACAAAAGCTGGCTTCCTTCATGATATCGGACATCATACGTGGTACACAGGCGGCGAATGGGATTATGACTTATATAAAAAGAATGATATCCATGCAATTAAAGGCGCTGAAAGAGCACATAAATTACTTATTAGATTGGGAGAACATCCAAAACTAGCAAAAGAAATTTCTATTGCAATTCTTCTTCATACAGATTCTTTCTTAGTGGAACAAGAAATTGAAAGAACATCTCTTCAAAATATTATTAAATGGGCAGACGAAGCAGATGAAGAACCGGGCGGAGCGCATCATTATCGAACAATTTCTTATGAAAAAGCACTTAAAGCAATTCAGCAATTAGATCGATTGGTAGAGCGTGAATTGCAAATAGAGCAAGCAAAATTGAATAACAAGACAGAACATAGTTATCAATGAGAAAGAGGCATCACTACAGGGTGATACCTCTTTTATTATTTTATGGAAAATACACCTTTATATGTAATATTTAAATATTACGCCTGAAAACAAAATCCATTATTCCAGCTATGTTATTTCATATTATGAATAATATGTTAGCATTCTTAGGATAAAGAGAGGTATCATGATGATACCTCTCTTTACTCTTTTTATAACAACTTCTTTATACTAATTTTAATTTCTTTAATTGTCTTATTAGCGAGGATAAGTGGATTACAAGCACAATGTAAAAGTATACACAACATAGGGGACTACTGGGGGGTATTTTCTGGGTTCTCATGTCTGCAGGTGATTCATTCTATATCTAATTGAATCCTTGTATAAGAAAACAAAAAAGCAGGGAAATTAATTCCCTGCTTTTCTATTTGGTTTATTGCCTGATTGTAAGAAGAACGATAACACCCAAGCGATACCTGCTAGTATCGTTGCGATTAAGAAGGCATCGTTAATACCGTTAATTGCAGATAGCTTTGAAATTTGTCCATATAATAGTTGTGCACTCATCGCGTCTCCTGCTTGAGCTGATCCAGCTAAGGCCGCTAAGCTTTGACCCATGCCGTGTACTTTATCAACTAAAATTGGGTTTGATGTTGTTAACATGTTGCCGTAATCTGCTACGTGAGCAGTCGTTTGTTGCGTCATAAGTGTAATTAAAATCGCTGTTCCGATTGAACCCGCTACTTGTCTTGACGTATTTTGCGTTGCTGTACCGTGAGAAATTAATTTCATCGGCAGCGCGTTCATACCAGCTGTCATAATTGGCATCATAATGAATGACATACCAATTGAACGTATAATGTAATCCGTCATAATAACGCTATACGGCGTATCCATCGATAATTTTGTAAATTCATATGTCGCATACGTCGTAATCGCCAATCCAATTATCGCTAATGGACGAATGCCATATTTATCGAATAATTTACCCGCTACTGGTCCCATGATCCCCATAATTAATGATCCTGGAAGAAGTAGTAAACCAGATTCAATTGGCGTAAAGCCACGAATGTTTTGCAGATATACTGGAAGCAATAACATACCTCCGAATAATGCCATCGTAACGATTGCGTTAATTACTAAAGTAAAAGTAAATACTGGATATTTAAATACTTGTAAATCAAGCATTTTATTGTCCGTTGTTAACTCTCTCCAAATAAATAACGCTAAACCAATTACACCGATAACAAGTGAAATAATGACTTCTGCACTAGTCCAACTATTATTTCCAGCTTCACTAAATCCGTACAATAAGCTTCCTAGTCCAATACTTGAACTAACCACACCGAATATATCTAATTTCGTTTTAGACACTGGCTGAGCTAGTGTAAAGAATTTTAAAGATAGGAACGTAATAATTAAACCAATAATAAACATCGCATAGAACATTAAGTTCCAGCTATAGTTTTCAATCACCCAACCTGTTACAGTTGGTCCGATAGCTGGTGCTAAAATCATCGCTACACCTAGTAATCCCATCGCCGCTCCGCGTTTATGAGGCGGGAATAACGTCATGAAGATATTCATACCAACCGGCATTAAAATACCCGCACCAACAGCTTGAATTACGCGACCTGTCATCATCATTGTAAAGTTTCCTGAAGTAGCACAAATGATAGATCCTACCGTGAAGAATAACATTGCTGCTACGAATAATTTACGATACGTAAATCGTGAAACTAAAAAGGCACTAATCGGTACTAAAATACCATTTACAAGCATGAAGCCTGTAATTAACCATTGTGCTGTTGAAGTTGATACATTAAATTCATTCATTAACGGAGGTAATGCAACATTAATGATTGTTTGGTTTAAAATAGAAACGAACATGCCTAGAATTAATACAGCTACAACTGCTTTTACGTTCACATTCTCTACAGGCATAGACATTTGTTTTTTCGGCACTTCTTTTTCTTGTTTTACTTCTTCTTGCTTTCCTGTTTCTAACTCAACTACATTAGAAATTTCCGATTCTTGCTTTCGTTCAATTTCTTTCTCTTCTGTTTCAACTTTACTTACTTCTATTTTACTTACGGCTGGGACTTGTTCTTCTCCCATTTTCGTTTTTTTCTTTCGTAAAAGACGATTTACAAGGAAGAAGACGATTATACAAAATAGTGCATATCCTGCAATTACAATTGAGGACATCTCATCTCCCCCTTACTTATGAATACGAACTGTCACATTCATGCCAGGAACAATATTTACTGATTTGCTATGATCTAAAGAAATTTTAACTGGTACTACTTGTGTTACTTTCGTATAGTTCGCTGTTGCGTTGCTTGATGGCAACATAGAGAATGTATTCGCTGTTGTTAAGCCAACTTGTTCTACTTTTCCTGTTAACGTTGTATCTGGGTATGCATCTACATACACATCTACATCTTGACCTTTTTGAACATCATCAACATCTGTTTCTTCAATGTTTGCTGTTACCCATAAATTGTTCATATCAAATGCATAAGCAATCGGGCTACCTGCTCCAACGAAAGCATTTGTTGTCGCGTTTGATTGTACAACTGTTGCATTTTGTGGAATTGTTACATCTACTGTTTGTTCTCCATTAGCTGCCGCTACAGTAACAGTACCTAATTTATCGTTCTCATTATAATTTTTTCCTACTTCAGCTTTCCAGTCAGTTAGTTTACCTGCTACTGGTGAAGCAACCGGAATTACCTTTCCATCAATCTTTGCATTGTCTGTTTTTAAGTAATTTTCCGTTTGATTGTAATAGTAATAACCGCCAATACCGCCGCCAACTAGTACAATTAATGTGATAATGTTGATAATTACCATTCTTCGAAACTGATTCATTGCATTCCTCTCCTTATATCGCATATAATTTTTTTCTAAACTATTTATGTCCTTATTGTTTAGATTGTTTAATTGTTAATTATATTAACCTTTTAACAAAAAAATCACACCATCTGCAGCGTAAATCGAAACTTCTCTACCTGCGAGCGGTGCTGATTTCTGAAGGACTATCGTTTATAATTATAAATAATTATTTTGAATCTACAACCGACAATTTACGTATGAAATGTCGTTTAAACAACAATATAATACCAATATGTTGTTTAAGTATAGAAAATTAAACGAGGGGAAATAAAAATGTCTATTAAAAATACAAATGATCCACGTGTAAAACGGACGAGACAACTCATACAGGATGCTTTTGTCGCTTTAGTAGGCGAAAAAGGTTTTGAAAATGTTACTGTTCAACATATTGCAGAACGCGCTCCTGTAAACCGCGCTACATTTTATAGCCATTACCACGATAAATATGACCTATTAGACAAAAGCATTGAAGAAATGTTAGAAAAGCTAACTGAAGTAATTAAACCGAGAAATAGAAATAAAGAAGATTTCCAACTAACATTTGATTCGCCACATCCAAGTTTTTTGGCCTTGTTCGAACATATTGCAGAAAACACTAACTTCTATAACGTCATGCTTGGTGATAAAGCTGCTGGAAACTATACGTATAAGATGATGAAAGCAATTCAAACGCATTTAACATTAAGCCTCTCTATTTCACAACCTAACGATGAAAAACTAATGGTTCCACGCGATATTCTCATTAGTTATGTTACTGGTGCCCACCTAGGAATGATTATGTCATGGCTAAAAAGAGGGATGATATATACCCCGCATTTTATGGCGATGCAATTAACTCGTTTAATTATTTTAGGGGCTCATACTGCTGCAGGATTAGAAAGGCCTTTTTAAAACATAAAAAAGCGAAGGAGAAGCTCCTTCGCTTTTTCTATTAATTAAATGTAATGTTATGTACAGCCTCTTTATCAAGACGTTTAATAACTTCTACAATTAACTTCACTGCATTTTCATAATCATCACGATGTAACATTGCCGCATGAGAATGGATATAGCGCGTTGCAATTGTAATTGCCATAGAAGGAATACCATTTACAGCAATGTGAATCGCACCCGCATCCGTTCCTCCGCCTGCTACTGAATCATATTGATACGGGATTTGTAATTCATCAGCAACATCAACTACGAAATCACGTAAACCTGTATGTCCAATAACAGAAGCATCATATAAAATGATTTGTGGTCCATCGCCCATTTTACTTTGTGCTTCTTTTGACGTTACACCCGGTGTATCTCCAGCGATACCAACATCTACTGCGAACGCGATATCTGGTTTAATATAATTCGCAGATGTTTTTGCGCCACGAAGACCAACTTCTTCTTGTACAGTTCCAACGCCATATACAACGTTTGGATGCTTTTCATCTTTTAATTGTTTTAATACGTCAATTGCAATTGCACAACCGATTCGGTTATCCCATGCTTTTGCAAGTAACATTTTTTCATTCTTCATCACTTGGAATTCAAAGTAAGGTACAACTTGATCTCCTGGTCGTACGCCCCACTCCATCGCTTCTTCTTGGCTAGAAGCACCGATATCGATGAACATGTCTTTAATTTCAACTGGCTTTTTACGAGCTTCTGGAGGTAAAATGTGCGGTGGTTTTGAACCAATTACACCTGTTACATCTCCTTTACGCGTTACAATCGTCACGCGTTGCGCAAGCATAACTTGTGACCACCAGCCACCAACCGTTTGGAAGCGAAGGAAACCTTTGTCATCGATTTGTGTAATCATAAATCCAACTTCATCTAAATGACCTGCAACCATAATTTTCGGGCCGTTTTCTTCCCCTACTTTTTTCGCAACTAAACTCCCTAAATTATCAGTAGAAAGTTCGTCCGCAAACGGCTCGATATATTTCTTCATTACTTCACGTGGTTCACGCTCGTTACCAGCAATACCACGTGCATCTGTTAATTCTTTTAGCATTGTCAATGTCGCGTCTAATTTTGTCATTGCCAACACCCTCCTTTTTCTTCAGTCAATTCATTATACAATAATTAAATTGAAATATTCAAAAATTAAATTAGTATCCTTGTGTTTGACGCTGATGATTTACTTCATTTTTATCTAAATATGCTTTTTCAATCTCTTCTTGTTCAAATTCAAGTGCTTGTCCAAGTCGAAGATAGCTCGTAAATAATTCAATATAATTTGTAATAGATGGTTGATCTGTAAAACGAATTACTTTCGCATATGTGTCTAAGAAAATTTCCACTTGTGTTTTATTCGTCTGTGCACATTTATAGAATAGGAAGTTTTTATCAATACCTAAATCAATTCCGATTGATAAAATAAAATGCAAACCATCTACGTATTCTTCTAATATTACTTCACGTTCTGATGCTGGTTTGTTGCTCCAATATTTAAAACAACGTGTTTCATTTGCAAGTTCTCCAATTTCTACAAGAAGAGCTAACATTTTTTCTTTTAATAATTTTTTCGGTTGTAAGTCATGTTCTTTTGCAATACGGTCATCTAATTCTTTTTGTAATTTAAATAGTTGTAGTAAGTCCATTCTATTGTCCTCCTCCAACATCGCATTTTACGCAACAATGTTGTTTCATCTCAAAGTTCATTATTATGTTTCAGTTCTTATGAATAAGTCAGCTATCTAACTCTTTATAAAATAGCTTGTCCTTAATTTACAAATACGTTTCAGTCATCGCTCTTAAATTGTTCATCTGATGAAAGTTCCATATCATCTTTCCATTATAGCAGTGTCGTTTCAGCTAGGAAAGATACTCTTCTTTCCAAACGGGCAGAATTGAAAAAAGCCAGGAGTATTCTCCTGACTTCATATGTATATTCTTCTATACTGCTATAACTTTTATATTGATTTTGTCATATTGATAACAACATAGCCGTTAATCTTTATAATTTCTTTCACTTCTAACTTCTATTTGAATACAAATAAAAAAACCTTAGAAGAAAATTCTTCTAAGGTTTCAACTAATTAATTAGTTAATGTTGTTTTTTGCAACTGTTGCTAATTCAGCGAAAGCTTTTTCGTCATGAACAGCTAAGTCAGCAAGCATCTTGCGGTTAACTTCGATGCCAGCATTTTTAAGACCGTGCATTAAGCGGCTGTAAGAAAGACCATTCATACGAGCTGCTGCGTTGATACGTGTAATCCATAATTTACGGAAGTCACGTTTCTTTTGACGGCGGTCACGGAATGCATACATTAGAGATTTCATAACCTGTTGGTTAGCAACCTTGAATAATGTATTTTTTGAACCGTAGTAACCTTTTGCTAATTTAATTACTTTTTTACGACGTTGACGAGTAACTGTACCACCTTTTACTCTTGGCATAATATTACCTCCTAATTGTTCTATATATCAGCCGAACTTATTTTAAGTTGTCAAGCATTTGACGAATGCGTTTGAAGTCACCAGCGCTTACTACACCAGCTTTACGTAGTTTACGTTTAGCTTTTGTAGATTTGTTAGCGAATAAATGGCTTGTGTAAGCGTGAGAACGTTTCAGTTTACCTGATCCAGTCTTTTTGAAACGCTTTGCAGCGCCGCGATGAGTTTTTTGTTTAGGCATAGGTATTTCCTCCTCTATCTATTACTTATCGTTTTTCGGTGCTAAAACTAAGAACATACTGCGTCCTTCCATTTTAGGCTTAGATTCAACTGTACTAACTTCAGCACAAGCTTCTGAGAAGCGATCTAAAACACGTTGACCGATTTCTTTATGAGTAATGGCACGTCCTTTAAAGCGAATTGACGCTTTAACCTTGTCGCCTTTCTCTAAAAACTTGATAGCATTACGAAGTTTTGTGTTAAAGTCGTGTTCATCAATTGTTGGACTTAAACGAACTTCTTTCATGCTAATTACTTTTTGATTTTTGCGCTGCTCTTTTTCTTTCTTCTGTTGCTCAAAGCGGAATTTACCGTAGTCCATAATGCGGCATACTGGCGGTTTCGCATTTGGAGCAACTAATACTAAATCAAGATTAAGATTTGCAGCTAAGTCTAAAGCGTCATTACGAGACTTGATTCCAAGTTGATCGCCATTTGCGCCAACTAAACGTACTTCACGTGCACGAATTTGCTCGTTAATCATCATATCCTTGCTAATAGTAAGCCACCTCCAAGGTTTTCTCAGAACATATTTTGTAGTCATAGAACCCGAACAAAAAAAGTGCGGGCATACGACACCCACACTTGTAAAATCTTAAGTAAGAAATACATTTACCTGTTAACTGCGAATGCGTCCATCAGGTGAGAAGCGGGTGCTTCTACTTGTTCCACAAAACAATATTCTATTATCCTTGATGAGTTTATCATAGGACATGACGTCTGTCAAGAAGACGCGATGTGTTTTACTAACAACAAGAAATATTGTAACAAACAACTAACATACTTGCAATACTTTTTTATGATAAGTGTTACATGGTTATTTTTTCTAATTTTTCTCAAGTATATTACATAAAAAAGCCGCGGTATACCGCGGCTTTTTCTTATCGTTTTCCTTCTACTTTAATCATGTCAACAAAAGCATCTAATGCGATTGTTTCTGATTTTTGTTCACCATATTTACGTACGTTTACGCCGTTTTCAGTTACTTCATTGTCACCTACTACAAGCATGTACGGAATTTTTTGCATTTGTGCTTCACGGATTTTGTAACCGATTTTCTCTTCACGAGTGTCTAATTCAACACGGATACCAGCACGACGCAATTCGTCTTGTACTTTCTTCGCATAGTCTAAATGTACTTGCGGAGAAACTGGAATTACTTGTACTTGAACTGGAGCTAACCATGTTGGGAATGCACCTTTGTATTCTTCAATTAAGAAGGCTACAAAACGTTCCATAGTTGATACAACACCACGGTGAATTACAACTGGACGATGTTGTTTACCGTCTTCACCAACGTATGATAATTCAAAGCGTTCTGGAAGCAAGAAGTCTAATTGTACAGTTGAAAGTGTTTCGTCTTTTCCAAGAGCAGTACGAACTTGAACGTCAAGTTTTGGACCGTAGAATGCCGCTTCACCTTCAGCTTCATAGTAATCAAGACCCATTTCATCCATAGCTTCTTTTAACATACCTTGTGCTTTTTCCCACATCTCATCATCCGCATAATACTTTTTAGTATCTGCTGGGTCGCGGTAAGATAGACGGAATGAGTAGTTCTCTAAACCGAAATCTTTGTACACTTCTAGAGTTAAGTTTACAACACGTTTTAACTCTTCTTTAATTTGATCTGGACGAACGAAAATATGCGCATCGTTTAAAGTCATTCCGCGTACACGTTGTAATCCAGATAACGCACCTGACATTTCATAACGGTGCATTGTTCCAAGTTCCGCAATACGGATTGGTAATTCACGGTAGCTGTGAATATCATTTTTATAAACCATCATATGATGAGGACAGTTCATTGGACGAAGAACTAATTCTTCGTTATCCATTTCCATTGATGGGAACATGCCATCACGGTAGTGGTTCCAGTGACCAGAAGTTTCATAAAGCTCTCTGCTTCCTAGTACTGGAGTATATACGTGATCATAGCCTAAGCTTGCTTCTTTATCAACGATATAACGCTCGATAATACGACGAATTGTTGCACCCTTTGGTAACCAAAGTGGTAAACCTTGTCCTACTTTTTGGCTATTAGTAAATAGTTTTAATTCTTTACCTAATTTACGGTGATCGCGCTCTTTCGCTTCTTCAAGCATACGTAAGTGCTCATCTAATTCCGCTTTCTTAACAAATGCAGTACCGTAAATACGTTGTAGCATTTTATTATTGCTATCGCCGCGCCAGTAAGCACCCGCAACGCTTAATAATTTAAATACTTTAATTTTCCCTGTAGATGGAAGGTGAACACCACGGCAAAGGTCGAAGAATTCGCCTTGCTCATAGATTGAAATAACTGCATCTTCTGGAAGATCGTTAATTAAATCTAATTTTAACTCATCGCCGATTTCTTCAAAGCGACGAATTGCTTCTGCACGTGGTACTTCATGACGAACGATTTCTAAGTTCTCGTTCACAATTTTTTGCATTTCTTTTTCGATTTTCTTGAAGTCTTCAACTGTAATTGCTTCTTCCATATCAATATCGTAGTAGAAGCCATTTTCAATTACTGGACCAATGCCGAGCTCAACCTTAACATCTTTATATAAACGTTTTAACGCTTGTGCTAAAAGGTGGGCTGTTGAATGGCGTAAAATATATAGGCCATCTTCAGAATCTAATGTAATGATAGAAACTGCACCATCTTCTTCGATTGGTGTAACAAGATCGATCATCTCATCGTTTAATTTTCCAGCTACAGCTTTTTTCTTTAAGCCTGGGCTAATAGAAGCTGCGATTTCTTCAGTTGTTACGCCTTTTGGAAACTCCTTCACAGCTCCATCAGGGAAAGTAATTTTAACTACATCTGCCATCACTGGTCACTCCTCTTTTTCTCAAAATAAAAAACACTCATCCCGTAAAAAGGGACGAGTGTTGAATTCGTGGTTCCACCCTTGTTCCAATTAACATAATTGTTAATTGCTCAAGTTCAACATAACGGTGTTGTCCGTTAGCAATTACTAGAAAACCGTTCACTGCTAAAGTTTAGAGGTGGTAAGTAATAATCCCGTACTAGGAAGCTCACACCCTAAGGCTTCCCTCTCTGAAAATCGTAGAAAACTACTCATGTCCTCATCATGACATTTCAATATATTTCATTTATGTAGGTAATTATATGCTCAAAAACTTAGAAAATCAAGGGCGTTACCTTTATTTTTTAAATTTTTCACATTGCGCTCAAAATCATGTAATCCATGTAATTGGACCCGTTCTTGGAACACATTTCGCAAAGTAATTATCATATTATGGTCTTGTTCTTTCGTATATAAATAAATCTTTTTGGGCGAAATAGAAAGAAGCGGCGCAATTACTTTCGTATCAATATATACATCATTTTGCTTTAATAATTCCTCATCTATATATTGGACCAACTTCTCCTGTTTTAAACGTCTACCTTTATCATCATAAAAGATAAAGCTTTCATCAAAAATAAGATGCACGCAAGACAAACGTGATTTACGGCTACTTACTTGTTGCCGAAGCGTCTCAATGAACATTTGGTATTCTTGCTCCATCTTATATTCATCAATTGCCACTTCCGCAAGTTTAGCCACCATTTCCCTATATGTACGAAGACGAAAACGGATATATGATGAAAACGAGAATGAGAGCGGATCACAAAGCCAATTATTTAAAGAAGACTTAATATATGACTCAAATGCGTTACGCGTTAAATCCTGAGCTACACCTTTTCTTTTTCCCTTTAAAATCTCATGTGCCATGTGCAATATTTGATGACACTCTTCTTGTTCTTCATAAAAAAACTTTTCTTTTAAAATCGTATAAATCCACTCATTTTGTTTCACATTCACAATGAAATACACCATTACTGGCAATAAGATCTTTTCAATATAATTCGATTCACGTACTGGTATGTGAATCACCACTTTTTGTTCCTGTAAATACACACTCGTTTCCTTATATAACACTTCCGCTCTTTTCAGCAATTGTCTATATACGTGCATAGCATCATTTTTTTCTTCGAAGCAAATTTCAATCACTTTTGTCCCCCCTTTTATCCCCGCTCTAAAGGACTGTATCTATACGTTACAAATCCTATAAGAGTCCGTTCCACGTGAAGTTCACTCTTAGTAGAATTACATTTCCTATCGTTAGAAAATCCACTCAATATGGCTTGCTAATTTTATATATATTAAGGGAGGGAGAAAAAAATGATACAAGCTACTATGAATTTTTATTGTATACTTTACTTATCAATAACAGGGGTTATCCGAATGTTTGAATATAAATTCGTAAAAGTCGAACCACATTGGGGGTTCACTCGCTCAAAACCAGCTGAAGACTACCAAGAAATTATTCAAGAACATGCTAGAAATGGCTGGAGGTTCGTACAGATTGTTGCCCCTACGATTGGCAGTTCTGGACAACCTGAATATTTCGACCTCATATTTGAAAAGAAAATATCACTATAATACAAAAGAGCAAGCTTCTCAGCTTGCTCTTTTACTTATGACGACGGTTTTTCCCACCAATCGGAATTGGTTTCGCTAAATATTTAATTCGTTCCATAATACGTGCTGCCTTCATTTCTTCAGCCTCGCCACGCTGCGTATACGTTAAATGGTGTTCCAGTTGTTTAAAATCAAAATTAGACGTAAAGAACGTCGGTAAGTTTTCTAACATACGGAATTGTAAGATTGCACCGAGTACATCGTCACGGACAAAGCTTGACATCGCTTCTGCCCCGATATCATCTAACATTAAAACTTGTACGCGTTTAACCGCATCAATCTTCTCACCAATCGAATTATCTTGAATTGAACTTTTAATTTCACGTAAAAATTCCGGGAAGTATACGAGCATCGAACTTATTTTCTTTCGAGCAAGCTCGTTCGCTATTGCTCCTAACAAATACGTTTTTCCTACACCAAATTTACCGTACAAATATAAACCTTGTGCTTTTTTACCTGGTTCATATGTACTTAAAAATTCATTCGCTGCACCAATCGCATCGATACGTGCATTTAAATCAGAAGGATCTAAGTTTTCCATAGTTGCCTGTAAAATATCCGTTGGCATATATACACTTTGAACAAGTTTTTCATATTTCTTTCTCTCGTCATACGCTACTTTTCTAACGCAGCGATCGTATTGAATATCAATCATCTTCCCTTGAATAACAAGCTTTGGCTCGTACCCTTGTAGCATATTTTTACATGAGCCTAAATCCGGACAATCCACGCAACCTACACTTTGTCCAATATATTCATATAACTTAACAAGACTGCGCTCAATCATAGAAGTCGTTACTTCACCCTTATGTTCGTCTATAAATTCTTTCACACGCGGATGCGCCATTACTTCTGCCTTTAATACTTCATATCTATTTTTAAAGTTTTCATTTTCCATTAATTTTGCAAATGAATTTTGAATATGCTCCATTTTCTCACCTCAAAGAGCGTTCATTCTCTTCTATTAATCACGCTTATATTTTTTTAACACTTCTTCTAGTCGTTTTCTTTCATCTTCTAGCGTACTTGCATCTTTTTCTACACTTACATCTTTCTTCTCTGTTTCTTTCTCTTGTTCTTTCGGCTCTTCTTCCTTAAGCCAATCTGGCACCATTTCTTTCCGCACCGTTTTCTTCGCCGTACGGCCTTTTTTCTTCGTCTCAGCCCACTCTTGATACTGACGGTTCTCTTCTTTCGCTAACGCCATCGCGTCCGCTACTGTACCGACCTTTTTACGTGCCCAATGCCCAGCAATCTTCTCGACATACGTTTTCGCAAGTTTCATATCTGAGCGTAGCATAACGTAATAAATAAGTACATTCACAACTCCTGGTGTCAATTTTTGATTAATCATGACATCTTCAACGATCTGCAAGTCCGCTTTCGTTGCCTCTGCACCACCAGAAATCTCTTTCAATAGTTGTTTTGGTGAGATTTCCTCTAGTTGCTTTATTAGCATCTCCTCTTGCGATGAAGGCTCTTTCTCTTTCATCGTACGTGCAGCATGAGGCTGTACTCTTTCACTTAATACCGGTAATGCTTGACCATTTTCAAATTGATACCAATCGCGCGCTCCTTTTCTAAGCCTCTCCATATCAATTGTTTGCATCTCTGTCACTGCACCAAGAACGATATTTTGCATCGATAACACATCTACACCATACACGTAAGCAAGTGTTATAACGCAGTCTCTCACTTGATCTGTAATCGCCTTTTTAGGAACAAGAGCGGACAATCCATCTATAAATAAAGAGAAATCAAAGAAATCATTCCAAACTTTCGGAGCGTCTCCCTTCTCGTTACTTGGCATAGTTGTCGTTTTTGGAATACGAAGGTCTTCTTGCGCATGCTCAAGCTGTCCTGGATTAAACGAACCAAACACATCATTGAAAGAACGCGTAACATTTTCATAAGAAGCAAAATCAAATTCTTCTTCTAAGAAATATTGCTTTACTTGATTATATTTTGTCCTGCTCAATCGATTGTATAAAAAGATACTTAAAACAATATCATCAAAAAACTGCTTCGGAGATAAAGGTGGTTGCAACTCATATATGAACATTCGAATATCTTTTTCTTTCTTAATATATACCTTCAAAAGCCCAATTGCCTCTAACTTTACTCGTTCCTCATATACTTCAGGAAGTTGCATTTGCATAGTCACCATAAGGGAATGATGCGTATTCTCTTTTCCAAATACACGATCTTGCTCAAGCTCTCCCCATAGTGTCATGTATAAGCTAAAAGCTCTACTACCTATTAACGGCTGATACAACATCGTTAACACTTTTCGGTCGTAATTGTGCAGTAGTCCTTTCGCACTTACTTTATAACGATCAATCGGCAATAGCTCCATCCATGACTGTTTTTCCATTCTTGCTTTTCCTTTCTCTCATCCAATCTATCCTCTACTTCATTCGTTCTATCTTCATTATATAAATTCTTAGTGAAAAAGAGCTATTAGCTTGCGCTTCTAGCTCTCTTATCCTATTACTTACGGTATGTAAAGAGAATAAAATACAACTTCTACTCTCTTTCTTTTTGCAGTATATCTTTTAATTCTTCAATAAATACATTTAAATCTTTAAATTGACGATATACAGAAGCAAAACGTACGTAAGCAACATCATCAATATCGCGAAGTTCTTCCATAACAATTTCACCAATCATATCACTTTTCACTTCTGATATACCTAAATTACGCAGTTCACGTTCCACGCTTTGTGTTACTTCTTCTAATTGTCTTAAAGATACTGGTCTTTTTTCACACGCTTTAATTAAACCGCGTAAAATCTTTTCTTTATTAAACTCTTCTCGTGTGCCTTCTTTTTTTACAACGATAAGAGGTGACTCTTCTACCCTTTCAAAGGTCGTAAAGCGACTTAAGCAGCTTTCACACTCTCTCCTTCTTCGAATAGAGCGCCCCTCGTCTACCGGACGCGAATCTAACACTCTTGTACCATTATGAGAACAGGATGGACAACGCAATTCATTCACTCCTTTACACTATACTCTTTATTTTTCTCTACTCACTTCACCTAAAATATATATACAATATTATATAACTCATTCTAACTCTCTTACCACTTTAAGTTCCAGCGCATCACTTTATCATCTCATCCTTAAAAATAAGATGGTATATAGGGCACTACCTCATTTGCAAGAGTCCAATTTATTCAACTAACGAGTACGTTATATTTTCCCTTTTTTATAAACTAAAAAAGAGGTGCATTATACACCTCTTTACATTTTAAATCAATTATGTTCTTTTTTAAAGAGCTTTTGTTTCTCTCTGCTTAATTTCGAAGCTACCAGTGCCTCGAGGAAGCTCGATGCTCTCACGCGTTTTCGCGTTTAAACCCTCTGCAATATATTCTGCAGCAACATTTGGATCAATACGATCCCCACAAGTATAAACATCAATACTTGCGTAACCGTGCTCCGGAAAGCTATGAATTGTTAAATGTGATTCTGAGATAATTACTACTCCACTTACACCTTGTGGTGCAAATTTATGGAAAGCAACCTCACGCACTTCAGCACCAGCTCTTAGTGCTGCATCCACAAATAATTGTTCAATATACGGCATGTCATTAAGCTTGTCGAAATCGCAATCCCAAAGTTCAGCGATCACGTGACGACCCATCGTATCCATAGTATCCATTCTACAGTTCCCCCTTGTAAATTTATTCTAACTGTTCGAATTGAAAACTAATTTGCAATTTGGCTTGCTCCACTACCACGGGGGAAAGTTAGTCCAGAGAGGTCCTAACCCTTTAAGTAGTGACTACGTACCTCAGCTCTTAAGTTTACGAGTGTTAGTATACTTTGTTTATTTTCATTTTGCAACAACAGTTTTTTCGATTTTCTGTCATATTTTCCTCTTTACTTTTCCCTAAAAAAAATAAACGATTCACAAATGCAGTAATCACAACGTTTCGTGGTATGTCCACTTTTTAAAATATACTTATATAATTTTTTTCCTTTTCAGAAAAAATTAAAAAAAGAGGGCAATTATTGCCTTGCCCTCTCCTCCCTTATTCACTTAAATGTGTTGCACATTTTCTTGTTTCGCTAACTCTTGAACAACTAACGTTACAAGATCTACAACACGACGAGAGTAGCCCCACTCGTTATCATACCAAGCAAGTACTTTCACTTTACGATCACCCATTACCATTGTAGATAAACCATCGATAATAGCTGAGTGTGTATTTGTATTAAAGTCGATAGATACTAAAGGCTCTTCGCTGAATTCTACAATACCTTTTAACGCACCGTTTGCAACAGTTTTGAATGCATCGTTAATAGCTTCAACTGTCACATCGCGTTTTACATCTACTACTAAATCAACAAGAGACACGTTTGGTGTTGGTACACGAAGTGCCATACCATGAAGTTTTCCGTTTAAATGTGGAAGAACTTTTGCTAGCGCTTTCGCAGCACCTGTCGTTGTCGGAATGATTGATTGTCCGCAAGCACGTGCTCTTCTTAAATCTTTATGTGGGTTATCAATATTTTTTTGGTCATTTGTATAAGCGTGAACTGTCGTCATTAAACCGTTTTCAATTCCAAACTGCTCATCTAACACCTTCACAACAGGCGCTAAACAATTTGTTGTACAAGATGCATTTGAAATAACAGTATGTTTTGTAATATCTAATTGGTCTTCGTTCACACCAACTACAATTGTTACATCTTCATTTTTACCAGGCGCTGTTAAAATAACTTTTTTCGCTCCAGCTTCAACGTGAAGAATTGCTTTTTCTTTCGAATTAAATTTACCAGTTGCTTCAATTACAACTTCAACACCTAAATCTGTCCAAGGCAATTCCTTTGGATCGCGGTTGTTTAAAAGGCGAATCATTTTTCCATCAACTAATAAGTGATCTTCAAATGCTTCTACTGTTCCGTCAAACTTGCCATGAACTGTATCATATTTAATTAAGTGTGCTAACGTTTCAGATGGATAGCTTGCATTGATTGCTACAATTTCGAATGCGCTTTCTTTTATTGCTTGACGAAATACCATTCTCCCAATACGTCCAAATCCATTAATTGCCACACGAGTCATAATATGTTATCCCCCTTGAATGCGTTATACTATTTATCTCCAATCCCAATAATAGTATAACACAAAAAGGGGATATGTCACTAAGCATTTTCATTAATTTCACAATTTTTTAGTCAATAATGTTCCACTTTTTTAAAATTACCTGCAATTGTGTTTTCGTTCCCATAATTGTGCCATCATTATTTATCACTTCATCTGCATTTTTCATTTTTTCTTCTAACGGCATTTGAGATTGAATACGAGCTGTTGCTTCTTCTTCTGAAAAGTTATTTCGCTTCATTAAACGTTCTAATTGCGTATGCGGCTTAACCGCTACAACTAAAATGCGGTCAACGAGACTTGTTAATTTGCTTTCAAATAAGAGAGGAATATCTAACACAACCGCTTGCATACCTTCTTTTATGTACATTTCCTTTTGCCTATTCATTTCCTCACGCACTGCAGGATGAACAATTTTATTTAACTGCAATCGTTTTTCTTCATTATAGAAAACGACACTTCCTAGTTTTGGACGATCTAATTCTCCATCTTCTTGTAACACTTCCGTTCCAAATACTTCTACTATTTTGTTATATGCTGGTTTTCCTCGCTCTACAACTTCTCTTGCGATAATATCTGCATCAATAACTGGTATGCTCAGTTCACGAAACATTTCTGATACCGTACTTTTTCCGCTTGCAATGCCTCCCGTTAATCCAATTACTACTGTCATAATAATCCTCCTCATAATAAAAGGCGCGAAACTAATGTTCCACGCCCATACTTACATTTTCCAAATTCCAATAATGATGAGTAATACTCCAGGCAGGAATGTAAATTTTTGTAACCACTTCATATTTGATAAAACCGTTCCAAGTTTCATTCCAATAAATAAAAACAAAGAACTCATAACTGCAACTAATATCGCCATCATAGCGGGTGCATACCCTAATAAAGATGCACCAATTCCGGCACCAAATGAATCTACAGAAAGAGCTATACCAAGAAGTAATGCTTCTCCTGCAGAAATGGTGCCTGATTTATCAAAATCTGCAACAGTCGGTTTCCGTAAAATTTGAATCACTAGGCCTAGCGAGGCAATCTCTAATTTCCAGACCTTCTCCTCTTGCTTCGGTTCTTCTTTTTTCTCACTTCGAAAAAATTGATATAATACCCAAATCCCTATTCCAATAAGAACAAGCCCACCGATACGCGTTGCGATAACAGGTGAAAATACTTTCGCGATCATATGTCCAATTCCCATTGAAACAAGCATAACAGCCGCTGAACACATTCCGATAATTATAATTGATCTTAGTGGAATTCTTACGCTTCTTAAACCATATGTTAGCCCTACACTACAGCTATCTAAGCTTAATGTAAAAGCTAATAAAATAAGAGATAAATAAAGGTACATCGGTAAGCTCCTCCCTTATACATAGCTCTGCTGTATGTATATGACAAATGCCTATCCGATGTTATCTCTTTTCTATATTCTAGGCTGACAAATTGGGCAGTAATGCGTTCCTCGCCCGCCAACAACTGTTTTTTCTAATATCGTGCCACAAGTTACGCACGGCTCTCCCTTTTTCCCATATACATTTAGGAGTTCTTGGAACGAACCAATTTGCCCCTGTGAGTTGATATACGTCCGAATTGTACTTCCGCCACGCTTTACTGCTTCGCCTAACGTTGTAACGGTAGCCTCATAAATTCGCTCAATTTCTTCTACTGTTAAAGACGAAGCTTCTCGTTCTGGATGAATTTGAGAACGGAATAAAACTTCATCTACATATATATTTCCAAGCCCTACTAAAAGACGCTGGTCCAGTAGCACAACTTTTATTTTACGATTTGTCTTTTGTAATCTTTCTTGTAAATACTGCGGTGTCATTTCAGCATCAAATGGCTCCGGACCTAAGTCAGCAAGAGGCATTTGGTTCATTTCTTCACCTTTCTTAAAGAGATGCATCGTACCAAACTTTCTCACATCTTTATAATGTAATTCCGTTCCATCTGTAAATAAGAAACGGACGTGCGTATGTTTATCAATCGGCTCATCCTCTTGATGTAATAAAAACTTACCTTCCATACGCAAATGTGAAACAATGACATAATTCGTTACATATAAAAGCAAAAACTTTCCTCTTCGCTTTATATTTTCAATCTTCTCGCCTTTTAGCATTTCTTTAAAGATTTCTGCATCATCCGGTCGTTTCACTATTTTTGGATAAGTAACAATAACATCTTCAATCGTTTTTCCTGTTACAAGATTTTCAAGTGTCCGTCTGACGTTTTCAACCTCTGGTAATTCAGGCATTTCATCACTTCCTTATTTTGCGTCGTACCAAGTTGGACCGTAAGAATAATCAACTTTCAGCGGAACTGCAAGTTCAATCGCATGTTCCATTACTTCAGGTACAAGCTGCTCTAATTTTTCGATTTCTTCTTTTGGTGCTTCAAATATTAATTCATCGTGTACTTGCAGAAGAAGACGCGCTTGTAATCCTTCTTCTTCTAAACGATCTGCCATAATAATCATCGCTTTTTTAATAATATCTGCTGCAGTACCTTGAATTGGTGTATTCATCGCTGTACGCTCAGCGAAGCTACGCAAGTTAAAATTACGACTCGTAATTTCTGGAATATAACGGCGACGATTTAATAATGTAGCTACATATCCTTTTTGTTTCGCATCTTTTACGATGTCCTCCATGTATTCTTGTACACCAGGGAAACTTTCTAAATACTTTTCAATAAATTCCGCTGCTGCTTTTCTTGTAATTCCTAAGTTTTGTGAAAGACCATAATCACTAATACCATACACAATTCCGAAGTTAACAGCTTTCGCTTGTCGTCTCATATTTGAAGTTACTTCATCTTTTTCAACGCCAAATACATCCATAGCTGTTTTCGTATGAATATCCATGTCATGTTGGAACGCTTCAACTAGCCCTTTATCATTTGCAATATGAGCTAATACACGCAGTTCGATTTGTGAATAATCAGCCGCATACATAATCCATCCTTCTTGTGATGGAACAAATGCCTGACGAATCTTTCTTCCTTCTTCTAATCGAATCGGGATATTTTGCAAGTTCGGATCCGTTGAACTTAATCGACCTGTTTGCGTTAACACTTGATTAAAGCGAGTATGAATTTTAGATGAATCTTCATGTACAACTTTCAGTAAACCTTCAATGTAAGTTGAATTTAGCTTCCCTAATTGACGATAATGTAAAATATTTGGAATAATTTCATGGTGATTCATAAGCTTATCTAGTACATCAGCTGACGTAGAATAACCTGTTTTCGTCTTTTTAATAACCGGTAAGTTTAAGTTCTCAAACAGAATAACACCAAGCTGCTTCGGTGAATTAATATTAAATTCTGTTCCCGCAAGCTTATAAATTTCCTGTTCCATTTCCTTTAATCTACCCGCAAGTTCTTCTCCCATATTACGAAGACGCTCTGTATCAACTTTTACACCCTTTACTTCCATATCAGCTAATACACGTGCAAGCGGCAATTCTAACTCTGTAAACAGTTCATATTGCTCATTCTTCTTTAACTCTTCAACGAATGTTTGCTTTACATCATATAATACATGCACTTTACGAGCCACATGCTCCGCGACTACCTTTAACTCTGGAACAGCACGCTTCGCACCTTTTCCGTAAACTTCTTCATCTGATTTCACAGCATGCGTTTCTTTCATTTTCGCTACAGTACGGAAATCTTTATCTGTATCAGCCGGGTCAAGTAAATAAGCAGCGATTAATAGATCAAAGTCAATCCCTTGCATATCTATCCCATTCCACTTCAGTGCAACAATTGCACGCTTCGCATCAAATGTATGCTTTCTCATCTCTCCATCTGCAAGCCACTCTTTAAAAGCATCTGACTTAAGAGCAATGTCTGTCTGAATAAAGTAACATCCATTTTCATTTTGAATACCGAAACCTTGAATGTCTGCTTTATGATAGTTATCTTCTTGTACTTCAACGATAAGCGCACTATCTTGCTGAAGCATTTCTTCTGTAACTTCTTCCACAATATCAAATGTAATATCATCTAATTCAGCTGGAGCTGTTTCTTCTGGCGTAACGCCTAATTTATTTAAAAGAGATGTAAATCCTAAACTCTCGAACATTGGAATGACATCACTTGCTTCATATCCTTTATACGCCATATCATCCACATGAACTGTAATCGGCGCATCTGTAATAATAGTTGCAAGATCCTTACTCATAAGAGCTTGTTCTTTATTTTCTTCCAGTTTTTCTTTTAATTTCTTCCCACTTACTTGATCTAGATTTTCATACACTTCTTCAACCGTTCCAAACTGTGTTAACAATTTAATCGCCGTTTTTTCACCAACTCCTGGTACACCCGGAATATTATCTGATTGGTCTCCCATTAAACCTTTCATATCGATAATTTGCTTTGGTGATAAGCTGTATTTTTCAAATAAAGCTTCTTTCGTATATTCATCCACTTCTGTAATCCCTTTTCGCGGAATACATACAAGCGTGTTATCAGAAACAAGTTGAAGTAAATCTTTATCTCCTGAAATAACTTTTACACTCGCCCCTTGCTCACTCGCTTCTTTCGCTAACGTTCCCATGATGTCATCCGCTTCATAATTTTCTAATTCATAACGCGGTACATTGAACGCATCCAGCATCTCACGAATAAACGGGAACTGCTCTGATAATTCAGGTGGAGTCTTTTGACGTCCTCCTTTATACTCACTATACGTTTTATGACGGAACGTTGTTTTGCCTGCATCAAACGCCACTAACATATGAGTTGGCTTTTCTTCCTCTAATATTCTCATTAACATCATTGTAAAACCGTAAATTGCGTTCGTATGTATACCTTTGTCGTTATTTAAAAGCGGTAGTGCAAAGAAAGCACGATACGCGATATTATTACCATCTACTAATACGACCTTTTTTTCCAAAATTGAAACCTCCCCATACAAATTTGAAATGATTTTTTTCACAGAAAAAAACCGTTCCTTTCCTCTCTCTATATTAACATGACTAATAGAGAGAAGAAAAATAACGGCTATTTTCTTTCATATATAAAACAGACTTATATTGGCATAAAGGGAAGTGACGAGAACAGCTTAACTATTCTCGTCCAAAATTACTCCTTGGATGAAGGGGTTTTCATGTATTATATTAACAGAGCTTTATTAATATTTAATTAAGCCATTGTTAATATATTGTAAACATCCTTCATCCTATTTTTCAGTTGCTGATTTCGGTAAAACAACTGTAAACGTTGTCCCTTCTCCAACTTCACTATCTACTGTAATCGTACCTTGATGCGCCTCAACTAAATGCTTTACGATCGACAATCCAAGGCCGGTACCACCAGTATTTCTACTTCTTGCTTTATCCACCCGGTAGAAACGTTCAAAAATACGCGGAATTTCCTCTTTACTAATACCAATTCCAGTATCCGATACTTTTATATAAGCATTATATTTATCTTCCGCTAACTCTACTGAAACAACGCCTCCAGCCGGTGTATATACGATTGCGTTATTAATTAAATTAATAAAGATTTGTTTCAAACGACTTGGATCTCCAATAACAGAGGCACGTTTTAATACATTAACTTGTAAAGAGATTTCTTTTTCTCCTGCTTTATTATCAAGTACCATATGAATATCTTCAAGCAGCCCCTTCATATCAACGGTTCCCATATTTAATTTAAATCCTTGTTGTTCGATCTTCGACAAATCTAATAAATCTTCAATTAATCCTTGCATGCGCTCACTTTCTTTTAAAATAATGTGCAAGAAATGTTCGCAGAATTTTTTATTATCCATCGCTCCGTCTAAGAGTGTTTCTGAAAAACCTTTAATAGAAGTAATCGGTGTCTTTAATTCATGAGAAACATTCGCTAAAAAGTCTTTTCTCATTTGTTCTAATTTCTTTAACTCTGTTATGTCATGGAATACGAGAACAATCCCTTTCCATTCATGGTTTGTCCCGATAATCGGCGCTCCATATACTTCGAAATGCTTCCGTTCAATTCCAAGTGGCAATAACATTTGTTTACGCACTTTCACTTCTGTCATAAAGATTTCTTCTACAAGCTCAATAATTTCTGTATGATGAAACGATTCATAATATAAGCGATCTAAATATTCTTCATCTGTTACGTGGAAAGTTTCCTTATAAGAGCGGTTTACAAGGTTTATATATCCTCGGCTATCAATTAAAATCATTCCGCTTCCCATATTTTCAATTAACGTATGCAGACGATCTTGCTGCATTTCTTGTTCAAGTGTCATCTCTTGTAAATTTCGAGCTAAAATATTAATCGCTTTACTCAGCATCCCTGTTTCATCCGAATGACTTTCGTATGCACGTGCTTTATAATTGCCCTTTGCCAATTCAATTGCAACTTTCGTAACCGATTCAATTGGCCTAATATATTGCCCTGTAATTTTCATACCTAAAAATACAACTACGAGACAAGCAATGACAAATCCGATAATTAATAATCCCCACGTTTTTTGATGTACGTCTCTTAAAGGATCAATTATACTTTTCACCAAAATGTATCCTTGTTTTCCTTCTACATCTTGAACGAACACCGCATGATAAAATTCATTCTTTCGATCCGTTTCTTTCGTAATCACTTTACTTCGTTGTTTTGCCACTTCCGAAGAAAGTTCTTTAATCGTCTCTGGACTAAATGCCAATTCTTGTCCTTTTCTATATTGAACTTTCTTTTTTTCATCCAAAAATACGATAGAAGCTGGTATTTTTTCTTCTAACTTTTCAAATACGTATGGGTTTTTTAAGACATTATCAAAACCTTGCTCTTCTGCTAACGTCGCAACATACTCTGTCTCTTTTACCATTCTCTCTTTAGCATGATCTATATAGTAGTTTTCAAACACAGTTTCTAGTAATAAACCTAGTCCAACTAAAATAAATACAATAAGAGAAACAAATGTAAAAAGAAGCCTGGAACGAAATTTATTCATTCCCTTTTGGCTCCTCTAATTTATATCCTAAACCACGTATCGTTTTAATGTACGTCGGTTTTTTCGTATTTTGTTCAATTTTATCGCGCAAATGGCTAATATGAACATCAACAATTCGTGTATCACCAGCAAAATCGTAATTCCATACAGCACTTAGTAATTGATCACGTGTCAACACGCGACTTTTATTTTTCGCAAGATACACAAGTAGTTCAAATTCTTTTGGTGTTAATTCAAGCTTTCTTCCTTGGAAATAAGCCTCATAAAACTCCGGTAAAATTTTAAGTTCTGCAATTGTGATGCTATCTTCATCTGGCGCTTCTGCAACTTGTTCTTCTTGTTGTAATTTCGTACGGCGCAAAATCGCCTTCACACGAGCAACAACTTCTCTTGGACTAAATGGCTTTGTCATATAATCATCTGCCCCAAGTTCAAGGCCTAGCACCTTATCAAACTCATCATCTTTTGCCGTTAACATTAAAATCGGCGTCATAACGCGCTGCAATCGTAATTCTTTACACACTTCCATACCATCCATTTTCGGAAGCATTAAATCTAATATAATTAAATCTGGGCGTTCTGTTGTCGCTTTTTGAAGCGCCATTTCTCCATCCATCGCTGTTATAACTTCAAACCCAGCTTGTTGTAAATTAAATTCGATTAAAGTTAAGATAAATTCCTCATCATCAACTACTAAAATACGATTGTTCATTCTTTTCCTCCAAGTTATAGACTTGAAACCTTCTTCATCCTAGTATTTTCCCCGTTATTCTCATCATACTAGAAAACAAGGTCCCTCTCAATATAATTGTCTATTCATGGAGATCGTTTGTGTAGAATTGAGAAAATAGAAGTAATTACGATTCATCTGCAACTACACAGGATTTTGCCAAACTTTATAGATTGCCCTCTCTTCTTTAAAGCTCACTTCCGTATGAACTATAAAATCTTGATTTTGTGCTAGGAAAAACGAAAGAGCATACGCTATTTTATAATCTGGTGTTTCATATCCATCAAATACTCTCCCGTACATTTCATTCGCAACCCCGTCTGCCCACACTTCAGCTTCTCTTACCGTTTCAAAGATCACGTCTTCTCTTTTCCACCTTACCTAAAAAACCACTCCTTTAATTGACTTCAATTACCGATAATTATATCATTAATCTTAATATATAAATTAATAATATACGGAGGTCTATTATGCGACTAATACTATCCATTCTATCTTTAGCAGTCACATGTATCCTTGCTTTTAACGCTCCGAGCTGGGATACGATTAAAACGGGGTGCTCAGAATTTGCTGAAGGGTTCAAAGAAGGGTTCTTCAACTAAAAATAGCGCTAGCATCCTTATGAAAGGTATGCTAGCGCTATTCATATTTTCATCTTTTTAAAAATTATCTAATGCTTTTTCCATAATAGAAACTGATTTAAAAGGTGGCGTTACTGTTAATGAACCTTTCACAACAGTTTCTCCTTTTTCATCATGAGCAGATACAAGCATATCAATTGTATGTTCCTCCTCAGAAACAGCCACAACTTCAAAGTGGATTTGTAACGTTTCATAATGGTGAACATGTTTCACGAATGTAAGGTCCTTTCTCGTAATATGACTTCCTGGACCCGGTAAATATTTCGTAACCGCCGTTGTAATCATTCCCGTTAGCATAATGCTTGGTACAATCGGCTTTTCATACGGAGTTTGGGATGCGTAATCATGCTGAATATATAATGGATTGGCATCATTCGTTAACCCTAAGTACAATAACAAATCTTTATCCTCAATTTTTTCAGTGATAGATAATTTCTCTCCTACTGTAATTTCATCCATTTTACGACCAATTTGAACTTTTTTCTTTAACATGTTACAACCCCCTCCGATTTTTTCACCTTATTATCCTACTAAAAGCGATACCTTATCCGAAATTTACTATGATGAGGGCAATGTATAGTATAAATCTACAGTTTCATTATAGGATATTACAAATGATAGCGTTTTCATATTATTTCAAAAAAACAATTCGGTAAATAGTAGAAAAAGATTCGGAATCCCGAATCTTTTTCACTACTATTCAATTATTAAACAAGAACTTTCATTACATTACGTACAGATTCTACAGAGCGATCTAACGCTTCTTTTTCATCTGCAAGAAGTTCTAATTCAATAATTTTTTCAATTCCGTTACCACCTAGAATTACTGGTACCCCTAAGTAAAGGTCACTATAACCATACTCACCTTCAAGGTACGCAATAGCTGGTAATATACGGCGTTGATCTTTTAAGATTGCTTCTGTCATTTCAACTAAAGAAGCTGCTGGTGCGTAATATGCACTACCGTTTCCTAATAAGCCTACAATCTCACCGCCACCTTTACGTGTACGTTCTACGATTGCTTCTAAACGCTCTTTCGGAATTAACGTTTCTAACGGAATACCGCCTGCATAAGAATAACGCACAAGAGGTACCATGTCGTCACCGTGTCCGCCAAGAACAAATCCTGTAATGTCTTTTACAGAAAGATTTAATTCTTGTGCGATGAATGTACGGAAACGAGCTGTATCTAATACACCCGATTGGCCGATTACACGCTCTTTCGGGAATCCTGCTTCTTTAAATACAGAATATGTCATTGCATCAACTGGATTTGTTAACACAACAATAATTGCATTTGGTGAATGTTTTGCAATGTCGCGCGTAATACTTTTCATAATTTTAGAGTTTGTTGCTACTAAGTCATCACGGCTCATACCAGGCTTACGTGCAATACCTGCTGTAATAACGACAACGTCAGAATCAGCAGTATCTGCGTAATCAGATGTTCCAATAATGTTAGCATCAAAACCTTGTACTGGGCTCGCTTCTAACATATCTAACGCTTTCCCTTTTGTTGGATTTTCCAGTTGTGGAATGTCCACTAATACAACATCTGCAAGTTCTTTTTGTGCTAATAAGAATGCCGTTGTTGCTCCTGTAAATCCTGCACCGATGACTGAAACCTTCTTGCGTTTGATTGTCATAATTTACCCCCCGCTTTAATTATGCGTTTTTGATTATCGCTACATCCATGTTTTTAATAAGTTCATTAGCGAACTCAGAACATTTCACTTCTGTTGCACCTTCCATTAAGCGTGCGAAATCATAAGTTACTACTTTTGAAGCAATTGTTTTCTCAACAGAAGCAGTTACTAATTTCGCAGCTTCGTTCCATCCTAAGTGTTCTAATAATAATACACCTGAAAGAAGAACAGAAGATGGATTTACTTTATCTAAACCTGCATATTTTGGAGCTGTACCGTGTGTAGCTTCAAAGATAGCATGTCCAGTCACATAGTTAATGTTTGCACCAGGTGCAATACCAATTCCACCTACTTGTGCAGCAAGTGCATCAGAGATATAGTCACCATTTAAGTTCATTGTTGCAACAACATCGAACTCACGTGGACGAGTTAAAATTTGTTGTAAGAAGATGTCTGCAATAGAATCTTTTACGATGATTTTTCCAGCCACTTCAGCGTCTGCCATCGCTTTATTCGCTGCATCTTTACCATCTTTTTCAACGATACGATCGTATTCAGCCCAAGTAAATACTTTGTCGCCAAATTCTTGTTCCGCTACTTCGTAACCCCAGTTTTTGAAAGCACCTTCTGTAAATTTCATAATGTTTCCTTTATGAACTAATGTAACAGAAGAGCGTTTTTCGTTAATTGCATATTGAATTGCAGCACGAACAAGACGCTTTGTCCCTTCTTCTGAAATTGGCTTAATACCAATACCAGATGTTTCTGGGAAGCGGATTTTATTAACACCCATTGCTTCTTTTAAGAAAGCAAGAACTTTTTCTGCTTCTGGAGATCCTTGCGCATATTCAATTCCAGCATAAATGTCTTCTGTATTTTCACGGAAAATAACCATATCAGTATCTTCCGGACGTTTTACAGGTGAAGGAACACCTTCAAAATAACGAACTGGACGTAGACATACATATAAATCTAATTCTTGACGAAGTGCTACGTTTAGAGAACGAATACCACCGCCAACTGGAGTTGTAAGTGGACCTTTAATCGCGATTAAATATTCACGAATTAAGTTTAAAGTTTCTTCTGGTAACCACTCGCCTGTTTGGTTGAATGCTTTTTCCCCTGCAAGCACTTCTTTCCAAACGATTTTCTTCTCACCATCATAAGCTTTTTCAACTGCTGCTTCTAGTACGCGAGATGCAGCTGCCCAAATATCAGGACCAATTCCATCTCCCTCGATAAATGGAATAATCGGATTGTTTGGTACATTCATAACACCATTAGTTACAGTAATTTTTTCACCTGTCGTCAATGTGATAACCCCCATGTTTGAAATTTCATATGTATGAAACTGAGGGAATAACCCCTCAGTTCAAACCGTTAGTCAAATTAAAATATTCTAATCATTACATCTTTCCGAAAAAATCAGACTTTTGAAAGCGTATTTTCACTATCAAAATAGTGTTATTCGCTTATCGTTGTGCAATTGGAACATACACTTGATGCGTTGGTCCATTATAATCAGCACGCGGACGAATTAAACGGTTGTTTTCATATTGTTCTAGAATATGAGCTAACCAGCCTGACATACGGCTAATTGCAAAAATAGGTGTAAATAAGTCATGGTCAATTCCTAAACAATGGTATACAGAAGCTGAATAGAAATCAACATTTGGTGGAAGACCTTTTTCTTTTGTTACAATGTCTTCAATTTTGATAGACATATTATACCATTTCTCTTCTCCTAAAAGCACGCATAATCTCTTAGACATTTCACGTAAGTGTTTTGCACGTGGATCACCCTGCTCATACACACGGTGGCCAAAGCCCATGATTTTCACTTTATTTTGAAGAGCATTATGAATATATGACTCTACATTTTCTTCTTCACCAATCTCAGTTAACATCTTCATTACATTTTCATTTGCCCCACCGTGAAGAGGACCTTTTAATGCACCGATTGCTGCTGTAATACCAGAATATACATCTGAAAGTGTAGCTACGCAAACACGTGCAGTAAATGTAGAAGCGTTTAACTCATGATCTGCATGAAGTACAAGCGCCTTATCAAAAGCTTCAATTTCAACTTCATTTGGCTCGCGATCATTTAACATGTACAAGAAGTTTGCAGCTAATGATAAATCCTTTCTTGGCTCAACAATATCTAAACCTTTACGGATTCTCGCGTAAGCAGCAACTAAAGTTCCTACTTGCGCCTGTAATTTAACCGCTTTCAAATAATTGGACTTTTCGTCCATAATTTCAGCGCTCTCATCGTATAATGATAGCATGGAAATTGCAGTTCGTAAAACAGACATCGGATGTGCAATTTTTAAATCTACTTGTTTCAAATATGTTAAAATCTCACCTGGAACTTTATAGTATTCTGATACAATTTCATTAAATTCTGCTAGTTCTTTTTCATTAGGAAGCTTGCGGTGCCATAATAAGTACACTACTTCTTCAAACGTAGCATTCTCAGCTAAATTATCAATATTATACCCAACATAAGTTAATGTATCATCAATAATAGAGCTCACAGATGATGTTGTTGCTACTACCCCTTCTAAACCTCGAATAACAGTCATGACATTCTCTCCTTTTCCTGAAAATTCTCCCAACCTTGCTCCTTATATCTATTTGCTCCCCTTATGAATTATGAACGCCCGTTCACTCTTTAGGCAAGCAAAATGCACGATCATGCAAATTTGTTGCGATGTTCCCCTCTTATTGTCCATTGTTTACATGGAAAGCATGAGCGTGAATGTCTCCCCGAATCCTCACGCTCAAAACAACAAGTTAGTGAGGAAAATACATTCCGAAGAGTTTTATGATAAAAACAACATAAAACAATATCATTATAAAATTGTTTTATGTTGTTTTTATTTTATCTGGTGTAAAGTCTCTGCTGTTATGTAACTTTTCAAAGTTTCTAATCCTATTATAAACAATTATCTGACTTTTGTGAACAGAAAGAATTCAAAAATTTTATATTACTATAAAATTCCTTATTTAAACATTTGCATAATACTCATAACCGCATAGGCAATTCCAGCCCCAATTAACGGACCAACAGCAACCCCATTAAATAGCGCAACCGCTATAATTGTCCCAAAAACAAGCGCAGTTGTAATGTGAGGATCCGTTGTCAACAATTGTACGCCGCCTTTCGCTAACAAAGCGACCGCTACACCTGAAGCTAAAGCAATCCACGCATAATAAGATTTTGCCGCTTCTCCAAGTTGTTTAAAACCTATTTCCCCCGTCGCAATCGGTACGAGCACCGCTATTGTAATGACCGTTACACCTAGGTTAATTCCTTTCGTTTGTAAATAAGGAAAGACCTTATCTCCTAAAAACGTAAACTTCAATAAAAATAACACACCAATAGCCACAGTAAGCGATTGGTTTTTAGCAATAAGTCCTATAATAAGTAGTATGAATAAAAATAACGTTGACTGACTAATCATGTTTGCACTTCCTTTCTGAAAATAATGAACTCATTTCCAAACAAAAATACCTTTAAACCTATCGTTATACATGCTATATCGATGCCTATTCAACATGAATCACTTCATTTTTTATGTATTTTAAAATGACAAACTGAGACTTTCACCATCAAAATTTAAGCGTGTATACATTTTAAAAAACGGGCGTCTCTTCTTTCTTTTCTAATTAGAAACAGGTAAAATAAAAAGAAGAGAAAATGAAGTTTTTACCATATAGTAGAAGCATCAACACCAAGCTTTCACAGTCACTCACATACTGAAAAAGCAGGAAAAATCCATCATTCCACTATAACATAAAGTGAAACTTTAATCAGTGGGGCATTTTCCACTGATTATTAGTTGAACCAATCGGGCTTTTACGGGCAGTTTATCTCCATCTAACTCCTTTGATCCAGCCGCACTTCGGGTAGGAGATTTACTGCCCGTTAATGCGGGGTAAAGTGAAACTTTAATCAGTGGGGTACACTCGTTATAAGTTGAACGAATTAGGATAATCCAAATTGGAATGGGAGGTATACATCTTTGAACCGAAACTTACTATATATGATATTGCGACTCATATTTGTCATTGTAGCAACGGTAGCTGGGTTCTATGTATTACTATACATGTCAGGGCTTATCTATCCTTTTATTATCGCTTTTGCATTTGCTTATTTGATTAATCCTGTCGTCAATTTCCTTAATCAAAAACTACAATTTCCTCGCGCACTAGCAGTACTCGTTAGCTTAATTCTCGTATTTGGAGCTATCGTTGGACTTGTTACATATCTTGTGACTGAAGCAATATCTGCCACAACATACTTACTACAACTTGTTACAGTAAAGTTTCCAGATATCGTTACATTCGCTCAGCAATTTGCACTTAATCATATTATGCCTCTCTACGATGATTTAATCTCTAAATTTAATCATCTTGGAGAACCACAGCGCTATACAATTACACAAAACATTCAAAACTTAGGAACAGAGGCAACAACACAAATGAAAGAACTTTTAACCGCTATTATAAGCGGGTTAACGAATTTCATTAGTGCACTGCCAACAACTTTAACTGTCCTTGTATTCATTTTATTAGCCACTTTCTTCATTAGTTACGATTGGCACCGTCTTGCTCAGAAAGCAAGAAAATTGCTACCGAATCGTGTACATGGCTATGGAAAAACTATTTTTGTCGACTTAAGAAAAGCTTTGTTTGGTTTTGTGAAAGCACAACTTACACTCGTATCTATGACAACTGTCATTGTACTAATTGGGCTTTTAATATTACGCGTACCATACGCCATTACTATCGCGATTATTACAGGAGTTGTAGATTTACTACCATATTTAGGAACAGGCGCAGTCTTTGTTCCATGGGTTATATACGTATTTTTCACTGGCGATACCGCATTCGCCATTGGTCTTCTCATTTTATACATCGTCGTGATTGTCCAAAGACAAATTATGGAGCCGAAAGTACTTTCATCTAACATCGGTCTCGATCCATTAGCAACACTCGTCGCTCTATTTGTCGGCTTTAAACTTTTTGGGTTTTTAGGATTAATCATCGGTCCAGTCACCTTAGTACTACTCAATACATTACACAAAGCTAATGTCTTCCATGACTTGTGGAAATATATTAAAGGTTCACCTTCAAAATAACAGTTTCTAATTCATACACAACAAAAAACTTACATGTAATCAGTGGGAAATTCCTACTGATTATTCCTTGTACTTATTTTTCATGCTCATTACATAAAACAAGAGAATTGCACTCAAAAAAGATAATTCTCTTGTTTTTTTGCATGAAAAACGCATATTCCGTGGTGTTTTTACATATTTATTCTATTTATTTTATAATTATCATTTACATTTATTACTTTTTATGTAAATGAATAAATATACAAAATAGCATGAAATAAGACTTCAACTAACAATCTCCGCCTTTTTATATGAATTTTTTACACCAATCGTTCCTCTATATAAGAAAGCAAAACTTTAATTTAGCAGTGTTTCCCTCCATCTTATTCATCTAAATTAATAGCACTAAAAAATCACAAGTTTAATCGAAGTACACACAAGAGTTCAAACGAAAATTATATAGCAAATATAATAAGCGAACGTTTTGTTCATCCCCACTCATCATTCGCCCCACATCAGACACTTACGAGCAGCCCAGCTTCGAGATAGAAATTCCACCCCACAAATAGCGCGGTAAAGCAAAGCTTCAATCAGAAAATCCCTCTCCTCTTACAAGACAAAAAATAGCACTTAGATTTCTACAATCTAAGTGCTATTTCTGAATAATAATAGTAGAATTCTTTCTAAATTTCCATTCCATCCACTTCATAACAAGCGGCTTCAATAAAGCTCTCGTAATAGGGATCACGCAGATAAACCCTAGCATATCTGTCACATACCCAGGAAGCACTAAGAGAATACCTCCTACAAATACAAAAATACCATCTAGTACCGCCTCACCTGGCATTTCCCCTCTATTCAACTTAGATTGAATCTCTCCAAGCACTTTAAACCCTTGTCTTTTCGCCAAATACACACCTACAACACCTGTAAATACAATCATAGCGAACGTAGACCATAAACCTATTACATGACTTGATCCAATTAAGACCGTAATCTCAATCGCCGGTATTAAAATAAACAAGAATAGTAACCACTTCATAGTTCTACACCTCTCTCACATCTCACTTTTAACGCCCTCACAATGCCTATATACATCATATGAAATATAGATACCCTTTCATATTAAAACCCATAACAAACAGCTTTTAAAAGCAATTCTAGGCGCTTTAAGCTAATTCTATCTCGTTTTTGTGTAAAAAAAAGAGAAGGACTCCGATCCTTCTCTCCGTATTACTTATAGCACTTCCGCATGTCCATTATAAACAATTCCGCGTGCTGCATCAACTGTTACTTCTTGGCCATTTTTTAAAGTTGCTGTTACGCCGTTTACACCAACGATAACAGGAATACCGATTGATACACCTACAACAGCTGCATGGCTTGTTAAGCCACCTTCTTCTACAACTAAAGCTGCAGCTTTTTCGATTGCAGGAATCATATCTTTATCAGTGCTTGTTGTAACAAGGATATCACCTTCGTTTACGTTCGCTACAGCTTCAGCAGCTGTTTTCGCTACAACTACTTTACCTTTTGCAGCTTTACGACCGATTCCTTGTCCTTTAGCAATTTCTTCACCAACAACGTGGATTTTCATTAAGTTTGTTGTACCAGTTTCAGCAACTGGAACACCAGCAGTAATCACTACAGTATCTCCAAGTCCGATTAGACCTGCATCCATACCTGTTTGAATTGCTGTATCTAACATTTCATCAGTTGAAGCTGCGCGCTTCTCAGCCATAAATGCTTGTACACCCCAAACAAGTGCAAGACGACGTCCTACTTGCTCGTCAGATGTTACAGCTACGATTGGAGATTTTGGACGGTATTTAGAGATCATTTTCGCAGTATATCCACTTTCTGTTGGAGCTACGATTGCAGCTACATCAAGAGCAAGTGCTGTATGTGCAACAGATTGGCTAATTGCATCTGTAATTGTTGGAGTGAACTCTTTAATACGTTTTTTGAACATATCTTCATATTGCAATGATTTTTCAACGCGTACCGCAATGTTAGCCATCATTGTTACTGCTTCTACTGGGTATTGCCCAGCAGCTGTTTCACCTGAAAGCATGATTGCATCTGTACCATCGAAGATTGCGTTAGCTACGTCACTTGCTTCCGCACGAGTTGGACGTGGGTTACGTTGCATAGAATCTAACATTTGTGTTGCAGTAATAACTGGTTTACCTAACACGTTACATTTTTTAATTAGACGTTTTTGTACTAACGGTACTTCTTCCGGTGGAATTTCTACACCCATGTCACCACGAGCTACCATTAAACCGTCAGAAACTTCTAAGATTGAATCGATATTGTCGATACCTTCTTGGTTTTCGATTTTTGGTACGATTTGGATGTATTGAGCGTTATGCTCTTCTAATAATTCACGGATTTCTAATACGTCAGACGCTTTACGTACGAATGAAGCTGCAATGAAATCAACTTTTTGCTCGATACCGAAGATGATATCTTTTACGTCTTTTTCAGTGATACCAGGAAGCTTAATGCTTACGTTTGGTACGTTAACACCTTTTTTATTTTTTACAGTTCCGCTGTTAAGAACTTTTGTACGGATGTTTCCATCAGCTTTTTCGATTACTTCTAGTTCGATAAGACCGTCATCGATTAGAATACGAGAACCTGGGTCTACATCGTCATAAAGACCAGCATAAGATACAGAGAACTTCTCTGCAGTACCTAATACTTGCTCAGTAGAAAGAACTACTTCTGCACCTGTTACAAGCTCAGCTTGTCCGTCTACAAAGTCGTGAGTACGGATTTCTGGACCTTTTGTATCAAGTAAGATACCAACTGTTTTACCAGTCTTCTTTGAAGCTTCACGAATGTTTTTAATACGAGCTCCGTGCTCTTCATGGCTACCATGAGAGAAGTTTAAACGAGCAACGTTCATACCTGCTTCGATTAATTGCTCTAATTTTTCAATACTTTCACTAGCAGGACCTATAGTACATACAATTTTAGTTTTACGCATATTGCACCTCCGAAAATTATGAAACCGTTCCCAAATATCTGACATTACGCCGATTAGATGGATAATTCTTTAGATAATTGATACATATCTTTATCGATTGTATGCTTTTGAGCTAACGCTTCGATAATGTCATGATCAACAAGTTTGTTATCTTGAATACCTACACAACGTCCGCCTTTACCAGCAATTAACAATTCAACTGCTCTTGCGCCAAGACGACTTGCTAATACACGGTCTTGTGCACTTGGTGATCCGCCACGTTGTACGTGACCTAATACAGTTACACGAGTATCAAAGTTTGTTGCTTCTTCAATGTGCTTACCGATGTCAATTGCACTTCCAACACCTTCAGCTACAACGATAATACTGTGTTTTTTACCACGTTCACTACCGCGCTTCAGACGAGCGATAACATCATCCATGTCATACTCTTCTTCTGGAATTAAGATTGTTTCTGCACCATCAGCTAAACCAGCCCATAATGCGATATCACCAGCGTGACGTCCCATTACTTCGATAACATATGTACGTTCATGAGATGTAGCTGTGTCACGGATTTTATCAATTGCATCAATAACAGTGTTTAAAGCTGTATCGAAACCAATTGTGAAGTCTGTTCCAGGGATATCATTGTCGATTGTACCTGGTACACCAACACATGGGAATCCTTGTTCAGTTAATTTTTTAGCGCCTTGGTAAGAACCATCTCCACCAATAACAACAAGTCCTTCGATACCATGTTTCTTTAATTGCTCGATACCTTTTAGTCGTACTTCTGGGTCTTTAAACTCAGGACATCTTGCTGTATATAATTTCGTACCACCGCGGTGGATAATATCGCCAACAGAACCAAGTTCTAATTTTTCAATGTGACCAGAAATTAATCCAGCGTATCCATGGTAAATACCATATACTTCAATATCATGGAAAATCGCTTTACGAACAACTGCACGAATGGCAGCATTCATACCAGGTGAATCTCCACCACTTGTTAATACACCAATACGTTTCATTTGTACTCACCTCATAAAGATTATTTGCCTTATAATAAAATAACACGAAAAAATATAAAAACACAATGGAGAAGATGTGTCTTTTCATAATAAAAACGTGCATTCGCGAAGAGGAACGCACGCTTTTATTATTTTATCCCAATGGAAGCGTTTGAAAACGAAACTTGCCCAATTTTCATATATTTTTCATAACGTTTTTCGATTAATTCATCTTTCGAAATTCCGTTTAATTGTTCAAAAGTTTTTCTAATCATTAAGTCTATATTTTCTGACTGTTTTAAAAGATTACGGTGAGCTCCACCTTTTGCCTCTGGAATAATTTCATCAATTACACCTAATTCTTTCAAATCTGCTGCTGTAATTTTCATTGCCTCTGCAGCTTCCTTTGCTTTTCCTGCATCTTTCCAAAGAATTGCCGCTGCACCCTCTGGTGTAATAACAGAATAAGTGGAATTTTCTAGCATATGAATGTAATCTCCAACTCCAAGGCCTAGCGCACCACCACTACCACCTTCGCCGATAACGATACAAATAACAGGTACCGTTAAACCTGCCATTTCAAATAAATTGCGGGCGATAGCTTCACTTTGACCACGTTCTTCAGCAGCTTTACCAGGATAAGCTCCTTTCGTATCAATAAAACAAATAATAGGACGATTGAACTTTTCCGCCTGCTTCATTAAACGTAATGCTTTTCGATATCCTTCTGGATGAGGCATTCCAAAGTTACGGCGAATATTTTCTTTCGTATCTTTTCCGCGCTGATGCCCAATTACAGTTACAGGCATCCCTTTATATTTCGCAATGCCGCCGACAATCGCTGCATCATCGCCAAATAGACGATCTCCATGACATTCGAAAAAATCAGTAAATAAGTGCTCAATATAATCGAGCGTTGTCGGTCGTTCAGCATGACGAGCAATTTGAACACGGTCCCATACTTTCAGATTGCCGTATATATCTTCCTCTAAATTTTCTAGCTTTTCTTCCAAAATACGAATCTCCTCACTGAAGTCCATCTGGCTGTTTTTCGTATAGTCTTTCAGTTCACGAATCTTATTTCTTAGCTCAACAACTGGTTTTTCAAATTCTAGCTCTGCCATACAGCCATTTCCCCTCCTTGATGAACTTCTAAAATCTTGCGAAGTGATTCTCTCATATCATCACGATGCACCACCGCATCTAATTGACCATGATCTAGTAAGAATTCTGCCGTTTGGAAATCTTCTGGTAGTTTCTCACGCACCGTTTGTTCAATTACACGTCTACCAGCAAATCCGATAAGTGCACCTGGTTCTGCAAGATTATAATCACCAAGTGAAGCGAAACTCGCTGAAACCCCGCCCGTCGTTGGGTGAGTCATAACAGAAATAAATAATCCTCCTGCATTACTATGCTTTTTCAAAGCTACGCTTGTTTTTGCCATTTGCATTAAACTTAATATACCTTCTTGCATACGGGCACCACCCGAAGCAGTAAAGATAATAAATGGAACTTGTAAGTCGTACGCCTTTTCAACCGCACGGGCGATTTTTTCTCCTACTACAGAGCCCATGCTCCCCATTCGAAAACGAGAATCCATTACTGCAACAACAACAAGCATGTCATCAATTGTTCCTTCACCAGTTACAACCGCTTCGTTCAATTCAGTCTTCTTACGATCGCTCTCTAGTTTCTCTTCATAACCTGGAAACTCGAGTGGATTTAACGAAACCATTTCTTTGTCATACTCACGGAATGACCCTTCGTCCAATATACTATCAAGACGTTCCCATGCATTCATAGGATGATGATATCCACAATTCACACATACTTTTAAATTTTTTAGAAGTTCTTTCGTATACATGATTTTTTTACATTCCGGACATTTTGTCATAACGCCATCTGGTACATCTTTTCGTACTTGTTCTGAAGGTATTGCAGCGTACTTTTTCTTTTTCACGAATAAATCTCTTAGCACAATTTGACCCCCTTCGTTGAGAGCTAAGGTTAGCGTAAGAAGAAAATGGGGCTAACACCAAAGTTTGATGTTAGCCTTATCTTCTCAATCTGTCTAATAACCTCACTCTTTACGTTTAACTTTAACCGCTACGCGGTAGAATGTTTGTCATAACGTGTCATGGTCATTTCGACAAATTTTATACATTACGAGTGAAACTGTATATTCTCTACTAATTCATCGTAAATTTTTAGTGCATCATTTTCTTGTTTTTCTTCCAAAGTAGCATAAAGCTTTCTATACATATCGATAGAATCTCTTGAAACTTTACAAGAAAGAGTTGCTACGTAATCATTTACGATCATCCAAATGCGATATAGTAAATAATTATCGACTTGTTCAATAAGTGTTTTAAAGAACGTTTGATGAAGCGTTGGGATTGAGCTTTCATTTTCTTCAAGTACTTGGTGTAATCTACTTAGTACTTTAGAAAACGTTTCTTTCGGTAAATTACATACAATTCGAATCATATCTTTCTCAAGCAATCGTTTTGTTTGTAATAAATCACGAATTGTTTTCTCATCTTGCAGTAAAAACGGAGCAATTAATTGTACAAGACCGTTATCATAAAAGTTTCGAATAAACGTCCCTTCACCACGTCTCGTTTCAATCAATCCTACCAGTTCTAAAGCACGCAATGCTTCTCTTACAGAGGAACGTCCTACGTTTAAGCGTGAACTTAACTCGCGCTCAGACGGCAAACGATCCCCCGCTACCAATCCATCCTCTTCCATAATGGAACGGATTTTTTTTACAATTTCGAGATATACTTTTGTATTTGATGATGTCAATGGAAATTCCTCGCTTATTCTTTACCAATCAGCGCTAATTGTTTTGTTTTTTCAGCGATCTCATTTGGATCTACTTGACGGCGAGCTACTCCTGTCTCCATTGCTGCTTTTGCAACGTAAGCCGCTACTTGAGGCGCTACACGCGCGTCAAATGGTGCTGGAATGATATAGTCTGCATTTAACTCATCTTCTGCTACAAGCTCAGCAATAGCCTGTACAGCTGCCATCTTCATTTCTTCGTTAATTTGTGTCGCATGTACGTCAAGTGCACCGCGGAAAATACCAGGGAACGCCAGTACATTATTTACTTGGTTCGGGAAGTCAGAACGACCTGTTCCAACCACAGCTGCGCCCGCTGCTTTTGCCAATTCTGGCATAATTTCTGGAACTGGATTTGCCATTGCAAAAATAATCGCATTGTCATTCATTGTACGAACCATCTCTTCTGTTAATGCACCTTCTGCAGATACACCAATAAATACGTCCGCACCTTGTACAACATCAGCTAAAGAACCTTCTATACGATTCTTATTTGTATATTTTGCAACTTCATCCTTCACCGGATTCATACCTGTAGGACGACCATCATAGATTGCCCCTTTACGGTCACACATAATAATGTCGCGTACACCATAGCGATATAAAAGTTTAATAATTGCAATACCTGCTGCACCTGCGCCATTTGCGACAACTTTAATGTCAGACATTTTCTTTCCAACTAATTTCAGTGCATTTACAAGACCTGCTACGGTTACGATAGCTGTTCCGTGTTGATCATCATGGAAGATAGGAATATTTGTTTCTTTTTTCAAACGCTCTTCAATAATGAAGCAGTTTGGTGCTGCGATATCTTCTAAGTTAACGCCGCCAAAAGTTGGCTCCATTAATTTTACAGTTTCAACAATTTTATCTACATCGTTTGTATTTAAGGCAATCGGGAATGCATCTACACCAGCAAAGCTCTTGAATAATACAGCTTTACCTTCCATTACTGGAAGAGATGCTTCAGGTCCAATGTTACCAAGACCAAGTACAGCCGTTCCGTCTGTCACAACTGCTACCATATTTCCCTTCATCGTATATTCATATACCTTACTTTTATCGTCATAAATTTCTTTACAAGGTTCTGCAACCCCTGGAGAATATGCAAGACTTAAATCTTTTGCATTTTCTACTTTTACTTTTGATACAGTTTCTAATTTTCCTTGATGCACTTTATGCATGTGAAGTGCTTCTTCACGAAGTGTTGACAAACTATCCACTCTCCTCAAATTATTCTTGCTGATATCAATTTCTCCAAGTGGTCTGACCACGAACACTACTACTATAATAATCGAAGTGTAGGGAAATTGTCCATTATATTTTCACAACTACATTTTCTTCCCCGACAATTTCACGAAGTGCTCCTAAACATTCTTCACTTGGATGAATCGATAAACTCCGAGATAATTGTACCATTTTATGTTCCTTTTCATAATAAATTAGTACTTTCGCAAAACCTGAATAGTCGAACAATATTTTCGTAACCTGATTTAAAAGCTTTTTCTCATACTGAGACGGCAATTTCACGTAAACAGATGCGTCTTTCTTTTCTTCATAAACATCCATTTCCTCTAGCGGATATAGCCCATTTACAATCCATTGCAGCTTATGATTTCTTAGCTCAATCATGCCGTCAACTAAAACAATTGCTCCTTCTTGTAACTTGTCCGAGAAATGTATATACGTTTCCGGGAAGAGGACTGCTTCCATTTCATCATTTTGATCACAGAATGTAATAAATGCCATCTTTTGAAACTTTTTCGTACGAATCACTCTCACACTTGTTATATACACAATAGCTCTTTGTACTTTTTTCTTGTGTCGCATCGCCTGAGCGAGAGATGGAATTTCTAATTCTTTTGCTAACTTTACATACTGCGCTGTCGGATAACTTGATAAATAAAAGCCAAGTGCTTCTTTCTCTTTATTTAGTTGTTCAATAAAAGATAGCTCTTCTCCTTGTACGTATTTTGATTTTGGAACAGCATCTCCTAAATCACGTGCGAGATTCGCGTACTCTAATGCCCCTTTAATACTTTTCCATAAATTCGTTCTCGAAACACCAAAATCATCAAAACATCCCGACCAGACGAAAGCTTCTAAATTGCGCTCCGTTACAAACTTTGACGGCAAACGGAGACAAAATTCAAACAAATCTTCGAACATTTTTTTCTCTCGTTCTTCTAATAATGCCGTCACTGTAGCCATTCCAATATTTCGAATCGAAAGTAAACTGTAACGTATCGCATTCCCCTCTATTTGGAAGTTGTAACCACTTTTTTGAAGAGACGGCGGCAAAACATGAAAACCTTTTCGCTTCGTTTCTCGTATATACTGTACAATTTTATCTTCATTTCCAATTGCACTTGATAATAGTGCCGTCATAAATTCCAGCGTATAGTTCGCTTTTAAGTAGGCAAGTTGATATCCGATCATACTGTAAGCTACAGCGTGACTTCGGTTAAAACCGTAATTCGCAAATCTTACAATTAAATCATAAATTTTCTCTGCGGATGTCTCATCATAACCATTTCGCAAACATCCTTGGACGAAATGCTTACGTTCCTGATCTAAAATATCACGATTTTTTTTACTCACCGCACGGCGCAGTAAATCTGCTTCTCCGAGCGAAAAACCAGCTAACTTCGATGCAATTTGCATAATTTGTTCTTGGTATACAATGACGCCGTATGTTCTTTCTAAAATTGGCTTTAAATCCGGATGTAAATATTCAATTTTTCTTTTTCCATGTTTCGATTCAATAAAAGTCGGTATCTGTTCCATCGGTCCTGGTCTGTATAACGAGTTAACAGCTACGATATCTTCAAACTCATTCGGTTTTAACCCGCGAAGTACATTTCGCATACCACCCGACTCAAGCTGGAATACACCTGTTGTATCCCCTCTCCCTAATAATTGGAACGTCTTTTCATCTTGAAGAGGTAAGTTTCTTATATCGATTTCTTTCCCTGTTTTGTTCGCGATAAATTTTATAATATTTTCAAGTAACGTTAAATTACGTAATCCTAAAAAGTCCATCTTAAGCAAACCAAGTTCTTCTAGCGCATCGGCTGGATATTGCGTAACATAAACATCGTTATGTCCTTCTTGAATTGCTACACTTCCTGTTAGCGGTTCTTGACTCATAATAACACCAGCCGCATGAATAGACGTATGACGTGGTAAACCTTCTACACGTTTTGCGATTTCAAATACACGCTCATGCAGAAGATTCCCTTGTATAAACTCACGAAGTGATTGTGATTCTTCATATGCATCTTTTAACGTTATACCAAGCTTTGATGGGATAAGTTTTGAAAATATATCAATATCTCGCGGCGGAAGCCCCATTACGCGGGCAATGTCTCTAATTGCCGCTTTTGCTGCAAGCGTACCAAACGTTACAATTTGCGCAACACGGAGCTGACCGTATTTATCTTTCACATAGCGAATCATCTCATCACGTCTTACGTCTGGAAAATCAATATCAATATCGGGAAGCGTCACACGTTCAGGATTTAAAAACCTTTCAAATAATAGATCGTATTCAATTGGATCAATATCTGTAATTTCTAATACGTATGAAACGAGTGAACCAGCTGCCGATCCACGACCTGGTCCTGTTAGAATATGATTTTCATGTGCATACTTCATAAAATCCCATACGATGAGGAAATAATCACTAAATCCCATACGAGAAATAACATTTAATTCATGATCCAAACGCTTTATATGCACTTCTTTCGGTTCACCATATCGTTTCCGCAAACCTTCTTCACAAACACGACGCAAATATATATCACTCGTTTCATTAGACGGAACAGGAAATTTCGGAAGTTGATTTACATGGAACGGTATTTCTACTTGGCAACGCTCTGCAATTTTTATTGTATTTTGGATTGCTTCCGGCGCGTGGGAAAATAGTGCTTCCATTTCATCCGATGACTTTAAATAATACTGATCTGTTTTCAGCCTCGGCCTATCTGGATCAGTCATTTTCGTTCCACTTTCAACAGATAGTAAACATTCGTGAACAAGCGCGTCACTTTGATTGATATAGCGCACATCGTTTGTTGCAACGACCGGAATATTAACCCTACTAATAAATTCAGGTAGTTTCTCTTGTAAAAGCAACTCATCTTGAATCGCATGATGCTGCAAACTCATATAAAAATGGCCAAACATATTTTGATACGTGCGAGCTACTTCTTCAGCCTGACTCTCATTGTCTTCTAGTAATAATTGCTCAATTTCGCCATCTTTACCTGGTGAAATTGCAATTAATCCTTTCGCATAATGCGCAAGCCACTTCTTAGGAATACCTTCTTTGGACTTTGTCATAATACTGCTAGAAATCTTTAATAAATTTTGGTAGCCTATTTCATTCTCAGCAAGTAATACAAGCGGATAAGACCTTTCTTCTTCTTCACTAAAAATAGAAGCGGTTAATCCAATAACAGGCTGTATACCATGTTTCTTACATGCTTTATAAAACGGAATAACGCCATACATAACATTTTCATCCGTAATAGCCAGCGATGAAAAACCGAGTTCTTTCGCCCTGACTACAAGCTCATCAATTTTACAAGCACTTTTTAATAAACTAAAAACGGTTTGACATTGTAAATGCACAAACTTCACTGTTGTACCCTCTCTTTACCTATTTGACTACTTTTATTATAGGTGATGAGGAAAGCGGAAATCAAAACATACTTCTTATACTTTGTCCATATATATGAAGAAGAAAGGGGAATGACGATGGATGTAAGAGAACATACTTTTTTCTCTCTGCTTATTATTAGTTATTTTATTGCCTTTGGGGTTATACTTGGCGGTTCATTAATTGGTGGATTTGGTGCGTTTCTTATCGGAAAACCAGCTCTAACTTACATTAATCAATTCGCCCAAAATTTAAGAATTTGGGCACTCGTTGCAGCAATCGGCGGAACATTCGATACCTTTTATAGCTTTGAAAGAAGTTTCTTTGGCGGAGATATGAAAGATATCGTAAAGCAAATTCTCCTTATTTTTTTCGCAACTGGTGGTATGCAAACAGGTCTCATTATTATTAAATGGCTAACGCAGGAACATGTATGAGAGTACCAAGTGCCAATACAGCAAAAAGATGGTACTTAGTATTAGCTGGGGCTGCTGTTGGAGGCGTGTTGAGCTGGTTTATTTTTTTGTACATATACGGTGTTTTTCAAGAAGAACAAGCTAGTAAAATAGCAGAACAAAGAGAAATTATAGAAAAACAAGAAGCAAAGCTCCACGTCCTTCTCGAAGATCAAGAAAAATTGAACACTGAAAATAAACGGCTCTTAACCATTCAAGAGATTAAAATAAAACTTATCAATCGAGAAAAATACGATTTAGACAATCTCACACTCGAAAATATGACTACATCTATCCATAATGACCTCCAACATCTTTTAACGAAAAACATTCAAAGTATCGCAAAAAATAAAGACCTACTTAAAAAGGTAATCGAAAATAAAACGTACAAACATTACGATCGGCTATACCGTTTTAAAGTCGATACAATATCTTTTGATACAGTGCTTGAAATTAGCATTACTATAGAGAAAGAAAAATAAAGAAGGAGGGCTTTAGCGCCGCTCCTTCTTTTCGTTCTAACATATAGTCTCTTATTTACAAATCTCACGTAAATCAGCAAAAAGACGATCCGCTTCTTCCCAAGAAGATGCCTTCGCACCAGAAGCCATCGGATGCCCCCCGCCGTTATATTGCATTGCTAATTTGTTTATAACTGGTCCTTTTGAACGAAGACGAACACGAATTACGTCGTCTTCCTCTAAAAATAGAACCCACGCCTTTAATCCATCAATATTGCCAAGCGCTCCAACAACACCAGATGCTTCAGAAGGAAGTACATCAAACTCTTCTAATACTTCTTTCGTTAATTTAATGTAAGCTGCTCCTTCTTCTACCATCGTAAAGTTTTGTAAAATATAACCGTTTAAACGAGCAATTTTTTCTTTTGTCTTATACATCTCATTGTATAAATCTGTGAATTTCACACCCATGTCAACAAGCTCACTTACGTAACGAAGTGTTTTTGCTGTCGTATTCGGGAATAAGAAACGACCTGTATCTCCAACAATTCCTGCTAAAATAAGGCGGGCTGCTTCTTTTGTTATTTTTAATCCTTTATCTTTTCCATAGTTATAAAACTCATAAATCATTTCACTTGTAGAACTCGCTGTCGTATCTACCCACGTAATATCTCCATATGGATCTTCATTTGGATGATGATCAATTTTAATTAACATCTTCCCTTTTGTATAGCGTTGATCGTCAACACGTTCTTGATTCGCAGTATCACAAACAATAACAAGCGCATTTTCGTATACACTATCTTCAATATCATCCATTACTCGTAAGTATGCTAGTGACGGTTCATTGTACCCAACCGTATAAATATTTTTCTCTGGAAACGATTCTTGTAGAATTGTACCAAGACCACCCTGTGAACCTAACGCATCTGGATCCGGACGCACGTGGCGATGAATAATAATTGTATCAAACTCTTTAATTGCTCCTAAAATTTGCTCATGCATATGTATAATCTCCTTTTTAATCAACTTCTTCACTTTATCCTCCATTATAACGGAAAGTATTTCATACATGCGAACAATTGCTTTATAATAAAAGTTAGAAAGTTTAGATATTTCTTTTTCTTTTCTATTATTTTTCACAAAGCGATGGGAGTGTTCATTATGCCAGTATTAGTCTTCTGTATTATCGTCTCATTTATGTTGTACCTCTTTTACAAAACAAAATACTTTCGTACAAACCGCCCAATGGAGAAAGGTTGGCTCTCAGGAAAATCCGCAATGGCACTCGGTTCATTCGTTTTATTTTTCGGGATAAACCAATTCTTTTTAGAACTTTCAACCGCTCGTATTATCGTTGGTGTTTTATTCGTTCTATTTGGTAGTGCAAGTGTATTTAACGGGTTTCGCCAATACAAACATTTCTTGCCATTAGCAGTTAAAGAAGCTGAAGTCTATGAAGCAACGTAAAAAAGCATCAATATTGTGATGCTTTTTTACGTCCCTTAACTTTCAAAATCATATACGCAACAAACGCAGATGGTATATTAAATGGGTTCCCTTGTACGTGAAAATGTAATTGTTCTTCTCCAAAAGACATTTTTTCATATAGCTCTCGCTGAGATAATCCTGTCTTTTCCTTTTTTTCATGTAAACCTTGTAAATATAAATATTGAATCGGTATCATTACAAGAAAGTAAAATAGTGCGATACTACCAAAAAAGAGTACGGCTGACGACATAATGCATACCACCTCTCACGATTCCATTTTCTTACAATATAATCATAACACAATATACAACTGAATTGAATTATTATTCCGTCTTTTCTCACATTACTTTTCCACTCCATCCCATACATATTTCACTAAAACTCCCATCTAAAATCATGCCTTTCAAATTTAAAACAACAAAAAAAGATGGAACAAATCAAAACGATTTGTTCCATCTTTTTATTTATCGATTAACTGAACCATAAGTAATGCTTTTCCAACAACATTACCTTCATGATGCACCTCTACATCGACCTTACCAAATTTACGTCCAATTTCTAATACTTTCGGATGAACAGATACAACATTATCAATTTGAACCGGCTTTACGAAATAAATCGTTAAGTTTTCAACAATTAAATCGCTTTTCTTTTGCGCACGAATGACGCGATTTGTCGCTTCTGTCACAATTGTTGCAAATACACCGTACGATAACGTCCCGATTGAGTTCGTCATTTGCGGCGTCACCGAAAATTGATATAGATGCTCATTCTTCGCTTCTTTTGGTGTCATAAATTGATTCGTTACAATATCATCAATGGTTTCTCCAACTTGTGGCTGACGTTGAATCATTTGCAGTGCCTGAAGTACATCTTGACGGCTAATAATACCTTGCAGTTTGTTTCCTTCCTCAACGACAGGAAGTAATTCAATTCCTTCCCACACCATCATACGTGCCGCAGCTGCGACAGACATTTTACCGTTCACTGTAATTGGGTGTTTTGTCATTACTTTATCAATTGGTGTTTCTTTCGCTACTCCGATCATATCTTTTGAAGTTACGATTCCTAGTACTTTGTTACTTTCATCGACAATTGGATATCTTCCGTGCATTGTCTCTTCGTTATATGCATGCCATTGCTGTACTGTATCACTCGGCTTTAAATATAACGTTTCTTCAATTGGCGTTAAAATATCTTCAACGAGTACAATTTCTTTCTTAATAAGTTGGTCATAAATTGCACGATTAATTAACGTTGCGACCGTAAATGTATCGTAGCTACTTGAAATGATCGGCAGCTTTAATTCGTCTGCTAATTTCTTCACATGATCTTCCGTATCAAAGCCGCCCGTAATTAATACAGCGGCTCCAGTTTCTAGCGCTAATTCATGTGCATTGGTACGGTTACCAATAATGAGTAAATTCCCAGCTTCTGTATAGCGCATCATCGCTTCTAACTTCATAGCTCCGATTACGAATTTATTTAATGTTTTATGTAGTCCTTCTCTGCCCCCAAGTACTTGACCGTCGACAATGTTAACGACTTCTGCATATGTCAGTTTTTCGATATTCTCTTTCTTCTTTTGTTCAATTCGAATTGTTCCGACACGTTCAATTGTACTAACATATCCTTTATTTTCTGCATCTTTAATTGCACGGTAAGCGGTCCCTTCACTTACACTCAAATCTTTCGCAATTTGTCTTACAGAAATTTTATGGCCTACTGGCAGGCTATTAATATGTTCTAAAATTTGGTTATGCTTGGTAGCCAAATGGTTTCACCATACTTTCTTTTCCCTAAATTCTTCATGTGTTGTACTTTCAGTATACTATATTTTCAAAACTGTTACACTCTCTCTTTGCATACCTGTACTATTTTTTTTATAACAAAATGACTCTTACATTCCACCAGTCATTCTATTACAACAATGTAATGCTATTGTCATCTCATTCGATAGTTCGTCCACTTAATTGCCTATACAATTAAGACAAGAAATAAAACAAAGGAGCGAACACATGATGAAAAAATTTTTAGAGGTTGTAGGTGCTGTATTTTTAGCTTTCGTAGATGGGAAAAAAGTTGCAATGGAATTGAATGAAACACCTGAACAACCACGTACCAAAAGAAAAGAATCACCAAAACAAATACAAGCATTAAAAGCTGTCCTACACACGTAAAAAACCCTTCACTTTTCTTTTCAAATGAAGGGTTTCTTTTCTATAGTGTAATACTTTCTCCAGCTTCTAATACTTTCCCTGTACAATTTTGTAGCTTTTCTACAAATTGATATGGATCTTGTTCAATAACTGGGAACGTATTGTAATGCATCGGTACAACAGTTTTCGCATTAATCCATTTTGCCGCTAGTACAGCATCTTCTGGTCCCATTGTGAAATTATCACCAATTGGTAAAAATGCTAGATCAACTTTATTTAATTCCCCAATTAACTTCATATCAGAGAATAGTGCAGTATCTCCTGCGTGGTATACAGTTTTCTCTTCTGCTGTAAATAAAATACCTGCTGGCATACCTGTATATGTAATCGTCTTATTTTCTTCATCAATATAACTAGAGCCGTGGAATGCTTGTGTAAGCTTCACTTTTCCGAAGTCAAATTCATGTGAACCACCAATATGCATCGGGTGTGTATTTACACCTTGCCAACTTAAAAATGTTGCTAGTTCAAATGGCGCTACAACAACTGCATTATTTTTCTTCGCAAGTTCTACTGTATCTCCAACATGATCACCGTGTCCATGCGATAAAAGAATTGCATCCACTTTTACATCTTCAGCTTTTAAATCTGTTTTCGGATTACCTGTTAAAAACGGGTCAATTAAAATAACTTTTCCATTCGCCTCAATTTTCACAACTGAATGTCCATGATAAGATACTTTCATTATTACATTCCTCCCCTATTCACATTCTCACTTTTTATTCTACATGATTTTTCAATTCCCTGTCTTTTCTAACATCTATTTACTTGTCATAACGCTTTCTTCCGAGTTAAAGTTATATTTGTAATTAAATATCTCGGGGGTGCCAATCGATGAATGCTAGATTAGAAAATTTAATGCAATGGCTAAAAGAAAAAAACGTAGAAGCTGCGTTCTTAACTTCTACACCGAACGTCTTCTACATGACAAACTTCCACTGTGAACCACACGAAAGATTACTTGGTATGTTTGTATTCCAAGAAAAAGAACCTATTTTAATTTGCCCTAAAATGGAAGAAGGTCAAGCACGTAACGCTGGCTGGGCACATGAAATTATCGGATTTACTGATACTGACAGACCATGGGATATGATTGCAAAAGCAATTAAAGACCGCGGCATCAATGCAAATGCAGTTGCAATTGAAAAAGAACATTTAAACGTAGAGCGCTACGAAGAATTAACGAAATTATTCCCAAATGCAGCTTTCAAATCAGCTGAGGAGAAAGTTCGCGAACTTCGTTTAATTAAAGATGAAAAAGAACTTTCTATTTTACGCGAAGCAGCTAAAATGGCGGACTATGCTGTTGAAGTTGGTGTAAATGCAATTAAAGAAAACCGCAGCGAGCTAGAAGTATTAGCAATTATTGAACACGAATTAAAAACAAAAGGCATACATAAAATGTCATTTGATACGATGGTATTAGCAGGTGCGAACTCAGCTCTTCCACACGGTATTCCTGGCGCAAACAAAATGAAACGCGGCGATTTCGTACTATTTGATTTAGGCGTAATCATTGATGGTTATTGCTCTGATATTACACGTACAGTAGCATTCGGTGAGATTTCTGAAGAGCAAACTCGTATTTACAACACTGTACTTGCTGGACAACTACAAGCAGTTGAAGCATGTAAACCAGGTGTTACACTTGGCGCAATCGATAATGCTGCTCGTTCTGTTATCACAGATGCAGGTTACGGAGACTTCTTCCCGCACCGACTTGGTCATGGACTTGGAATTAGCGTACACGAATATCCAGATGTAAAAGCTGGTAACGAGTCTCCATTAAAAGAAGGTATGGTCTTCACAATCGAACCTGGTATTTACGTACCAAACGTAGGTGGCGTTCGTATTGAAGATGATATTTACATCACAAAAGACGGATCAGAAATTTTAACGAAATTCCCGAAAGAGTTACAATTTGTAAAATAATAAAAAAGGCAGCGGGAGTGCTGCCTTTTTCTATTTCCCTACTATTTCAAATTTCTCTACAATCATTTTTGCTGGATAACTTTCAAGTATTTGAGAAAACCATACTTTTATTTTATCCCCTGTTTTTAACTGTTTATATGTGTCTTTGTCCTTAAAGCTCAAGACTATATGTGCTGGATGCTCTTTATTCATTTGTTGTTCTATATAATGTTGCAACTCTACTTTTGTTTCAAACGTTTTATCATCGGCAAAAAACACCGTGTCATTTCTTAATATGATATACCCTTCTTTAGGTACTTCTTTTACCGTTACTTGCTCTACTTGTTTTGTATCACACGCTGATAATACGACTAGAAATACACTTAAAAACATAACAATTTTCATATGCCTATTCATTTTTAACTCCTTACTCTAGGCTATTTCAAATTTAGCACCATCTTCTCCTCATACTTATCATCCCATTTAATCACAATCTCTATTGGTTCATCTTTAGAGATAGGCGCGCAACTTACACAAGAAGACTTCATTTCAACCTTTGCTCCTCTATGAACTTCTGACGTTTGTGTCATTGTACTAAAGGCTCCATTAATAGCAATCTCTAAGTTTTTAAATTCTGTCTTTCCATCCCCGCCCTTATATTGAAACGTAAACATCCCATCTTCACTGTCATCCTTAATATGCCCTTTATATTGTCCAGTCCAACTTTTGCTCTCGCTAGAAAAAGTAACATACGAAATGGAACAGCTTCCTAAAAAGAAAATACTAATGAAAAAGAATAATGCTCTCTTCATAATGCCCCCTCCATTCAAATGCACTTATTTATTGTCTATTTCTTCCTCTTATTATATTATAAAAATACAGAATTTTCTAAAATAGGAGGTTTATATGTTACAACAACAGTTAGAAGAAATTCGTAATAATAATTACATACTGGACAACACAATTAACATTGATTCTTTAAGTTCCAATATGCTTGAGCACATCGGTGTTACCGATAGCTATTTAAGAGACAAACTTATTTACTCTACTTTTTATCATCTCATCAAAAAAGACTACATTTCACATACACACTTACAGAAATTATTATTAGAAAGCATTAGTGAAAAATATTTATTGTATAAGATTCATTCGGATGACGAAGATGCCGTATTTACCCGAGCATTTACAACATTATTAATTGCCCTCATTATAGATGCAGATACAAATCATAATTTCTTATCACAGAATGATATTTTAACTGTAAAAGATCAATTAATTCTATATATGAACAACGAGCATGATTTCCGTGGATATGTCCAAGACCACGGCTGGGCACATAGTATCGCTCATGCTTCCGATACATTTGAGGCGCTTGTGAATAGTCCTAAACTGGAAACTTTATATTACGAAGAAATATTACAAACTTTATTAAACAAAGTTTGTGTTCATTCTATTTACTACAAATATGAAGAAGATGAACGTATCGTTTATCCGATTGTCGCAATGCTGCAAAATCACCTAAAGGAAGAAGTACTCATATTAGCCCTTCATGATTTAGTAGCTCAATTACAAGTAAAAAAATCCACGCTACATATTGAATCATACGAATTTTTATACGGAAATATAAAATCTTTCTTACGTAGCTTATTTTTCAGACTACGTACACTTTCCATATGTAAAGAAACCGAATGTGAAATTGAAAAATTGCTACCAGGGCTTCGCCAATATTACTAAAAAAGAAGGCCACTCAAAAAGTGCCTTCTTCTATTTCACTAATATTTAATTGAAATTTCACGATCCAAACCGAGAAAAGGTGGACAAGAAGCGCAAACGCCATACATGCTCCGCTTAAAAAAGTTAGTATAGGATGCGAATACACGTGCCCCAATCCATAGGATACCGCCACGAAAAACATTGTTATGTAAATATAAATTGCTCCATGTATTTGCCTCATATAAACCTCCTTTTCCCATATTATAACATAAATTTTCTGATTATTCACATTAATTACTTGTAATCAATATTTCTCAACTGTTACACCTCTTACAGTAGCCTTAATATACGGTGACCCTTGTAAACTTTGTAAATCCTCTGTTTTTCCTGTTACGAATACACCTTATATTGGTAAGTTTTTTGGTTTTGTGTTTTTTATTTCTTTATCCCGCATTAACGGGCAGTAAGACCCCACATCAAAACTCAGCGGAAGCAAAGAAGTTAGGTTGGGGTCGAACTGCCCGTAAAAGCCCGATTGGTGAGGGCTGATAATCAGTGGGGGATGCCCCCCACTGATTAAAGTTTCACTTTATAGTTTATCCTAAAATATTCTCGATATCCCTCCTTATTTTCACTTAAAGATATCCAAATATAGCTTTTATCAATTTTTTCATAATAAAAAGCACATCCATTTTGATGCGCTTTTCTCTGAAATACTATTCTATTATTTCATCGCTTCCTTCACAACATCTTGAATCATAACAACTTCTGTTTTCATATCAATAGACGGTGCTTCTTCATCGATACATTCATACCAAAACGCTAAGTGCTTTTTATCGATTTCATAATGAGAATTTTCGACAAGAGCCCCGCCTTCTCCTTGCACAGAATACCAATATAAGTACTCTTCTCCATCTCTTATTTCCCGGAAAATTGTCTCAACATACATCTTTTCGTCGTTTAATGTCAAAAGTACTTCTTTCATATTGTCATTAAGAAGTTGCATCCATTCATCTACTCGATGACTCTTACCAGGCTTAACTTTAAATCTCGTTAATTCTACATTCATTTTTCTTCCCCCGTTTTCTTACGTACAAACAAACTATATTCTATTGGATGATAAAAACTTAATTTACTAGCTAATTTTCGCGAAGGAATATTGTCTACATAACAATCCCAGCTCGGTATAATATCATTTTGCATGCAATGTTCAATGAACCGTGTTGCAACAGCTTGAGCTAATCCTTTCCCTTGATACGCTTCATGTGTTGCAATATCTATTTCAGCATAACCATTCCCGCTAAATATTGAGACACATTCAGCTACAATTATCCCATCTTGTTCTATACAAAATCCAAAACCACTATTCAAAAACGTTTCTTTTGATCCCCAATATTCTTTATAGTACTCCTCTTTAAATTCACTGCTTCGCTCTATATCTCTTCTATCAATACGCTTCACTTCATATGTATTTTTGTTAAAATCTCGTTTTCTCTCCTCAAAGGTTACCCTTTGAAATTTCATTCGCGGGATGTTCCGAAGTGTATTACTAAAACGCTCTTCTAACATCATTTCCCACTCTTCACTTGAAGTAAAGAGTGTAAATCTCTTCTCTGTTTTTTCAATAGCCGTTTTTAAATATGAAAATAACTCTTCGTTATAATTTTGATCATCAGTATCACCAAATAAATAATAGATACCGTTAGCTGTAATAATTAATCCTGCTGTTAATTGCCCGTTTACAAAAACCTCACCATCTACCACTTGATCACATACCGCATAAGCAAATGTCATCGTTCTTGTATTACCTTCTAAAACCGGAAGAACTTTTCTATACTCGGCTACAGATAATTTTTTCATAATTGCTCCACTATAATCGTATCAGCCTCTATATGTTCAAAACAAAGATTTACCGTTCTCTTTAATGCTCTCGTTCTATGAATCGTACATGCTGGAATTAAAATAGAATCATTTGGCTTTAAAACCGCCGTTTCTCCATCTTCAAAATCAATAAGTAACTCTCCCTCTAGCACAATAAATAATTCATCCGAATTAGAATGATAGTGCCAATCATATTCACCAGTAAATACAGCGATTCGTAAGCAATGACTGTTTATATTTGAAACGACGAAGTTTTTATGTTGATCTTTAATATCCTTTGTTAATTCTATTAAGTTCACAGTCTCCATCTTTCGTCCCATCCTTTCATTAGTCGTTCTTCTAAAAAACTAACTTAATCTCCACCACCTCCGCAATCTCCTCCACCATCACTTGAGCTACTACAGTCATTGCTACTGTAGTCACCGAATCCACCTGATGAGCTTGAAGCGTATGAAGATTTTTTGCTTCTTTTTCTATCTTTTTTACTTTCATGACTAGGCCATACTTTATCAAATAATATAAAGAATAAGATTCCTTCTACCATAACAAGTAGAACGCCTAAGGTACTTTCAATAACATTGGGGGTTATCCCCAAACTTTTAAATATCCCACATAAATACAAGCAAAAAATCACATACAAGAACATACAAATATACCGAAATGTTTTCTCTATCGTAATGACTACTTTTTGTGAAAAAGGTATGTTCTGTTCCTGTTTTTTCTTTATATACCTTTGTCTCTTTGCCTGTTTTTTCTTCCTCTTTTTGTTCCCCATCGAATCCCCTCTTTTTATTATATAATTCTAAATTATCATAATAAAAATTTTTTTACACCAATAAATAACAATTATTCACATGTTATTTCTCCATATAAAAAAGACCCTCCTCACGAAAAGGAAGGTCTCAAATGTATTTCTATTATGATAAAGCAGGAGCTTTTTCAAGAAGCTCTTTTGCATCAGCGTATTGTAAGCCGTGAGCTTCCGCAACTGCTTCGAATGTTACATAACCATCTAATGTGTTAATACCTTTTAATAATGCAGTGTTGCCTAAGCAAGCTTCTTTGTAGCCCTTGTTAGCAATTTGTACTGCATATGGTACTGTTACGTTTGTTAATGCAAGAGTTGACGTACGTGGAACTGCACCTGGCATATTAGCAACTGCATAATGAACAACGCCATGTTTTTCGTAAGTTGGGTTGTCATGAGTTGTAATACGATCAGTTGTTTCGAAAATACCACCTTGGTCAATCGCGATATCTACAACGACAGAACCTGGTTCCATTGATTGAATCATTTCTTCAGTTACAAGTTTTGGCGCTTTTGCACCCGGAATTAATACCGCTCCAATAACAAGGTCAGATTCTTTAACAGCTTCTGCAATGTTGTATGGATTAGACATTAATGTTTTTACTTGGTTACCGAAAATATCATCTAATTGACGAAGACGTTCTGCACTTAAGTCAATGATTGTTACATCTGCACCTAAACCTACTGCAATCTTAGCTGCGTTTGTACCAGCTTGACCACCGCCGATGATTGTTACTTTGCCGCGTTTTACCCCTGGAACGCCTGCAAGTAAAATACCTTTACCGCCTTTGTTTTTCTCAAGGAATTGTGCACCGATTTGTGCAGACATACGACCAGCCACTTCACTCATAGGTGCAAGTAATGGTAAAGAACGATTGTCTAATTGTACTGTTTCGTATGCGATTGATGCAACTTTGTTATCGATTAATGCTTTCGTTAATTCTGGTTCTGGAGCTAAGTGTAAGTATGTGAATAAGATTAAGCCTTCACGGAAATAGCCGTATTCACTTGCTACTGGCTCTTTTACCTTCATAACCATATCTTGATTCCATGCTTCTTCAGCAGTTTCTACAAGTTTCGCACCCGCTTGTACGTATTCTTCATCTGTAAAGCCAGATCCTAAACCTGCTCCTTTTTGAACAAAAACTTCGTGACCATTTTGTACTAAATGTACTGCTCCCGCTGGCGTCATTGCCACACGGTTTTCATTGTTCTTAATTTCTGTTGGAATACCGATACGCATGATTAGTTCCCCCTTGAGTTATGAAATGACCCCTGAATCATTTTTTAAAGCGCTTTCTACGCTCTTATATTTTAACATAATATCTCAATATTTGACAAAAAAATAACACGAGTTTTCCGATAGATTTAATTTTATATTAAAGGACAGTATTATCCGCACCTCTCAGCACAATGGATAAACTGTCCAATTATTCGAAACTTCATCTTATTTTATTCTATCGATGTCTATGAATAACATCCACTGCACCAGTCACTTCAATAATTGTACCGGTAATCATATCGGAATCGTCCTCACATAAAAACGAAATGGTTCTTGCAATATCTTCACCTGTTCCAGATCTACCAATCGGTGTGTTATGCTCTTTCAGCTGACGTGCTTCTTGAATAGTTGCCTCTTTCATATCGCCTATAATATCACCAGGACATACCATGTTCGCAGTAATACCATACTCCGCTTCTTCATAAGCAACTGTTTTCGTTAATGAAACAAGTCCTACTTTCGCTGCGGCAAAAGCTGAACGATAAATCCATCCCGGTGCACTATCCGCCCCTTGAAATCCGTAATTAATAATACGGCCAAAGTTCTGTTTTCTCATGACCGGAACGACAAGTTTTAATAAATGAAATACCGCTGTTAAATTTCCCTGAATCATTTCATTCCATTCATCTTCTTCATAATCAACTAACTTTTTTCGTTCAAATACATATGGACCAGCATTATTAATTAAAAAGTCAATTTTGCCAAAACGGCTCATCGCTTCTTCTACTATTTTATGTAAATCTTCCTTTTTCGTGACATCAGCTTGCACGAATTGTAGACGCTCTTCCACATCTTTATATGTTTCTTTCATCGTTTCCATAGCCGTGATATCGCTATGGTACGTTACTGTTACTGAATAGCCTTTAGCCAATAACTTTTCTGTTACTTGCTTTCCTAAACCTTTCGTACCGGCTGTAATGAGCGCATGTCTCACAAAACTGCCCCCTTTTAAATTGCTATACTTCATATGTAACAAGTTCTCGCTCCAATTACAACTAAAATGAATTGAAACAGAGTTTTCAAAATTCTGTAACGTTTCTGGCAAGCACGTTACCAAAATTTGTTTTATAATTAAGTTGTAAACAGTTATAAAACAGATTGGGAGGAATTTACTATGAATAATACATATACAAATATTTTAATCGCGGTGGATGGTTCTAAAGAAGCAGAAAAAGCCTTTAAAAAAGCAATTCAAGTCGCAAAACGCAACAATGCAACATTAACAATCGCTCATATCGTTGATGTAAAAGCATACTCAGCCGTAGAAGCCTATAGCCGTGCAATTGCGGAACGTGCAAATCTATTTGCAGAAGACTTATTAGAAGACTACAAAAAAACTGCGCTTGAAGCTGGTCTTGAAAAAATTGAAACTGTATTAGAATTCGGTAATCCTAAATCAAAAATTTCAAAAGAAATCGCTCCAAACCATAAAGTAGATTTAATTATGTGTGGTGCGACTGGTTTAAATGCTGTTGAGCGTTTCCTAATTGGTAGCGTCTCTGAACATATTATTCGCTATGCGAAATGCGATGTCCTTGTTGTTCGTGGTGATGAAGAGCAAGGTGAGCTTTAATTTATAGATAAAACACCAAGTCCACATAGGCTTGGTGTTTTTCATTTTATAAACTTCACTATAAACACAAGACACGCTACGACAACAACGGTAATTGCCAACACATAAGGCGGAAGAAACTTCAAAGACCATAATGCCATCATAATCGTCGCGATCGTTAAGTACGTTTGCTTTGCACCTTCTATCATTTTTTTACGAAATAAGAAAACATACAAATAACCAATTGGCGGCGTAATAAAGCAAAGAACGTATATGATTTTTGATTTTAAATACCACTTTTGTTCTCCAAGTTTCTTTATATCCCCTTCTATTCTCTTATGCTCTTGTTCTTTCGCTTCTTCTACAAGCGGATTTTCCTCTTCTCCTCGCTTTTCTTTCATATAAGGAAGAAAGTGCATAAAAAAATAGTATGCGAATACGAATGCTCCAAATCCAATATTTACTCTTTCTAATGGAATATGTTCACTAAAAAAAGCAGCAGTAAGCACTAAAGACAAACAGTATGTCATCATCCAAAAGGAACGTTTTCTCTTTTTCCGTTCCATTTCTTTTTTGCCTTGTATATCTTTTCTTTTCGAAAGCCATATAGAAATAAAACAATCTACTACAAATAGAGCAAAAGTAAATATCGCAACGTGTACTGTTTCTAAATCCTCAAATGAAAAGATATTTGGGAATGCAACATGTAATACAATGAATGTGTACAAAATTAGTCCTATAAAATAAATACGTCTCATTTTCCATCCCTTTCTTATTTCCTAACATTACGTTAACATACATTTTTTAGAAATAGACGGACAAAATATATATATGTGTAAAAAAGGAGGATGCTATATGGATGATTCTGAACGCATTATTTTAGATGTGAACGGCAAAGAAATTGAAATGCTAGATACGATTCGCACTCATTTTAAAGAGAAGCACGGCGTTGAACTAAGTAATGGTGCATTACTTCGTGATTTGATGGATATAGAGTATATTCGAATTACGGAAGATCGACATAAGTATAATTAAAAGAAAACGACTGCAGGCGAATGCCATCAGTCGTTTTCTTTCTTTCTTTATTTAAGCTCTTGATGTTTCCCGCCCATACCACCAGACTCATTGCTATCTTGGTGTACAGTTAGTTTATTTGTTTTCGCATCTTTTAAAACTCTATATGTATATGATTCATTTGGTTCATCTTTAAACTGTACATTCATACCATACGAATCCATTTTGCTATAAAAGGCCGGTTTTATATATAAAATATCACTTTCTTTATATCCTTTATCTTGCAAATGCCACATCGTTGCGATAACCGCTTCTTCTCGCTTTTCTTTTTCACCAACATACATATATTTGTCCAAAAGAAACACTTTAGCATTTGCAATTAAGCTAATTAACAGTACAATGATCAACACTATTTTTTTCATAGACTTCCCCTAAATTGTTATTTTTTACTACATTGTAACTTAAATGCTAGTAAAAAATAAAGTACGCCAGACTTTAATAGACTGGCGCACTTCCAAACTCAATTCTTAATAACTTCTTTCGTTAAGCCCTTCGCCTTCTCCAAAGCGTTTTTGATTTGTTCAAATCCTGTTCCACCCGAACTATTACGACGCTTTACAGCCGCATATGGTGAAAGAACTTCATACAAATCTTCTTCAAATAAAGAGCTCATTTCTTTATATGTTTCAAGCGAGACATCTAATAAATAAATTCCTTTTTGTGTGCAATGTAGCACTAACTTTCCAACAATTTCATGAGCTTGACGGAATGGTAGTCCTTTGTTCGCTAAATAGTCAGCAATTTCTGTTGCGTTGGAGAAATCTTGCGTCACAGCTTGCCCCATTTTTTCTTTGTTTACAGTCATCGTCTCTAGCATGCCTGCCATAATATGAAGGCATCCTTCTACTGTTTTTACTGTATCAAACATTCCTTCTTTATCTTCTTGCAAGTCTTTATTGTAAGCGAGCGGTAATCCTTTCATTACTGTAAGTAAACTGAATAAATTACCGTATACTCTGCCTGTTTTACCACGGATTAGTTCCGCCATATCCGGATTTTTCTTTTGCGGCATAATGCTGCTTCCAGTTGCGTATTGATCGCTCATTTCAATAAATTGAAACTCTTGGCTACTCCATAAAATAAGTTCTTCACAAAAGCGCGATAAGTGCATCATAAGCATAGATGAGTTACTTAAAAACTCCAGGATAAAATCACGATCACTTACTGCATCTAAACTATTTTCATAGATTCCATTAAATCCAAGAAGCTCCGCACTATACTCTCGGTCGATCGGGAATGTCGTTCCAGCTAACGCTCCTGCTCCTAATGGGGAGATATTAATACGCTTTAACGAATCTTCATAACGATTTACATCACGCTCTAACATCCAAAAGTAAGCGAGAATATGATGAGCAAATGAAATCGGCTGAGCACGTTGCAAATGCGTATAGCCAGGCATAATTGTCTCAATGTTATTTTCTGCTTGATGAACAAGAACAGTTTGCAATTGTTTTATAGCTTTTATAATATGTTCTACCTTTTCTTTTAAATACAAATGCATATCTGTCGCTACTTGATCATTACGACTTCGGCCAGTGTGAAGTTTTCCTCCTACTTCGCCAATTTGTTCAATTAGCATCTTTTCGATGTTTAAATGAATATCTTCTGCTTCTACTGAAAATTGTAGCTTATTCTCTTTTGTTTCTTTCAATAAATATTGAAGACCTATCTTTATTTTCTCTGCTTCTTCTTTCGTAACGATGCCTTGCTTTGCTAGCATCGTTACGTGTGCAATACTCCCATTTATATCTTGATTTACTAATTGTTGATCGAAGGAGATGGATGCTCCGAACTCTTCAACCCATGCTTCCGCTTCTTCTGTAAAACGTCCGCCCCAAAGTTTGCTCACGCTTCCACCTTCTTTTGATTCACTTGGCTGTATACTTTCGTCGGTAAACCAAATAATGAAATGAATCCAACTGCTGCATCATGATTAAATTCATCTTGAGCAGTATATGTTGCTAATTTTTCATCGTATAAAGAGTATTCAGATTTACGTCCTTCTACAATCGCATGACCTTTAAATAATTTCACACGCACTGTACCTGTTACATTCTTTTGCGTTTCTTGTAAAAATGCATGAAGCGCTTGTTTTAAAGGTGAGAACCATAAACCGTTATAAATAAGTTCTGTTATTTTCTGTTCAATCACTGGTTTAAAATGCGCTACTTCTTTTACGTGTGTTAAATCTTCCAACTCTTTATGCGCAGTGATTAACGTCATTGCTGCTGGGCATTCGTATACTTCACGAGATTTAATACCGACAAGACGATTTTCTACGTGATCAATACGTCCAACGCCGTGTTTTCCAGCAAGCGCATTTAACGTTTTAATTAATTCTGCAAGTGAATATGCAGTGCCATTTAAAGTAGTCGGTACGCCTGCTTCAAATCCGATTTCTACAAACTCTGGTTTATTCGGTGTATCTTCTAATGCCAATGTCATCTCATATGCATCTTCTGGCGGCGCTGCCCATGGATCTTCTAAAATTCCACATTCGTTGCTGCGTCCCCATAAGTTTTGATCGATTGAAAACGGGCTATCTAAATTAATCGGAATTGGTACATCGTTTTCTTTTGCATATGCAATTTCTTCTTCACGTGACCATTTCCATTCACGTACAGGCGCAATCACTTCTAAGTAAGGATTTAATGCTTGGATAGAAACTTCAAAACGAACTTGGTCATTTCCTTTCCCTGTACATCCGTGTGCAACTGCAGTTGCGCCTTCTTGTTCTGCGATTTCTACTAATTTCTTCGCAATAAGCGGACGAGATAATGCAGAGACAAGAGGGTATTTCCCTTCGTATAATGTGTGTGCTTGCATCGCCATCAATGCATATTCATTCGCGAATTCTTCTTGAACATCAATCATATATGATTTAATTGCACCTACTGAAAGTGCCTTTTCTTTTACAAATGCTAAGTCTTTACCTTCCCCTAAGTCTAAACAAAGCGCGATAATATCATAATTCTTCTCTTGTAACCATTTAATTGCAACGGAAGTATCAAGACCTCCGGAATATGCTAATACAACTTTTTTCTTCTCCATTTTGCATCCCCCTAAAGAATAAATATTCATTTTCTTTTATAATAATTCACACTTTACCACCTTTCACAAAATGTATCAAGAGTCATTTTTAAATTTTTTCAAACAATTTCGTCGAACTTCTTTCTGTTTTTCTGTACAATATAAGCAGGACAACGGGGGTGAACTTATGGAAAAGTATTTCTTATACGATGATCATCTAGGAATTGAAATTCCTCATTTACAAGAAGATTGGGAAGATATCCCCGAAAAAATGCAGCATGCTATTTTACTAAGATGGGAACAAGTTCGCGGAAAGATTCCTGATCGAATAAAAGAACTCGAGCACTCTATTAATGCAAAACAGCATCATTTAAATAACGAAGAAGACTTCGAAATTTCTTGCAAATTGAATTCAGAAATTGCCGATCTCGCTTCCATCATTAATGACCTTTGGCTTTGGTATCGACTCACTCAAAATGTATCTGAGGGGAAAGCACACCAATGAAAAAAGCATGCCCCTCAATTACTTTGGGTCATGCTTTTTTGTCGTAACATGGTTTACAATATATTTCTTGTGCTGTTTTTGCCAAACACACATCAAAAGGGCCAACTAATATACTTCTTTCTTGCGGCAACTTTACAAAAGCAACAAGCTCTTCTTCATATTGAATTTTTTTCTGACATGAAATACATATTAATTCTTTTCTTTTGAACATTTCTTTTAGCATACCTTCACTCTCCCCTTCATCTATCTATATTAATATACTCTCATAATAGTTAAGACTTGTAAAAAAATGACACATTCCGAATCGAATGATTCATATACTATGTACAAAAGGAGGTCTACAGCTTATGCGTGCTTTCGTTATTATCGCTTTAACTTTTTTAAGTGTGATTAGTTGGGATGCGTTTTTCAAAGATAAAAGTGATGAAAAGAATACAACGGAATAAAACCTTTTTTTCTTACTTATTGGACAAACCGTTATAAACTGTCCAATCCTCCGAAATAACTTAGGCTTTTCTACAAAAATATTTAAACATAACATTTTTTGTAGATTCCCTCCGTTTATTGTCGGTTTCCATCCGCATACATTTTTTAAAAGTATGATATAATAGTATAAATCTTGAAGGAAGGGATTTTGATATCATGATCGCTCGAAGGAGCATGTGGCATCGTATTGACGAATCATACACGTAGCGTATTTTTCAGCTCAGATACTTTAGTCTAGCGAAAAAAATACGAGAGTGGGGAAATTATGATTGCCCGAAGGATAATTTGGCAAAAAAAAGACTCTTCTTACACATAGCGTTTTGTTTAGGACTTAATTGTTACTAACTAAACAAAACAAAGAAGAGCAGGATTGCTAAATGAAGAATCCTACTCCACGTTTTGTTTAGTCGTTTTAAGACTTAAACTAAAACGAAGGTAGGGAGAATTGATGGACGAGAGGATTATTCGTTATTTCTTCAGCGACATATAGCGTAGTTAGTTTTTTCGTAAACTAACTGAAAGCTACATGTGAGCTCGTAGTTAGTTTACAACACAAAAAGGACTACTAACTACGGAAAGAAGGAATAACGATGAGGAACATCCAAAGTCGGCAAATTATTAAAGAAATTTTTATGGTTTTAATCGGTTCATTTATTTTAGCAGCAGCGCTATATCACATTCACTTCCAAAACCACTTAACAGAAGGTGGCTTTGTAGGAATTGCACTATTCATTCAAAACTTTTATGATATTTCACCATCTATTTCAACTGTATTAATGGATATCCCAATTATTTTACTGTGTGCTTCATTTTTAGGTAGAAAAATGGTTGGCTATTCATTCCTAGGTTCAATTTCATTCGGAGTATTTTATTCCTTTATGGAAAATTATTCTCCATTTACGGTAGATTTATCAAATAACTTATTTATAGCTGCAGTAGTTGGCGGTGCGTTAGCTGGTATTGGACTCGGTTTTATATTGCGATTTGGCGGTGCAACCGGTGGAGACGATATTTTAACAATTGTATTAAGTAAACGAACTCGTTTTACAATTGGGCAAATTTTCTTCGTCTTTGACGCGATTGTTCTTGCGCTTTCATTATATTATTTAAATTGGACAGAAATTGCTTTTACTATTCTTTCGATTGCCGTACAGGCAAAAACATTGGATTTAATTTATTATCCAAAAACAGAAAAAACAGCAGAAAAGCAGCCAGTATCTGTTCCAATGTCTAAAAAACATGCAACAAATTAAAAAAGCGAAAGGCTTCGGCCTCTCGCTTTTTTTATGCTCTTTTTTCTTTCTCGACTATATGGCGCACTTGATAAAATCTATTTGCAAATTCAGTAACGTTTCTTGTTAAACGATAATTCACTGTAGATCCAATTGCCATTCCAATTACCGGTATACCTTGGAATAATTTACGACGAAGAGCATAAATCGAAAATGTCTTCAAAATTTGTTTTAACACAACCTCAGTAGAAGCTGTTTGTAGCACTGCTTCGTCTCCTTCGTAAAAGAACGAATCTTCTTGCTCCAGCTCTTGCAATAAATTGTACCATGCATATTGCTGAAGTCTTCCTGGTAGTAATGACGCATGAAACACCTTTAAGGCAAGCATCATTTCATACGGCTTGTTCACATCATGTCCAAATGATGTTGCAATAAGTTGGACTGCCTTCACATTTAACGCGATCATAACCGGAAAATCCGCCGTTAATAATAATAAACCTCCAGCACCTGTTGCCCCACCTTGTACAAATGAATATAGACGATGACGTGCTGTTTGCTGCTCTGCTATGTATGTTAATTGATCAATAGATAATGCTTTCAAATCTTCAAGCTGTTCAATCGATTCATCAAATAACCTTGATGTTCCTAAAATCCGATTACGTGCATCTAACTGTGCTTGTGAACTTTGAATAAATGCATGCAAATGAAAGAGCCATCCATCTGCTTTCGTGAAGAATTCTTTTCGCTTTTTCTCAGGTAATTTCGCAACTGTAGCATGTAACCATTTATCAAACACTTTTTGAAAATCGGTCGCTTCTTGCTCAACTAATTGCGCTTCCCATTCTTTTATATTGTCTAAAATGGCTTGTTCTCGCTTCGATCGCATCGTAACAACCACCTCGTTCGATTTTTTTCTATTGTAACATATTTCTGCTTATTCTTTACAAATATGCTTGTCTATCTTTATTCACATACCATTTTTGAATGGCATAAAATATTAACAAAAAGGATGAGATAAATCACATGAATCTATCCGATATAAAAAAAGAATATAATGCGGTATTCAGCTTAGGACAAAACTGCTGGCCCGCTTGGGCATTATATCAATTAGAATTATCACCATTTTTTGGCGTTATTGATTTTATGCTAAGTCCCTCATTAGAAAAAGTGAATGTATTATTACAAAATCGATTTGACCGCTTTTTAAATTTCGAAAATTTATCCTTCATCTCATTTTGGGATGATGATGCAAAATTAAGATTAAGGGACAACCTTTATGAAATTGACTCCTGTCATGACTTTAAAACAGATGTAAATACACCAACTTCTTGGCCTTCTTATACAGAAATTAAGTTAAACTATGAACATCGTATTAATCGTTTTCTAGCTACAATTGAAACGGCAGAATCCATATTATTTATTCGAACTGGAGGAACATATGAAGAAGCATGTTCCCTAGAACAAAGTTTATCTCAAATCGTTACACATACATTCTCTGTCCTGTTACTAATTCCTGCCGATATACCAACTATCACCCAAGAAGATTGGGGATTACAACGTATTTGCGTTATGAAATGTCCTATTATGGATGTATACCAATACAATGAAGCATTTTGGAAAGACTTATTTGATGGAATTACAATTAGACCGCACACTTAAATACACGATACTTTTATCACACCATACATTATAATCGTCCTTATACAAAACAAATAAGGAGTGATTCTATATGTATCCACGTGCAAAAGCTTTCGGTCTTGCTGTACATCAAGATCGCCTTCTCGTACAAGAATATTATACAGAAGGCGAAATATATTATCGTCCTCTTGGCGGTTCAATTGAACTTGGTGAAAAATCAGCACATACTGTTATTCGGGAGTTTAAAGAAGAGCTTCATACGGAGATAGAAATCACCAATTATTTAGGGTGTTTAGAAAATGTCTTTCATCTCGATGGAGACATTGGTCATGAAATCATTCAACTATATTCTTTGCGTTTATTAGACACGTCACTATATGAAATGAAAATATTAAATATACAAGATGAAGAAACAGTAGCGTATGCGAAATGGATTCCTATTACGGCATTCATTCAGAAAGAAAAAATATTATATCCAGATGGAGTTTTAAAATACATCCAAAAGAAAAAAGACGAAATCCTATAGGATCTCGTCTTTCTTTTCATATATTAACCAATATCTCCAAGACGTAGTACGTCACGAGCAATCATAACTTCTTCGTCAGTTGGAATTACGATAATTTTTACTGGAGAGTGTGGGAAGCTGATGAATGCTTCTTCACCGAATACGTTATTACGTTTTGCATCGAAGTATACGCCCATGTACTCAAGGCCTTCTAATACACGCTCACGAATAATCGCACTGTTTTCACCTACACCAGCTGTGAAGATGATTGCGTCTACACCTTTCATACGAGCAGTGTAAGAACCGATGTATTTGTGGATACGGCTTACGAATACATCAAGTGCTACTTTCGCACGGTGGTCGCCTTCTTCTTCTTTCGCAATGATGTCACGTAGGTCACTAGAGTAACCAGTAAGACCTAACATACCACTCTTCTTGTTTAATACGTTAACTACTTCTTCTACTGTTTGGCCTGTTTTTTCCATGATGTATGGAATTAACGCAGGGTCAAGGTTACCAGAACGTGTACCCATTGTTACACCAGCAAGTGGTGTGAAGCCCATAGAAGTATCGATAGATTTACCGCCTTCTACTGCTGCGATACTTGCACCGTTACCTAAGTGACAAGAAAGTAAGCTTAAGCTTTCAATTGGACGACCTAATAATTCAGCCGCACGCTCAGTTACATATTTATGAGAAGTTCCGTGGAAACCGTATTTACGGATGCCGAATTTTTCATAGTACTCATATGGTAAGCTGTATAGGAATGCAGATTCCGGCATTGTTTGGTGGAATGCTGTATCGAATACTGCTACTGCTGGTACGTTTGGTAATACTTCTTGGAATGCTTTAATACCAACAACGTTTGCTGGGTTATGAAGTGGTGCTAAATCGCTTAATTCTTCGATATCAGCTAATACTTCATCAGTAATTAAAACAGAGTCAGCAAATTTTTCGCCGCCGTGAACAACACGGTGACCGATACCGCCAATCTCATCTAGAGATTTAACGATTCCGTTTTCAGTTAACTTTTTAAGAAGCATATTAACTGCTACTGCGTGATCTGGAATGTTTGTAATTTCTTTTTGTTTTTCGCCATCTACAGTAATAGTGAAGATACTATCTTCTAAACCGATACGTTCTACTAAACCTTTTGTTAATACTGTTTCACTTGGCATTTCAAATAATTGGAATTTTAAGGAAGAGCTTCCTGCGTTAATCGCGATGATTTTTGACATCTAGTCTTTCGCCCCTTTTTCTCTTGGTAGTTGTGTGGATGTTTCCACAAACCGCTCGATTTTATCTGATCAAATTCACTAAATATGAAAACGTTTCATCATTAGCAAATTTTATACTCACGATTTTAATTTAAACATCGTCCGACATATATTTCAAGTGAAAAAATTGTAACACCAAGAAAAAATATATATTACAGATTTCAAAAAAATTCAGTTAAATCTTGTATATATTTAAAAATATGACATATTATATAAAACTGTACTACATAAATCACTAATGCTGTTACATATACCTAGCTTTATTTATGTGTTGCAAACCAAGTATTTAATTGATCCATAATGTCTTCCATCGCCTTCATGTTAGAGAATTTAGGCAACTCCACTAATAACGCCTGTTTTGGCATTGTTACATTAGCGCCTTTCTTTTGGAGAACAAATATACTTTTTGCATTTTTCTCGTTTTTAAACATGGAAACAGGAAGCTGTAATAACCCTTGAATAAAGCATGTTTCTTTAATAAATGCATGTAATTTCGGTGCTTGGTCACTTTCAAAAATGAAGTTTGGTACTAAGAAGAATAAGTAACCGCCCTCTTTCGTATGTTTCACACTTTGTTCAATAAATAAGTGATGGGCATACGACATTCCTTCATCTGCTTTTAATTTATATTCACTTGCACCGATTTCGTTTGGATAATAACCAACTGGCAAGTCTGAAACGACTGCATCAACTGGATCGATATAAAGTGGTGCTAGTCCATCTTGATGGAAGAATTCGATTGCATGCTTTTGTAAATTTGCATTTACTAAAGCAAGTTTAATTAGCACTTCATCCACTTCTACACCAAATCCACTCATTGTTAGTCCTTCTTTAGCGCTATTAAACACTGTAGTCATTAAGTTACCTGTTCCAATTGCAGGATCTAAAACTGTAATTTCATTTTGACCTTGCATAAATTTATGGAATAAGTAACTCATGAACATCCCAACTGCATCAGGTGTCATTTCGTGATTCGCTTGTACGCCTTCTTTCATTCCTTTTAAGATGGCTAACTGAAATGCTTTACGAATTTCTTCACCTTTATATGTTTCTTCATTAAACGTACTATATTCACGATTCAGCCTTTCAATTGCTGATTCGGATAATTCCTCTTGTAAAATCGCTCCCTCAAACAAGTTATCACCTGTTTCTACAAGCGCCTCTAAATATGTTACATCTAATTCTTTACGTAAAACTACCGCAGAAGAATCAAAAATAGAAAATAATGTTTCTACTGTCTGACTCACGTACATTCCTCCTTCTCTCTTTTACACATAACTTATATCATACCACAAAGTGATTTTTTCCAAAAAGAAAAAGCGACCTCCTGTAAAGAGCTCCCCTTTAGTTATATATGATATAACGTTTTTTCTCATATATCGATGCTGTTACAGAGCAATATATGAGAAAAAACGACCTCTTTATAAGAGGTCATTCTCTTCACATTACTTCGCAGATTTAGCTGCTTCTAATGCTGCTTCATAGTTTGGATGGCTTGTACCTTCGCTTACGTATTCTGCGTAAACTACTTTGTCATTGCTATCTACTACGAATACTGCACGAGCAAGTAAACGAAGCTCTTTCATTACTAAGCCGTAAGCTTCACCGAATGAAAGGTCGCGGTGGTCAGAAAGTGTTACAACATTTTCTAAACCGTTTGCTGCACACCAGCGTTTTTGAGCGAATGGTAAATCAGCGCTAATTGTTAATACTTTCGCGTTTTCAATACCTGCTGCATCTTGGTTAAAACGACGAGTTTGTGCATCACACACACCCGTGTCGATTGAAGGTACAACACTAATTAATTTCACTTCACCTTTGTATGTTTCTAAACTTACTGGAGATAAGTCGTTTGCTAATACTTGGAAGTTTGGCGCTTGATCGCCAACTTTAACTTCTGTTCCAACTAAAGTCATTGGATTACCTTTAAAAGTTACGTTTGCCACTTGAAAATCCTCCTTTATTTAAACAAAATATGTACAATGTAAATGATAGTTTGTCCCTATCGATAATGCAAATAAAATCGCTTTATTTACAAAAAAATTAAAGAAGCTAACCTATTGATTAGCTTCTTTATTCGTTAAATTTGAAATTCAGGATCATCTTCTTTTCGTTTATCCATCATTTCTTTCACTTTATCAACAGCTTGTGGCGCTAATTCAATTATCTTATCGATGACGTGTGTTTGTTTATCTAAGTGCAATACTTTCACACCATCTCCATTTATAACAAGAAAGGCAACAGGATTAATAGAAACTCCTCCACCACTTCCCCCGCCAAATGGATGACGGCCTGAATGTTCTACTTTACCAAATTCACTTCCACCAGCAGCAAATCCGAAACTTACTTTCGAAACTGTAAGAATTACGCTTCCATCTGCCGCTTTAATTGGGTCACCAACAATTGTATTTACATCAGTCATTTGTTTTAAATGCTGCATTGCTGTTGTCATTAAACCTTGAATTGGATGGTCCATTCTATATCCCCCCTATGCTTGAACAGATTTTTCTGTCATACCAGATCTTTGTCTTCTCATAAATACGAGTAATTTGACGCCAGTTTTTATAGCGCGGAATATACGAAAAGATGCTGTTAACTCGCATCTTGATGCAAATCCTTTCCCTTGAAAAACTGGGGTAATTTCAAATTCTGGTACGTCAACAATATGCATATATTGTCCGACAACTCCAGCAGCCATACCTTTTGTCCCCCATGCATATCCAGTGACAATTCCAGTACTAGCTGCATCGCCTGCTCCAATTTGTGTATGCCATTTCCAACCATTGATTTTCACTCGTTTGAGAAAATCTTTAACAATAGTATGAACTTCTTGAAGCTTTTTTATCAGTTCACCAATGCTGTCAAGTTGCGCCATAATTTTATTATCGAGTCCGCCGTCCTCTTCAGCTTTTTCGATTTTCTGTCCTGTCTTTTTCTGCTGTTTTTCAATTCTTTCCAACACATCAAATGTATATCGAATCATCCATATTTTCACTTGAAGCAAACATTGCTTTTCCATTTCTGAATATAAAAATGTCACCTTAAGCTTTATTTTCGACAATAGTATAAACAAAATAAAAAGAAGAAGAATTATTATTCCAATTACGAGCCACTTCATACGTATCATCCTTTCACTCCGTACCCATTATCGACAAGTTTATTCATCGTTAAACAGAGTTTTATAAGATTGAATATAAAAATTTTTCTAAAAATAAAAAGGTATTTTGACAATTTATATCGAAATATATTATTTGAACATATCATCAGGGAACGGACTCTAATGATATGTAGCACGAAAAACAGAAAATTTAACTGCAGTGGAGGGATACATAATGGCAGATCGTCGCAATTTATTTTTCTTTTATGGTGATGACAAAGCAACGCTCGTTGAAAAAATGAAACCAATCTATCGTATTTTAGAAGAGAATGGATTTACCATATTAGATCATCCAAAAAATGCAAACGCTATCGTCAGTGTTGGAGATGATGCAACCTTCTTACAAGCCGTTCGTAAAACTGGTTTTAGAGAAGATTGCTTATACGCAGGGATTTCTACGAAAGATGAAATTTCTTTCTACTGCGATTTCCATATTGATCACGTTGATACAGCCCTTCAAGAAATTACAAAAAATGAAATTGAAGTGCGAAAATATCCAACAATTCAGGTAGATGTAGATGGCAGTACATCTTTCCATTGTTTAAATGAGTTCTCATTACGTTCTAGCATTATTAAAACATTCGTTGTAGATGTTCATGTTGATGATTTATATTTCGAAACATTTAGAGGGGACGGTTTAGTAGTTTCTACCCCAACAGGAAGTACTGCTTACAATAAATCATTGCATGGTGCAGTTGTTGACCCGCTTATCCCATGTTTCCAAGTAAGCGAACTAGCATCTTTAAACAACAACACTTACCGTACGCTCGGTTCACCTTTCATTTTAAATCACGAACGTACATTAACTTTAAAACTAAGACCAGACGGTAACGATTATCCTGTTATCGGCATGGATAACGAAGCGCTTAGCATTAAACAAGTGGAAAAAGCTGTTGTACGCTTAAGCGATAAACAAATTAAAACAGTTAAATTAAAAAACAACTCTTTCTGGGAAAAAGTACAGAGAACGTTTTTATAAGATTAAAATAACCGCAGAATTATGGAATTCCATAATTCTGCGGTTATTTATTTCCCCCGATTGGCGCGAACAATAATCTCTTACTATCCGGCCGTTATTCTTGTCAGTTTTTGTTGGTAAGTCGATATATTCCGAAAACCGCTCATATATTTTTACGCATCTTTTCTATAGACAACTTGGCCATCTATTACGGTCATTTCTGCTTGTACTTCTTTTATTTCTTCTGCCTCAATTTCAAAAATATTGCGGTCTAATATTGTAAAATCTGCTTCATATCCTTTTGCAATTTGCCCTCGCTTCGCTTCTTTTCCGATTGCATAGGCACTTCCTGTTGTAAATAAAGAAACAGCCTCATAAACCGTTAATCTTTCCTCAGGCATATAGCATATACCCTCAATAAAACTTCTACGTGTAACAGCGCTATATATGCCTAAAAACGGATTCACTTGTTCAATGGGAGCATCTGAGCCACCGTTGCAGTGTAATCCTGCTTCCAGTAACGTCTTCCAAGCGTACGCATAACGAAGACGGTGCTCGCCTAGTTTTTCAATGACTGACGGAAAATCTGATGAAAGAAAGACTGGCTGTATATCGATAATGGCTTGCAAGTTTTTCATTCTTTCTATCAACTCTTCACGAGCAAGCTGACAATGAATAATACGGTCACGTAACCCTTCTGCTGGTGGATATAATTCGAGTGCATCAATGACATATTCAAGCGATAAGTCACCGATAGTATGAATCGCAACTGGCATATGTAAATCTCGTGCTTTCTTTACTAATTCCGCAAGTTCTTCACGTGAGAAAATCGCAACTCCATTTGTTTCCTTCGCATCTTCATACGGTTCACTTAATAATGCTGTTCTTCCGCCAAAAGAACCGTCAGAGAAAATTTTCATTGCTCCAAATTCAATACAATGTTCATTTTCATATTCTTTTCGTTCATGTGCTACTTCATGGTGAACGAGCAAATGGGCTTTAAATGGCATTTCTTTTATAACGTGAGAAAACGCATTATATGTTTTTCTAAAACCACCATAATAATTTAAATCTTCCGTATGCCCGCCAACAAGTCCGTATTTCCAGCAATCTTTAATCGCTGTTTGCAGAGCTCTTTGTAAATAAGCTTCATCAATTTCTGGCTGAACATGTTTAATTAATTCTTGCCCTTGTTCATATAAAAGCCCTGTTAACTTATTTGATGAATCTCTACCAATTTTCCCGCCTTTTGGATCTTCTGCCTTTTCTGTTATATTCGCTTCTTGCAGTATGTATGAATTTACCCATGTAACGTGACGACAAACTCGCTTTAATAAAATGGGATGTTCTTTCGAAATTTCATCTAAATCACGCGCATGAACATCTTTCGTATCTGTAAAGTTATTTTCATTCCATCCTTCTCCAATAATCCAAGAGCCCTTTGGAGCTTCTTCCACTCGCTTCTGAACAAGAGTAAGCACTTCGCCATAAGATGTACAATTTGATAAATCTAGACGGAGTAATCTCTCTCCATGCCCAATAAGATGCATATGACTATCAACGAGACCTGGGATCATTGTTTTGCCTTTTAAATCGTACAATGTAACCGCGGCATATTGGTTTTCTAACTCTTCTTTACTTCCAACATCAACGATCGTACCGTTTTCAACGTAAACAGCGTCCACTTTTTCATTTTCTTCTCTCACTGTGTAAATGGTGCCGCCATACCAAATTTCTCCCATATATCCCATCTCCTTTATTTTTTATTGTATAAAAAAAAGCACCATTTCAAAACATGGTGCTTTTCTAAAAATTACTTTTGTTCGGTAGTAGATGTTGTAACTTGCCATTCAATATTAAATTTATCTTTTACTTGTCCGTATGCTGGGCTCCAGAATGTTTCTTGAAGTGGCATGATAACTTCTCCACCTTCTTGTAACTTATCGAATACTTCTTTTGCTTTTTCTGCATTACTAATTTGAATTGCGATTGTTACTTGAGATCCGATTGCATGCCCTTGACCTGGGAATGTATCAGAAATCATAAGATCCGTATTACCAACTTTTAAAGTAGCGTGTAAAACGCGCTCTTTCGCTTCAGCTGGAATCGGGTATTCTGGATTTTCAGGCATGTCACCAAAAGTTTGCATGACTTCTACTTTTGCATCTAAAGCCTCTTTATAAAACTGTACAGCTTCTTGCCCACTACCATCTAAAACTAAGTACGGATTAATACCTAAAATCATACGGACACCTCTTTTTTAAATTTATAAAATCGAACTTGTGTTCGTTTTTATTTTATCATTGATTTACATTTCATTCAACTATTTACTTCACTGTTTTCAAAATTATTTTGACGGAATCTCCATCTCTTGTTTTCTAAGTTCAATACGGCGAATTTTTCCAGAAATCGTTTTTGGTAGTTCATCTACAAATTCAATTTTGCGAGGGTATTTATATGGTGCAGTGAGTTCTTTGACGTGTTGTTGGAGTGTTGGAATTAATATTTCTTCGTTCTTTTCTATATTCTCTCTTAATACGATAAATGCCTTCACGACACTTCCACGAATTTCATCAGGACTTGCGACAACTGCACATTCTCTTACGTAAGGATGTTTTACAAGTGCATCCTCTACTTCAAACGGCCCGATTGTATAACCAGAGCTAATAATGATATCATCGCCGCGCCCTTCAAACCAGAAGTAGCCGTCTTCATCTTTCTTCGCTTTATCACCTGTAATATAATAATCACCGCGAAATTGCATCGCTGTACGCTCATCGTCTTTGTAATATTGTTTAAAGAGGGCCGGCGTTTCAATGTGAACTGCAATATCACCAACTTCGCCTACTTTAACTGGAGTACCTTCCTCATTTACGATATCGACATGGTTACCTGGCGTTGGTTTCCCCATTGATCCTGGTCTAATATCCATCCCTTTCATTACACCAACAAGTAATGTGTTTTCCGTTTGCCCATAGCCGTCTCTCACTGTAATATGAAAGTGCTTTTTGAACGTTTCAATGACTTCTCTATTTAACGGCTCACCTGCCGATACAGCGCTATGTAGTGCCTCTAAATTGTACTGGCTTAAATCTTCTACCTTTGCCATTAATCTATACTCAGTCGGTGTACAACAAAGTACATTCACCTTATTATCGTCTAATAAGTTTAGGTACGTTTTCGGTTCAAACTTACCGTGATATACAAACCCTGTTGCCCCTGATCCTAAAGTTGCTAAAAACGGGCTCCAAATCCACTTTTGCCAGCCTGGACTAGCTGTTGCCCATACAATATCATTCTCTTCAATTCCGAGCCAATTTGGAGCGCTCGTACGTAAATGAGCGTATGCCCACGCATGTGTATGAACGACACCTTTTGGATTTCCTGTCGTTCCTGACGTGTAAGATAAAAAGACCATATCTTCTTTATCTGTCTTCGCCATTTCTAACATGTCACTCTCTGTTTCTAACGCTGTTTTTAAATTAATCCATCCATCTACTGACTGCTCGCTCAGGACAAATTTTCGAAGAGATTCCATCGCTTCTATATCATCAAACTGCCTAATATACGGCTCATAGCTTACTATCGCTTTTACTTCTCCATGTCCAATTCGATATTCTATATCTTTTTTACGTAACATTTCCGAGCTTGGAATTACGACAAATCCTGCTTTAATAGCAGCAATATACGTCATGTACGCTTCAATTAAACGCGGCATCATAATGAGAAGCTTGTCCCCTTTTTGCAAACCACTTTTTATAAAAGCGTTTCCAATTTTATTCGCACCTTGCATTAATTCAGCGTATGTAACTTCCCTTCGATTCCCTTTATCATCTTGCCAAATTAAAGCTAACTTCCCTTTATCACCTGTATATTTCTCTATTTCAGAAACTAAATTATAAGACGGTGGCGCCAACAATTCTTCTCGCTTCATAAAATATCCTCCCTTTTCTTTATGCCTCCTTTATATAATAAAGAATTTTCAGTTAATTTTGAACCCTCTTCTTTTGACAAATTTTTCAGTTCTGTCGAATTAGTAAACGAAATTACATCGACTTACCGACAAATAGCGACACAACACAAAAAAAGAAAGAGCGGGAGAACCCGCTCTTTCTAAGCCATCATATGGGATTATTTTTGGTAACCGCCTAATTGTTGCTCAGCTAGTGAAACTAGACGTTTAGTGATTTCACCACCAACAGAACCGTTAGCGCGAGCTGTTGCATCAGCTCCAAGTTGAACACCAAACTCTTGAGCGATTTCGTATTTCATTTGGTCTAATGCTGATTCAGCACCAGGAACCGCTAATTTATTTGTGCTACGTGACATGTTATATCACCTCCTTGTGAGTATAGAGTGTGATAAATAACATGACTTCATACACGTTTTAGATATGGTAATTTATGGTTTTAGAAAAGTTCTTCAAATTTTTCTTCTTCCGCCACTACTTCTACCGTTTGTAATACCATTGTTTCTTTGTTCGCTACAGCTTCATCGATTAATGGTGTGAAATCGTATTTCGCTTCAAAACGATTTGCTTTTTCACGTTTCGGCTTCGTCGCTGGGCTTGCTGGTGTGAATACAGTACAGCAATCTTCATATGGACGAATTGAAATATCATACGTGCCGATTTCTTCAGCGATTTTAATAATCTCTAATTTATCCATCGTAATAAGCGGACGAATAACTGGGTAGTTTGTTACTTCGTTAATCGTATGCATACTATCTAACGTTTGGCTTGCTACTTGTCCAAGACTTTCACCAGTCGTAATTGCAAGTGCGTTACGCTCCTCAGCAATGCGTTCTGTAATACGCATCATCATACGGCGCATAACCGTCATTGAATAGCTAGATGGGATTTCTTTATTAATCGTTTTTTGCACTTCTGTAAACGGAACAAGGTGAAGCGTTACTCGTTTACAATACTTCGTTAACTCTTGTGCTAAATCGATTACTTTTTGTTTTGCACGCTCACTTGTGAAAGGTGGACTATGGAAGTGAACTGCTTCCACAGATACGCCGCGTTTCATCGTTAAGTAAGCTGCTACTGGGCTATCAATACCACCAGAAAGAAGTACCATTACTTTTCCGCCAACGCCAACTGGTAAACCGCCAGCTCCCATACGCTCATCGCACATGATATAGCTATAGCCACTGCGGATCTCTACGCGTACATTTACATCTGGATTATGAACATCTACTGTAATATCTTCTGTATTTTCTAGAATGTGTCCGCCAATCTCAGGTAATAATTCCATCGTTCTCATTGGGAAATGCTTATAAGAACGGTGTACAGTAATTTTAAATGTTTTCACATCACCTTTTACTTGTAAGAAAGCTGCTAATGCACCTTCTTTAATGTCTTCTAATTCTGATGGTACTTTCATCGCTAAGTTAAACTTATGAATACCAAATACATCCTTCAATCTTTCAGAGACTGCTTCATGATCTTCACCATTTAACTGGATGTACATACGATCATGTGTTGCATCGATTTTAATATTTGGGAATTTTTTCAGTTTGAACTTCACGTTATCTTTTAATGTGCTTACAAACTTAGAACGGTTCTTACCTTTTGTCGTCATTTCTCCGTAACGCACTAAAATATATTCATATTTCAACATAATTTCTTTACCTCATCACTTCATATAATTTTGGCATCGTCTCTTTTACAATACCTTCAAATTGTTTTACTTCTTCCATTGTGTTTTCTGGTGCCAAACTAATACGAATAGCGCTTGCAGCTGCTGCATGCGGCACTCCCATTGACACTAACACTCTGCTCACTTCATTTGCTTTTGAAGAACAAGCAGATTTCGTTGACACATATACACCGTGTTCTTCTAAAGCATGAACGACTACTTCTGGTTTTAAACCAACAAATGATACATTTAAAATGTGCGGTGCTGCATATGCAAGCGACGTGTTAATCGTTACATCTTCCATCTCTTTAAAGAAACGAACAAGCTCTGCTTGTAAACTTTGCAAATGAGCTACCTTTTCTTTCACTTGTTCCATTGTCATACGAAGTGCTTTCACCATCGCTACAATGCCAGGTAAATTTTCTGTACCAGAACGATACTTAAGCTCTTGTTGACCACCTGATAAAATCGGATCTAATCTTACGCCATCGCGTACATAAAGAAGACCCGTTCCTTTTACACTGTGGAATTTATGTCCAGATATTGAGCAAAGATCAATATGAGACGCATATAAATCAAGCGGTACTTTCCCTATCCCTTGTACATGATCTACATGGAATCTTATTTTCGGATGATTCGATAATAACGTTCCAATTTCAGCAACGGGCTGAATTGCTCCAGTTTCGTTGTTCACATGAATAATTGACACAAGAATCGTATCTTCACGAAGTGCTCGTTTCACATCTTCTACCGACACAACACCATGCTCGTTAACCGGTAAATATGTTACATCAAACCCGAGTTCTTCTAATTGCTTATATGCCTCAAACACAGACGCGTGTTCAATATTTGTTGTAATGATATGTTTGCCACGCGAACGATTCCTCATCGCTATCCCTTTAATCGCAAGGTTATTCCCTTCCGTTCCACCTGATGTAAAAATAATTTCAGAAGGTTTAACACGAAGAAGCTGCGCTGCAATCGTTCTTGATTGTGTTAATAGACGCTCTGCCTCTCCTCCAAGCGAATGAATAGAAGAAGGATTACCAAAATATTTCCCAGCAACCGTCACGTACGATTGAAGAGCTTCTGGATATGGCTTCGTCGTCGCACTATTATCAAAATAGATCATCGTTCTTCCCCTTTCAGCGCTATCACATCGTATAATCATATCATAAATACGTGTCATTACGCTAAGACTACGCAAAGGTTCCATTTTATCTCGATTGGTGAAGGCTAATAATTGTCGAGGATGCCCTCCTATTACAGTTTCACTTTATCCCGCATGAACGGGCAATAAGACTCTCACCTCAAAATCCAGTTAGAGCAAAGAAGTTAGGTAGGAGTCGGGCTGTCCGTAAATGCCCGATTGGTGAAGGCTAGTAATCAATGGGGATGAATCCTCCTACTGATTACAGTTTCACTTTATTTTGAAACGAATAACCTTGCTGTATTCCGCTATTCATTATAGCAACATCGTCTGCAAAATTACACAAAAAAACAAACCCTTTTATGAAAGGGTTTGTTCATTGTCTACATATTCAGCTATTTTTTGAACAACGCCAGGTTCAAGTTGCTCTAATACTGAAGCCGCTTGTTCTAAAGCTGCATCGTATTGGTATTCACGGAATAATTTCTCAGCATAATTTAAACTTTCTGCTAGGTTTTCATCATGACTACGGTAACGGTTACCGTACTGAATTAATTTTTCCACTAAATATGCTTGTCCAATTAACTCTTCTGTCATTTCAGCCACACCGTTCACAGTTGTGTATGCTTCTTCTAAACTGCTATTTACAGCGTTCATATTTAACGGCTTCACTTCTAATTGTTCATATACAGCTTGCATTGCCATTTGCCCTCTTTTTAAATCTTCCATAATACTCTCTGGAAGACCTGGCAAATTCGACTTTTGCATAAAGCGTTTCGTTTCGAAAATAGTATTTCGCATTTCTTGTAACTTCTCACGTGCTTCAAATTCTTCTTTGCGCATCGCTTGCAGCATTTCTTTATATTCTGCATGAAGTACTTTTAACGTTTCACATTGCTCATAAACCTCTTCTAGTTCCTCACGAATAATAGAGAAGGCAATATCTTGTTCTGCAACGCGTAATTGTAGCATTTCAAAACGTTTCGTTAAAATGTGCATTTGCTTTTCAATTACTTTTTGAGACTCAATGTCTTTATCTTGTAACTGATAGCTTTGTTTCACAAGTTGTGTTTCTGTTTTCGTTTCAATCGTTTCGATACGCATTTCTTCTAAGCCATCGTAAACAGAAAGTGTTTTTTGCTCCACATAATGTCTCGCATGTACTTCTTGTTCCAATTGATCGTAGAAGCCATCTAAACGTGTTTTTAAGTTTTCTACTTTTTCAGCCGCTTCTGTTATATGAAGCTCCTGTATATCCATTAAACATGTTTGTAGTTGTTTCGTCATATCGCGAACTTCTTTAGGGACTTCCAAATAATCTAATACATAACCTTGTCTTACCATATCATTATGTCCGTGTAATAAATCTTCCAGCTGAACTGGTAACGTCGCTTGACACTCTACCAATAAATCTGGAATTTGGTGAATAATGATTTCTAAATCTGCTAAACCTTCTTCCAAACTAATAACAATTTCTCTCGCTTTTAAATAGTCGCCATTGTTTGTTGCTTCTTCAAAGGTTTTAAATTTCTCAGATTCAGCGTCTAGCATCTCTTCGATTTTCTGCTCTGCTGCTCCATACATATGTCTATGAGCAAGAACACTCTTTTTCATACTACGATATGTATCACGTAACCCTTCAATTTCCGAGCTATTTTTCTCATGGCTTTCTAACAATTGCTGTAATTCATTTAAAATGTCAGTAATACGATTATCAGCGTCATCTAAACCACTTATGGATTCGTTCATCGCATGCTTTGCTTTTCGGAAGGAGAATTGCGAGGCGAATTTTCGCGCTTGCGCTAAATCTTTGTCAGCTTTCGGAAGGGTTGTTGATACAATTTCATCCCATTCTTCACGCCATTTACCAAACAGTTCTTCTGTTTGACCCGTCATGTTTAAATCTTTTACCCGTTTTAGTTCATCTGCCACAGGTTTATCTTTTATCTCTTGTTTCCACTGCTCCAGTGCTTCAATATCTTTATATGAACGATTTCTTATCACAAGCTCTATCATGAGCAGCACTAGAATAGAGCTTACTACAATGATAACGATCGTCAGGATAGAATCCATGCAAAAAAGCCTCCTAGTTATATCTCTTTTTTTGTCCGTTCCGTTTATGAAATGGAAGGCATTATGTATAAAAAGGGAATTCCCCTATATTTAACAACTAACAATGTACTAATCATACCATGTAATGGTTTGTTTTTGACCTAGTTTTTTTTAAAATTTCATGTTTCTTTCAATGTGATTGTAATCTTTCTCAATATTCCGCCTACCTCACTACCTATCCTCAAATGATTGTAATAACAAACAATCTTTCGTATGGGATACGAAATAAATTTTCCGCATGAGTGGTGGTTCAACAGAAATTACATGTACATTTCCTTGCCTTACAGACTGCTCTACTGCCCTTTCTGGAAGTAACGTGATACCAAGGCCAGCTTTTACCATCGCAAGCATCGGTTCTGCGTAAGATGTTTCCACAGCTATAGTTGGTTTTACACCTATTTCATGAAACATGTTCATAATCATTTTCCTTACATCACATATTTCTGGATATACAATTAATTTTTCATTGTGCAGCTCTTCTATTTGAATGACTATCTTCTCTTTGTACGGATGATTATTTGAAACGGCACAAACAATTTTCTCTTGTTGCACTTCTTTTATATACCTAGCACCTTCTACTACTGAATCGATGAACATCGCGTCAATCTCCCGCGCTTTAAATAAATCTCTTAATACTTCCGTATGCCCGATTTGCCATTCCACTTCGAACTCATCACCTAATATATTTTTACATTCTGATATGTAATGCTCCGCTAAACTCGGTAGTATACCAATTGAAAACTTCCGGTTCTCTTGATACCCCCTCATTTCTGTTTTCACTTCATTTATTTGCTCCAAAATCGGTAACATTCTTTTTATAAATAACTCTCCTGCCTCCGTTAACTCTACTCCTTGCGCAGAACGTTTAAGTAAAGTAACCTCTAAATCCGCTTCTAACTTTTGAATTTGTTTACTAAGCGCTGGTTGTGATATATGTAAAATCTTACTTGCCTTTGATAAACTTCGCGTATGCTTCACTTCAATAAACGATCGTACTGCCTCCAAATCCATCGTACACACCTCTAACAAAAAGTTATAACCGTTATAAGAAATCGATATTTCCTCCTATAAACAATTACTCTTTATACTTATTTCATCAACTTACTATAACGAAATGTAAAGGGGAAAGATACTCTTGAACAAAAAACAAATGCTACTCGGATCCTTTCTATGCTTACTCGCCGTCACTGCCTGGGGATTTATGTTTCCTGTAATGGCAAGTGCTCTGCAATTTATCGATCCATTCTTCTTCACAACGCTTCGCTATGGATCAGCAGCTATTATTTTTCTTATTTTGCTATTAATTACTGAAGGAAAGACTTCACTCCGCTTAGAAAAAAGAACACTTTCTCTATTCTTTTACGGGACAGTCGGTTTCGCGGGGTATGGTTTTCTCGTTTTCTACGGACAGCAACTTGCCGGACCTTCCGGAGCAATCCATGCAGCTATGATTCAATCCCTTATGCCACTGATTGCCTTATCACTGCAATGGATAACCCAAAATCGCCGCCCACAAAACTATACATTCCTTTGTATGTTCGTTGCATTACTTGGTGTTATGCTTGTCATTTCAAAAGGAAATATTGAATTACTATTTGGAGCTGCAAGCCACTTATCAACAAATATATTGATGCTATGCGGCGTTACTTGCTGGGTCATTTATACAAACGGGGCTGCTCGTTTTCAATCTTGGTCACCACTTAGGTACACGACATTAACTTGTTTATTTGGCTCCATTTCACTCATCGTTATTGTTACTTTCTTAACGTACACAAATATAGTTACTATGCCGTCACTGCGTACAGTTGTGAGCGTTCGTTTTGAGCTCTTTTATATGTCGATTATCGCAGGCGTTATCGCTGTATTTTGCTGGAATATGGGAAATCGCTATATTTCATCTATTAACGGCATATTATTTATGAATTTAGTTCCTATCCTTGCACTCATTGGTTCTATCTTTCGAGGTTATACAGTCGATAAAATTGAAATCGCTGGAGCTGCATTAACAATTATCGCGCTATTATGTAACAATTTATGGCAAAGAAAAGTAAACATAAAAATCCCCACCTCAGTTCGTTAGGTGGGGATTCTTCACATATGAACAGCTCTTGGCCACTCATGGTACATATTCGCTTTACATAATGCTTGTTCCATCCATTGCTCAATCTCTTTCGTATACATTTCTATGAAAAATGTCTCAGACGGGAAAGAATGGAGTACTTCTGATATATATTGTGGATATAAAAACGGCATACTTATCATACCTTTTAATTGCGTCATAAACATTGTAAATGATACTTTCTGAAATTCTTGTTTCATTTGTCCTTGTCTAATCATTTGTTCTATATAATATCTTTCTTTAGAAAAATAAACGGTCATCACTTCACGAATTAATGTCGTATCAAGCGAAAGCTCTCGGTAGAAGAAACGTGTTAGTTCTCTATTTTCAAATTGATATCGTAAAATCCCGCGCACCATTTGCACCATTACATCTTTAGCCGACAAATACTCTCTCTGTTCAAACGACATTTCAATCACATGAATATATCCTTCTAAAAAATCAGTAATAAGCTGTTCTAATAAACCTTGCTTCCCAGCAAAATAATATGAAATATTCGCTACATTCACATCCGCTCGCTTTGCAATGTCTCGCACCGACGTTCCATCATAACCTTTCGTATTAAACAACGATATTGCCGCATCAATTACTTTTTGTTTCGTCTGCTTCATGCGCTCACTTCCCCTCACTGAACAGCTATAGTTTAAATTTCTTGACTTTTAAGACAAATTCCTTTAATTTTCTATCGACAAAGTCATGTGAAATACATCGTATTTTGCTAATATTTTACACATCTCGATAAAAAAGGAGCTGTTTCCATGTTTACTAAAGAAAGTTATGCAGGATCTCGTGTGCAGCAATATGAGACAGTAATTAAACAACTGGATGCGTTATTAACTGGCGAATCAAACGTAGTCGCAAACTTATCAAATGCTTCCGCATTATTAAACCAATTTTTAGATCGCGTTAATTGGGTTGGCTTTTACGTAACAGAAGGAAATCAGCTTGTCCTTGGACCGTTCCAAGGAATGCCTGCTTGCGTACGCATTCCATTTGGACGAGGCGTTTGCGGCGTAGCAGCTGAAACGAAAACAACACAGCTTGTAGCAGACGTTCACCAATTCCCAGGTCACATCGCTTGCGATAGTGCTTCTAATTCAGAAATCGTTGTACCAATTGTGAAAGAAGGAGCTGTCATTGGTGTACTTGACATTGATAGTCCCGAAAAGAATCGTTTCGATGAAGTAGATCAGCGCTATTTAGAAAAGTTTGTGGAAACACTCCTAAAACATATGTAAAAAGAAAAGAGCGAGTTATCGATTTAGTACGTCCTGTACAAAACCGATAGCTCACTCTTTTTTTATTGATTAACAGTAGATATTTTCTTTAATGCCTGCTCTAAATCAGAAACGATATCCTCCCACGATTCTAAACCGACTGATAAGCGTATTAAATTATCGAAAATGCCCATTTCTTTTCTTAGTTCAGCTGGAATCGCAGCGTGCGTCATCGTTGCTGGATGCTGAATTAACGTTTCTGTATCTCCTAAACTCACCGCAATTGTAATAAAGTGAAGATCATTAATAAGCGCTTGCGTCTCTTCTTTTCCGCCTTTTACTGAAAAAGAAATAACACCGCCCCCGCGTTTCATTTGACGAGATGCTAACTCTCCTTCTGGATACCAAACATCTTCTACCGCATCATGTTTTCTTAAGAACGATACAATTTTTTCTGCATTATCACAATGACGATCCATTCTTACTGCTAACGTCTTTAACCCGCGTAATAATAACCATGCATCAAACGGTGCCATAATACCGCCGATATCCTTTCGCATCGGGCGAATCTTTTCAGCTAATGCTTTCGTTTTACAAATCGTTACACCCGCCACAACGTCGCCATGACCACCAATATATTTTGTCGCACTATGCACAACAGCATCACAGCCAAGCTCAAGCGGTCTTTGTAAATAAGGTGAACAAAATGTATTATCAACAATAACAAGTAAACCTTTTCGCTTCGCAACCCGAATCACTTGTTTTAAATCAATTAATTTCATTGTCGGATTAATTGGTGTTTCAACGAAAATAAGCTTTGTATTTGGGCGAATTTTATTTTCAATATCAACCTCTGTCTCCATATCACAAAACGAATGCGTAATCATAAATTTTTCTTCTAACACTTCTAAAAAACCGTACGTGCATCCGTATAATCCATTTGAACAAATAATATGATCTCCAGCCTTTAAAAAACCGATTAAAGTCGCTGAAATAGCTGCCATACCAGATCCGAAGGCAAGTGCCTCTTCTCCTCCTTCTAACACCGCCATACGTTCTTCAAATAATTTCACAGTCGGATTTCCAAGCCGTGAGTAAATATAAGATGGATCCACTCCCGCAAAACTCGCCTCTCCTTGCTGCGCAGTCTCAAATGTAAATGTAGAAGTTTGAAATAAAGGTGGTGTTAAACTTCCTTTATGTTCCTCAGGTGTATAACCGTGATGAATTAACGCTGTCTCCATATGCTTCTTTTTCATAAAAACATCCCCCTTATGTTTTTATTGCCGCATATTCATCCATAAAAATTTGATGAACGTTTTCCTTCATTTTATGTAAGCGTTTTATTTGTGTTTCTATCTCTTCTTCTATATTGTTTTAAATTCCTTCTTATATTAATTTCCAAAATTTTTATGCATAAAACAAAAACGTACTCGCTTGACGAAACTCTGGGTAAAAGATATAATAGCGTTTGTGTAAAATAAAAAGGCAGCCTTGTAATGTGAGTTTATCGTTTGTATTTTGTTCCTCTACGGAGGTGTATCTCGTAACTCCCTGCTGCTGGAGCGAAGGTACATGAAAACAAAATGCCCGTAAATATCGATTACGTCTGTTTTTATTTTACGTAAATAAAAACATTTTTAAAGGAGGAGTCAACTATGGCTCGTTATACAGGTCCAGCTTGGAAACTGTCTCGTCGTCTTGGAATCTCTCTAAGCGGCACAGGAAAAGAATTAGAAAAACGCCCTTACGCACCAGGTCCTCACGGTCCTAACCAACGTAAGAAACTTTCAGAATACGGTTTACAATTACAAGAGAAACAAAAACTTCGTCACATGTACGGCATGACTGAGCGTCAATTCCGTCGCACATTTGACCAAGCAGGTAAAATGCCTGGTAAGCACGGCGAAAACTTCATGATCCTTCTTGAAGCTCGTCTTGACAACTTAGTTTACCGTATGGGCTTAGCTCGCACTCGTCGTGCAGCTCGCCAATTAGTAAACCACGGTCACATCATGGTTGATGGCGCTCGCGTAGATATCCCATCTTACCGTGTAAAACCTGGTCAAACTATCAGCGTTCGCGAAAAATCTAACAGCCTTGTTGTTGTTAAAGAAGCGATCGAAGTTAACAACTTCGTACCAGAATACTTAACTTTCGATGCTGACAAATTAGAAGCTACTTACACTCGTCACGCTGAGCGTTCTGAGTTACCAGCTGAAATCAACGAAGCATTAATCGTAGAGTTCTACTCTCGTTAATCTCGGTACTCTGAAAAGAGTCGTATTAAAAGCCTTAGGAACCTTGTTAATTCAAGGTTCCTGGGCTTTTTTTATTGAATATAACCGATTATATGTATAGAAACAGACCAATGTAACAAAATAAAAAAGAACTGCAAGTCTATAGTTAATAAAACTTAACCCCCTCTCTAGAATTCCATCCATTTTTTATCCACATTAATAAAAACCTCCCTCTTCTTCTAACACTTAAAAACACTACATTCTATCCCATAACTCATTTTTCTTTGCTATACTCTCCTTTTCTTAACATTATTTTTACAACGTATTTATTTGCACATAATCTATATCTTCCCTTTTCTATTTACATTCAACCTTAAAAACCTCTTCATTACCAGATCATCCGAATGAGATTAAAAAACTTAATGGACGAGTACCTCTTTAATCGTTAAATCATCAGAATATTACGTTTACAATCCCCCTCTTAAATTGGTATTATTTTCTTGTAAGGGGAGGGAAAGTTCATGTCTTTAAATATGTATCTCGGTGAAGTACAAACTAAAGCAGAGGGTTTTGCAAAGGAAATGTAAAAAGTAACTCTGATTATGGAAAAGGATAAAACTTTACTAACAAACCAAGAAAAAGTAAAAGCGCAACTTGAAAAGGTGTATGCGGAGTCTAAGAAATTACAAGACATTAAACCGCCTAAACAATACGAAAACTTGCAAATGGAATTGAAAAAGTCTTTAATTCTTTATGAGAAGTCAAGGGATAAGATATTAGAATCGGTAGACGAAATAAGTGAGACTAAGGCAGACATTGGTACAAAGAGTCTAAATGAAGCAATGGGGATGTTTGGTAAAGCAATAGACGATATTCGAGCATTAGACGAACAAAGTGTAAGTGAAGTAGAATAATAAATACTAAAGGGGTATGAGAAAATGAAACGTAAACTATTAACTTTAGCGATTCCAATGTTGTTAATAACAGGGGTAGGTTGTGAGTCAAACGATAAAAAGAAAGACGAAGTAATGGAAGCTTCTGTTAAAGAAAACAAGAAAGAAGACTATAATAAGAATGCAACATACTTACTTAAAGATTACACTGAACAAACGGAAGAAATAAAAGACCTTGTAGATAGCAGAAAATCTAATAAGAAGAAGGCTGAAAAGTTAAAAGAGTTATCGAAACCTTATTTCGAATTAATTGATAAGATTGATAAACTAGATTATAAGTTAGCTGAAGACAATAAAACACCGATAAACATAAGTAAAGCAATGTTATTCTCGAAATCAGGGGTAGAAAACATGCAGACAGGTTTAGAAGAGGATGATAAAGATACAATTGAATTCGCTAAAAAGGATTTAGACGAAGCTTCTGAGTTAGTAGACAAAGCAACAAAAGAACTAAGTAAAAAGAAATAACACAAAGGGGTATATGTCAATGAAACGTAAACTATTAACTTCAGCTATGCCTGTTATGTTGTTAGCAGGTTGTACAACAGAGGCATATGGACTTACACAGTCAGAGTTACGAAAAGTGGACAAAGAATATTAATCAAATAAACTAACAATAAATTAGAAGGTCTTTTCATGAGTTGTGGCTTTTATTATGTAATACTTACAGAGTTTCATAGACATTTCACCCCCCTTCATTTTTAAAAAAATAGTGCAGCTATTGATGTGCCCCTACGCTACCTACCCTCCCCAGAGGACAAACTTTTTTTGACAGGGGGGACTTAATATTAAAAAGATTAAATCAAAAAAACAGCCTTTGAGATGCCTCACTATGTTCCATACAAATCCTCCTGTTTATAACGGTTTATTTTTATCAATTTATCAGTTCATATTAATTATACTTGTTTCTTCTACAAACCCTCTATTAAATAGCTCACTTACTAAATTTGAATCCTATGCATACAAAAAAAGCTACCGAAGACACCAAAACAGTTACTTCGAGTAGCTTTTATTTATATATATTAAAATTATTTATTTTCCTCTTTTTGAACATATACATAAGCATCTTTCTGCTCTTTATGTACATCCATCTTCGAATTCTCTGCAAGTTGACCCGCGTTTAGCAAAGAAAAAATAATGAGCGCTTCTAGTGACATTTTGTTTTACCACTCCTTTCTATTTGTTATACATTTATCATACCGCTTACATGTGATTTCCGTATGAACTCGAAAAGGAGATTACAACAAAAAGGTTACAGGAATATGAATGCACGCTATAATAACCATTAAATAGGAGGTTGATTCGTTTTGACAATAAATCAAATGGTTCAGTTGGGTAGTGCATGTATGTTGTTTATTACTTCCGCACTTATTAATTGGTATCAGGGAAGTAATTTAATAGATGATCCTGATGAATGGAAATATAGTGCCAAGTTTACGAATTACTTTAAAGGCACCGTTTCAAATTACGAAGATATTTATCAAATCGATTTCTTTATATATGCGGCAAAATTTTATCCAACAGCATTTATTGTTATGCTTATTAGCTTACTTTATATGCTCGTATTAATTCTTCATATTCTATTTACAAGATCTCGTGAGGCAATCTAAATTTATACATAAAAAACCCCGAATCATAGAATTTTCAGCCTACAATTCGGGGTACTATTTGTTTTATATTCGTTTCTGATTAGTAACGAATTAAGAAATATTTCTTCTTACCGCGGCGAATGATTGTGAATTTACCTTCGATGCGGTCGTTTTCTGTTACAACGTAGTCTAATGCTTGTGTACGCTCACCGTTCACGTAGATTGCGCCGTTCGTTACATCTTCACGTGCTTGACGTTTTGATGGAGAGATTTTGCTTTCTACAAGTAAGTCGATTAATACTGTATCTTCTGCAGTACGTTCTACAGATGGTACGTCTTTGAATCCTTGCTCGATTTCGCTTGCAGTCAGTTCTGCTACAGAACCGCTGAATAATGCAGCTGAAATTTTAATCGCTTGCTCTAATGCTTCTTCGCCGTGAACAAGTTTTGTCATTTCAGAACCTAATGCTTTTTGTGCTGCACGTTTTTCTGGCGCTTCAGCTACTTGCTTTTCAAGCTCAAGAATTTCTTCATGAGATAAGAATGTGAAGTATTTTAAGTATTTAACAACGTCGCGGTCATCTGTGTTAATCCAGAATTGGTAGAACTCGTAAGGAGTTGTTTTCTCTGGGTCTAACCAAATTGCGCCGCCTTCGGTTTTACCAAACTTCGTACCGTCAGATTTAGTAACTAGTGGAATTGTTAAACCGAATGCTTTCGCATCTTCTTCTGATTTACGGATTAATTCAAGACCAGCTGTAATGTTACCCCATTGGTCACTACCACCGATTTGTAGACGGCAATTATGTTGCTGATATAAGTTTAAGAAGTCGTATGATTGTAAAATCATGTAACTAAACTCAGTGAATGAAATACCAGTTTCTAAACGAGATGCTACTGTATCTTTTGCTAACATATAGTTTAAACCGAAGTTTTTACCGATATCGCGTAAGAATGAAATTACATCTAAGCTACCAAGCCAGTCGTAGTTGTTAGCCATCGTTGCTGGGTTGTCCACGTTTTCAAACTCTAAGAAGTTTGAAAGTTGGTTTTTAATGCTTTCTGTGTAGTAAGCAACTGTATCTTTCGTATTTAATGTACGTTCTGCTTTTTTACCACTCGGGTCACCGATCATACCAGTACCACCACCAACAAGTGCGATTGGTTGGTGACCAGCTAATTGGAAACGACGTAACATTAATACTGGTAACATATGACCAATGTGTAAGCTATCCGCTGTCGGGTCGAAACCACAGTATAATTTAACGCTTTCTTTTTCTAATAATTGCTCAAGGCCCTCAGCATCTGTTTGCTGATTAATTAGACCGCGAAATTCAAGATCTTGTAAAATACCCATATCCTACATACTCTCCTTTAAGTTCATTACTGGCGTGAAGGTTGAAAACATAAAAAAATCGCCCCTTCAAATAAGGGACGATTTTGATTATCGCGTTACCACCCTAGTTGCAGGCAAAAAAGCCTACCACCTTATTTACATAACGGCTTAGCACCGTCTTTTCCCTTTTGAATAAAATTCAATCGAAAAAAGATGCTCTAGGGGCGTAATTCGCGATCATCTATGTGCTGATTTTCACCGGCCATCAGCTCTCTAAAACAGGGAAATGATCACTACTTCTCCCTTTCCACGCTCAATTATTCATATACTTTTCTTTATACCATCATTTATATAGGCATGTCAAATAGAGGTCAGGTTTCCCTTCTTGTCAATCCTTTACAACACCATAAAGAGTATCGTAATAAGAGAAAGAATTGGAACCCCAACTAATAACGATACATGAAACACAATCGATAAATCATTCCCAATGGTCGCCTCCACAGGATCTTTCGCTGGGGAACCAAGAAACCCGATTAATCGATCGAATCGACTTACCGTTTTTGGAAAGTCTGGTATTTCTACATGATCACTATCTAAATGTTGCTTTAACTTATATTCACTCTTAAAGGGATTTTCGCTCAATTTCGTCCACCTCCAGCAATTGTTTCAATTTCTTTATCCCGTTATGAAGTCTCGATTTCACCGTTCCAATCGGAATGTTTAATATCTCTGCAATTTCTTTTTGCTGCATGTCATGATAATAAGAAAGGATTAGGACCGCTCTTTGCTCTTCTGGAACTTTCAAAATTGCTTCTCTTACTGTGAGCCGATCTTCGTGAGAAAATTCTTTTTCCGGAATCGGCACTAAAAATGGCAAAAGCGTACGCCACTTTTTTCTCCTATTTAATTTATTAATCATAAGACGATAACCAATTTGAAATAAATACGTTTTTATTTTACCTTTTTCAAGTTCATACATATGTTTCTTACGCTCTAGCGTCAAAAACGTATCTTGCACAAGATCGATACTTAATTGTTCATCTCGGTTAAATCGATATAAAAATGTGTATAGCGCTGGTTTGATTAAAACATATAGTCTTTCTCCCGCTTGTTTATCTCCACTTTGATACGCAAGCATGAGCTCCTCCTCAATCCCAATCTGCGCCATGATTTTTGATCTCCTTTATTCCTTTTAACGTTAATGAAATACGGGAAATTAAATATGCAATCGCAATAAAAATCCACAATTGTGATTGATTTGTAAAAAATTGCACATATGGGTTTTGAATCGTAAATCCCATTGTAACTAAAGTATTTAACGCTTGCACACATATGCATGCATACAACGCAAGGCAGATAGAAATAGTGTCAAATACATTCCAGCGAAAATACACTTTTGTTTTTGTAAAATCAATTTTATATCCATTTTTCCGTACTATATGTTTTCTATCAAATGGAATAATGATTGAAAACATAACACCCATTATAACTCCAGCTGTAAGCATTGATACTCTATATCCAATTGGTATCGGTAAGAAAAGACCACAAGAAAATACAACTATAATTCCAATTACAGCAAAAGTAAGAAGTAATTTATTAGACATATAAAAGCCTCCCTCATCTATTCTTTCATAAATGTATACAGACGAGGAAGGCACTTCGTTCAAATATTATTTTAGTTTTTTTATAATCTTTGCAGGATTCCCGCCAACTACTACATTATTAGGCACATCTTTCGTTACGACAGCACCAGATGCGATTACCGCATTGTCTCCAATTGTTACACCTGGATTAATAATTGCTCTTCCGCCAATCCATACGTTATCGCCAATTGTAACTGGTTTTCCGTATTCTGATCCGCTTATGCGCTCTACTGGATCAAGCGGATGTGTTGCTGTATAAATGTGAACACCTGGAGCTAACATACAGTTCACTCCGATTGTTACCGGGCATACGTCTAAAATCGTACAGTCAAAGTTCGCGTAAAAATTTTCACCGACATGAATGTTATAGCCGTAATCACACCTAAAAGAAGATTCAAGATGAATATTATCTCCTGTCGTTCCGAATAATTCTTTTACGATTTCGCTACGCTCTTTTAATTGCTCTTCTGGCGTATCATTTAATTTTCTCGTTAATATACGTGCTTGCTCTCTTTCTTGTACTAAAACTGGATCAGCCGGTATGTACATTTCTCCTAGTATCATCTTTTCCTTTTCTGTTTTCATCATACTATCCCCTTCAACTTATATATACAAGTTCATGATATCATAAAAAAGAAAGGCCTGAACATTTTTCGTTCAGACCTTTCCCTCTTAATCTTCCATCGTTGATAAGTCACCTGTTGGTAAATTCAGCTCCCACGCTTTTAATACGCGGCGCATAATTTTACCACTTCTCGTTTTCGGTAATTTATCTCTAAATTCAATTTGTCGTGGCGCTGCATGAGCTGCTAGGCCTTTCTTTACAAATTGACGAATTTCTTCTTTTAATTCATCAGATGGTTCGTATCCTGCTCGAAGTGCGATAAATGCTTTAATAATTTCGCCGCGCACCGGATCAGGAATACCAATTACACCAGCTTCTGCAACAGCAGCATGCTCGATTAATTTACTTTCTACTTCAAACGGACCAACGCGCTCACCTGACGTCATAATTACATCGTCGATACGTCCTTGGAACCAGAAGTATCCATCTTCATCCATATAGGCAGAGTCACCTGATACGTACCAATCTCCCGGCATGAAATAAGATTCATATTTTTGCTGGTTATTCCAGATCCCGCGCATCATAGATGGCCAACCTTTCGCAATTGCTAAGTTACCCATTGTGTAAGGAGGCACTTCATTTCCTTCATTATCAACAATCGCTGCTTTCACACCTGGAATTGGTTTACCCATTGAACCTGGACGGATTTCCATACAAGGGTAGTTACAAATTACTTGTCCACCTGTTTCTGTCATCCACCACGTATCATGAATACGAAGTCCAAATGCATTCATACCCCAGCGAATTACTTCTGGATTTAACGGCTCACCAACGCTTAATACGTGACGAACTTGTGATAAGTCATATTTTTTAATTGCGTCTTGTCCAGCTCCCATTAACATACGGAATGCTGTTGGTGCGCTGTACCAAACCGTCACACCGTAATCTTGCAGTGCTTCATACCAAGCTTCTGGACTAAAGCGTCCACCTAAAATAACATTTGACGCTCCAACTAACCACGGTGCGAAAATACCGTAAGCTGTTCCAGTTACCCAGCCCGGGTCAGCAGTACACCAATATACATCGTCTTCTTTTAAATCTAATACCCACTTCGCCGTTTGATAGTGCTGAACCATTGCGTTTTGCGCATGAAGCACACCTTTTGGCTTACCAGTAGAACCAGACGTGTAATGTAGAATCAAACCGTCTTCACGGCCTAACCATTCAATATGTAATTCTTTTGAAGCTTGTTCAAATAACGGATTGAACGCTACCGTTTTACCGCCTTCTTCTACATTATCTCCAACAAGGAAAACTGTTTTTAAAGCCGGTAAATCATTTAATGGTACGCGCTCTAATAATTCAGGCGTTGTAATTAACACCTTTGCTTCGCTATCTTCTAAGCGATCGCGAACTGCGCCTTCCATAAATGCTTCAAATAGCGGTCCAACAATTGCTCCTAATTTCACTGCACCTAAAAGTGCGAAATATAACTCTGGAGAACGTGGCATAAAAATAAAAACGCGATCGCCTTTTTCTACATCGCCATAATTCTTAAGGACGTTTCCTGCTTTATTAGAAAAATCCTTCATTTCCTTAAATGTATATTTCTCTTTTCGCGATCCATCTTGATAATAAAGAGCTACTTTATTCTTTCGATCGGATTTCGCATGCTTATCAATTGCCTCATACGCCATATTTACTCGGCCTGTTTCATTCCAAGTAAAGTTTTTATTAACCTCTTCCCAGTTAAAATTCGCGTATGCCTCATCATAATTCGGCAAATTATTTTCTCCTTTAATGACAGGAAGCGTTTCTACTTTCATACTTTACATCCCCCTCCTATGTATTCTATTATCTATTATAATGACATTATTTAAAATTTTCAGTATATTTGTTGATTTTTAGACAAATTTTTAATGACAAATTTCGATTCACATCGCATATATTATAAAGTACGATATTAATAGATTCACAAACCCTCAAGGTGGTGAGCAATACATTGATTCATAAAAAAATATATAATGCTAGAAACTTAAAAACAGCGAAAGGCACTTTAATTATTGAAGGTCCTGTCTCTACACATAACTTAGAAATGTATGAGTTTCATCCAGACTTAATTGCGTTTCGTCCTGCCGAGCAACAATATAAAGCAATTGTCGAAATTTCTAAATTACCAGAAGCTCGTCTCATTATTGCTAGACATGACCAAACAATTGTTGGATATGTTACATACTTGTATCCTGATCCACTTGAACGATGGTCAGAAGGAAAAATGGAAAACTTAATTGAGCTTGGGGCAATTGAAGTAGTCCCAGCCTTCCGCGGGAGTTCTGTCGGAAAGAACTTACTAGAGGTTTCTATGATGGACGATTATATGGAAGATTACATTATATTGACGACTGAATATTATTGGCACTGGGATTTGAAACAAACAGGTTTGAATGTGTGGGAATACCGAAAAGTAATGGAGAAGATGATGAATGCCGGCGGGTTACAATGGATGGCTACAGACGATCCTGAAATTTGTTCACATCCTGCCAACTGTTTAATGGTCCGCATCGGTAAACGCGTTGATACGGATTCTATTCAAGCTTTTGATCGTCTACGTTTTCACAATCGTTTTATGTATTAATAAAGGGGGCAACTGGAATGATTGTAGAAGAAATTATGAATCAAAATGTAGTTACATTACATCCAAACGATACAATCGAAACAGCAATCCGAACGATACGCACGAAAGGCATTCGGCACATTCCAATTGTCGATCAAAATAATCACGTCGTAGGCATTATTTCTGATCGGGATGTAAGAGATGCAAGTCCGTCTATTCTAGATGAACAAGTTTCACTCGATATGCTACAGCAACCTCTCGAACTTATTATGAAACATCCTGTTATGACTTGCCATCCTCTCGATTTCGTTGAGGAAATTGCTACTTTATTTTTTGAAAATAAAATTGGCTGTCTTCCTGTTACAAAGGCCGGGAAGTTAGTTGGAATCATTTCTGAATCTACAGTATTACACACGTTAGTAAAATTAACAGGAGCACATCAACCAAGTTCGCAAATTGAAATTCAAGTAAAAAACGAACCTGGTATTCTTGGAAAAGTCGTTGCTATTTTTAGTGATTTACAAATAAATATCGTGAGTGTTCTCGTCTACCCAGCAAAAGACGAGAATGATAAAGTACTCGTTTTCCGCATTCAAACGATGAATCCTCTAAAAGTGATTGATGCACTTGAAGCAGAAGGCTACCGCGTATTATGGCCAAACATCATGGGGATGCAAGCATGAGTAGCGCGTTTATTTATTCGGATGACTTTCGGGGCTATTCATTTAGCCCTGATCATCCTTTTAACCAACTGCGCGTCACACTTACGTATGATTTATTACAAAAGGGCGGTTTCATCTCTCCCTCTCAAATCATCTCACCACGGATGGCTACAGATGAAGAGATCGCCTACGTTCATACAGAGGAGTACATAAATGCGGTAAAACGTGCTGGAGAAGGAAAGTTAGAAAAATCAATTGCGATGACATATGGACTCGGAACAGAAGATACACCGATGTTCCCAAATATGCACGAAGCAAGCGCATTGCTCGTTGGTGGTACGTTAACAGCTGTCGATGCTGTTCTTTCCGGAAAAGTAAAACACGCACTTAATTTGGGCGGCGGCTTACATCACGGCTTTCGCGGCAAAGCATCTGGCTTTTGTATTTATAACGACAGTTCTATCGCAATGAAATATATTCAAAAGAAATACGGTTTACGCGTCTTATATATTGATACAGATGCTCATCACGGTGATGGCGTACAGTGGTCGTTTTATGATGACCCTAACGTATGCACAATTTCATTACATGAAACTGGTCGCTATTTATTTCCTGGAACTGGCGCTGTAAATGAACGCGGACAAGGTAATGGCTATAGTTATTCTTTTAACGTTCCACTCGATGCTTTTACAGAAGATGAATCGTTCTTAAAATCATATCGAACTGTTGTAAAAGAAGTTGCAGCGTACTTTAAACCGGATATTATTTTAACGCAAAATGGTGCTGACGCACATTATTATGACCCACTTACACATCTTTGTGCGACAATGAATATTTACCGTGAAATACCGAAGCTCGCTCGTGAAATTGCAAATGAATATTGCGACGGTCGCTGGATCGCTGTCGGTGGCGGTGGCTATGATCACTGGCGCGTCGTTCCAAGAGCTTGGGCACTCATTTGGCTCGAAATGAACAACATCCAAAACATCTCAGGTTATCTCCCTCCAGAATGGATTGAAGCTTGGAAAGGACAAGCAGAAACAGAACTTCCCCTCACATGGGAAGATCCAGACAACATGTATAAACCTATCCCCCGTAAACCAGAAATTGAAGAAAAAAACGCATTAACTGTAGCGAAATCCCTTGAAATTATTCGGAATAATATGACAAAATCTTTGTACTAAACGAAAAGGAGGCTCGTTTTTGAATAGCCTCCTTTTATTTATTGTCGGTTTCTGTCGGTAAGTCGATATATTTTAATAATCGCTGATATATTTCGAAATGCGCCGATATATTCTAATAATCGCTGATATATTTTTATGTACTAATGGATTTTATGAGGAAAGGTCGTGATATTATGTGGATACAACAAATGATCCACACGAAACGTGGCACATTTGAGCTTTTTACTAAAGGCAGTGGCGAACCGCTTTGTATTACACATCACTATTCACAATTCAATGAAACTGGTGATTACTTTGCGGATGTTTTTACTGCTACGCATCGTGTATTTCTCATTAATTTACGAGACGCTGGTAACTCGTTAAAAGCCAATTCAGAAAAAGAATTAAGTATGATTGAAACGATTCACGATTTAGAAGCTATACGAGAAGCTTTACAACTTCCAACATGGCATTTCGCTGGCCATTCAACAGGTGGTATGCTTGGACTTTTATATGCAATTACATATCCACATTCCTTACAATCATTAGTCGTGGTCGGAACCGCAGCAAGTAACTACACCGAAACACCCTTTTGCATTTATCACCCAGCACATCCACAGTTTCATTATATGCAAAAACTCATCGAAAACTTAAAAAACCCTCACCTTACAGATGAAGAACGGAAAGAACTATCTACTAAGAGAACAAAATTATCATTGTATAAACCAGAAAACTACAACTCTTATTTTTGTAAACCAATTAATAAAACAATGTCCGTTAGCCGGATGAATGCTTTCGCCAATGAATATCCTTCATTTGATTTAAGAGAGAATTTACCTTCCATCCAAACAAAGACCCTCATTACATGTGGAAGCCATGATGTACAGTGCCCGATTCAGTATTCTATCGAGATACATGATGGAATACGTAATTCTATCTTCATTCCATTCGAAAATAGCAACCATTATCCTTTTTTAGAAGAAGCTGCTCAGTTTACTTCTACTACTCAAACATTTTATAAATCGTTAGTACCATTATTATTAAGAAAACCTAAACACTGATAAAAAGCTCATAGCCTCTATACGACTATGAGCTTTTTTCAAAAGAAATATTTCACACTAAAAACAACTAAAAAAACAAAAGAAATAACCACTAAACCCACATCAAGTAATACCGACTTTTTATCTCTATCTTTTAAACTTACCTTAGAGCTAGAAATGCTTTTAATTACCCAAAAGATTGCAAAAAAGAACCAACCGAAATGATCATTCGTAGAATCTTCATCATAAAACATTTGTATTGCACCAATAATCAATAAGATAAGTACGATATTAGTTCCAATCTTTAAAGTCTTATTTGATTTATTATCTTTTAATATATCCCCCAACATATAGCTCGCTCCCTATGCTCTCCTCTGTTTTGTTTCTCTTTACATTTTAACACAAATTACCTATTTCTTCCTTTCCATTCGAATAACATACAAAAAACCTGCCAATTACTCGGCAGGTATATTACACGTTAAAACGATAACCAGCTCCCCATACTGTTTCAATATATTGCGGGTGAGCAGGATCTCTTTCAATTTTTTCACGTAGCTTTCTAATGTGGACGACAACAGTGGCTAAATCACCAGCGGAATCTAATCCCCAAATGCGTTCAAATAACTGTTCTTTATTTAATACTTGGTTTGGATGTGTGACAAAGAATGTTAATAAATCAAATTCCTTCGTTGTAAATGCCACTTCTTCATTGTTTATAAAAACTTTCCTCGCTCGTTGATCGATAGAAATTCCGTGAATATATAACGTATCGCGTTGCTTACTTACATTTCCTAATAATCTTTCATAACGAGAAATATGTGCTTTTACTCTTGCGACTAATTCACTCGGGCTAAACGGCTTCGTTATATAATCATCCGCTCCTAATCCGAGTCCGCGAATTTTATCTATATCTTCTTTTTTTGCTGAAACAAGTAGAATCGGAATATCTTTTACAGCACGTATTTGTTTACAAATTTCGAATCCGTTCATTTTCGGAAGCATAATATCTAAAATAATTAAATCATAGTCTTCTTGCAAGGCTGTTTGTAAACCTATTTCTCCTGAATGCTCTACATCAACTTGGAAATCATTAATTTCTAAATAATCTCGCTGTAATTCTGCAATACTTACTTCATCTTCTATTAATAAAATTCTTTTCAATTTACTCACCACATTCCTCTACTTTTTCCAATGAGAAGAAAATGCTTGTGCCTTTACCAAGCTCGCTTTCCGCCCAAATTTCCCCGCCATGTTCTTCAACAATTTGCTTCGCTATTGCTAAACCAAGTCCACTTCCACCTGTGCTAGAATTCCGCGATTGTTCTGCACGATAAAAACGTTCAAAGATATAAGGTAGCGTATCAGATTCTATACCTGATCCATTGTCCATCACTTTCACAATAACTTTATTATTATCACTCGATACTATTACAGTAATTTTCTTCTCTTCTTTATCCATGTATTTCACACTATTATGAATTAAATTTGATATAACTCTATTGATTTTTTCGCAATCAGCCGTTACATATAGTGGTGATGCATGTAATTGTAAGTTAACTTCTATACCTTCTTTACTTAAATCCATTTGCATCTCTTCGATTAACTCTTGCATAAACGTATTCAATTCAACCGTTTCAAACTGAAAGGGAACTCGATTCAAATCGAGCTTTGAAAATAAAAATAATTCATCAATAAGTGTATCCATATGTCTTGCTTTCGTATGGATAGTTGTTAAATACTTATCCATTTTTTCTGGCGTATTTGCTACCCCGTCCTTTATTCCTTCTACATATCCGATAATTGATGTAATCGGTGTTTTTAAGTCATGAGAGATGTTTGAAATAAGCTCTTTTCTATTTTCTTCATACTGTGTTTGCATCTCTATCGATTCTTTTAATCTCTTCCTCATTTCCTCAAATCCTTGATTTAATTGCCCTATTTCATCGTGTGATGTAACTGGTATTTGAAAATCTAAATTTCCTTCTTTAATTTTCTCCGTTGCGCCTTTCAATACAAAAATTGGTTTTATTACACTTCTTGAAACGAGGTAACTTAATAATCCAATGAGTAAAATGGCTAGTAGTAAGAGAGATACAAATAAGATTGGAAATAATTTTTGTGTAAGATCTACAAATGAACTTTGCTTTTTTAATACAAATATACTTCCCTCTTCTTCCTGAGGAAAATAAAAATCAAACTTTACATATCGATAAAATGTATCGCCTAGTTCCGTTGTACCACGACTATTAATATTTGCTGATTCAAATTTCGGAAGGGCTTCTTTTAAAGATACACTTTCAAATACGTTTGAAGCATATGAAAGTGTTTCTCCTTTTCTTACTACTATTTTCACACCCTCTTTTTCTATTGCTGAGACAAACGACTCATCTAACAATTGAGATTGATGCTGTTTAGCTGCTGACTTCAACTCAAGATAGGCATTCTCTTCTTCTGGTGTAAGCGGCTTTTGAATGTAAGAACTTTTATAGAAATTTTTCACTGCTTCCAAGTCACCTGTTATCGAAAAAACGATTAAAAATCCCGCGACTAATATAAGCGTAATAGAAACGAGGATAACAGCAATATAAGAAAATAAAAACCTTGTTTTAATAGACATATCTTAAATCCTCACTTTATCAAACCTTATTATTTATAAGCATAAAAATATATGTTCAATTACTCAAGCGATTTTATAGTAATTTTAGCGCCAGTTTATAAAAATTTAATGTTCCTATTTTACAGTTGAAATTAGGAGGTTGAAATTCCATGTTCAAAAAAACATTCAGTATGATATGTTGCGTAATTTTTTTACAAGGATGCTCGCAAGAACAAGAAGTAAAAAAGGAGATGACAAACATGGAGACTGCACTACTAGCAGCTACTGAAAAAAATGAAACGAATACTGTTATATCTTTACTAAAAAAAGGCGCAAATATAAATGCGACGGATAGTCAAGGACGCACTCCGCTTATGATTGCTACATACAAAAATGATGTAAAAACCGCAAAAGCGCTTATCGAAGCTGGTGCTGACGTAAATATCCAAGATGACATGAAAAACAATCCCTTTCTATACGCCGGTGCGGAAGGTTACTTAGACATTTTAAAGCTAACAATTGATGCTGGTGCAGATCCTACGATTACAAATCGTTACGGCGGAACAGCTCTTATCCCAGCCTCAGAACATGGCTATATTGACGTTATAAAAGAACTCCTCACTCGAACAAATATTGATGTAAATCATGTAAATAACCTGGGATGGACAGCTTTAATGGAAGCCATCGTACTAAGTAACGGAAACGAAACACAGCAACAAGTCATTCGCCTTCTTATTGAGCACGGTGCAGATGTAAATATTCCAGACAATGATGGTGTTACCCCGTTAGAGCATGCTCGCGCTCATCACTTTGAAGAGATAGAGAAGATTTTGTTAGAAGGCCGTAAGTAAAAAGCTAATTTTTGCCTTCCTCCCCCACCCTATGCTACATTTAAGCCGTTACATTAATATTAATAGGGTGGGAATAAAATGAACAAACCTAAAATTGGGATGATTGGACTTGGAAGTATTGCGCAAAAGGCCTATCTTCCAACACTTACAAAAGAAACTGATTGGAATTTTGTAGGGGCGTTTACACCTAACGCAGAGAAAAGAAAACAAGTTTGCCAGCAATACCGAATTCAAGACTTTCATTCTATTGAAATGTTAGCTTCGGAATGCGATGCAATCTTCGTTCATAGTTCAACTGCATCGCATTATGAAATCGTTTCTGAACTTCTAAAAAAAGGGATCGACGTTTATGTTGATAAACCGCTAGCAGCTACAGTGGAACAAGCTGAGCAACTAGTCGAGTTAAGCGAGAAGTATAACCGAAAATTAATGGTCGGATTTAATCGCAGATTCGTTCCTATGTATGTTGCTGCCAAAGAACAGGCTAATGATATTTCATGGATTCGAATTGAAAAGCATCGCACAAATAAAGTCGGGCCATATACGTACGACTTTACTATGTTAGATGATTATTTACACATTGTAGATACTGCTCGCTGGTTAGCTAATGATGACCTTAACGTCGTTCACAATATGATGCAAATCAATGAAAAGAATGAACTTCTTTACGGACATCATACATATACAACTCCAAGTGGACTGTTACTTTCTACTGCAATGCATCGCCATGCCGGTACAAATTTAGAACAAATTGAACTTGTAATGCCAGGGAAAATCATTCGCGTAAGAAATATGAATACATTTGAAATTGAACAGGAAAACTCAGTTTCACAAAGTGGTTCCCCATCATGGGATACGACGTTAAAACAACGTGGTTTTGAAGATGCTGTTCATCATTTTATTGAGTGTGTACAAGGCGATACAAAGCCTGTTGTAGATGGATTAGAAGGATTAAAAACGCAGCAAATGCTACAATCTTTACTAGATGATGTAAACAAAAATTAAAACGGATACATTTTTCAGAATTTACTTTCATTCCCATTCCCTCTTTATTTCTCTCGTAAATTTCTATAGAATATGTTGATAGGAATTATAAATTTCATAATGAATCGTGGAAAGGATGAGATTAACACATGTGGAACGAGTTTAAAAAATTCGCTTTCAAAGGGAATGTCGTTGATTTAGCTGTCGGGGTTGTAATCGGTGCTGCATTCGGTAAAATCGTTAGTTCTTTAGTAAAAGATATCATCACACCATTACTTGGTATGGTATTAGGTGGCGTTGACTTTACAAGTTTACACTTTGGATACGGTAAATCTGCTGTTATGTATGGTAACTTCATCCAAACAATTTTTGACTTCTTAATTATCGCAGCTTCTATCTTTATGTTTGTTAAAGTTTTCAACAAACTAACATCTAAAAAAGAAGAAGAAAAAGAGGAAGAAATTCCAGAGCCAACAAAAGAAGAAGAACTTCTTGGCGAAATTCGTGATTTACTAAAACAGCAAAACTCTTCTAAAGATAGAGCATAATTGAACGGATAAAAAGGCATGTCCCCTTGGGACATGCCTTTTCTATATGCTATAACGTTTCCGAATTCATATGAATAAATAAAATAATACCAGCAACCATAAGTACCATAATGCTACCTGCAAATAGTGTAATACCAATAAACATTAAACTTGTGCTCATATCTACTGATACACTTTCAATAAAAATAGAAATTACATACGTGATAAGGGCAATTCCTGCAAGAATACTTCCTGGAACAAATCGCTTTAAACCATTTTGTTTTAACGTCATATATGCAAAAATAGCAGTCATACAAAGCGTAATTATCCAAAGAACGATCATCTCTTTTCCCCCCTCACAAGCCTTTTCTTTCTATTATACATGACATTGCCCTATAATAGTTAAATTTGCACTTATGTGACATATAACAAGGAATAGTCCCATCTATAGCGAAGGCATTATAACATACACTTATACAATAAGGAGGCTTTCATTTGGAATATACTACTACATGTAAATTAGAGCTATCCGAACGATTCGATTATGTTACGATTGACTTAGACAAACAGTTTTTTTACATCGAAGTTGTAAATTTACAAAGTAATATAACTGTATTAAAAATATCAATTAACTTGCAAAAAGACGAAACGATGGTAGAGGGAAATACAATTCATTATGATACTTTTCACGTAGATGCATTATTACAAGGATTGAAATATGTTGCTCGAACATGTATTGATCATAATTAAAAAAACCAAAAGGAACTGTTCGCATTTCTAGAAGAAAATTAGCTCCAATAAAAAAATGGTTATTTTTTCTTTTTATTGATATAATTGTTATATAGAAATATTCTTTGTAAGGGAGTGTTCATAATGATTTGGATTTCACTAATTGTATTAGCTTATTTCATCATTCTCGTCCCAATACAGTACAACTACATTAAAATGCTCAAAGAAAAACAGAAAAAAATGAGTGTCTCACAAAACGAACTATATGACAACATGTCTTATGAAGAATCCCAAGTACATTACCATTATCAAAGTAACGTATTTACAATACCTGCTTCGCTTGTCGCAAGTATTATTTATAAAGTGAAACATGCTGCATAATATGTACGCTGTAAAATTATTATTTGAGTCCGTTCATTCTGATGAGCCTGATTCTACGAAAATTGATGAGCATTATGAAGAGAATCACGATACACTTTTTGAAGAAAGTATTATTCTTGTTAAAGCAAACAGTTTGGAAGAAGCTCATGCACTAGGTGAACAAATCGCTATACAGTCTGAGCATACGTACGATAATAAGTACGGCCAGCAAATAACATGGACGTTTCGAAAACTATTGCATGTGTTTGAATTAGACGATACCCCATTTGAAACCGGAAAAGAATTGTATGCAAGATTTTTACACGTTAAGAAAGACGAAATGGTAAATGCAGTCGTACAAAAATACTATCCTGAATACGAATAAAAGCTCACAGCAATCGCTGTGAGCTTTTTTATACTTACTTCGTTGAATCTCTAAATTGGATACGGTGAGGTAAGATAACAGTGTGATCTTCCACTTTTTCTTTGTTCATATACTTTGTTAATAGACGCATTGCTACTGCACCGATATCATACATCGGTTGAACAACTGTTGAAAGCTGCGGACGAACCATTAATGCAAGGCGTGTATTATCGAAACCAAGTACTTCTACGTCAGTTGGTACGTTTAATCCAGCGTCTTGTGCTGCATGGATTACACCTAGTGCCATTTCATCAGAAGATACGAAGATTGCTGTTGGCTTTTCATCATTGCTCCAAAGCTTTTCGAATGCTTCGATACCTGAGTCATATGTGTAATCTCCATCGATTACAAGATTTTCATCATATGAAATACCTGCTTCTTCTAAAGCTTTTTTGTAACCTTGTAACTTCTTCGCGCTTCCCGCTTTATCAATGAAAGGACCAGAGACGAAACCGATACGTTTATGTCCTTGCTCGATAAAGTGCTTCATTGCATCATAAGCTGCTTGTGTATAATCAATATTTACTGATGGCGTTTCATTTTGCTCATCAAATGATGCTGCTAATACAATTGGTACTGGAGATTTTTTAAATTCTTCAATGTGAATGTCTGTAATATCTTCACCCATGAAAACAATTCCGTCCACTTGTTTTCCAAGCATCGTATTTAATAAATGGAACTCTTTCTCTTTATTTTGGTCAGAGTTACTTAAAATGATGTTATATTTGTACATTGTTGCGATATCTTCAATTCCACGAGCTAGTTCTGCATAAAACGTATTTGAGATATCAGGAATAATAACACCTACTGTAGTTGTCTTCTTACTTGCTAGTCCACGTGCTACCGCATTTGGGCGGTATCCTAAACGATCAATTGCTTCTAATACTTTCTTTCTTGTTGTAGGCTTTACATTTGGGTTACCGTTCACAACGCGTGATACGGTAGCCATTGAAACGTTCGCTTCACGCGCTACATCATATATTGTTACGTTCATCTCATTGCACACTCCTTCTATTTTTGTTATCTATTTTTATGTATCGGTTACTTGAATGAAAAAAAGACATCAACTCTATTTGCAGATGCCACCAATCGTCCCGAGTTCTTCCTTTTACTAATGATACGATAAAAACGCAGGCTCATACAATATTTTCCCGCAAAAGTTTCGAAAAAATTCGCTTCTTTTCTCGTATTTTCGTATTTTTTATGAAAAAAGGGCATTTTTTGTAAAAAATAGATGTTTCCTTAGTAGAAATCTTATTTTAAGCAGTACGATAGTAAATGAAATTTATATCGGCGATTTTTCGAATATATCGACTGTAACTCGAAATATATCAGCGATTTTCCAAATATATCGACCGCAACTCTAATTATATCAGCGATTTTTTAAATATATCAACTTACCAACAAAAATCGACAATGACAGTCGCTATACAATAGGAGAAAGCTGTTCCAAAATGCCTTTTTGGAACAGCTCATTAAAAGTTTTTATAATTTACTTCCAAATGATTTTAATTCATTCATAAAATCATTGAACTGCGGTATATTCATTTGTTGCGCTGCATCAGATAAAGCTACAGCTGGATCTGGATGTACTTCAGCCATAATTGCGTCTGCACCAATTGCCATCGCTGCTTTTGCAGTTGGTAAGAGAAGGTCACGTCGCCCTGTAGAATGCGTTACATCGACAACGACAGGTAAATGTGTTTCTTTCTTTAAAATCGGCACAGCGGAAATATCAAGCGTATTACGCGTCGCTCTTTCATACGTGCGAATACCTCGTTCACATAAAATAATGTTCCCATTTCCCTTTGCCATAATATATTCTGCCGCATTAATGAATTCTTCAATCGTTGCTGATAGACCACGTTTTAATAATACTGGTTTATTTACAGCACCAGCTGCCCTTAGCAAATCAAAGTTTTGCATATTGCGAGCGCCAATTTGAATAACATCAACGTAATCTAATGACATCTCAATATCATTCGGATTTAAAATTTCACTAATAACAGCCAAATCATATTCATCTGCTACCTGGCGCAAAATTTGTAATCCCTCTAATCCAAGACCTTGAAAATCATACGGTGAAGTACGTGGTTTGAACGCACCACCACGCATTAATTTCAGACCTTGCCCTTTCATTGCTTCAGCAACTTGACGTACTTGTTCATAACTTTCCACTGCACACGGTCCCATAATAAAATGCTGATTTCCGTCACCAATTTTTTCACCATTAATTTCAACAATCGTATCTTCTGTTTTTTTCTTACGAGAAACAAGTAATGCTTTACGATGATCGTCTTCTTGTAATTCTAAACCAGCTTGAAAAATTTGTTTGAAAATATGTTGTAAAGTCGAAGTTTCAAATGGACCATTATTATTCTCTGCAATTAAATCCAGCATATTTCTTTCACGTACAGGATCAAAACGTTTCACACCTTGTACTTCTTTTAAATTACCAACTTCTTGTACGAGACGACCTCTTTTGTTTAGTAACTCTAATATTTGTAAATTAAGTTGATCAATTTCAGAACGTAAACGACCTAATTGTTGTGATGCCATAAGAAAGCCACCTCTTTCAAATTCCTATATGTTACTTTTTTAAGATAATTTATTATAGCTGATACATATACGATTGTCACACGATATACAGCAAGGAATTACTATCAAAAAACATTATATATTTTCATTTAAAATAAAAAAAAGACAGTTTATATACTGTCTTTTTTTACAAGAAGGAAACAAACGGTTTATCACTGTTTTTCTCTTTTATAATAACGGCCTCAATTTTACTCTCAGACTTGATCTGTAATTGTACTTTCGCATCTTTAGGCAATTTGTCTAACATGCCTTGAGCAGCCAATTGGGTAAGAGCCATTAATTCTGTTTTACCGTTATATTTAATAACAATATTCATATTTAATGTATCCATTTGATCTTTCTTATAAGAAACTTTAGCGTTGACTGGAATAAAATCTCCATTAGAAAAACCTTTTATTTCCTTAGCAAAGTTATTTATTTTTGTATTATCTTCTCCATGTGCTTGTGTAAATTCATCAGAAGGATATGAATACGACTTTTCATCGATCGTACTCCAATTTCCAAGGTTCGTATCATTCTTTTGAACAGTAGCACTAGCAATATACGTACCATTTTTTAAAGAACTTGTACTTTCTTGCTTAAAGATAGCAAACGTAATTGGAGATTTGTTATATTTATCATTTTTGTTAATAGCTTCAATAAGTTGTTTAGCAACTTCAGTCCCTTTAGACATAGCCTCTTCATTCGATACACTTGAAGACATAGCTAAGCCAATCATAACACCAGATAAACTTAATTCATTTGAATTCTGTTTTCCGAAATAGTCTTGTTCTATAATATTCGTCAAAACTGGCGCTTCTACTTTCGCAACTAGTTCATCAATTAGTTTCTCTGGAATATACTGGTTTAATTGCAGTACGTGACTCTCTGTATCAAATTGCTGCGTTGCAATATTTATTAAACCATTTTCATACTCTGCTAAATCTAATTTAGAATTTGTTTTTATATTAGCTGTATTAATAACCTTTTGTTCTTTTAAAGGAATAACAGTTCTATAATAATCTTTAGAAACAGCAGTTCTCGGAATCATACTTTTTTCTTTTGTATCTTTTTGTATAACTTCATCCTTCTTACTAATCGTATTACTATTGTTACTACAAGCTCCCAGTAATAAACTTACGACTGCGAAGGATAATGCCATTTTCTTCATTACTTAAAACCTACTTTCAACAATCTAGTTATTTAGTTTGAACTATTAATAGTGTACCACTAAATATATTTCAACAAAAACAAAAAAAAAGAAGCAAGCACCTTTAGCTTGCTTCTTTTTACTTTATATTCTCTTCTAAAGCATCTTTTTTAATATTCCAATGAGATGTATTCCATACTACCATCCCATCTTTTATGTATAACACTTGCGGTGATTCATGTCTAATACTGTATTGTTCTGCAACACGATTTGACACATCTCTCGCATCTTGTACGTATAAGTAATACGCTGGTACTTCTCTTTCTTCGCTGCAATACGCTTGAAATTCTGTGTATGCACCGTGACTAATTGGGCATGTCGTACTGTGTTTAAAAAGAACATACGGCTCGTTCTTTTCTACTAAGACTTCAAGCTCTTCAATTGTTTCAAGTTTTGTCATATTCATCACGATTCACCTCTCATACGAAATCTAGAGCGTTTCTCTTTCTTTTCAGCTTTTTTCTCAATTCTTTCTAATTTACGCTCTTCTTTTTCAACCTTCTTCTCTTGTCTCGACGCACGGTAATGATTGTATACTTCAATCGCCGCACTGCTCCACTGTACAACTTGCGCTACTTTATCAGCGTTATTTTCAATTTCGTCCGTTACAGAGTCTGATACATTACGAAGCTTCGTATTTAAAGATTGGATTGTCGTTCCAATCCCATCTACACCCGCTACCACTTTATTTAATGACTGTGACTTCTGTTGAATATCATCAGCTAACGCATTCGTTTTATGTAATAATTGCTCTGTCTCTACGCTAATTCCTTGCATTTGTTTTTCTAAACCTTCTAACGTGCTTGCAACGTTTTCTAACGTCTTCTGAACCGATAACAACGTTCTGCATACATACACTACTAATACTGCGAAAGCAACCGCGATAATAGCCGCACTTACATATAAAAGAACTTGCATTTCATCACTTCCTTTATCTTTTTCATACTTTCCCCTATTATACAATCATTTTCCGTTTCATTCTAATCCCTATCTCATCATTAGAATTTTCATACTTATTCGTTAACTGTAACATAAATCATTCAACAAATTCCACTAAGTAGGTTACAATAGGAGAGGATACATAATTAGTAGGGAGGCTTTACATATGAAAGATCCACGTATTGAAAAGTTAGCATACAATTTAATTAACTACTCTATCCGCTTACAAAAAGGTGAAAAAGTATTAATTGAAAACTTTGGCTTACAAAAAGAACTTGTAACTGCACTTGTAAAAGAAGCATATGCAGCTGGTGGTTTCCCATTCGTCTCTTTAAAAGATCATCAAGTAGATCGCTCTTTATTAATGGGTGCTACTGAAGAACATTTCGAACAAATCGCTGCATATGAAGCAAGCGTAATGAAAGACATGGACGCTTATATCGGCCTTCGCTCTGGCGATAATATTAATGAACAAGCTGACGTTCCAAGTGAGCGTATGAAAGTTCATGGCCAAACAGTTGGTAAAAAAGTTCATAGAGACATTCGCGTTCCAAAAACACGCTGGGTTGTTCTTCGCTACCCAAATGCTTCTATGGCACAGCTTGCTAAAATGAGTACAGAAGCTTTCGAAGACTTCTACTTTGAAGTATGTAACTTAGACTACGGTAAAATGGATAAGGCGATGGACAGCCTTGTTACATTAATGAATAAAACAGATAAAGTTCGTTTAACTGGTCCTGGAACTGACTTAACATTCTCTATTAAAGACATTCCAGCAATTAAATGCTCAGGTCATTTAAACATTCCAGACGGTGAAGTATACTCTGCACCAGTTCGTGATTCTGTTAACGGTACAGTTTCTTACAACACACCATCTCCTTACAACGGTTATACATTTGAAAATGTACAACTTAAGTTCGAGAACGGCCAAATCGTTGAAGCAACTGCAAACGATTCAGAACGCATTAACAAAATCTTCGATACAGACGAAGGCGCACGCTACGTTGGTGAGTTCGCAATCGGCGTAAACCCATACATCTTACATCCAATGGGAGACATCCTATTCGATGAAAAAATCGATGGCAGCTTCCACTTCACTCCTGGACAAGCTTACGACGATGCATGGAACGGTAACAACTCGAACATCCACTGGGATTTAGTATGTATCCAACGCCCTGAATACGGCGGCGGCGAAATTTACTTTGACGACGTACTAATCCGTAAAGACGGGCGCTTCGTTGTACCTGAATTAGAAGCTTTAAACCCAGAGAACTTAAAATAATGAAAAACGCTCGGAATTTTCGCCGAGCGTTTTTTTATTATCCTCACTCTATATCGAGCTACTGTTCTTACTTTTTGTTTGCTGAAAATGAAAATAATATAAAAGTGCCACTGCGATAGTACCTATTAATATGGGTACATATAAAGGCAGGTTCCATTTCATATTTACCCTAGTGCAGATAGCAAACACCAGCATAATTTCCAAGCAAAAAAAGGTTTTATATATTTCATTTCTTACCTGCCATTTCTATTTTCACATGTGGATTTTCTTTCTCTATAAGCGCCAAGAATTCATCCATATTTTGCGGCATCGCAACCATATGTACTTTATATGCATTCGTCGTAATTTCAAGAGACTTTCCGACCTGACGTATAATTCTCACATCTTTTAATACAATATCATCATTTAAAATACCGTACTTTAATACGCCATTTTCTACTTTATGTTTTTTAATAAATACTTCCCAAACGAGTGGTACATTTACAATGAAGCATAAACCCATCCCGATCAACGCTGACATCCAATGCGCTTTATTAGTGAAAAGCATGACAATTGGATATATAAACATAAAAACTAACGTAAGACAAAAGAAAATGACTACTGACTTACTTCTTTGAATTGGAAAGTTCATACCTACACCCCCTAATCCAAATTATACCACTATTTCCATTTTGGTTCATAGAAAAAGGCCATTTCTAAATGACCTTTTACACAATGTACCTATAAAATTTCTTATCTACCTGTAGCACCGGAAAGTTTTTCGGCAACTCGTCTATACTCACACTTTGAAAACCATTCTTTTCATAAAAACGATGTGCCGCTAAAAATTTTACTGTTGTTCCTAAGTAAATATCTTTCAATTTTTTATCCTCAGCCCATGAAATTGCTGTTTGAAGCAACATATGTGATGCGCCCCATTCTTTTCCGCGAAACTCTTTTTGTACGAACATTTTTCTTAGCGCTACTTGATGATTCTCAATATCTAATAAAGCTACTGTTCCAACTACTTTACCATCATAAATTGCTACCCAAAAGTTTCCGTGACCCTTTTGATAGAATGTTTCTATTTCAAGTAAATCAGGTTGCTCTTCTTTCGTAATTGAAACATTATACTCTTTTTGCTGAATATGAACGATAAGATCTACTACTTCCTCTTGAAACGTACCTTCATATGGAACAATACGAATCTTCTCGTTCATCGAATCTCTTTCCATTCTGAAGCTAGTAAACTATATACAGCGATATCATGAAAATGATCATATAGCCATTCTTCATCTCGTAAAATACCATCTAACTTAAATCCTAAACGTTCTGGAATTGCTCGGCTTTTCGCATTTCCAACACCGCACCGAATTTCAATTTTATTCAGCTTTAAATTTTCAAATGCATAGTGAAGTACAGCCTTTACGCTACGCGTCATAATACCTTTCCCGCCAGCATCTTCTGCAAGATAATACCCAAGACTCGTCGCTTTCTTCCCCCAACTCACTGGATGAATGCCTACCATCCCAACGAGCTTTCCTTTGTAACGTATACCACTTTCAAAACCGTCTCCCTCTGCAAACTTCTTTAACCACATCGGAAAAATTTCATCATAAGCATCAGCAGATTTTGTCCCATCTACCCAAGGGAGCCATTTTCGTAAATGATTACGGTTTTGATCTAATAATTGATATAATTCCTCTTTATGATGTTTTTCTAGTAATTGTAGTTCGATTTCGTCATCTACTCGGAGTGTGAACATGTTTTTTAGTCCCCTTTTTAGTTTTCTTATTATTCTAACATTTATATTTCAAAACGCGTACCAATATATCAACGATTTTTGAAATATATCGAACACAACTCCATATATATCGACTTTTCAACATTAATGCACAACCACGACAACATAAAAAAGACGCACAGCCAAGCTATGCGTCTTTTCTATTATTTCTCTGCAACTTGAACTTCTTTTACGTAAGCCGCTTCGAATTTTTGGATGTCACCTGCGCCCATGAAAATTAGAACGCCGTTTTTATGTTTCTTTAATACATCCGTTGTTGTATCTGTAATTAATTCTGCACCGTCAATACGCTTTTGCAGATCTTCGATTGTTAATTCACCTTTGTTTTCACGTGCTGATCCGAAAATATCACATAAGTATACTTGGTCAGCCTTGCTTAGGCTTTCTGCGAACTCATCTAAGAACTTTTCTGTACGTGAGAATGTATGTGGCTGGAATACAGCGACAATTTCACGCTCTGGATGTTTTTGACGAGCAGCTTCAATCGTTGCATTAATCTCTGTCGGATGGTGTGCGTAGTCATCGATGATTACTTGCTCTCCCATCGGCTTTTCATTAAAGCGACGTTTTACGCCTTCAAAAGTTGTTAATTGATGTTTTACTGCTTCTACATCAACATTTTCATAATGGCAAAGCGCGATTACTGCTAACGCATTTAATACGCTGTGATTGCCGTATCCTGTAATTTTGAACGTATCATAGTACGTGTTACGAACGAATACATCAAATATTGTACCATCTGTTCTCTTTTGAATGTTGCGTGCTTGGAAATCATTATCTTCTCCAAATCCATAGAAAATAACAGGTACTTTCGCTTGAATTTTTTGAAGTTCTTCATCATCTCCACATGCAATAATGCCTTTTTTCACTTGCAATGCCATCTCTTGGAATGCACTGAATACATCATTGATGTCTGCAAAATAATCTGGATGATCAAAATCAATATTCGTCATAATTGCATAGTCTGGATTATAAGACAAGAAATGACGACGATACTCACAAGCTTCAAATACAAAATACTTACTATTTTCTACCCCATGCCCTGTTCCATCTCCAATAAGGTAAGATGTTGGGTGTGCACCTTGCATTACATGGGCTAACAAACCTGTTGTTGATGTTTTTCCGTGTGCACCAGTTACAGCAACACTTGTGTATTGGCTCATCAGGTCACCTAAGAAATGATGGTAACGATGGACTGGGATGTTTAATTCTTTTGCTGCTACGATTTCTTCATGCGTATCAGGAAATGCATTTCCTGCAATAATCACTTGTCCTTCTTCTACATTATTCTTATCAAAAGGAAGGATCGAGATACTACGCTTTTCCAACGCTGTTTGTGTAAAGAAACGCTTTTCATAATCAGACCCTTGAACAGTATGCTTCATATCATGAAGAATTTGCGCTAATGAACTCATTCCTGTTCCTTTAATTCCTACAAAATGGTAAACTGTCATCTTAAAGAACCTCCAACATTTCGAACTAATACAACGGCCTATCTATAAGACAGTATATGAATCTTTTCTTATTTTGGTAATCATCATACATTTTTGATGTAGTGAAGTTATTCTTTCCCTTCACTTATCAGGATAAACTCGTACGTACTTCTTTATATGTCCATAATAAGTCCATTATAGCAAAAAAGAAGCCGCTATACTATGATAACAGAAAAACTGATAGGGTCAATCACCTATCAGTTTTTCTCTCTTTTACATCTCTTCTCTTTTTTCTAATTGAACACGCTCTAAACGTGGGTTTGGACGATATTTACGACCAGCTTTTGCTTCTGGTTTCCCATTTAGTTCTACATTATCACCAGTAAAGCCAATATTCATTTTTAATAAGCTACTTCCTACCCCGTATATGTCAACAGGTACGTTTTGAGCTTCAAATTCACGAATACGCTTCTCATCAAATCCACCAGTTACAACGATGTCTACATGCTGGAATCCTTCTTCATCAAGTGCTTTACGAAGTGCGAATACAAGCGATGGGTTTACACCACGTGGATCGAATGTTCCAAGTACTTCTGGGTGGCGAATAAAGTATTGATCAATCATCGTGCGGGACGTATCTACACGTACACCCTTTAATGTTGATCCAAATTCACGCGCTACGCGAAGTGCATCTGTAATGACATCATTGTTGTAATCAATTAATACAACTAATTCATCTTCTGGGAATTTCTTATGATATGCTTTTGCCGCTTCCACAACATCACCATTAAACATTTGAATTAATGCGTGAGGCATCGTCCCCATACCACTTTTGCCCCACCATTCATTCATCGCATGCGTCGCTTGTGCGCTCATACCTCCGATGTATGCTGCATAACCGTCACCAGCTTGTTGTGTATAATGATCATCACGGTCTCCCATGAAAATAACTGGTTTTTCTTTATCTACGCTACGCGCAGCTTGGACAACGTTATATACGTTTGTCGCAACCGATGTACGACGAGCTAAAATCCCATCAATGACACCTTCTAAAAATCCGAAATTTTCATAAGGACCATGAATTGTTAACACTGTTTCAAATGGACTAATTTTATCGCCATCTTTTAAAGAGTTAATCTCAAGTTCCTCAGGATTTTTAGCGAATGTTTGTAGCAATGCAATTACTTCATCCGTTCCGCAAAGAACTGCATTTTCCTTTTGGAAAAATTGCATCGTTACAACACTTTTCGGGCGAAATTCTTCGATGATTTCTCTAGTCTTTAAAAAGTAAACGGCAGAGAACCAACCTTCTCCAACACGTTCGTCAAATTTAAATGTTTTATTTGTTAGTCTATTTATTTCACCTTTTAATTTTAATTCAATTTCTTTCATGTCGCTTTACTCCCTACTTTACTATCCAACATTTTCTCTTAGTATACAGCAAAACCGTTTACTATACATTTGTTTCCTGCATAGCGGCAAATTCATCCTCAGAAATAAGGACATCTCTCGGTTTCGTTCCTCTACCTTCAGAAATAATTCCTTGCGATTCCATCTCTTCAATGAGACGTGCCGCGCGATTATAACCGATGCGGAATTTTCGCTGTACAGAAGATGTGGACGCTCCCCCTTGTTCTACAACAAATTGACATGCATCAAGGAACAATTCGTCTTCCGACTCAGCTTGTTCTGTTTTCGCTAATAAATCCTCTTGCTTAAATAAGTAATTCGGCTTCATTTGCTTTTTCACATGATCAACTGTTTTTTCAATCTCATCATCCGATACATATACACCTTGTACACGAACTGGTTTAGATGTACCGTTCCCTAAGAATAACATATCACCACGGCCAAGTAATTTCTCCGCGCCCCCAATATCAATAATCGTACGCGAATCAACTTGAGATGATACAGTAAACGCAATACGCGTTGGAATGTTTGACTTAATTAAACCTGTAATAACATCTACAGATGGACGCTGCGTCGCTACTAATAAATGAATACCACAAGCACGTGCTTTTTGCGCAATACGACAAATCGCTTCCTCAACATCACCAGGTGCTACCATCATTAAATCGGCTAACTCGTCAATGACAATAACGATATAAGGTAATGTCTCTCCTGGAATTTCTCGCTCACTTACAATCGTATTGTAGCGAGTTAAATCACGAGCACCAGCATGCGCAAACAATTCATAACGGCGTTCCATTTCCTCAACTGCCCATTTTAATGCAGCTGTCGCTGCTTTTACATCCGTAATAACAGGTGCTACAAGATGCGGAACAGAATTGTATGGTGCAAGCTCAACCATCTTCGGATCAATTAACATTAACTTCACTTCATGTGGTTTCGCTTTATATAAAATACTCGTTAAAATGGCGTTAATACACACACTTTTACCTGAACCCGTTGCACCCGCAATAAGTCCGTGCGGCATTTTTCGAATATCCGTTACAATTGGATCCCCTGAAATATCAAGTCCAAGCGCAACAGTAAGCGGTGATTCACTCTTTGTGAATACAGGACTTCTTAAAATTTCGCGAAGAAATACTGGCTTACTTTCTTTATTTGGAACTTCAATTCCAATTGCACTCTTCCCTGGAATCGGCGCTTCAATACGAATATCTTTCGCAGCTAAACTTAACTTAATATCATCACTTAAATTTGTAATTTTATTTACTTTCACACCTGGGTCTGGCTGTACTTCAAAACGAGTTACTGCTGGACCTTGTGATACATTAATAACATGTGCTCCAACATGAAAATTATTAAACGTTGTATCTAATAATTCTTTCTGCTCCTCTAACCATTCTGTATTATCTAACGCTGATTGCTGTGGAATCGACAACAGCGCTAATGGTGGAACAGTATATGTCAGTGGTGTATGCAATACATTTCGCATATCGTTCTCTCTTTGATTTACAACATATGCTTTCTCTTGTACTTCCGTACTTGAAATTGGCTTTTGTACTTGCTCTACCACTACTTGCTGCATTGGTTGCTCTTCCACTTGTGGTTCTACTACTTGCTGCACTGGGCGCTCTTCCACTTGTGGTTCTACTACCACCTGCTGCACTGGGCGTTCTTCCACTTGTGGTTCTACTACCACCTGCTGCATTGGGTTTTCTTCCACTTGTGGTTCTGCTACTACTTGCTGCACTGGGCGTTCTTCCACTTGTGGTTCCGCTACCTCTTGTTGTACTGGCTTATTCTCTACTCGTACATTAGCAGAAGGCTGCATTGCATTTGCTCTAGCTGCATGTCTTTCCATTAATCGTGTTCTATCTTGTTTCAACATAACAACATTAAATGGTACATGGCGCTTTTTCTCACGTTTTGGTTCTTCTTTTTGTACAACTGGTTGCTCTTCTGCGATTGTTGTTTCTTCTACAACTCGTTGCTCTTCTACGACTGGCGCTTCTTCTACAACTCGTTGCTCTTCTGCGACCTGTGCTTCTTCTACAACTCGTCTATTTTCCTCTGTTTCTGCAATTAAAACATTCGCAAAGCTTTGAACATCTTTCTTCGTTTGTTCATCAGCCTCAGCAACATGTATGAATTCACTCTTTTGTTCAATTGCTTCATCTTCTTGCTGAATTTCCTCAAGTGCTACAAATGTCTCTACTACAGGCGCTTTTGTTTCTGCAATCACTTCTGTTTCTTCTGCTTCCGCAATTACTTCCACTTCTTCTAGCTCTTTCGCTTCCACAATTACTTCCACTTCTTCTGACTCTTCTGTTTCTGCAATTACTTCCACTTCTTCTGACTCTTTCGCTTCCGCAATTACTTCCACTTCTTCTGACTCTTTCGCTTCCGCAATTACTTCCACTTCTTCTGACTCTTCTGTTTCTGCAATTACTTCCACTTCTTCTGACTCTTCTGTTTCTACAATCACTTCTACTTCTTCTGCTTCCGCAATTACTTCCACTTCTTCTGACTCTTCCGTTTCTGCAATTACTTCAGCTTCTTCTGACTCTTCTGCTTCCGCAATTACTTCCACTTCTTCTAGCTCTTTTGCTTCCGCAATTACTTCCACTTCTCCTGACTCTTCCGTTTCTGCAATTACTTCCACTTCTTCTAGCTCTTTTGCTTCCGCAATTACTTCCACTTCTTCTGACTCTTCCGTTTCTGCAATTACTTCCACTTCTTCTAGCTCTTTTGCTTCCGCAATTACTTCCACTTCTTCTAGCTCTTTTGCTTCCGCAATTACTTCCACTTCTTCTAGCTCTTTTGCTTCCGCAATTACTTCCACTTCTTCTAGCTCTTTTGCTTCCGCAATTACTTCCACTTCTTCT
>NZ_WEIJ01000001.1:845844-1023679 GCF_009183795.1 Bacillus sp. B1-WWTP-T-0.5-Post-4
CGCAATTACTTCCACTTCTTCTAGCTCTTTTGCTTCCGCAATTACTTCCACTTCTTCTAGCTCTTTTGCTTCCGCAATTACTTCCACTTCTTCTAGCTCTTTTGCTTCCGCAATTACTTCCACTTCTTCTGGTATTTCCACAATGATTGTTTCTTCAAGTTTTTCTTCTGCTTTGACAATCACTGATTCTTCTGGAGCTTGCTTTTCTACTTCAATAGTAGGTTGTTTTATTTCTGTGTTACGTTTAATTTCTTCTGATAATATTGTATCCTCGTGCTCTACTTTAGAAGCTACTAATTCTTCTTGTAGATTGTTTTCGTTTAACACCACTACATCTTTTTCTAGCTTAGCACTTTCCATCTGCTCAGCTACTGTTTTATGAAGTAATTCATCCGCTGAAACTTCCTGCGGTGTACTCATTTCTTGAATCACTTCTTTTTCTTCTACTAAAGGCACTTGGCGTTCGATTTCATAACCGTTTTTCTCTAGCCATTGATCAACTACTGACTTTTCTTCCTTTTTATTCTCTTCATATTGTTGCTCTCCTTGCTGGTTAGCAGCTCTATGACTAGAAGAAGTTGGTGCTTGTCCTTCTGAGAAATCAGATAATTTATATCCTTTTTTCTCTAACCATGCATCAACGACTGATTTACCCTCTACAGATATTTCAAGGTCTTCTCTTTCCTTTACTTCCTCCTGCTTTTCTTCCTTTTTCTCTACTGAAGGACGATTATATCCATAAATTGGCGAAATCATTTCTGTTGGACGAAATGGTCTACGGTTACTCTCTTGCGAAGGTGCAGATGCCTTTTTAACGACAGACTCTCGCACCGGTTCATATTGCACTTCCGACTCTTCATATGTAGAAACTACCTTTTCCACATACGATCGTCTGCTTCTTTCCACCTTTATTCCTCTTTGGGCAGTAGGTTCTTCATATGTTACTCCTTGAACAGGTTGTTCTTCGAAGCGATTTACTTCGCTTTCATCCTCTTCATCGAACCCATTATCCGGTACTAAAGGAAAACGGCATTTACCTGCATTCCTACTTGCCATTTGTGCTTCTCTTGCTTCAGTGTAGTGGTTTACACGAGGAATTTTCGGCTGACTTTCAATTTGCTTTGGTACTTCTTTATTCATCGCTGTTTGTTCTTCCTCTTTGTTAAACAGCTTTTTCATCCAATCTAACATGCTTACCACTCTTTCTACTAAATAGTAACATCCTTTATTGTATCAGCATTCGGCAAAAAGTGCAGGTAAAATTAAGCATGTCATATTTATCCACAATATTCTAATTTACGAGTGTTTCATATGAAAAAACGCAGCCTTTCATATAAGACTGCGCTTAAGCTTTACTCTTCTGATATGCATCTATGCTATCCGTTACACTTTGCAATAAAGAATTTACATATTGCGGGTCAGATAATTTTTTATCTTCTTCATGGTTTGACATAAACCCAAGTTCTAATAACACACCAGGAACCTTTGCCCAATTAAATCCAGAAAGATCATCCCGAAATTTAATTCCATTTACTTTTACTTGTTGATTCTCCCTCATTTTATTTACAATCATTTGAGAGATTTGAAGACTTTCCGCATAAATCTCTTTCGTATACGGACTTCCTTCTGCCGGCGTCAATACAGCAAATCCACTTTCGTTTGGATTTTCAGAACCATCTGCATGAAGACGTAAAAATAAATTCGCCTTATGATTATTTGCGAATGTCGCCCGTTCTTTATTACTTATATCAACGTCTTGTGATGTTCTCGTCATTAATACTTGTATCCCTTTTGCTTCAAGCTTTTCTTTTAATAAAAAAGCCATTTCTAATACAAGTACAGCCTCTCTCTTTTTCGTCACAACACCTGTTGTACCGTCTGTCACTTTATATTTTTGCGTTGTTGCCCCTGGTCCAATTGGCTCTAAATTTAAATTCGCTTTTTGTTGATGCCCTGGATCAATAACGACGAGAAACTTCTCTTGTTTTTCATTACTCTCTACTTTTTGTTCATTATTTTGCACTGGTTGCTCAATTGGCTGCACTGGCGTAGTTTCTTCTTTCTTTTCCTCAGATGATACTTCCTCTTGCTTATGTTCTACTTGCTCATTCGTTTGAATTGCTTGCAATTCTTCGTTTTTTTCTTGTTCTTGCTGTTTTTCTACCGGTGCGTCTTCTTTGGTATCTTTGTTTTTCTCTTGTATAGAAGATGTAGTTTCTTTTTTCGGCTGCTCTTGTGAACAACCGGCCATATATATTCCAATGAATGCAATCATGCTCATTATTTTTATATACTTCATACTTCTCTCCCATCACTTTGCACCAGATTCAAAGTTTTTCTTATAATTGCCCTATAATCTCATCCATATTTCCAATATAAACTGGCTGCCATTTTTCTGTACCACGTTCTGCAGTATAAACCGGATAAGCGTCATCATCTATATTTACGAAAACTGGATCGCCCATATCCGTTTCATATCCAATTGTAATCCATCCTTCTTGCCACTTTCCGTTTTCTTCACTTATTAATGAATTTTTATGTTTATCGTATCGGTAACCGATTTGTCCTTTTTCTAATTCACTTTCACTAAACACATATATTTCATAAGTACCTAGCTCAATATCTTGCTGTTTTGAAGTTTCAATTCGTTTTAGAAGTTCTGCGATTTTTATTTGTTGTTTCATACGTCTATCCCCTTCTATTTTTCTAAATTTTAACTAGTTTGTTTATAAAATACAATATAGATTTTAAGAAAAAAGGTGACATCCTTATAATATGAATGATTTTTTGAATATATCTGTCAAAACTCTCAATATATCAACAATTTTTCAAATATATCTATCGTAACTCTACATATATCAACGATTTTTCAAATATATCTATCGTAACTCTACATATATCAACGATTTTTCAAATATATCTATCGTAACTCTACATATATCAACGATTTTTCAAATATATCTATCGTAACTCTACATATATCAACGATTCGACACGGAATATCGACTTACCAACAAAAAATGACAAAACAAAAAGAGAGACTGTCCAAAAGGACAACCTCTCTCTTCTTATATCAATTAAAATTTAAACTCTTGTCCAACTTCAAAGCTATCTTCTAATACAAGAATACCTTTTTCTTGTGGAGCATCTGGAAGCTCTAATTCACGTGCAGAGCAGATCATTCCAGAAGAAGGAACACCGCGAAGCTCAGCTGGCTTGATTAACATACCGCTTGGCATTACAGCGCCGATTTTTGCAACGACAACTTTTTGTCCTGCATCAACGTTTGGTGCACCACATACGATTTGTAATGTTTCTGTACCGATTTCTACTTTACAAATGTTTAGCTTATCAGCATTTGGATGTTTTTCTTTTTCAGCTACATAGCCTACAACAAATTTCGGAGAAAGATCTGCTTCTACTGTTTCTTCAAAGCCGTTCTTCGCTAAAATTTCGTTGATTTTCTCTACAAGCTCTTTCGTTAATGTAAGGTTGCCTGTTTCTTTTACTTCTAAGTAAGAAGATGCATTAAAGATGTTGAATCCTGCTGTCTCGTTGCTTTCACGATCGTATACGCGTGCAACATCTCCTTTGCGATCAAAAGTACGGTTCTCTAAAGTAATATCTTGTAAGGCAACAATTAAAGTGTCACCAATTCCTTCAAGGTTGTAAAAAACGTTCACTTCGTTCATCCTTTCTCTTTTCCATCTGTCTTCTTCCGATTTTTCGCTAAAATAAAGATTGGTTCAAATTCTCCATCTTCATATACGAATGAAAGTGATGTAATCGGAACATGCCCTTCGGCAAAAAATTTCATTGTCATTTGTGCAATAATATCATAACCGATTTCGTTGACGATATCAGCAATAATTAATACATCTTGGTGAGGAACAGCAACAACCATGTCACCAGAAATCTTTTCACGCATCGATTGTAGTAACGATTCGTTTAAAATACGAGTCGCGTCATACCCATCATTTGTGTTTAAAAAGTAGAATGTATTACCCGCTACTGTGTCTTGTTTAAATTCATAACCTAATGAGCGTGCGTTGAATAATGCCATTTCACGCACTTGCTGTTCTGTAAGTTCTAATTTTTGTAATAGACGCTCGTCAATTAGTCGATACGTTTTATTCGAATCTAACGCATAGTAAATACGTGTTTCCGCCGTATGATCCGTCATAATAAACGGATTTCCTTCTTCTGCTTGTTTCGGGAAAGAAGTAGAGCGAATAACAGGTAAAATTTTCGCTCCGCTATTTTCTTCTTTATGCATCGCAATTAGCGCTTCTTGTACGTAATAAGCAACTTCTTCAATTGCCTTTTCTTTGTTCACTTCCCATTTTGCCACAACTCCTGGAAGCGATACGTTAATACCTTTTTTGGAGTCTTTTTGTTCAATACGTAAAACTTCTTTCTCACTATCATACTGAAAGTCCCATTCTGGGCGAGATAATTTCTTTATTAACTCATCTTTCATCTTTTTACTTGTCATCTTCATCTCTTTTTTCCTCCCTTCCAAAAAAATAACCTCCCCCGCGAAGGTAGAGGTTGTTTTACAATTCAATTGGCAAATTGCCTTATTTTAAACCTTCAATGAACTCTTCGATTTGTTCTTGTGTTTTACGATCTTTGTTTACATAGCGACCAGTTTCTTCACCTTTATTGTACGCTACAAAGCTCGGAATGCCAAATACGTCTAATTTTACACATAGATCAATAAACTCATCACGATCTACATAGTAAAATGAGAAATCACTATATTTCTCTTCTACTTCTGGCATAAATGGATCTACAAAGCGGCAGTCTGGGCACCATTCTGCTGAGAACATAAAGACTACATTCTCTTCATTTTTTAACTGTTGGAATTGCTCCATGCTTTCTAATGACTTCATCTATATTTCCTCCTCTAACGGGTGCATTTTTCATGTTATAATCTTTCTTTTATACTACCATACATCGCGCACGGTGCAAGGTTTATGCTTGCTTTTTGTCATACTTATATTGCCCAACTAACAACTTAACAACGTGTACAAATAATTCCGTGCGGTCGACATAATCATCTGTAAAAATACCGATAGCACCTTCGTGACTACGAATATCTTTTCGCTGCACAAACTCTTCCATCACTTCGCTTAATTCCTTACCATCTTCAAGAGGTGCTAAAAAATCGTCTGGTAACGTAATACGCGCTCCTCCGGCCACAAATACTTTCCCATCCATTGTTGCTAGCGCGCCCCAGTTACACATAAATAAACCGTGCTCCGTTTTCATTACGCCGCCTTCTAGCCCAATACCAATTGGAGCTTCTCCTTCCTCTAGCGCTCGCTTCGCTCTATTAATCGCTCCTTGCATCGTCTCTTCATCTGAGAAAGGCTGAGCTGATACTCCTGACGGAACAGAAAGAGATGTAATTTCAGCATCTTTCCAAACCTTCTCCACAGCGCCAACCTTCGCTTTATTCTTTGATCCTACTACTACTTTCATTTCGTTCACCTCTATAAAAATTCATCATTCTATTCTAATATCCCTATCAGATACGAATTAAGCATCAACCACTACCACATATCACCAAGTCATCTATTCAGCCTAAAAAAGAAGGTTTTTTCTAGCAACATTACCGTCTTCAAAAACAAAAACAGCCTTCCTCTCACTTCCTACTTGGGGTCTTCATACATCATTCGAACACCAATTAAGCACTGACCACTCCCACTCATGGATGGGTCATCTATTCAATCTAAAAAAAGAAGGTTTTTTCTAACAACATTACCGTCTTCAAAAACAAAAACAGCCTTCCTCTCACTTCCTACTTGGAGTCTTCATACATCATTCGAACACCAATTAAGCACTGACCGCTCCCACTCATCGCTGGGTCATCTATTCAATCTAAAAAAGAAGGTTTTTTCTAACAACATTACCGTCTTCAAAAACAAAAACAGCCTTCCTCTCTTTTCCTATCCAGGGTCTTAATACACCATTCGAGCACCAATTAAGCACTGACCATTCCCACTCATGGATGGGTCATCTATTCAAGCTAAAAAAAGAAAGGCTCTTCAGCCCTTCTTCCTCTCTACGCGTTATTCTTAATTGTCTCTAACGTCGTTTTATCTGTTGTTCTTACAAGCTTCGTAATTAATTCTTTCGCCGCTGCATAATCATCAACATGTAAAATTGAAGCATGTGTATGAACGTAGCGCGCACAAACACCAATTACTGCTGATGGGATACCAGAGTTACTTGTATGTACACGGCCCGCATCTGTACCACCTTGTGAAATAAAGTATTGGTACGGAATGTTGTTTGTTTCTGCTGTATCTAAAATGAATTCGCGTATTCCTCTATGTGTTACCATCGTGCGATCGTAAATACGAAGAAGAGCACCTTTTCCTAATTGACCGAACTGTGTTTTGTCACCAGATGCATCGTTTGCTGGACTTGCATCAAGCGCATAGAAAATATCTGGTTGAATCATATTTGCAGCTGTTTGCGCTCCGCGGAGCCCTACTTCTTCTTGTACAGTAGCACCAGAATATAATGTATTTGGTAATGTTTCATCTTTTAATTCTTTTAATAATTCGATTGCAAGACCACATCCGTAACGGTTGTCCCAAGCTTTCGCCATAATTTTCTTCTCATTTGCCATCGGTGTAAACGGGCAGATTGGCACGATTTGTTGTCCTGGTTTTACACCAATCTCAATCGCATCTTCATAGCTATCTGCACCTATATCAATTAACATATTTTTTATATCCATCGGTTTTGCACGTTGCGCGTCACTTAATAAATGAGGAGGAATAGAACCAACAACCCCAATAACAGGACCATTCTTCGTCATAACTTGTACACGCTGTGCTAATAAAACTTGGCTCCACCAGCCGCCTAACGTTTGAAAACGAAGCATTCCGTTTTTCGTAATTTGCGTAACCATGAAACCTACTTCATCCATATGACCTGCTACAAGAACACGCGGGCCAGTTTCGTCCCCTTTTTTCAGACCAAATACGCTACCTAAACCGTCTTGTACAATTTCATCCGCATATTTGCTTAATTCTTGTTTCATAAAACGGCGTACATCATGTTCAAAACCTGATGCACCTTGTAATTCTGTTAACGTACGAAATAATTGTAATGTCTCTTTATTCACGAAGTCCCCTTCTTTCAAACCTTAGTAGAATACCTCTTTTATTGTAACGAAATTTTCGAAATGTTTCTAGTTTCTTCTTTTTTAGCTGTATTTGCTTTATAATTATTATCGGTACACTATTTTTATTTTATAGAATTGAGGTGAATATATGAGCTGGAAAGGTTTAGTAGCAGGTCTTGGCGTTGGGTTCGCAGCTGGTTATCTCGTTGCAAACAAAGTACAAGAACAATCCCATATTTCTTCAGAAAAAGCATTGAAAATGGTGAAACAAGCATTAAGTCATAAAGGTGAAATTACTGGCTCTTGGGTACATATGGTTCCAGAGACATTTGAAAAATATGATGTCGCATACGAAGTTTATCGCGGCGGTCTTACAACAATGTTAAATGATATACAAGAACGATTTGAATTTTTAGTTGATGCTAAAACAGGTACTGTTTTAGAGGTTATAGCAGCATAAAAAGGAGGGTTCCCATTAGGTGAACCTCTTATTTTTTAATTGTGGGTATTGATTAAAATTATATCAGCGATTTCCCAATTATATCGATTTATCAACAAAACCCGACAATAAAAAAGAGGCTGCTCCAATAAATATGATGGAACAACCTCCTATTTTTATGCTTCTATACTCGTTTTCCGTTCTATTTTTTCTACGATATGCCCTTCCTCATTCCACTTCACAGCGCGATAATATGCATCATGGTAAAACGTAAACCATGCCTCTTTTTCAGCACCATACTTCATCCACTTTTGCTTATTTTCAATCGAGGTCATCGGATAATCATCGTATGCCATTACCCATAATACATTTTGATGCGCATGCGTCGGTAAGAGATCCGCTAAGTGTAGCATCGTTTCCCCTTGACTCTCCAAAGCGATAACTGCATGTCCATCACTATGACCACCCGTACGCGCCATCTTGATTTCATCTGTAATTTCTATTTCTTGCTGGAACGTAACAACTTGATCTACAATTGGCTCCCAATTTTCCTTCCAATATGTATTACGTGATCTAATGTTTGGATTCCTCATTTCATTCCATTCTGTTTCACTTACGTAAACTTTCGCATTTGGAAATGACGGTACAAGGTGATCATCTTCCCATTTTGTTAGACCAGATGCATGATCAAAATGAAGATGTGTCATCAAGACGTAGTCGATATCTTCAGGCTTTAATCCTAATTTTTCTAATGATTCATAAACCGATGATTCTTCTGTTACACCTTGATTTCGTTTCATCTTCTCATTCAACTTACCGTTTCCTATCCCGGAATCAATGAGCATATTTCCATCTTTTGTTTGCAAAAGTAACGGATCTGTTCGTAAATAAATATGATTTGTATCATTATGTTTATATTTACGTGACCAAAGTACTTTCGGCACGACTCCAAACATTGCTCCTCCATCTAAATGTGTATTCCCGCCTTTTAACCACGTTACTTTTATATCTCCAATTTGTAACTGTTCCATTACACATCCCCCTTTTCAATTAATCTTAACATAAAATTCTGATTATTTTAGATGTAAAAAAACCTACGCATTACTGCATAGGCTCTGTACGATATTTTGCTTCAACTCGGTAAATACGATGACCTTTACTAGAGAATTTCTCTTCGTATTCAGTCATGATGTTACCTTCAAAGTCGCTGTTATGAAGATCTAAGCTTAAGTACGTTAGTAACATACCGTACTCAGCCATACTCATAAGAGAATATTCAAATAAACCTTGGTTATCTGTTTTGAAATGAATTTCTCCGCCTTCTACTAACACTTCTTCGTAATTACGTAAAAATGTTTTATACGTTAAACGACGCTTCGTATGACGTTTCTTTGGCCATGGATCTGAGAAGTTTAAATAAACGCGATCAATTTCACCTTTCGCAAAGAAAACTGTTAAATCTTCAGCATCTTTATTAATTAACTTTAAGTTTGGTAATTCTTCTTCAATTAATTTATCAAGTGCATCTACAACAACACTTGTGAATTTTTCAATTCCAATATAATTAATATGTGGATTCGCTTTCGCCATATCATACATGAAGCGGCCACGACCTGTACCTACTTCAATGTGAATTGGTTGTTCGTTTCCAAATACTTCTTTCCAGCTACCAGCGCGCTCCTCTGGGTTTCCGATTACGATATGTGAATATTCATTAATTCGATCCATTGCATACGGTTTATGTCTTAAACGCATAGATGTTTCCCTCTCTTTACATAGCTATTTTAAAGGAATAATTCCTTCTTTCTTTTTTAATCAATCTACCAAACAAAAAACCAAGTACGTACGAGCACTCGGTCCGTTTCTTTCAAGTATAAGATGTACCATTTTGATAAAAACTACATACAGCATTAAACATTCCATGACGAAACAGCTTTTTCTCTTACATTTGAAGAGAAAAACAATCGAAAGGATGATCCGTTCATGCCAATTAATCAACAACATCAATTAGAAGTGCTGAAAGATATTTTAGTCAACCACCAAAGTGATTGCTGCGGGACAGTTTCAGAATGCGAGCAATTAGAGCGCCTCATTCAATCGTTACTCGCAAACGATAATATAAGTAGTGACGCTAAAACAATGCTAAACGATGTATATTCTTATAGTCAATCGGGTAAATCTTCCTCTAATTTGGACAACCATATTTCCAATAATCAAGAACAACTTACTCAGTGGATTGCTGGAATGGACAATTTTTCTTAAGTATCATTCTGAAGCAAGTAGTTGCTGTAAATATTGATGCCAATATTCAGCTTCTGCTTGCTGTTTTTTTGTTGTATGCCATTGAATAGACAAAATCGTTTGTGCTATCACATACCATCTCATACGCCTAAGCAGCGATTCATCCATTTCAATATCATAGTAACCGAGCCACTCACTCCATTCCTGGCGCGGAATGTACCAATATAATAACATACCGAGGTCTAGAGCTGGGTCAGCAATTACAGCTCCATCCCAATCAATTAAAAACAATTCATCTTCATCCGACAATAGCCAGTTGTTATGGTTTACATCACAATGGCATACAACGAATTCATTGTATTCAATAGCTTTTAATGAATCCATTAAATATTGAAGGCCTTGCTGAATTGTTTCATCATCCCTTATATCTCCTCTTAAAACGAGTTGCAGTTGTTGTAATAACTCTTGTGCGTGAAGCGGCTGCTTCCCAAGTCTTTGAATCATCTGTACAAGCGCTTTAGAGGAGTGTATTTTCTTCAAAAGTTTCGCAACACGTTCTAGTTTCATATCCTCTGGCTCTAGCTTCTGTCCCGGAAGCCATTTTTGAGCAGAAATTACATCACCATTCGTTACCCTTCTTGTCCAAAGTAATTTTGGAACAATTCCTTCTGCTGACAATACCGCTAAAAAGGGCGATGTATTCCGCTTTAAAAATAACTTCTGTTGTCCGTTTTGCGCAATATATGCATCGCCCGTTACTCCACCAGCCGGTACAAGACTCCACTCTTTTCCTAATAATTGTTCCAACCATTCCATATTCATTACCCGTTAACAAATCCTTATCTTTTATAGTTATGAAAAGAAAAACCGCAACATTTCTACACATGTTGTGGATTCATATATTTTACTGTAAATGAAAAGAAAAATTAGCCTAAGCCAAAAATCCTCTATTTTATTTTACAAAACCTGTCATAGAATGACAACTTATCAAAATCGTCACCTTTGTCAATTCTACATTTATTACATTCTCATCGTCAAGTAGCGATTTGTCACATTATCGTCAATATATACGTGCTAATTGGAGCGAGCTTAAGTTCCTTTCCTCTAAATGAAGAAATTGGCTCTATTTTCGCTTCGTTTTCGTTTACTAACACATGCCACGTTGCTTCTTTCGGAAGTTGCACAGTTTTAGCTTCTAAACCGCTATTAAATAAGACGATAATCTCTTTCCACGGCCCAAACGTTTCTACATGCTCTAGGTGATATGCAAGTACTTCTGTAGATGTTTGTAAAAAAGTCATATGTTTTTTTATAAGGTCTGCGCTTTGTAATCGGAATGCCCCATGCTCTTTACGAATCGCAATTAAACCTTTTATATAGTTAACGGTCTCTATCTCTTTCTCTTTTTGATCCCAATCTAATTGATTGATCTCATCATTTGCATTATAACTATTTTCATTTCCTTTCTTCGTACGATAAAACTCTTGCCCTGCGTGTAAGAAAGGAATGCCTTGTGAAAGAATAACCATTGCGCTCGCTAACAGGTGACGTTTTTTCAAAATCGTTTCTGATTCTTCATTACTGCGCACTAGTTTATCCCACATCGTCATATTATCATGACATTCTACATAGTTAATGCTTTGCGCTGGCTCTAGAAACAGCCCTGTTTCTTTCATACTTAAAAGACTTCCTGCTGCAATATACTGCAAATGATTACAGTCTACATGCCCACCAAATGCAAAACCACGCTTATTTATATGAAAGGTACTCCCTTTTATCCCATCACGAAATTGATCATTAAACTGCGCGATATGCGGCATTTTCTTCGCATTATTTAACGTTGCTTTTTCCTCACGAGGAAGCGGTGTTTGTAAATCCCATCCTTCTCCTAATAACAAAGCATCTCTTTTTATGTTTCGCACTTCTTTTTCTATCATATTCATTGTATCAACATCTAAAATTCCCATTAAGTCGAATCGGAATCCATCGACATTGTATTCAGTAAGCCAATATAAAATAGACTCTACAATGAATTTCCTCATCATTTTCCGTTCAGACGCTATATCATTTCCGACTCCCGTCCCATTAGAAGGCATACCATCTTCACCATGACGAAAATAATATCCTGGAACAAGCTTTTCAAATGATGATAGCTCTCTTTCATAAACATGATTATATACAACATCTATAATCACCCTAATACCTTGTTTATGAAATGTTTCAATTAGTTGTTTGCACTCAACTATCCTGTTATACGGATCAGAGGGGTTTGTAGCATAATATCCTGTTGGTGCATTGTAATATAATGGATTATATCCCCAATTATAGGCGGACGAAGGATTCGCCTCATCTACACCACCGAAACAATATAAAGGTAATAGTTCAACATGTGTAACACCTAAATCTTTTATATGAGACAACCCTGTTAATGTCCCATTCCGTCCTGTTGTTCCCTCTTCCATCAATCCTTTATATGTTCCCTTTTGAATTACTCCACTATTTGGATGTATAGTCGCATCACGAATATGCAGTTCATACAATATGGCATCTGTCATTGATTGTAATGTTGGTAATCCCTCTCGTCTTGTTACATTCGTTTTTTCTAAATTGATAACAACACCATGTTTTCCATTTACCGTCACCGACTTTGCATAAGGATCCACAGCTTCGTTCCATATTAAATTAATACAAACAAGAAATGTATAGCGTGCTCCGTCTAAATCACCTTGTAATGTTTGAATCCAAACTCCGTTTTCTCCCCTGTACATTTCATGATCGGCATATTCTTTATCGCTCTTATAAATTCTTACTTTCGCAAGCCTTGCAGTTGGGGCCCATACTTTAAATGTCGTTTCTTCTTTTTGATAAACAGCACCTAAATCTGTACCTTCGTAATAATACTTTTCATCGAAAATTTTTGTTCGAATAACAGCACCTATTTGTAAATCAGTTTCTTCATTCCGTTCATCTCGTACTGTATAATACTTCCCCACATCTAGCGGCTCTTCTATAAAGCACTCATACTTCGTTGCATCTGGAAGCGCAATCGTATGAGCAATCGGTAAATCTTTCACATTACTTCCTTCTTGCAAACGAAATGTCCGACTTGTTCCATACGCATGTGGGAGCAAAATTGTAATTTTATTCATTTCATCTAAATAGGCATCAAATGGACGTTTTACTTTCAACATAAAAAAATCACCATCATTCTCAAAGTTAAAATAAAGTGAAACTTTAATGAGCGAGAAAATTTCTCCATCCTCACTTATTATTAGCCTTCACCAATTAGGCGAGATAAAATGAGCTGCAAATGATAAGGCTTTTCTTATCAACAAGACTCTATACAGTAACTCCATTCTTCTCTATAGTATATTCACCTGCATAAAAAACGTTTTCAACATTCTATTTTTGTAATTTTATTTCAGCAATCGATTTATACTTCGGGGTTTCTTTCACGTGGGATTCGTATAAAGTAATTGTATCTGCTTGAAATGATATTTCAGGCACTTCTTTTATACTTTCTAAACGAAACTTTTCTTCTCCTATCCATTTACGAGCAACGGTAATATGCGGGTGATATGGGCGTGTTTCTAGAGAAAATCCATTTTCTTCACAAATGGCATGTATTTGCTTTTGCAACTGAAACAAATCGTGATTCTCACTTACCTTCGCCCAAAAAATACGAGGCTGATCTTCCCTACCAAACGTTGAAAAACCTTGTAATGTGAACGATAGTTCTTTTGTTTCTGCAATTGTTTGTAATCCATTCTTTATTCCCTCTAGCTGTTCCTCCGTTGCACTCCCTAAAAATGAAAGGGTAATATGATAGTCTTCTTTATGTACCCATGAACGAAATTGTAATTCCTCTTGCATGTCCTCTTTATAGTTAGACAGCATTTCTTTTATATGATTCGGTAACGTAATTGCGACAAAATAATGCAGTTCCATGTACATCTTCTCCTTCTTTCTATTGTTGCTTTTCTTTCTTATCTCATTCAGGTAAAAAGAAGCCGCTCTCCAAAATAGAGAGCGGACATTATTTATATATCCATTACTTCGCTAATTCATGAATTGCTTGCGCGTAAATTGCTGTTGCTTTTAATAAGTCTTCAATTTCGATATACTCATCTTTTTGATGCGCAAGTTCTTCTTTTCCAGGGAATAGCGGGCCAAATGCCACACCAGCTTTTAATGAACGAGCATAAGTACCGCCGCCGATTGCTAATAGTTCTGCTTTTTCACCTGTTTGTTCTTCATACACACGTTGTAACGTACGGATTAATACGTGATCTTTATCGACGTGATGCGGGCGAGAATTAGAATAGTCAGCCACTTCAAAACCATGCGTACCAACATATGCTTTCAACTTCACAATTGTTTCTTCAAAGTTAGTTGTAACTGGGTAACGTACGTTTAGCCCTAAGTTACCACCGTTTTCTTTCGTATAAGAAATGCGACCGACATTCACTGTTAACGGACCGCTAATTTCATCTTTATAAGCAATAGTAGCTTTTTCACCAAAAATATCACCAGTAAATGTTTCTGTTGCAAATGTCGCAAATGCAGTTGCTTTTCCATCAAGTGAAACTGTAGTTAAGAAGTTTGCTAATAATAAACCTGCATTTTCTCCTTTTTCAGGAGTAGATCCATGCGCTGAAATTCCTTCTATTTGCAACGTCACTGTATTTCCTTCTATAGTCGATTTCCCTATTTTTTTAGCAGTTTGTAAATACTCTTCATATGCTACTGTAAGTGCATTTACATCTTCTCCTGTAATAACCGCTTCTGCAAAATCAGGAACCATATTTAAACGGCGCCCTGAATCAAATGAAACAAGTTCATATGTACCTTTTTTCTCTTCACTACCATTTTGCACAACTTGTATATCAGAAATTCCTTTTTCTGCATTAATAATTGGAAAATCCGCGTCTGGCGCAAAACCGATTGTTGGCATTTCTTCGTTTTTAAAGTAGTGATCTACACATTTCCAATTGCTTTCCTCATCTGTTCCTATAATCATACGAACACGTTTGGAAAGAGGTAAGCCTAATTCTTTCACAATTTTCATCGCATAATATGCTGCCATCGTTGGGCCTTTATCGTCAATTGCACCACGTGCAAAAATCTTTCCGTCGCGAATATCTGCACTATATGCAGGAGTCGTCCAGCCATCTCCTTCTGGTACAACGTCAACGTGACAGAGAATACCTACTAATTCTTCTCCTTGCCCCATTTCAAGATGACCTGCATATCCTTCTAAATTTTTAGAAGTAAAACCTTCAGTTTCTCCTTTATGTAACATGAAAGATAAAGCTTTTTCTACACCTTCACCGAATGGTGCGCCCTCTTTCGCAGATTCTTCTTCCCATACACTTTTAATTTGTAAAAATTGTTGTGTATCACGAATTAAATCATCTTTTCGTTTCGCAACTTCTTCTGTCCAATTAATTGCTGACATCACGCATCCATCCTTCACTATATTGTTTCTTTCATCATAACAAACCGAAATCTCTTATGCCATACACGAAAACTAAATACCGAACAATTGTAATATTTCAGATATTTCTTATTAGTTTTTCTTTTGTTTTTTCAAAAAAATTTGCAGGAATTTGGCGTTTTACGTAGAATTTTATGTGTTAGTTGACTGACCATATATACAATGTCAACTACCAATATTTTTCTATATGAATATTTGTTAAATTTCTGTAAAATTTAAGTAGATTAAAGCATGAATTTTATCATGTAGAGTACAATGGTAGTAACGACCTTCTTTCCTGAATGGGGTCAAAAAAACTAGTAGAGGAGTGGTTTTCTCTTGAAACCTACAACTACTCGTATGCTAACACGCATTAAATCAATTTATATGTACATCAATGAAAACGGAACGGTAACGACGAAAGACCTTGTAGATGAGTTCGGGATCACACCGCGAACGATACAACGTGATCTAAATGTGTTGCAGTTTAATGAACTCGTGTATAGCCCTTGCCGCGGTAAGTGGACAACAACAGGAAAGAAAGTGAGAATGACCTCATAACGAAAAATAATTGTATGGTAAATAAATACATACCCCTTTCTAATAATTAGAAAGGGGTCTTTTCTGCGCCTATAAAGGTACTACTTTTCAGTATCTACTTGATATGTTTTTAACATTTCTACTTCTTCATCTGTTAGCTCTCGGTATTGTCCAAGTTCTAGTTCTTCATCTAATACTAACGGACCCATCTCTGTTCTCTTTAGGTAGACTACTTTTCTTCCTACCGCTTCAAACATACGCTTCACTTGATGGAATTTCCCTTCCGTAATCACAAGCTCAATTTCAGAAATATCATCGCTTTTCAATATTGTAAGTGCACCTGGCTTTGTTTCATAGCCATCGTCTAAAATAACACCTTTAGCAAATTCTTTTACATCCTCTTCTGTTACTACTCCTGCAACGTGTGCATAATATTTTTTCGGCACATGCTTTTTCGGAGATAATAATTGATGTGATAACTTCCCATCATTTGTTATCAATAAGAAGCCTTCCGTATCGATATCAAGTCGTCCAACTGGGAACGGATCAAAGATTGCATCTTCTAATTCTAATAAATCTATTACTGTTTCATGATTATCATCTTCCGTCGCTGAAATAACACCTTGTGGTTTATGCATCATTAAGTAAACAAATTCTTTGTATTCCACAACTTCACCGTGAATCATAACTTCTTGCTCTTCTACATTTACATGAACTTTCGCATCTTTTACTGGCGTTCCATCAATTTTCACAACGCCATCTTTCAATAATTTCTTTACTTCTTTTCTACTTCCATATCCCATATTTGCTAATAATTTATCTAATCTCACGTTTTTCACCTTCTTTATTTATCATAGAAAAGGGGACGTAATTACGCCCCTCTTGATTTCAACTTTATTTTAAATCTACTACCAAGTTTACGTTGAATTTTATCTAATGCTTCTCCACCAAATACTCTTTCAAGTACTCCTGTGCGAATTGCTAACAATCCGTAAACAAGACCGCCAATACCTGCACAAATCGCAACTGTTATAAGAGCACCAATACGGCCATCAGGCGAAATCATGAAGGATAGAATCCATTGTGATAGTTTTACAGCAACGACCATTATAAGTGTCAGTACTGCAATTTGGAATGTTCTTTTATATACAACACCGAATGAATAGTGTGCGTATTTTTTAATTTGTTGATTTGTGTACCAAACAGAAGCTAAGAAACCAACTGCTGTCGCTAGAATTGCTCCTACTGTACCGAAATAACGAATAAAGATTACGTTACATACAAATTTCAAAATAACGCCCATTATAAGCGCAATAATCGCATGCTTCTGCTGGTTAATACCTTGCAGGATTGCCGCTGTTACTGTAAATAAAGCGAATAACAACGCAACTGGTGCATACCACATTAATACTTGTCCACCTAGTGGATCTGAATCGTAAAACGCAGTATAAATTGGATATGCAAGTGAAGAAATACCGACAACTGCTGGCAATGTTAAAAACATATTTGCCTGGAATGTTTGTGTAATTTGTAATTTCAAATAGCGGTATTGTTTTTCAGTAAATGATTTTGTAATTGCTGGTACAAGCGTTAAACTAAACGCTGTTGCAAGTGATACAGGAATCATAATTAACTTATGCGTCCACATTGTGAAAATACCGAGAGCTCGCTCTGCGATATCACCTTGACCAATCGCCTGCATAATTGAGTTAAATGTCAATGTATCAATTTGTTGATATAAAGGAATTGTTAACCCAATTACAACGTAAGGAATCGCATATGCAAATAACTCTTTAAACAATTGAACGGTGCTTACTGTTGATTCTGGTACAGTTTGTTCAATTAAATATTGATCCAAATATTTTTTACGTTTTAGCCAGTACCAAATTAACACACCGAGTGCTCCAACCGCTGAAACGAACGCAGCAAATGTCGCTACTCCAACTGCTGTTGCAACTGTACCGCCAAGTACTTTAATAACGATAAAACTACCTGCTAATAAAAAGACGATACGAATAATTTGTTCAATAATTTGTGAAACGGTAGTTGGTCCCATAGACTGGTGACCTTGGAAATAACCACGAATTAAACTCGCTGCTGGTACAACAATAAGCGCGAAACTTACAAGACGAATGATCGTCGTAACTTCTCCTACATTATTGTGTATACTTTGTTTACCAAGCATCGCTTCTGCAAACAATGGCGCCGTCATGTACAGTACTAGGAACGAAAGAACTCCTGTTACTATCATCATAACCATTCCCGAGCGGAACATTCTCCGGCTCGTTTTATAATCGCCAAGCGCATTATATTTGGAAACAAATTTTGAAACAGCAAGTGGCACACCTGCCGTTGCGATACTTAAAAAGATCGTATATGGAATGTATCCATATGTATAGAGCGTTCCGCCTTCTGTTCCTACTAATGCATGAAACGGAAAGACGTAAATCATGCCTAAGAACTTTACTAAAAATGTCCCTAGCGTAACAATAAGCGTTCCGCGCAGAAATTTCGAATCGGACATACAAAAATCCTCCTACATCTACATAAAGTGAAACTATAATTAGTTGGAGACTTCTCTCCTACCCCTTATTAGTTGAACCATTCGAGCATTTACAGGCTAACAGACTCCCTATTTACTTCTCCTAAATCTTGAGGTTTTAGTCTTATCGCCTACAAATGGCAGGATAGTGCTGAACTCTAACTTTTGTATTGTACCACAATTCTCTCATTAAGCAGTACTTCACTCTATTTTTCTTTTAAGGGAAAACATGCTATTCTTTTAGGCAGGAAATGTAGAAAATGAGGTCGATATATTATGCATTATGATGTTATTGTCATCGGCGGCGGTCCTTCTGGGCTAATGGCTGCAATTGGTGCTGCAGAAGAAGGCGCAAATGTCTTACTTCTTGATAAAGGAAATAAACTTGGGCGTAAACTTGCAATTTCTGGTGGCGGACGCTGTAACGTAACGAACCGTCTACCACTTGATGAAATTGTTAAACATATACCAGGAAACGGTCGCTTCTTATACAGCGCTTTTTCTATTTTTAATAATGAAGATATTATTACATTCTTCGAAAATCTCGGTGTTAAATTGAAAGAAGAAGACCACGGTCGCATGTTCCCTGTGTCAAACAAAGCACAATCTGTTGTAGACGCACTTTTAACACGATTAAAAGACTTAGGTGTAAAAATTCGTACAAATACGCCTGTTGAAACGATTGAATATGAAAATGGTCAAACAAAAGCAGTTATACTGCAAACAGGCGAAGTGTTAGAAACAAATCACGTCGTTATCGCTGTTGGCGGAAAATCAGTTCCTCAAACTGGATCTACTGGAGACGGATATGCTTGGGCTGAAAAAGCGGGTCATACAATCACAGAATTATTCCCAACAGAAGTACCTATCCTTTCAAACGAGCCGTTTATACGTGACCGCTCATTACAAGGTCTTGCTTTACGTGATATAAACTTAAGTGTATTAAACCCGAAAGGAAAAGCTATCATTTCTCACAAAATGGACATGCTCTTCACTCATTTCGGCCTATCTGGACCTGCTGCTCTTCGCTGTAGCCAATTCGTCGTGAAAGCACTGAAAAAGTTTAAAACGAATACAATACAAATGAGTATTGATGCATTGCCAGAGGAAAATAGTGAACAACTATTTCAGCGCATGCTGAAACAAATGAAAGAAGATCCGAAAAAAGGAATTAAAAACGTTTTAAAAGGTTATGTTCCTGAACGTTACTTCCTATTCTTATTAGAAAAAAATGAAATTGACGGCAGCGAACAAGCTGGACAAGTTTCTCACGAAAAGATTCGTGCACTTGTGAAAGACTTTAAAGAGTTTACTGTGAATGTAAATGGTACGCAGTCAATTGAAAAAGCATTCGTTACTGGCGGCGGTGTATCCGTGAAAGAAATTAATCCGAAAGAAATGTCTTCTAAATTTACGAACGGCTTATATTTCTGCGGAGAAGTTCTTGATATTCATGGTTATACTGGTGGCTATAATATTACATCAGCCCTTGTTACTGGTAGAATTGCCGGAACGACAGCTGGAGAAAACGCGAAAATGCAGTATTAAAAAAAAGAAACAGGGATTCCTGTTTCTTTTTTTATAGGTACATGAAATTATATGAGCGATTCTGCAACTTATATCGGCGATTTCCCAAATATATCGACTTACCGACAAGAAACGACAAATATAGGCTCCACTTAACTTCCCATTGCTTTTTTGTTGCTTTATATACCTTAGTACCTTTATATTTTATATTGTTGAATATTTAAAAAAGGGTAAGGGGAAAAACAAATGAGAAAAAAAGTCATGATGTCTTTAATGTTAATGACGTTTCTTTCTGCGGTAGAAGGAACGATTGTTAGTACAGCAATCCCTCGTATAACGAGTGATTTGTCAGGCGTCGAACTTGTTAGTTGGGTATATGCAATTTATATGCTTGCAACAGCTGTTTCGACTCCAATATACGGAAAGCTCGCTGATTTATTTGGCCGTAAAAAAGTTTTACTGATCGGAGCTACAATCTTTTTAGTCGGTTCTGCACTTTGCGGAGTCGTTACATCGATGGAACAATTAATCTTCTTCCGCGCGCTTCAAGGTATCGGTGCTGGTGCTGTTATGCCAATCACAATGACGATTATTGGAGACTTATATAGCGAAGCGAAAGACCGCGCGAAAGCACAAGGTTGGATGAGTGCCGTTTGGGGTGTATCCGGTGTTATCGGACCGTTAGTAGGTGGATTTTTAGTTGATTCCCTTTCTTGGCGCTATATTTTCTTCCTAAACGTTCCATTCGGAATTATCGCTTGCTTAATGATTGCAATTTACTACAAAGAATCTATTAAACCTGCTAAGCATCATATCGATTATCTTGGTGCAACAGTCTTCTCATTAAGTACAATCGCTCTACTATATGCATTATTAACAGGTAGCAGTAAGCAAAACTGGGGAGACATGACAATTATCGGCCTATTAATCTTTGCCGCTATTTCATTTATTATTTTCTTATTCATCGAGAAGAAATCTCCGGAACCATTAATTCCGCTATCACTTTTCTCTAACCGTACATTATCTACGATAAATATATTAACTCTTATTGCTGGCGCAATGATTATTAGTATTACAATGTACCTTCCAATTTGGAGCCAAGGTGTATTAGGGAAAAACGCTACAGAAGCTGGACTTATTTTAATGCCAATTCCTGTTATGTGGACATTTGGCGCTATTTTCTCTGGTAACTTAGTAGGCAAATTAAAAACGAAACAAATCATTTTACTTGGAGCTAGCATTTTATCAGTCGCTACGTTCTTATTATTTACACTATCAACAAATTCACCATCGTTCCTTATTTATGTAGCAGTCGGATTATTCGGCTTAGGCATGGGGCTTGTGACACCGATTTACATGGTAACAATTCAAGCAGCCGTACCAGCTCATACACGCGGAACAGCTGTTGGTTTAAACACATTTATTAATACATTTAGTCAAACGTTAGGTGCTGCAATATTCGGTACAATCTTCAATACGATGATTCACGCACGTGGTATTAAAAATCTTGATCTTGTATCTGGTGGACATGGCGGTACTACAGCAAACGTAGTAACCGAATCGCAATCTGCATTAGCATCAAGCGTACACGTCATTTATATGAGCACTTTCGTATTAGCAGTATTTACATTAATTATCGCTTGGCTCTTATTAAAGCCAGCTACACAAACAAGTGAGCAACAATAAAAAGGATGACCATTTTGGTCATCCTTTTTTATTTTTCATTCTCCACAATATGTTTCAGCATGGATAATTTATTATCCCAAAAACGTTCATAATACGAGAGCCATTGTTGTAATTCTTCTAATGGTTCTGGATGCAAACGATATATCTTCTCTCTTCCGCTTTTTCTTCCACTTACTAAATTCGCTTCTGAAAGAATATGAAGGTGCTTTACAACCGCAGTACGACTCATCGGAAAATGATCCGTTATTTTGGAAATCGGTAACTCTTTGTCACTTAATAACCGTATTACTTCTCGGCGGGTTGGATCAGCAATTGCTTGAAATACATCATATTTCGCTGCTGACGAGGACACTTAGCCTTCGACAACCTTTTTCAGTTTTTCATTTACAATCGCTACCCAACCACCGCTCATTCTATCGCGAATAATAGAGCTCTTCGCATTTGCTTTCGGAAGAATTTCATCAGGATGTTTCCAGCCGCCGTGAATTAACGTAAATTCTGTTTTGTTATCTCCTAAGTCTTTCAAATCAAATGAAACAACCCAGCCATCTGTATCCCATGAGAAAGATAAATGGTTTGGTTCATCAATTTCTAATACTTTACATGGTGATGGCCCAAATGGTGATTGCACATGAAATTCATGTCCTACCTCTAATACAAAATCATTTGGCATAAACCATGACGCAATCCCTTCTGCAGTTGATACTACACTCCATACCTTTTGAATAGACGCGTTAAAAACGATTGTTTGTTTAATATCATTTAATGTATTTTGTTGTTCCATTTTCATTCTCCTTTACTCGGCGTTATAACATAACACCTTTTGGTTATACTTTGATAATATAACACCTTTTAGTTTCATGTCAACGCTAATCCTTTTACTGTTGAGAAATTCTCAACATTTTTTCAACAGGACAAACACCCTCTTAGCATTTCCTCATAATATACTCACAAAGGCAATACAAAATAAAAACTTCTCTCAACATGAAACTCCATCATTCATATTGAAAGAAGCGCCTTACTTATATCATGCGTACTTCGTCTCTCCTCCTTCCCTCAAGGGACAATACGCGAGATATGACAAAGTCAGAAGGAATATGCCCACCATTTGAGTAGGTAGTTATTTCTCTTCTCCTCAACATTTCCTCAGGAGCGAAATGACTACCGACTCACTTTTTTCAAACAAAAATAAAAAGGGGATGAAAGCGATGTTCTATTGCATTAACTGCTCTGATATTCATCATGAAAAACATCCAAATGATAAAGTATTCAAAAACGGTTTTTATATTGATCCATTTTTAGGTGATCGTTATCACCTTGGTATGTGTAAAGATGCCCAAAACCATGAAACAGGGGAGCCTCTTTTAACGACAAAGAAATTAGGCACAACCCAATCTATTATGAACGTATTACCGACACATGTTGTCCCAACATAAAACATAAAAAAGAGCTGGGTGAGCCAGCTCTTTTTTATGCTTTATAAACGATCATTGCTGAAAAACAATAAATTTGGTTTTCATCGTCGTTAATAGAAACACCAACTTGATACTTAATATCTACAAAGTTGCTATCATCAATCTTTTTCAAAAACACATTCACAGCGTCTTCTAAGTCTTTTTCGTGACTTTCATCAAAAACTTTCACACGAATCATGTTAACACCATCCTAGATCGCAGCCCTCCGCCGCTTGATTATTGCCACGGTGCGTATCTATGATGCGATAAAACTTTCCATTCTCATATATATATCCGTCTTCTAACACATATTTTTTATCTTCAGTATAGACATAAAACTTACCTATCATAAATTTACTCGTATATAATTCCAAATAATTTGGTCTAAATTTAGCTACAACTTTATTTGTAATATCAATTTTTATTGTGCGCCCCACCTTCTCTCCCTCCTTTGCAAAGAACGGATTTAGGTATATTGTATTAGCGCTTTTACATTTTATGCTTAAAAATAAGTGGATATGCCTTCTTTCTTCACCTGTACTATTTTTCTAAAAAAATCACTAAAATAAAACCCGAAAAAATACAAAAAAAGCACTTTATCTTATTGACTCGAATATAAATATTATGTTATTATATAAAATTTGACATTTTTACATACGTATGTTATCATTAAAAGTGGTTACCACATATGGAGGTGGATGATTTGTTTCAAATTGGTGATAAAATCGTTTATCCAATGCACGGTGCAGGAATCATCGAAGCAATTGAAGAGAAAGAAATATTAGGTACTTCACGTCAATATTGTGTGATACGCATCATTAGTAAAGATATGCAAGTAATGCTTCCGATGGATCAATTAAAAAAATCAGGTATTCGTTATATCGTTGATCGAGGTACGTTAGATGATATACTTCTTGAATTTCAAAACGGGGAGTCAGACACATCACTCTCATGGAAACAAAGATATACAATGAATATGGAAAAAATGAAAAACGGCAATTTACAAGATAGCGCAGAAGTTGTTCGGGATTTACTTCGCCGCAATAAAGAGAGAACTTTAAATGCGAGTGAAAAACAAATGCTAGATAACGCCCGAAAAATGATGATCAGTGAAGTTGCACTCGTACAAAATGTTTCTGAACATCAAGCAACAGAATTTCTTCAAGATACAATTAATCACTAAATTTAAAATAGCTGGCCGCTATTTTTTTTTGTAAAAAAAGGACGAAGAGTTTTATCTCTTCGTCCTTTTATATTACCCACGCCCAGCTTGAAACGATGGATATAACGTCATTCCACCATCTGCAAATAGCGTAATTCCGGTTACGTAACTCGCCTCTGATGAAGCAAGCCAAGTTGCTACTGCTGCGATTTCTTCAGGTTTTCCAATGTAGCCCATAGGTATCATACTTTCTACGTCAGCACGTTTTTTAGGATCAGCAAACTTTTCTGCATTGATTGGCGTATTAATTGCACCTGGTCCTATATTATTTACTCGAATACCTTTTGGCGCATACTCTAGCGCTAACGTTTCTGTCATCAGTTTAATACCACCCTTACTTGCTGCATAGTGCACAAATAGTGGCCACGGAATTTTCTCATGAACACTAGACATATTAATGACTGACCCTTTAATATCATGTTCTACAAAATATTTAATCGCTTCACGACTTCCTAAAAAAGCACCTGTTAAATTTGTATTAATTACCCTATTCCAATCTTCAAGCGGCATTTCATGCGACGGTACCGCGTTTTCTATCCCTGCATTATTAATCATAACGTCAAGCGTACCAAACTCTTTCACAGCAGATTGAATGAGATTCACAACATCCGATTCGACGGTTACATCACCTTTTACAGCAATCGCTTCGCCGCCTACCTTTTTAATTTCTTCTAACACATCATTCGCTTCTGATTCTCGTGAGCGATAATTAATAACCACTTTCGCTTTTTCCTTAGCAAACCTCACTCCCATCGCTCTTCCGAGACCAGTTGCTGATCCTGTAATAACGACAACTTTCCCTGCTAAATCACTATACATTTCCATACCTCCTTTAACTTTTGGCTATACCTAACATAATTCCGGCTGCGATAATAAAAACAATACCGACAACGATACCCGTTAATTGACGTTTCGTTTTCTTTTCACCTAATATAAGGATCCCACCAAGCGTGGAAATAATAATTCCCATTTGCGATAGCGAGAAACTTGTTGCTACTCCAACACGCGGCTGCGAAATGAATAAAAACATATTTCCAGCTGCCCAAATTAATCCTGGAATAATATTTCGAATTGCATATTTATTAAATGGATGATGTTTAAAGGTAAGCAAAATCCCACCTAACACCATACCAACTGCTTGTGGCAACAAAGCTGACCAACCATCTACGTTAAATAGTCTAATCACTACTACGTAAACTAAATAGCCGACTGTTGAAATTAATAAAATTACGATACCTCTTTTAAAGTTTGCTGCTTGCTCTGCATTCTTTTCTTCTTCACTTTGAAGCGATGTTAAAATAACACCGATAATAATACAAACGAGCGCTAAAATCCCAAGGACGACCGATATTGTCGTGGACCATTCATGAAATACGATAACGCCAAATAAAGTCGTCGCGACTAATTGAAGTCCTGTTGAAATTGGCATCGTCCTCGAAACACCCATTAAATCAATACTTTTCAATTGATTTGCCTGACCAAGCGCCCAAAATAAACCTGACACAACTCCAACTCCGATAACGGTAGGTGTTAATACTGGCTTCATAAAAATATAAACAACAATTGAGAAAATAAGTGCTCCAAACGTTGTTCCGAGCGTTTGACTATACGGTCCCCCGCCCAGTTTTACATTAAATAGCACAATACTTCCCCAAAATATAGCTGGTAAAATCGCTAAAAATATATCCATCACTCATTACCTTTCTTTACTAAATGCATAGGTTATCACTCTAAGTCATTAGAGTGAGCTTTTATTTTTTCTTTTTCCCGTTCACAAACTTTTTCTGCAATAGCGTCAGAAACATTCTTTTCTCGCTCCACTTTCTTTATCTTTACGTGATCTAAATGGTCTTCCAAAGTAAGCGTAACTTTATCGTTCGGGGGATTATGCGCTCCTTGAAATGTAAGAAATTGTAGCTTCACTTCATACCTAGGAACAAATTCATCTTTCTTGCCGAGACGCTTTATATTTATGACTGAAGCACATTCATATTGATCTTCTGTCACTTGTCTAATAACTGAATAGTACCTATTTGATAATGCACTCTCTAAAAGCTGTTCTCTTGATTCTTTCGCGAAAGAATCACTTGGAGAAGAGAAAAAAGACGCACATAGCATTGTCATAACTACACATATTTTTTTCATAATTCCCTCCTTGTTCTATAGATTAGTGTTCTCAAAACTGCCATAAAAAAACGACTTTCCCTATATAGGAAAGTCGTTTTAATGAATCCAATATTAACCACCGCTCACTGGTGGGATTAGTGCAACAACATCACCAGATTGGACCTTGTCATCTTCATTTGCATATTCTTCATTAATCGCAACCATAATTGGCTCTGAAACTGGTACATTATATTCGTTCGCAACAACATCTTTTAACTGTGCAACCGTAATATTTTCTTTCTCTATTTGTAATTCACTTGTCCCTGCTTCTTCTTGCAAGTGCGCAAATAACAATACTCGAATCATACTTATAGCTCCTTCCCAGGCTCTCCCGCCGGATATGGTGTTTTTTCTAATTGATCACCAATCCATGAGTCACCATCTTCCCAAAACTCCTTTTTCCAAATCGGAACAATTTGTTTTATGCGTTCCATAATATATTCGTTCGCTTCATAAGCCGCTTTACGGTGTGGTGTTGAAACAGCAACAACAACCGCTATATCAGAAATTTGCAACGTACCGATGCGATGTGTAATCGCAACATATGTACCCGGCCATTTCTCTTTCACTTCCAGGCCGATTTTCTCTAGCATCTTTTCTGCCATCGTTTTATAAGCGACATATTCTAAGTATAATGTACGACGCCCTTTCGTAAACTCTCTAACCGTTCCAATAAATGTTGTAACAGCACCGCATTCACGTCGAATTACTTTCTTCGTTACCTCTTCAATCGAGATTTCTGTATCAATTACTTCATAATATGTATTTGTCATTTCGCACTCCTAACCGTTTGTAAAAACCAGTCTATGTACAACTCTTCTTCTGTTATATGAAATACTTTATATTCTTCTCGTATATTTACTGGGACATCATACCACGTAATAACCGCCACTATATTTTCTACTTTATGTAAAAGCTCAGCATCTTCCGCAGAACGAAGTAACACTACTTTCGGGTAGTTCTCTTTTTTATAGCCCTCTATTAAAATTGTATCCACTTTAAAAAACTCATATAAGCGAATAATTTCTTGCAAGGACCATTTCTTTCTTAGTGAAGAAAGTGAAAGTAATCCAGCACCTTCTACACTACTTACGACAGCACCAGCTTTACGGTGTCTTTCGCTATCTTTTTGCGCTACTTCTGGAAAACCTCCGTGCCCGTGATGTTTAATTGTAGCAACTTTCATTTCGCTTTCGGCTAATGCATGCACAATTTTCTCTACAAGTGTCGTTTTTCCGCTATTTTGATACCCTACTATTTGTAAGATTGAAGGGGCTTCGCCCATGGCCACTCACATCCCTCAGAGTGCTCTAACAATAATACGGATACTTTCATTCCGGTCTCAAATCCTCTCGTTCCTCCGGGTAACACGATAAAAGCATTCGCATCTGCAAGTGAAGATACCGCACTCGATTTATCTAAACCAACCGGCATCGCTTGTAACGCCCCATCCACAATTGTTACGTTCGCTCTTACGAAACGAGTAAATGGATTTGGCTTCGGAAAATCTTTTTGTAAAATAGCATCCGCTCTATATACGTGAGGTTCCTTCGCATACAAATACGTTTTTATAATTGGATGCACAAATAATTCAAAGCCTACATAACAAGCAGACGGATTTCCTGATAAACCAAAGAGTAACTTTCCATCAACTTCAGCTACTGTCGTTACACTTCCGGGCCTCATGGCTATCTTATTAAAGAGTACATTTGCCTGTAATCTTTCATAAATAGCTGGTAAGTAGTCATAATCTCCTACTGATACACCGCCTGTTGTAATTAAAATGTCGACCTCATCGATCGCTGATTGAACAGCTGTAAAACATGCATCTAACTCATCCGCGAGTTGACCATAATAACGAACTTTCCCGCCAGCTTTCATAATTTGAGCTGCGATCATATACGAGTTACTATTTCTAATTTTCCCCGGTTCTAACGGCTCATGTACTTCTAATAATTCACTTCCTGTCGTTACAATACCGACAACAGGCTGTTTTACAACTTTCACCGTGCTATATCCAAACGTTGCTAGTAAGGCCGCAACACCTGGATTAATTGCAACACCTTTCTTAACGAGAACTTGATTTTGTTTTATATCTTCTCCTTTAAACGACACATTGTCACCGTTATTAAAAGGGCGTTTTAACTTCATATATGTTTTCCCGTTCTTCTCAAACCCTTCTGTCAGCTCTAGCATTACGACTGCATTGCAATCTTCTGGAATAGCTGCTCCTGTCATAATGCGAATTGCTTCAAAAGCTCCTACTTCCTCTAAAAAAACGGAACCCGCCCCGATTTCTCCTATTACTTCAAATTCAACTGGATTCTCTTGAGTTGCTTCTTTCGTATCTTCTGCTCGAATGGCGAAACCATCGTAAGGGGAACGATCAAAATGAGGAACGTCATGATCTGAGACAACATCTTCCCCGAGAATTCTCCCGTAACTTTCCGTAATAGAAATTTCTTCTACTTCACCATGCTTCGCATATTTCATTACCCGTTCTACTGCCTTAGCAACTTGAATTGGAATTCGTTTTTCTACCATCGTTTCTCACCTCATATTTGCAAATTTTTTTATCTCGATTAAACTTTATATATTCAATAGAAATTACTTCAAGGAGGAATTCCATGTCTTCATTTACACATTTCAATGACCAAGGACGCGCAAAAATGGTTGATATAAGCGACAAAAAAGCAACCGTTCGAACAGCAATCGCGTGCTCTAGCATTGTCGTTACGAAAGAAATTTACGATAAAATCTCTCACAATGAAATTGGGAAAGGTGACGTATTAGCAGTTGCGCAAATCGCAGGCATTATGGCCGCGAAACGTACTTCTGATATTATCCCAATGTGCCACCCTTTATTATTAAAAGGTGTTGACGTTTCTTTCGATTGGAAACAATCAGAAGAACAATATCGTTTACTCATTGAAGTAAAAGTTAAAACAGAAGGTAGCACCGGTGTTGAAATGGAAGCTTTAACAGCTGCTTCCGCTACCGCTCTTACTGTGTATGATATGTGTAAAGCTGTCGATAAAGGTATGATTATCGGCGAAACGTACTTACTTGAAAAAACAGGTGGAAAAAGTGGAGATTATACGAGAAATTCATAATCCTCTCTCCGTTGAGCCTAAAGGGTTTCCTTTAGGTTCAACCTATATATCTTGCATATAAACTTTTCGCTACATTCATATCATTCGTCCCATGAATGAACGCCCTGCCATCTGTAAATAAAACAAAACGATATTCTTCTACCGGAAATGATAATAAATAAGGTGTCGCCTTTATCTCTACGCTTCTTTGTAAGCGTTTTTTAATTTCTTCTAAATTAAAATTCTTCCGCACACCCGGGCGAATTTGTACTGTATTCCGCCCACATAACACTTCTGTTTTCGTTTGTCCTTCAAATGTTAAACTCGGATATGTACGTAACCTTCCGCAAGATAAACAAGTATCTTTTTTCTGCCTATTCACTTTAAATGCCATCTGTTGATTATTCCAAAGATCAAACGATAACATCGTTTCACGAAGCGCACCAAAGTCTTCTACTAATATTTTCAGCGCTTCCGTAATTTGATGCGCAACTACTAATTGTACTGCCGGTTGTATAATACCAGCTGTGTCACATGTTGCACCGCTCGCTGGATGCTCCATTAAACAGCGAAAACACGGTGTTTTCCCTGGTAAAATTGTATACGTTACTCCGTAGCTTCCGACACACCCACCATATATCCACGGAATATTATACTTTTGTGAAATATCATTAATAAGAAGACGCGTTTCAAAATTATCTGTCGCATCTAATATTAAATCTACATCATTCACTAATTCTTCCATTTCTTGCACCGTTACATCCGTCACAACAGGAGTTATTTCCACCTCAGAATTAATTGCTCTTAAATGCTCTGCTGCCGCTACCGCCTTCGGTTTATACTGCTTTGCATCTTCTTCTGTATATAGTTGTTGTCTTTGTAAATTACTCCATTCTACATAATCACGATCAGCAATCGTTACTTTTCCAACACCCGCTCTAACAATCGCTTCTGCATTTGCCGCACCGAGAGCACCAGCACCAATAATAAGCACATGCTTCTCTCTTATTTTTCTCTGTCCATCTTCTCCAACACCAGAAAATAATATTTGTCTTGAATATCGCTCCTGCATGCGATAGCCCCCTTTCTTATCCTCCTATATAAGACATTTCGATTTTCGGACGATTTTTTGCACTTTCTTCTGTTCGTTCATCCGAATACCTATCTTTTCTATTCATCCATACATCTTGTATAACACTTAATAACTCCTCATCCGAAAGATTTCCTCTAAGAAGTTCTCTTACATCCAAACCCTCTGTCGCAAATAAGCACGTATAAAACTTTCCATCTGCCGAAATTCTCGCCCTCGTACAAGAGACACAAAATGACTCAGAAACAGATGTAATAAAACCAACTTCAACATTTGTTCCAACGTACCGATATCGCTTCGCAACTTCACCAAAGTAATGCGCTTCGGCTGGCTCAAGTGGATACATCTTATGAATCATCTCAATCAATTCTCGTTTTGTAACGACTTGATCAAAATTCCACCCATTTGTACTACCAACATCCATAAACTCAATAAACCGAAGCGTGATTCCTTGCTCTTTAAAATACGCAGCCATCGGAAGTACTTGATGATCGTTCACCCCTTTTTTTACAACCATATTTACCTTTACTTCCAGCCCCGCCTCTTTAGCTGCTATAATTCCCTTAATTACCGGTTTTGTATTAATATTTCGACCATTAATATTCTTAAATATGTCGTCATCTATTGCATCTAAACTAACATTCACTCTATGTAATCCAGCTTCTTTTAATGCCTTCGCTTGTTTCGTTAAATGTACAGCATTTGTCGTTAACCCTATATCTATTAGCCCATCAATTTTCACAAGACGTGCAATAAGTTTTGTTAAATCTTTACGAAGTAGTGGCTCACCGCCAGTAATTCTAATTTTTCGTACACCGATGTTAACAAATAATTTTGCCAAACGCTCAATTTCATCAAAGGTTAGTAAAAACTCATCTTTCAAAAAAGCATAATCTGGCCCAAATATTTCCGCTGGCATACAATATGTACATCTAAAATTGCAACGATCAATGACAGATATACGTAAATCTTGAAGTGGGCGTCCAAAAAAATCTTTAACCATCTCCTGCATCGCCACCCTCCCTTTCTGCCAAATTTCTTTCTTTTCATTCTATTATAATATATTTTCGAACTGCGATGTTTTTGCTCAAGAGAATAAAGTGAAACTTTAAATAATTAGAGGGGAGCCACTCCCCTGGTTAACGAGGTTTACTTACAAATACAAAGATAAAAAAACCTTGAAACATAAAAGTTTCAAGGTTTTCTGCTTATTAACTTAATCTAATAATAGTTAGGGTAGCCCCTGGCGTTGCTGTAGATAATGTAGCTACTGCAACTACTCCAAATAACTGTAAGCTAACAGCAGCTCCAGCAGGCAAGTTAGCGATTATTGTTGCACTAAATGAACCAGTAGCCACTGTCGGGGCATTTATCGTTCCCGCAAGCGGACTGCCATTTACAGTTATACGAGAACTTACAAGTAAACCTGCCGTTAAATTAATTGTATAGGCTATATAATAGTTTCCTGCATTCGCAACTGTAAATACAGTATTTCCACCACTAACGGTTATTCCTGGGCCAATATTTTGATTGTTCGGTAACGGTACGTTCGTACCCCCTAATAAAACGGAAATAGCGGTTCCTGATGTATTATTCGCAAACGCATACGTTGCAGTTGTACTAACTCCAGTCGCCCCGGTCGCTCCAGTGGCTCCAGCTCCGGTTGGACCTGTATCTCCAGTTGGACCTTGTGAACCGGTTGCTCCTGTAGCTCCCGTTGGACCTTGAATTCCTTGCGAGCCTTGAATTCCTTGTGGACCTGTCGCTCCGGTTGCTCCTGTAGCTCCCGTTGGACCTTGAATTCCTTGCGGGCCTTGAATTCCTTGTGGACCTTGAATTCCTTGTGGACCTGTCGCTCCGGTTGCTCCTGTAACTCCCGTTGGACCTTGAATTCCTTGCGGGCCTTGAATTCCTTGTGGACCTTGAATCCCTTGTGGACCTGTCGCTCCGGTTGCTCCTGTAGCTCCCGTTGGACCTTGAATTCCTTGCGGGCCTTGAATTCCTTGTGGGCCTTGTGGGCCGGTCGGACCTATGTCACCTTGCGGACCTTGGATTCCCTGTGGGCCTTGTGCTCCGGTTGCCCCCGTCGTTCCTTGGATTCCTTGAGGACCTTGTGGACCTTGAATTCCTTGTGGGCCGGTTGGACCTATGTCGCCTTGTGGGCCTTGAATTCCTTGGGGACCTTGTGCTCCAGTTGCCCCCGTTACTCCTTGTATTCCTTGTGGACCTTGAATACCCTGTGGACCGGTTGGACCTATCTCTCCTTGAACACCTTGGATTCCTTGTGGACCCTGTAAACCCGTCACTCCGGTTGCTCCCGTTGCTCCTGTTGCTCCTGTCACTCCAGTTGAGCCTGTCGCCCCGGTATCTCCTGTTACTCCTGTCGCACCTGTTGCTCCTGTCGGGCCAGGTGGTCCACCTGATGGACCTGTCACTCCTGCCGGACCTGATGGCCCCGTTGGGCCGGTCGGTCCTGCTGGGCCTCCTGACGGGCCTGTCACCCCTGTTGGACCGGTTACTCCTGTTGGACCGGTTGATCCTTCTCCCGTCGCTCCGGTTGATCCCGTTTCTCCTGTTGCTCCCGTCGAACCTTGCACTCCTTGAATTCCTTGTGGTCCCTGCACTCCTTGTGCTCCTGTTGCTCCTTGAATCCCTTGTATACCTTGCACTCCTTGTGCGCCCATCGGACCTGTTGGACCAATCGCCCCTTGTATACCTTGCACTCCTTGGGGCCCCTCTGGACCTGTTGCTCCTATTTCCCCTTGTATCCCTTGAATTCCAGTTGTTCCTTGTGCTCCAGTTGCTCCCGTTATCCCTTGCACACCTTGTATTCCCTGTATTCCTTGTGGACCTTGTGGGCCGGTTGCTCCTTGCACTCCTTGAATGCCTTGTATTCCCTGAGGACCCTCTGGACCCGTTGCTCCAACTGGCCCTTGAACACCTTGTATTCCTTGCGGGCCCTGCAGTCCCTCTGGGCCTTCTGGGCCGGTTGGACCTATCTCTCCTTGTATCCCTTGGATTCCAGTTGGACCTTGTGACCCAGTCGGACCTATGTCACCTTGCGGACCTTGGATTCCCTGTGGGCCTTGTGCTCCTGTTCCCCCTGTCGCTCCTTGGATTCCTTGAGAACCTTGTGGGCCTTGAATTCCTTGTGGGCCGGTTGGACCTATGTCGCCTTGTGGGCCTTGAATACCTTGCGGACCTTGATCTCCTGTGGCCCCCGTTACTCCTTGAATTCCTTGGGGACCTTGAACACCTTGTGGCCCTGTTGGACCTATCTCTCCCTGCACACCTTGGATTCCTTGCGGACCTTGCAAGCCCGTCACTCCGGTTGCTCCCGTTTCTCCTGTCGCTCCTGTCACTCCAGTTGAGCCTGTCGCCCCAGTATCTCCTGTTACTCCTGTCGCCCCGGTTGCTCCTGTCGGGCCAGGTGGTCCACCAGATGGACCAGTTACTCCCGCCGGACCTGATGGCCCCGTTGGGCCGGTCGGTCCTGCTGGTCCTCCAGACGGGCCTGTTACCCCTGTTGGACCAGTTACTCCTGTTGGGCCTGTAGTGCCTTCCCCTGTCGCCCCAGTTGCTCCCATATCTCCTGTTGCCCCCGTCGGACCTTGGATTCCTTGAATTCCTTGTGGACCTTGCACTCCTTGTGCACCCGTCGCTCCTTGAATTCCTTGTACTCCTTGCACTCCTTGTGGCCCCATCGGACCTGTTGGACCAATCGCCCCTTGAGCACCTTGCACTCCTTGGGGACCCTCTGGACCCGTTGCTCCTATTTCTCCTTGTATACCTTGAATTCCAGTTGCTCCTTGTACTCCTGTTGCTCCCGTTATCCCTTGCACACCTTGAATTCCCTGAATTCCTTGGGGACCTTGTGAGCCTGTTGCTCCTACCGGTCCTTGAATTCCTTGTATCCCCTGTGGCCCCTCTGGACCCGTTACTCCAGCTGGCCCCGGTACTCCTTGTATTCCTTGCGGGCCCTGAAGTCCCTCTGGGCCTTCTGGACCTGTTGGTCCTATATCGCCCATTGGACCTTGTATCCCTTGAACTCCTTGTGGTCCTGTTGCTCCTGATGGCCCTGGTACTCCTTGTATTCCTTGTGGACCTTGATCTCCTGTTGCTCCTGTGGCCCCTTGAGGACCTATAGCCCCCTGTATCCCTTGCGGACCTTGATCTCCTGTTGCTCCCGTTATCCCTTGAATACCTTGAACTCCTTGAATTCCTTGTTCACCAGTTACTCCCGTCGGACCAGGAATACCTTGAATCCCCTGCGGTCCTTCTGAACCTGTTGGGCCAATTGGCCCTTGAATTCCTTGTATTCCTTGCAAGCCCTGTGCTCCCGTACTTCCAGTCGGACCTGTAGTTCCCGTTGCTCCTGTTACCCCTGTACTTCCTGTAGCCCCAGTACTCCCCGTTGCTCCAGTCGCACCTGTACTTCCACTCGGTCCGCCACCCGGACCTGTCGCACCAGTTGGCCCTGTCGGACCAGGAGGTCCTCCAGATGGTCCAGTTATTCCAGTTGGACCTGTTATTCCAGTCGGTCCTGTTATTCCTTGACCAGTTGCTCCAGTCGCTCCGGTTGCACCTGTATTTCCACTCGGTCCTTGTGTTCCTTGTATCCCTTGTGCTCCTTGTATTCCTTGTGGACCAGTTGCACCCGGTAACCCTTGGACGCCTTGAATTCCTTGAGGTCCCTCAGGTCCCGTCGCTCCAATTGGCCCCTGTAATCCCTGTATCCCCTGTATACCTTGTGCCCCAGTCGCTCCCGTTGGACCAATCGGACCTTGTAACCCTTGCACACCTTGAGGTCCTGTCGCTCCAGTTTCTCCTTGTGGTCCTCTCAATCCTTGTGGCCCCTGCTGTCCTTCTGGTCCAGTTGCACCTATTGGCCCAACTGATCCTTGTATCCCTTGCACACCTTGAGGTCCTGTCGGGCCCATCTCCCCCATCGGACCTTGTAATCCTCTTGGTCCTTGAGGTCCTGTTGGGCCTTGTGGACCAGTTGGACCAGTAATCCCTATACCTGTAAATCCAGTTGGAACAGGGGGGAAAGTAGGCCCAATAAGTTCGGGTGGAATTCTAAAATTAGAGCTTAACGAATTTTGCTTCCGATTATTATCACGATTCTTCACACTTTCACCACCTACAAACCGTCTTTTTCATAATAAATAAGCCTCTTCTTAATCTATTTACAAAAATAATTTCCAAGACTATTTTTATTTTAAATAATAAAAACTCCCTTAATGCCTTAAGGGAGTCCTGCAATTGAATCCATATTATCTGTATTAGGGACAGCTTGTGCTATACCCGATGCATTTACACTTTGCCCCATATTTGTTCCTGTTACAGTACCAGCAGGAGTGCCTCTTGTATATGTTGTTGTGACAGAATCTCCTGGTTGTAAACAAAGCTTTGTCTCCGTCCCTATTACTGTAACAACATCAATCCAAGTGCATCCCATCGAACCACTATATGATTTCGAAGCAGTAAATGAAGTATCACTCAAATTATCACCGGTAAATATATTTCCAGTATTATTAACAATAACAAATTCTTTTATATGCGCAGGCATAATTACACTCTACCTTTCCTTTATGAACCTAACGTACGTGTACTTGTTGCCAAAGGCGGAAGAAATACCGATGTTCTAATCACCGCTTCTGGCTGCCTTTTTCCATTTAAAAAAATAGCCGCACTCGATCCTCCAGCACCTGCATATACTTTTGCCACAGCTAAAGGCGAGATATCATAACAGTCACCGACATTAACAGCGCCTGTATTATTAATAATTTTCACTTTACGCAAATTAATTCCCATTTCCCCCTCCTCCTTTTTTATACTGTATGCAAAAGAAAAAAACTTGAAACAGACTCGTTTCAAGTTTTTAACTATTAACTATTTCGTTTCACCTTCATATTGAAGCATACCGCCAACCATGTTCACTGTTTTAAACCCTTGCTCATTTAAATAATGACATACATTTTCACTGCGCATTCCTGAACGACAAATAAAGATATATTCATTCTCTTTATTAAAGAAATCTACTTTATGTGGGATATCGCCCATTTTAATATGTACAGCTTCTGGAATCTTTCCTGCCGCTACTTCTTCATCTTCTCTTACGTCTACTAGAAATAACGTTTCTCCATTTTCTAAACGCTCTTGTACCTCTTCTGTAGTAATTGTTTTAACTTCTGTCATATGTAGTTCCTCCTTATATACAATAAAACCTTTAGTTTCTTTTTCACAAACATTCTCTACCAATTTTAGCACGCAAAAGAAAGAACGCAAAGAATCGAAAAACTATTTCTCAATTTTCTCGCAAAACTTATTCTTTACAAACATAACTCTTGCATTGTATCCTCAATATACTTGTCTTATGAAAGGAGCCAATGAAAATGACACTTTCCCTTTTCATAATGGGCATCATTTTCTTAATCGCTGCAATTATTACTCTTAGTATGAAAAATACTAAAAAAATAAAATCACCCCAAGAAATGTCATTCTTATTTCTATTGCTTAGTATCGCATTCTTCGGTATAGCAATTGCCACATATATTTTCCGTCTACAAATCATGTGAAAAAAGGTGCCTACTACAAACATTGCACCTTTTCCCCATCATTTGTCTTCTAAACAAAACTAGATACTTTCCGATTTAAAAATTCATAAACTTTCTTTTCAAATAAATGAATATCAAATGCTCCCGCCATATGCCCATTTATACTTTCTATCTCATACACTTCCGCATACTTCCCTTGTTTTTGCAAAATATCTACCATTTTATAGTTGTAACGAGACGGCTGAAGCAAATCTTGTTTACATGGAATCATAAGTACATTCGCTTCTATGTTAGAAAGAGATTCTTCTAGTGAAGAAAACCCATGTGCAATATCATGCAATAAAACTGCCTTTGCAGTATACATCCATGAATTTGCATCTACTAACTCTATACTTGTATATGTCGCTTTATTTATTTCTTTTTCAAATGATGTTAGTGTAGAAAACTTTTCATAAGGTTCTACCTCTATACTGTTACGAGGAAATGCCATTTCATAAAAATACTCATCAAACGCGTTCATAAACATCATTCTATTTGCTAAATGAAGCCCCTTTATCGGCTGCTCTTCTCCATATTTTCCATCTTTCCAACTTGGATCCAGTTGAATTGCTTCAATCGCATTTTGCGCTACATTTACTGACGTAATAATTGGATTTTGTGGGTTCGTAATAACGCCAATCATCCGCTCTACCATATGTGGATAGTGAACCGCCCATTGTTGTGCAATCATTCCCCCTGCCGACGGTCCAATTACAGCGTGTAACCTTGAAATTCCCATACCTTTTATTAACTCATATTGCATACGAGCTACATCAAGAAATGTAAAAACCGGAAAATCCATAGCATATTCTTCTCCAGTTTCTGGATTAATCGATTTCGGTCCTGTTGTAATCACATATGGATTTCTCACCTGCACATTACAAAGATTATCTGTACATATAACAAAATACTTATTTGTATCAATTGCTTTTCCAGCTCCAATGAGCCCATCCCACCAACCAGACTCCTCATCATGCACTGTATATTTTCCTGCCGCATGACTTGTTGCACTAAAATAATGACAAACCAAAATCACATTTGACCTTTCTCTATTTAAAGTGCCATATGTCTCGTATCCCATTTGAACAGGAATTTCCCTGCCATTTTCAAACGTAAACTCTTTTAAAACAAACTTCTCCTTTTTTACAATTTGCACAGACTCTTCCTCTCCCCGTTATAGTATGAACTGCTTACTAAAGATTTTTTTCTATGCAAACTAATCTCCTTCTTCTTTTCATAAATAAATGAATAATATACAAAATTAGCCACAAAATAGCACTATATTACAAGATTAAAGAGGGCATACACATGATTTGGAATTGGCTACGTAAGAAAAAAAAATCAAATAAACTAGAAGCAAACGAAACAGATAATCAGGAGCAGCATTCTAACAATGCAGAGGATGATAACAAAGAACAGACTAGAAGTATGAAACATAATAAAGGTAAAAATAACGAGCAAAAAGATTCTTCTCAGAATAAGCAACAAAGTGCTAAACAAGAGGATTCCTCTCAGGATAAGCAACAAAGCGCTAAACAGGAGGATTCCTCTCAAGATAAGCAACAAAGTGCTAAACAAGAGGATTCCTCTCAGGATAAGCAGCAAAGTGCTAAACAAGATGACTCTTCTCAGGATAAGCAGCAAAGTTCTAAACAGGAGGATTCCTCTCAGGATAAGCAGCAAAGTTCTAAACAAGATGACTCTTCTCAGGATAAGCAACAAAACTCTAAACAGGAGGATTCCTCTCAAGATAAACAACAAGGTGCTAAACAAGAGGATTCCTCTCAGGATAAGCAGCAAAGTGCTAAACAAGATGACTCTTCTCAGGATAAGCAGCAAAGTGCTAAACAGGAGGATTCCTCTCAGGATAAGCAGCAAAGTTCTAAACAAGATGACTCTTCTCAGGATAAGCAACAAAACTCTAAACAGGAGGATTCCTCTCAAGATAAGCAACAAAGTACTAAACAAGAGGATTCCTCTCAAGATAAACAACAAGGTGCTAAACAAGGTGATTCGTCTCAAGATAAACAACAAAACGCTAAGCAAGATGAACCTTCTCAAAGTAAGCAACAAAACTCTAAAGGTAATAGTATTTATGATTTTACGAAACCAGAAAAAGACCGTATCCATTCTTTACAAAATTTAATAGAGAAGCTGAAAAAATCTAGTGATTTTGTGAATTATCATACATCCGACGATGAAACGATGCCTTATTGGATTTCTTACTATCGTCCTTCGCTTGATGGAGAGAAATTACAAAAATATTTAATGCCTACTCTTTTGGAACGACCTAATGCTTCACTAGAAGAGCTGAAAGAACATATTCCAATGAGCGGCATTACAATTACGAACGACTTACAAAAAATTGAGGATATGGTTTTAAAGGGGCATGCGATTATTCAATTGAATCAGCAAGATCAAAAATGTATGCTTGCAAACATTGCAATTGATAATTATCGTGCACCAACCCCTCCTTTAAACGAATCAACTGTTATCGGACCACAAGAAGGTTTCGTAGAGGATATTGATACAAACATTAATTTAGTTCGAAAACGTCTTCCTGTTTTAGATTTACAAACAAAAGAAATGATTATTGGCGAGTTTTCCAAAACAAAAGTTGTCATGATGTATTTAGACAACCTCGCTGAAAAAGATAATGTAGATTTTCTCGAGGAATCATTACGCGCTCTTGAATATGATCAAATTAATGATAGTGCTTATTTACAAGAATTAATGGGTGAAAAATCGATTTTCCCTCTCTATATCAATACAGAACGCACTGATAGAGTTACAAAAGCACTAATCGATGGTAAAATCGCTATTTTTGTGGACGGTTCTCCAAGTGTTTTACTAACACCTGTATCCTATTTTGATTTTTTCATTTCACCAGAAGACTACAATGTCTCCTGGATGTACGCTACATTTTCAAGGATTTTAAGATTAATTGCCGTTCTATTTTCAATTTGCGCTACACCGTTATACGTTGCAGTTTTAAATTATCATTATGAACTCATTCCAAGTGATTTACTTGAAACTTTAATTTTATCAAGAGCACAAGTACCATTCCCGCCTTTAATTGAAGCACTCTTTTTAGAACTTGCAATCGACTTGCTGAGGGAAGCTGGCGCGAGGTTACCGATGAAAGTTGGTCAAACGCTCGGTATTGTAGGCGGTATCGTAATCGGGCAAGCATCTGTACAAGCTGGTTTAACGAGTAATATTTTATTAATTATCGTTGCCTTATCAGCACTCGCTTCCTTTATTACACCTATTTACAAAATGGGTAATGCGGTTCGATTACTACGCTTCCCATTTCTCATATTTGCAGAAATAGGAGGACTTTTCGGGATTTCTCTTGGATTTATCTTCTTATTTACGCATCTATTTAGACTTACTTCTTTACGCAAGCCATACGCTTTGTTCTACCCAACAAGACAACAATCTGTTAAAGATTCTTGGATTCGTTTCCCTTTAACAATGATTGATACAAGAGATGTACAAGCAAGACCACAACATGTAAAAAAAGCAGCGAAAGGAATTTCAACAAAACATAGATCGGACTTTGATGATTAAGAAATGAGGTGCATTCGATGAGTAAAGTTCAAGAAAAATATCAAATATCTCCTATCTTCGTTTTCTTCTTAATTCACGGTGCACAGTTCGGTGCTGGCGTTCTCGGCTTCGCTCGAATCATCGCAAAGGCCGCTGGATACGATGGATGGATGGGCGTTATAATCACAGGAATTTTCATCCATATTATTATATGGATGATGTATGTCTTATTAAAAGAAACAAATGGGAATTTAGTTGATTTACATCGGCAAACATTTGGAAAATGGCTAGGAAATGGCATTAGCATCATCTTTATGGCTTATTTTTTAATCGTTAGTATTTCAGTCATCCGAACATATGTTGAAATTATTCAAGTATGGATGTTTCCTACCGCTTCCACCTTTATGTTAACACTCTTTTTATGCTTAGTTAGCTATTACATTATCTCTTCTGGATTTCGTGTCATTACCGGTATTTGCGTCATCTCTGTTGGTGGTACATTAGGATATTTATTTCTAAGCTTATTCGTTTTGAAATATTCACATTGGGATAATTTACTACCTATATTCACACATTCTTTTTCAGACATTTTAAAATCCGCTCAACTGTCAATCTACAGTATGACCGGTTTTGAGATTTACCTCATGGTGTATCCATTTGTGAAAAAGCCTATGCAATCTCATAAATACGCTCAGCTTGGAGCACTATTTTCAAATCTTCTATATCTATTTAGTACCCTTTTAGCCTTTGCATTTTTTAGTGAGAAGCAATTGTTAAAAACAATATGGGCACAACTTTCTATGACCCAAGTCATTCAATTACCATTTATAGAAAGACTCGAATATATTGCAATTTCAGGCTATGCACTCGTTATTATTTCAAGTTTTATCCTCCCTTTATGGGCGTCAATGAGAGGAACTCATGAAATATTTCGTGTAAAACAAAGGGGTGTTTTAATTGCTTTTATCTTTATCACTCTCATTGTTTCGCAACTTTTAACAAACAGACACGATATTAATAACTTTATTAGTAATGTATCAAAAGTTAGTTTTTGGCTCATTTATGTATACATCCCAATCCTATTTATTATTGTGTGGGTGAAAAGAAAATGGAAAAAATCAAAAGCACAAGCAAATTAATACTTATTTCTTGTATAACATTCTTCAGTCTAATTGGATGTTTACAAAAAAATATTATCGATGATGTACAACTTATTCAAGGAACAGTTTTTGATGTCGCAAAAGATAATAAAGTAAAAGTGACATTCGTTTGTCCCATTCAGAAAAAAGGAAATAAAGTTCAAGTTTTTGAAGGCAGTGCAAATGCGGTAAAACAAGTAAAAGCAGACACATCTTTAGAGTCTTCTCAACCATTTGCTAGCGGACAAATGCGTGTCGCTCTATATACAATAAGGCTTGCCAAAAAAGGAATGTCTACTTCATTCGATACATTACTTCGAGATGTGAATATAGGGAACGCTCTATATGCTGCTTTATTAGATGGGAATGGTACTGAACTTTTAAAAGGCAAATATTCGACTTCATACAACGTTGCCATTTATATAAAAAAATTGCTAGAACATAACATGGAGACCGGACCTTTACCAGCGGATAATCTACATATAGGAGCATTTCGCTATTATCAAGAAGGAAAAGACTACTATATTCCCATTCTAAAGAAGCATGGTGATAAAATAAAAATTACCGGAATTGGCCTTTTTAAAAAAGATAAATATATCGGTAAAATTGCGGAAAAAGATATGTTCATATTTAAAGGACTATTAGAGAAACATAAATTAGATTCACATGAATTTAAAACAGATTCTGCGTACGTCATGATTAATAATATTCGTTCTGTTCCAACTTACGATATAAAAATTAAAAACGGAAAGCCTTCTTTTTTCATTCATGTTCATCTTGATGCACGTATTCAAGAACTATCGAAAGCAATTAACTTGGAAAATAACAAGAACACAAAAAACATTGAAAAAAACGTCCAAAAACAATTGGACATACAGGCTTCCAAATTAATTAAGCAGTTTAAATCTTTAGGCGTCGATCCTCTCGGGCTAGGTGCAAAGTATAAGCAACATTATCGCCCATTCAAATTAGAAGAATGGAGACAAATGTATAAAGATGTTCCGGTTCATATAAAATACACCGTAAATATTACAAATTCTGGTGTAATTGAATGAGAAATGATTGAACTCCTCTCTCCAGCATGATACAACGGAGAGAGGAGTTTTTATTTTAGAGAGAGAGAAGATATTTATGGGGGAGCTTATGTCTAAAAAATTAGTAAAGCCTATTTTAAATGGTATTTTATTTCTCGGTGTCTTTTTATTTGCTCATACATACTTAAAAAATGTTTCCTTCACACGTTACTTACTTGTCGTTATACCAATGTTACTGGTCGGTATTTTTGGCATCGATCTTATTTCATCCCTTTTAATAAAAAAAGAAGAATAACGAGCGAACATCTTATTTCGATAAGATGTTCTTTTCATTTCACAATCACCTTATGTTACAATAAACTTCGGCATAACGTAAGAAAGGATGAAACAACATGACAAACGAAAAAGGTTTAGATAAAGGATACGAACTTGTTGCGAAAATGCATGAAGTATTCGGACATCCTGTGACAAATACTCCAACAAAATTAACAGAAGAGCGTGCAAAAATCCGTGCAAGTTTTATGCAGGAAGAACTGGAAGAATTTCTAGAGGCGACGACTGTTGAAGATCAATACGATGCACTAATTGACCTTATTTACTTTGCATTCGGAACATTTGCCGAAATGGGCGTACGTCCTGATAAAGGATTCGAAATTGTAAATAACGCAAACATGGCAAAACTATTCCCTGACGGGAAACCTCGATTCCGCGAAGGTGACGGTAAAATTCTAAAACCTGAAGGCTGGCAAGCACCAGAACCACAACTTCGTGCTGAAATCGAACGTCAACGCCAAGAAGCTGAAAAAAACTGCTAGGATTTCCTAGCAGTTTTTTATTATGTCTTTTTTTCTGGCAATCATTAATGACCCACGTGTCCCGCATGTCCTGCAGCTCCACTAATACTAGCCGCTCCTGCTGCTGCCCCCGCTCCTCCTGCTCCAATTCCACCTGTCCAAGGAGAAGATTGTTGTTGTTGATACTGTTGGTATTGTTGGTATTGTTGGTATTGTTGGTGTTGTTGGTGTTGTTGGTGTTGTTGGTGTTGTTGGTGTTGTTGGCCTTGGTAACCTTGATGACCATGTTGACCTTGGTGACCGTGGTGGCCTTGATGGCCGTGGTGATGTACTTGTTGTTGATGATGTCCATGATGACCGTGGTGACCTTGGTGGTGATGGTGGCCATGATGACCATGTTGACCTTGGTGGCCGTGGTGGCCATGGTGACCATGTTGATCTTGATGAATTTGATAAAGAACAGCCTGCGGATGTATATGATGGTGGCCGTGGTGATGTACTTGTTGTTGATGATGTCCATGATGACCGTGGTGACCTTGGTGGTGATGGTGTCCATGATGGCCATGGTGTCCTTGGTGGTGATGGTGTCCATGATGGCCATGGTGACCTTGGTGGTGATGATGTCCATGATGGCCATGATGACCGTCGTGGTGGCCATGGTGACCGTAAAAACCTTGTGGATAACCACCTACTCCTCCTGCCACAACACCTACTCCCGGTACCGGAAATCCTGTTTGTACTCCTCCAACGAAAGATGGGAATGTAGTTGGTACGCCTACTGGTACTCCTCCCGCTGCTCCGCCTACAAATGTTGGGATTCCTGTTTGCACTCCAGCTACTGATGATGGAAATCCTCCTGTTAATGTTGGAATTCCAGTTTGTGCTCCAGCTACTGATGTGGAAAATCCTCCAGGTGTTCCACCCATCCAGCTCGGAATTCCGCCATATCCTTGTTGTCCGCCTCCCATTAACATCATTTGTTCATAACTATCCGATCCACCTCCGAAAAAGCCATGTGGTGCATTATTGTCCATCCCTTTCATTCCTTTCACCTCTTCTACTCAATTTAGCCTACCTTTTTTATCATATTTCCTATAGAAAAATAGGTGTTTGTCTGTATTGGAATTCCGCTCTTTTATTTGTACGTATTGGAATAATTGAAAACTTAGACTAGGGTGATCCAGAGATTATTTTCTACACAAAAAAGCTCAGAGTATACATACTCTGAGCTTTTTTTTAGAATAAATTAATTTGCAACAACATTAACAAGTTTTCCAGGAACAACAATTACTTTACGAACTGTTTTCCCTTCAATTTGGTCTTGAATTGCTTCAAGTGCAAGTTGTTCCATTTCTTCTTTTGATGCGTCTTTACTCATTGTTAGTTTTGCGCGAACTTTACCCATAACTTGAACAACAATTTCAACTTCATCTTCTACAAGTTTAGACTCATCAAATGTTGGCCAGCTTGCATATGTGATTGTTTCATTGTATCCAAGTTTGCTCCATAGCTCTTCCCCGATATGAGGTGCAACTGGTGCAATCATTTTTACGAAACCTTCTACATATTCTCTTGGAAGTGTTTCAGCTTTGTATGCCTCGTTGATGAATACCATCATTTGAGAAATCGCTGTGTTGAAGCGAAGCTCTGCATAGTCTTCTGTTACTTTCTTCACTGTTTGATGGTAAGCTTTTTCAAGCTCTTTATTTGGTGCGTCAGTAATTTTCTCACTTAATTCACCGTTATCTTGAACGAATAGACGCCATACGCGGTCTAGGAAACGACGAGCTCCGTCAAGACCATTTTCAGACCAAGCGATTGAAGCATCTAATGGTCCCATGAACATTTCGTATAGACGAAGTGTATCTGCACCGTGGCTTGCTACGATATCATCAGGATTTACAACGTTACCTTTTGATTTACTCATTTTCTCGTTGTTTTCACCTAGAATCATACCTTGGTTGAATAATTGTTGGAATGGCTCTTTCGTTGGAACTACACCGATATCGTATAATACTTTATGCCAGAAACGAGCATATAGTAAGTGAAGTACGGCATGTTCTGCACCACCGATATAAATATCAACTGGAAGCCATTGTTTTACTTTTTCAGGATCTACAAGTGCTTCGCTATTGTTTGGATCGATGTAACGTAGGTAGTACCAGCAGCTACCAGCCCATTGCGGCATTGTGTTCGTTTCACGACGACCTTTTTTACCAGTCTCAGGATCAACAACATTTACCCACTCGTCAATGTTAGCAAGTGGTGATTCACCTGTACCTGAAGGACGGATGTTTTCTGTTTTCGGAAGAACTAATGGTAATTCCTCTTCTTTCACAGCTGTCATTGTACCATCTTCCCAGTGAATTACTGGAATTGGTTCACCCCAGTAACGTTGACGGCTGAATAACCAGTCACGTAGACGGTACGTTACTTTTTGATTTCCTGCGCTCGTTGCTTCAAGCCATTCAATCATTTTTGCGATTGCTTCTTCTTTATTTAATCCATCAAGGAATGCTGAGTTTACGTGTGCACCATCACCTGTGTACACTTCTTTCGTAATATCTCCGCCTTTTACAACTTCCTTCATTGGAAGATTAAATACTGATGCGAATTCATAGTCACGCTCATCGTGAGCTGGAACTGCCATTACAGCACCTGTTCCGTAAGTTGCAAGAACATAGTCAGCGATCCAGATTGGTAATTTCTCACCGTTTACTGGGTTAACTGCGTAAGCACCAGTGAATACACCAGTTTTCTCTTTCGCAAGTTCTGTACGCTCTAGGTCACTCTTCATTTTTACAGCGTTAATGTAAGCTTCTACCGCTTCTTTTTGTTCTGCTGTTGTAATTTCTGCAACAAGTGCATGTTCTGGAGCTAGTACACAGTATGTTGCACCAAATAATGTATCAGGGCGCGTTGTGAAAACTGTGAATTTCTCGTCTGTACCATCGATGTTGAAGTGTACTTCTGCACCTTCAGAACGACCGATCCAGTTACGTTGCATATCTTTTAAGCTTTCAGGCCAATCAAGCTCATCTAGATCTTCTAATAGACGATCTCCATAAGCTGTAATTTTTAACATCCACTGTCTCATCGGACGACGCTCAACTGGATGTCCACCACGCTCACTCTTACCGTCAATGATTTCTTCGTTTGCAAGTACTGTACCAAGTGCTGGGCACCAGTTTACAGGTACTTCATCAACGTAAGCTAAGCCTTTTTCAAATAGTTTTAGGAAGATCCATTGCGTCCACTTATAGTAGTTTGGATCTGTTGTATTTACTTCACGGTCCCAATCGTAAGAGAAACCTAATGATTTAATTTGGTTACGGAACGTATTAATATTATGCTCTGTAAATTCAGCTGGGCTGTTTCCAGTATCAAGTGCATATTGCTCTGCTGGAAGACCAAATGCATCCCATCCCATTGGATGAAGAACGTTATATCCTTGCATACGCTTCATACGAGATAAAATATCTGTCGCTGTATAACCTTCTGGATGTCCTACGTGTAAGCCTGCACCTGATGGATATGGGAACATATCTAGTGCATAAAATTTTGGTTTTTCTGTCTCATCTGGCGTACGGAATGTTTTATTCTCTTCCCAGTACCCTTGCCACTTCTTCTCAATTTCTTGATGATTAAAGCTCATGAGATACCCTCCTTGAAATTCTATTTATTTTCACCGCCCAAAATACAAAAAACCTCTCATCCCTAGAAAGGGACGAGAGGTTATAGATTCCCGCGGTACCACCCTAAATTAATGTACAAATATACATTCGCTTAGATCCGTAACGTGGATTAACGGCAATTGCTACTATTAGTTTCACAACTGCAACTCAAAGGCGAGTTCATAACGAAACGTGGATTGACTTGCACCGACCGTCAACTCTCTAAACCAGCTTCTATTACTACTACTCCTTCTCACTGTTATTACACATATAAGTTAAGTGAACTATCCTTCACTTAGTATCTCTTAAGAGCTTACTTAAAGCGAGGACTTCTCGGTTAATCGTTACTCTTAATAACTAACGAATTCATCTTAAGACAGCCGAGCTATCTCCCTTGTTCTAAAGGTTGTTTTATTTAAATATATTCTAAAACATGTTACATGTTCCGTCAAACTAAACTGCAATTTTTTCTTCAACTGTTTCTTCTACTTTTACTCGTTTATCATAAATGCTCGTTGCTATAAGCGCTACTACAAGCATTACCATGATTGCTATAAACAATACTTCCATATTGTATAAATCCACAATTGCTCCGCCAACGACCGGCCCGAACATTTTCCCTACAGTCGCCGCACTATTTACAACCCCTTGATAAAACCCTAATTTATCTTTTGGTGCAAGTATATTTGCAATCGTTGGAACCGCAGGCCATACAAATAACTCACCTATTGTTAATGTTACCATCGCAACGAGGAACATCGTAAATTGCTGCGCTTGGCTTAACACAATGAATGACGCCGCAAAAATGAAAATCCCAATCATAATTTGCTGTTTTAAAGAACGCTTCATCCAACGAATTAGCATACTAACAAGTGGCTGCGCACAAACAATCATCGCTCCGTTTATCGTCCATAATAAACTATAGTGACGAAGGCTAATATTCAATTCTTGCATATGTGTTGCAATCGCTCCTTGCCACTGTACGTATGTAACCCAGCATAAAGCATATGCTACACACACGATAAGAAGTGCTTTAAATCCAGGTGTAAGTGACCACCCTTTTTTCGTTTCGACTTCTTTTTGCACTCCTGGCTCTTTCTTGTCTTCCATACCGCGGAATCCAATAAAAGCAATTAAGAAGAAAACAAAGTATAAAATAAAGTTCGCTAAGAAAATATAATCAAAACGATACGATGCAACTAATCCACCACATGCTGTTCCGATCGCAATACCAACATTTTGTCCAACGTACATCGCATTAAATGCCCGTCTTCCGCCTTCTGGCCAAACCGTACCAACCATCGCATACATCGATGGGAAGACCATTCCAGAACCGAAGCCGATTAACGCTAGCCACACAACATATAACGGCCAACCGTGGAAGAACACAAGACCTAAAATCGATACAAGTGTAATCACAATCCCTACTAAAGTTGATTTATAACCGCCCCATTTATCAAATAAAACACCGCCGAGCAAGTTTCCGATTACACCAGTAAGCGAATTGATCATTAATACCATTCCGGCCACAGATAAAGATTTTCCTAGGTGATCATGCAAATAAATTGTATTAAAAGGCCATAAAAAAGAAGCACCCGTGACATTAATAATCATCCCAGCTACTAATAGCCATACTTTCCTTGGCATAGTTTCCCCTCCTATTCTATTTTTTTCGTTCATATATATAACAGTAAAATTGTAGTCGTTTTTAAATAGGAAGGCAACTGATTAATAGTTGATGAAATTCAGATAATGGTTCGACGGTAAATGAAATTACACTGATTGTTTCTTGGATTATATCAGCGATTATTAAAATATATCGACTTACCGACAAAAAATGACAACAGTAACAATGTATAAAGAGGCTGCATGAACTTCATGCAGCCTCTTTATACTATCCAACTTCCTTTTCTCGCTTCGCACGTTCTTTAGCACTCCATTTAAACACCTTATCTAGTAGCGAGTATATTCTCCCAGATTCTTTCGTTAACAAAGGTCCTAACGATGCTAATATTAAAACATACAAAGCTGAGAACGGTTTAATCGCTGCCATTAAGCCACCCGCAATTCCAATATTCGCGACGATAATAGAAAATTCTCCGCGTGATACAAGTGTTAAACCGATATTCGTAGAAGCCTTATGCGATAACCCAGCTTTACGCCCCGCAACCATTCCAGCAGTAAAATTACCGATAAGAGTAATGAAAACTGCTCCTAATGCCAACCACACTGCTCCGCCAAGTGAAAATGGGTCTATACTTAAACCGAAGCTGAAAAAGAATATAGCTCCAAAGAAATCACGAAACGGAACGACAAGCTGTTCAATTCGATCACTATGCTCTGTTTCAGAAAAAACGAGTCCTAGTAATAATGCTCCAATTGCCTCTGCAACATGAATCGTTTCTGAAAATCCTGCTACAAAGAACAAAATAGCGAATATTACAATAATAAAAATTTCATTGGACGAAATATCTAACATTTTATTTAAAAACCGTGTAGCTTTTCTAGCAACTACAAAGAATAGTAGCATATAACCTACTGCGATTAAAATAGATGTAAGAGCACCTACAAATGATGTTGCCCCTCCAAGTACTAATCCTGAAACGACTGATAAATATACCGCTAAAAAAATATCATCAAACATAATGATTCCTAAAATTAGCTCCGTCTCTTTATTACCAGATCTTCTTAAATCAACAATTACTTTCGCAACAATTGCACTCGATGAAATTGTTATGATCCCAGCAATAATTAATGTTTCTAATAAGGGGAAACCCATTATATATCCGTAAAGTAAACCTAATATAAAATTAAGCGATATATGAACAGTTCCCCCAAAAGCAATTGATTTTCCTGATTTAATTAATTTTTTAATTGAGAATTCTAAACCTAAGTAAAATAGGAGGAATATGACGCCAACACGGCCGAGGAAGGAAATAACTTCTCCACTTTCAATAAATCTTAAATCGATAAGCCCTAAATCTGGGGCATGAGGCCCCACTAGCATACCGAGTATAATAAGAAACGGAATAATCGAGAACTTTAACTTTGCAGCGAGAATAGCTGCAAAAGCGACTAATACTAACGCAGTTCCAACTTCAAAGATTAAAGTATCCATCGATTATGAATCCCCTCCTACTGAAAGCAACTCATTAATAATTCTTTTCACTTCATGTCTTTCACCTGATAATACGAGCATATCGCCAGCTTCAATGATAGAATCTGGGCCTGGATTAAAGAACTTCTTCATATTCTTTTTCAAAATGGCAATAATCGTTACGTTATATGTGTTTCGAACATGTAAACTACCAATTGTTTTTTGTACAACTGGTGCATTATTTTCCACCTTAAACCACTCAATTGATAATCCCTCAAAAGCCATTTCAATCGTATCTAAAGCTTGTGGCCTATATACCATTCCGCCCAATATAGCTGCAATTTGTCTCGCTTCAGAATCACGAAGAGAGACGCTTGAAATACTCTCTTCATGATCAGCATCAAAATGGTACATTTCTCTTCGGCCATCATCATGAATAACGATAACCATCTTTTCATTACCTTTTGTAATCACTTCAAACTTACATCCAATACCCGGCAGTTCACTCTCTCTAATATTCATATTTTCCGCCTCCTAATTTTTTAGTTACGGCTTTTATAAATCGACATCAATCTCCGTTTTAAAGCTCTCATCCTTTGAGATACCTAAATACTTTAGTGTCTCTGATGGAGTCGCGTGATGAAAATGTTTTTGCAATAGTGCAATCGCTATCCCTCTTTTGTACGCATGAAATCCGAACGTTTTTCGCATTGAATTCGTTCCGATTTTACCAACAACTCCAACTGCTTCTGCAGCATTATGAATTACACGATACGCTTGTTGGCGCGTAATTGAATTTGGCGTTTTATTAGATTGGAATACGTAATTTTCTCTTTTAACACCAATAGATTGTACGTAATCTAAAAGCGCTTCTTTTACTTTTGTATTTAAATAAATATCTTGTTTAAATTTTTCATCTTTCACAGGAAGAGCATAAAACTCTTTAACAGTCCCGTCTTCATTTAATACATCTTCAAATTTCATGCTAAGTAGTTCTGTAATTTTTAATCCTGTGTTAATTCCAATAACAAATAAAAGATAATCTCGCTGGGAGTGCTCTTTTAAATATTTTTTCATAGCCTCAATTTGGCTTATATCTTTTAATGCCTCTACAACTTCCATACATGTATTCTCCTCATCTTATGAACGGTAATTTTCTCATTATGTTGTCCATTTTACCTTATCATGCTATGAGATTTCCATGTGTTATCCATTATTTTCACAATATACTCAGGTGGTTCTGAAAACTTTCAATGTGGAAACTTACGATTGTATAAATACGTTGCGGTAAAAAAATGTGGGGATAAAAGTTCAGCTTCTTTCTACAGATTGGATTCCTCCTTTCCTTATGCAGCTACTTCTACTTTTATATTACGTTACTTACTTACATTATATTATACATTTCAGTAACATCAAAGTGTTTTTTCTGAAAATAATAAAAACCGAGCGTTTTTGCTCGGTTTTTATTATTAATCTTCTTTCGGAAGAACAATTCCTTTATACAATTGAACTGTAATGAAGTAATAAATCGCATAAATAACTACGAAAATTACGATTGGTATCCAAATACGGAAGTACGGATCGATTAAAATAAATCCGAAAATATTCATACCAACTAATACGTGAGCGATACCCACAATTGCTGGGAATAAGAATACTAAGAATAGCTCTTTATAAATCGATTTCGTTAATAACTCACGGCGCACACCGATTTTACGAAGCATTTGATAACGCGTAATATCTTTTGATGCACCAGAAAGAATTTTAAACATAAGACAGCTTGCCATCATTGCTAAGAACGCAATTCCAAGGAAGAATCCCATAAACACTGTTCCACTCGCAACGCCGTATAACATGTCGTAAGTTTGATATTTACTATTTAATCTTTCAGCTTTTACATTTTTATATTTATCTAGCTGCAACTCGTCAAGTTTTTTCCATTCTTTTGTATATGCTAAGAAATCATCTGCTTTTCCGATAAATGCTATACCTTCTTTACCATTTATCCCATCGTACATTTTTTGATCTACAATTTTAATTGCATGATCTTCGTATATATAATACGGATGAATTGTGCTAAAAGCATCAACCCATTCTTCTGGAAGTTCTTTAGCGTTCGCATCTTTTTCATTCATTTCTCTAGAAACTGCACCTACTGGTAGTTCCTGTGAAACCTTCTTTGTATTCACTAAATCCTTCATCGACTTCATATTTGTCATATCTTTTACGAAAGGACGATTTTTTTCTAAATCTTCTTTTACATAATAAACGTATTTATCATCAACTTTGTAGCGATATTCATTTTTTTCTTTAAATGTAATACCGTCTAAAATTTTCTTTTCTTCAGCTGTAGGATTATGAACAACTGAGTCATAGATTACTAAACCCTCAGACAGTTTGATAGCGTTATTTTTAAACGCCATACCACCTGAAATTGCACCTGCTCCAAGAGCAACTAACATCGCTACTGTAGCAAGAACCTTTGTTAAACTATTAATACGGAAGTTTAATTGTGCAAATGTAAAAGCGTTAAGTCCTTTTTCACTACGCTTTTTATTACTCTTTAACTTTTTAATAAAGACCGGGAGAAGTGATCCAAACAGCATGTAAGTACCAGCTGTCGTTGTAATTAATGCAATAATGATTCCCATTTCTCTTAGTTTTTCCATGTAAATCATTGATGCATAGCCCATTCCTAATAAAATAACCGCAAGGAATGCAACTACACCTGTCATTTTTCCTTTTACTGCAACACGTTCTGTTTGTGCGTCTGCATGTACAAGTTGCAGGACAGAAATACGTGATAATTTAATACTGTTCATAATTGCCGATAATACAAATAGTGCAAAGAAGAACATACAAGTAACAGTCATAGATGGCAGGTAAAATGCTTTATAGCCTTCACCAGCAAATTCTAATTGTTTCATTAATAATTGACCGATACCTTCTGCAAGTCCTACACCAACTGCAATTCCAATTGCAAGAGACGCGGCGCCTAATACAATTGTCTCAATAAACATAAGTAATGTAACTTTATGCTTTTTTGCTCCTAACATCATATACATACCAAACTCTTTTTGACGAAGAGATAGTAAGAAAGAGTTCGCATACAAAATATAGAAGAACGTTATAATAGCTAGTAAAAATGAACCTGCTTGGAATACAAATCCAATTTGACCAATAGTAGAATTTTCCTTAAGGAAGGCCTCGTTTAACGCTAATGTTTGGAACATATAAAAAATTGAAATGGACATGACAAGACCAACAAGTAAGACGATATAATCTTTTAGCTTACTCTTTAGTCCTGACATGGAAAGTTTGAATAACATGCTCTAGAACCTCCTTTCTTACGCTTTTTGTGTGCCTAAGTCCGCAAGCACATCTAAAATTTCTTTATAAAACTCTTCACGTGTACCGCCGCGGTGAATTTCTTTATATAGCTCACCATCTTGAATGAATAAAATACGCTGACAGTAACTTGCACTGTACGGATCATGTGTAACCATCATAATAGATACGCCTTGATCTTTATTTAAGTTTGTCATCGCATCAAGTAAACTCGTTGCATTTTTAGAATCAAGCGCTCCTGTTGGCTCGTCCCCTAAAATAATTGCAGGCTCATGCACTAAAGCACGCGCTGCTGCCGAACGTTGCTTTTGCCCACCAGATACTTCAGATGGGTACTTTTGAAGTATTTCTGTAATTCCTAACATATCCGCTACTTTCTCGACTTTTGGTCCAATGTTACGTGATGGAACACCTTGCAAGGAAAGTGGAAGTGCAATGTTTTCATAAATAGATAAGTTTTCTAACAAATTAAAATCTTGGAAGATGAATCCTAACTTTTGTGAACGGAAATCAGAAAGCTCACCTTGTTTCATTTTTGTAATATCCGTTCCTGCAATTTCAACAACGCCGCCCGTTGCTTTATCTAACGTTGAAATTACATTTAATAATGTCGTTTTACCAGAACCAGATGGTCCCATAATTCCAACAAACTCACCCTCTTGAATTGAGAATGACACACCTTTTAACGCATGTGATTGGTTCTCACCTTTTTTACCGTACACTTTTTGAACGTTTTTCACGTCTACAACTGGTTTCGTCATATATATCCTCCTACGCTTGTTTTTCCATTACCTATTTTGCGCCTTTTGGAAGTGAACTGCTATTTGTTAACATTACATTTACCTTACACTTTTGTAATATAAAAAAGGTGTACTTGTAAGCTTGGCTGTTAATACTAGTTCACATTTCGGCATAGTAAATCGGTAAATGAAATTATATCGGCGATTTTCAAAATATATCGGCGCAACTACAAAAGCTGAAAATAAAAATAGGCTGTTCCACAAAAAGAACAGCCCACTTCTCTCTTTATTTCTTTAAAGGGGTTACCGTCCAGTACGTAATAACACGCCAAATCCATTCTAATGGACCCATTTTAAAGATTTTCATCCAAATTACACTAAACACAATTTGAATTGCATAAATTGCGATACATACATATAGCGTCTGCATGTATGTTAAGTTACCTGCAAAGTTAAATACACTACCGGCAATTAAAATCATTGCCGTTTGTCCGATATAATTTGTTAAAGCCATACGACCGTAGTATTTCAATGGTGCTAATAATGTTTGAACTGGTTTTAACTGAAGTAATAAAATTAATGCTCCTACATAGAAAGCTGAAATAATTGGCCCAACAGTAATACCAATTTTCAGAAAATGGCTTGCAGCATCCATTGTTCCGTCTTCATTCATCAATATCATATTTACAAATGGGTCAGCAGGCACGTGTCCATATTGATACCATACAGCTGCCACACTTAAAACAAACATAATGCCTGTAAAAATAGCGACTTGCTTTATGTTTTTTGAAAGATTTTCAAATACACGATATTGTCCTGCAGCAAGACCTAATAAAATTAAACCAAGTGGTAATAGTTCTTTAACACCCATTACACTAAAGGCTATTGTCAAAATAAGACCAATTACTAAGTTCACTTGTTTTTTCGCTTTATAAAACGGTAAAACGATTAATCCGCAGATTGCGTATAACGCTAGTGCTTCTCCAGGCTGAAACATGTAATGAATCAAACCAAAAATAAATAATGCAACTACGCGGCGGAAAAATAGAACATATCCATTTTTCCCTTTCGCAATCGCTCTTGTAATGAAGATATAGAATCCCACTCCAAATAAGAATGAGAAAATCGAGAAGAAACGACCTTCTACAAATAAGTATAGAAACCTTTGATAGCTAGCATCTACTGTATTAGGATCTGGAGTTTTAATATGAAGTAGTGCTAAAATATTTACTAAAATAATCCCCAGTAATGCGAAGCCACGAATGTAATCTAACTCATCAATTCGTTTGTTTGTAATATTGTTCCCCATAAAGCAGCTCCTTGTCCAAAATTTAATCCACCCTTACTCTACTGGAAAAGTAAGCTTACAACTATCGGCAAACCTTACAGGAATCTTACATTATTGTCATATAACAAAACAAAACCAGGTCATATTGCGACCTGGTTTACTCTGATTGCTTTGATCTTTGAGGTTGTCCTTTTTTACTGTTACGCTGTTTCACTTGAACAATCGGATCAAGTTCATTCGAAAATTCAGCGTTATGTCCATTTTGTGTTTTTTGTTCTGGGTTATTTTGATCTGAACGTTTCGCCATTACATTCACTCCTTATTAGTGCGGTGTAATAATCATTTGATGTTGCAATTGGCGAATTGCCATACGCGCTCTATTTAACTGCTCACGTTGCTCATCATTCGCATGTTGTTGCATCGTTTGTAAATCGTTATATGCTTGTTCTAATTGCAACTGCGCATCCGAATACTCCATCGTATTATAATGCTCTTGTCTCATGCCTTGTTCTAATTGTTCTTTCGCATATTCCACCGCTTGTTCCGCTTGTGTAATATACGATTCAAGTGATTGACGCTCTGCCATAATTGTCCCTCCTTGCTTCAATTCCCCTTTAGTTTGTCCCTTCCTTATGAACCTTATGAGTATGTTATAATGGATTTTGTGTTATTTTGACTCGGCTTAGGAGGGAAAGTAATGAAGGTTCAAAACCCTTTTCCATATACAAACGACAATAAACGTTATCATACATGGAATTACCATTTACGAAATGAATTTGGTGAAAAAATCTTTAAAGTTTCATTAGATGCTGGCTTCGATTGTCCGAACCGTGACGGTACAGTTGCTTATGGCGGTTGTACATTTTGCAGTGCTGCTGGATCTGGTGACTTCGCTGGCGATCGCCGCGATGATGTTATAACGCAATATCATGAAATGAAAGAAAAAATGCGCTCAAAGTGGAAAGACGGAAAATGTATCGCTTATTTCCAAGCGTACACAAATACACATGCACCACTTGAAGTGTTAAAAGAAAAATTCGAACCGCTTCTAGCAGAAAAAGACGTTGTCGGTCTTTCTATCGCAACTCGTCCAGATTGTTTACCGGACGATGTTGTTGAATATTTAGCGGACTTAAATAAACGCACGTACCTTTGGGTTGAACTCGGACTACAGACCGTTCATGAACGTACTGCAAACCTTATTAATCGCGCTCATGATTATCCTTCTTACGTTGAAGGTGTAAATAAATTACGTAAGCATGGCATTCGAGTTTGCTCTCATATTATTAACGGTCTTCCTCTTGAAGATTACGACATGATGATGGAAACAGCTCGTGAAGTAGCGAAACTTGACGTACAAGGAATTAAAATCCACTTACTTCATTTATTAAAAGGAACGCCAATGGTGAAGCAATATGAAAAAGGACAACTCGAATTCCTTTCTCTTGAGGATTACGTAAGCCTCGTTGTTGACCAACTTGAAATTATTCCAGAAGACGTAATTGTGCACCGCATCACAGGTGACGGTCCGCCTGATTTAATGATTGGCCCAATGTGGAGCTTAAATAAATGGGAAGTTTTAAATTCCATCGATGCAGAATTTGTACGCCGCGGAAGCTGGCAAGGAAAATATGCAAATGAGGAGAAACAAAAATGAAATTAGAACGGGTATTACCGTTTGCTCGCACGCTGCTGCAAACGGCAGTAAAAGAAGGCGATTACGCTGTAGATGCAACTTTAGGAAACGGGCATGACACTTGCTTCCTAGCTGAAATCGTTGGAAATAACGGAAAAGTATTTGGATTTGATATTCAAAAAGAGGCGATTGAAAGCTCAACAACTCGTCTAAAAGAAAAAAAACTTTTCGAACGTACTGTTTTAGTTCACGATAGTCACGATACACTTCTATCCATATTACCAGAAAATGCAAAAGGAAAAGTAACAGGTGCAATTTTCAACTTAGGTTACCTTCCTGGCGGAGACAAACATATCGTCACAAAACCGAACTCAACAATCTCGGCGATCGAGCAATTATTAGAAGTAATGGCGCCTGAAGGTATCATCGTCCTTGTCATTTACCACGGACATCCAGAAGGACGAGTAGAACGCGACGCTGTACTTAAATTTGCCGAAGAACTAGACCAAAAACAAGCACACGTACTGCGATATGGCTTTATTAACCAGCAAAATAATCCGCCATTTATTGTGGCGATTGAGAAACGATAAAGTGAAACTTTAATCAGTGGAGGGAATCCCCACTGATTATTAGTTGAACCAATCGGGCATTTATGGGCAGTTTATCTCCCAACTAACTTCTTTGCTCCAGCCGAATTTTAAGGTGGAAGTTTTACTGCCCGTTAATGTGGGGTAATATATCAACGATTTTTCAATTATATCTATCGTAACTCGGGATATATCAACGATTTTTTCGATATATCTATCATAACTTACAATATATCAACGATTTCTCGGATATATCGATTGTTCGACAAAACATAACAAAAAAAGACGTGCACTCATTGCACGTCTTTTTTGTTATTCTCCTATATAATGGATATATACACTATTTAAAGAAAGAAGGATAGAACTTTGCTAGTAGAACTAAGGGGAATTCAAAAGAAGTATAGCAAATCACTTATACTAGACAACATTGATTTATCCATTCCAGAAGGAGAAGCGCTCGCTATTATTGGCGGGAACGGGACTGGAAAAGTACTCTACTCAAAATAATTGCAGGTTTTATTTCACCTACGGCAGGGACAATTCAAAGGAAAGAACATATACAAATTGGCTATGTACCTGAACATTTTCCTGAAGGAATTCGTTTTACATTAGAGGATTATCTATATCATCTCGGCTGCATTCACGGTTTATCAACAAAATATGTAAAAGATAAAATTCCGATGCTCCTTGAATCTTTTCATTTACTTCATGCAAGGCATTCCGTTGTACGAAACTTTTCAAAAGGTATGAAACAAAAAACAGGCATTATGCAAGCGTTACTTACAGACGTCCATTTATTAATTTTAGACGAACCGCTTTCTGGGCTCGATCCGAACTCTCAACAAGAACTAGAACATATTTTACTCTCATTAAAACAACAAGGTATATCTATACTCTTCACATGTCATGAAAAACAACTATTAGAAAACTTCGCCGATAGAATTGTGACGTTAGCAAATCATACAATTGCAGAAAATATCTCTGCACAAAAAGGAGCAGAACAAGTCTATATTGAGGCAATCGTTCACGAAACATTCTCAGCGATAGAACTACAAAAGCAATCCGGTTTTATACACGTTACACACAAATCAAATCAAAACCTTATTCAATTACAAATCGAAAAAGAATATACAAACGAAATGCTTCAGTTTTTATTACATAAAAAAGCATCTATCACACTGCTACAACCTAACTTTTAAATTGAAAGAAGGTTTATTATGTTCGCGCTTATTCGGTACCATTTTCTCGACTATACAAAATCGTATAAGTACATCCCTCCTATTGCGATGTACTTTGTGAGCTTGCTTTTTGTATATACATATAAACCGACTCCTATTGTAACGACATATTTAGAAACAGCACTCGCACTTTATTTATTATCTGCCTGGATTACGGTCACAATTTTTCATACTGAAGACCCTATACAAGAGCAAATTACTATTTCTCATACAAATAACATTTCCGCATTATACGTTGGTAAATATATTACGGCTCTTCTCATTTGTACTGTGTTATCTTTTATATCCGTAATCTATCCCATTATTTTGCAAATGTTTAATGAAAAAATGACAGTTTCTTTATTTCTAGTCGGATTTCTCTCTCACATGTCTTTCTCTATACTAGGAATTTCAATCGCAACATTATTTACAAGAAACATGATTCAAAAAGCAGGCACTGCTTGGCTTAGCCTTACATTTATATTACTTATAACGATTGCATCTATCCATTTTAAAAAAGAGTTACTATGGTTTTTACCACCTGTCGAAAGCTTTCTAATGCTTGGACAATACAAATATAATATACTGACTCACACGCTATGGCTCACAGCTTGGGCTATCGTATATTCATTTTTATTATTTACCTTATTCCTTTTTATCGTTCGCAAAAAACGTTTTTAATTACATATTAAAGGAGACGAAACAATGATCGGAATACTAGCAGGAATGGGACCAAAATCAACTGGACCATTCGTCGATACAGTTGTAGCAAGGTGCCAAATAATATACGGAGCAAAGCATGATATGGACTTTCCTCATATGATGATTTACTCGTGCCCAACACCATTTTACATGGATCGCCCTATTGATCACGAAGCGATGAAAAAGGCGATTATTGACGGAGCACAAAAACTTGAAAGTACTGGTGTAGACTTTATCGCTATGCCTTGCAATACAGCCCATCTTTACTTTGAAGAATTACAGCGTTCTCTTTCTATCCCGATTTTACATATAGTCGATGAAACGTTACAAGCAATTCCTAAAAATACAAAAAGAGTCGCTCTTCTCGCAACAGAAGCGACAGTTCAAGCTGGTATTTATCAAGACGGGATTGCAAAACGTAATATAGAATACATTCATTATGAAAAATGGCAAACGATGATTAATCAAATTATTACGTATATTAAAAGCGGAGAAGTTGAAAAAGCTCGCAAATTATGGAGCGCGCTCGTTGTGCAGTTGAAGGATGAAGTAGATACCGCAATTATCGCATGTACTGATTTGAATGTTGTGGCTAGTGAGAATTTTGTTGATTCTTCTCAATGTCTTGCGAAAGCGGTTGTTAGGATGTACTTATCAAATATAAAGAGATCTTCATAAACATAGAAAACACTCCTTCTAAAATGTGTTTTATGTTTAATAAAAATCCCACAAACTTTTAACTTTCTTCACAATTCTTTCAAAGTAATCACACTTAATCTCGCTATATTAAATAAGTAGTTATTCATATAGGGAAGGTTAGGGGAACTGAAAGTATGAAAGTAAATCGTTCGCTTCATTACATTTTTTGGCGTTGGCATTTTTATGCTGGGCTTTTTATTACGCCACTTCTTATTACGTTGTCACTGAGCGGAATTGGGTATTTATTTCGGGAGGAAGTTGAAGATTTCATCTATAAAGATTTATATTTTGGGAAGAGTGCTCAAACAGAATCTATTTCGATGTCTGATTCTATTTCCTTAACAGAGAAAAAATATCCACATTATAGCGTGGCGAAAATTAGTGAGTTTAATGGGGATTATAATACGAGACTTACCATTGCAAATGAGTATACTGGGCAACAAAAATATGTGTATTTAGACAGCAATAATCAAATTGTTGGGGATCAAAATGCAAGTGAAACGTTTGCCAATATAATGAGGGAATTACATAGTTCTCTTTTAGTTGGTGGCACTGTCGTAAACTATACTGTAGAACTCGCGGCATGCTGGACAATCTTTTTAATCATAACCGGATTGTACATGAGTATACGCCAATTCAAAAACACACCATCATCCAATAAGCGAGAAAAAGCAAAAAGACGTCATTCTATTATCGGTATTATATTTACAATTCCTCTCTTTCTGCTAGTCGCATCTGGATTGCCATGGTCAGGATTTATGGGGAACCAAATTTATAAAATTGCATCGTCAAATGAATCACTCGGATATCCAAAATTGTACATGGCACCGCCTGAATCAAAGGTAAAAGAATTGCCGTGGGCAACAAGAAAAGAAGCTCCTCCTGAATCGAATTTAAATGAACCGAAAGTAATTTCTGTCCATGAATTACAAAAAGGAATTGAAATAAAGAAGCCATATGTTATTTCACTACCAGCTGATCCAAAAGGTGTATTCACTGTTTCGAAATCGAGCGGTTCTGGTATTACAGGTATGCATGTTGCACCAAATGAAGAGATAACAGCTTACTTTGACCAATATAGCGGGGAACTCATTTCCAAAACGGACTATCGTGATTATGGATTACTTGCACAATGGTTCACTTACGGTATCCCACTTCATGAAGGACATTTATTCGGATGGCCAAATAAAATATTATGCTTACTAACGACATTATCTCTACTACTTCTCATTTATTACGGAATAAAAATGTGGTTAGCAAGGAAGCCGAAAGGAAAATTAGCAGCACCACCAAAGCAAAGAGATAAGAAAAGCATAATCGTTTTCTTTATCATGATGGTTATACTAGGCGCTGTCATGCCTTTATTCGGGCTATCTGTTTTAGTGATTTTTGCGATTGAACTTCTTATATATGTATTTTCAAAAATACGATCATAATGAAAAGAAAACCACTCTACATGAGTGGTTTTCTTCATCACTGCGCTGTTTTTTTTCGGTACATCTTCCCGTTCCAATAGAAGAAGCGTGAAGTGAGGCCTCCGTACTTTACAATGCGCCGTGCCATTTTGTGCATATTCTTTTGTGCTGATACTTTTTGATCTGATAAATAAATACCAAGTAACCCTCGGCTTATGAGACGATGAAACTTCGCATGAGGCAAATCACCAATGCTCTTCTCCGCTTCTTCTACAAAGTGTTTCATCCGATCTAATATCGCTTGCTCGTTTTCGTAATAACTACAGAAATTCAAATCTCCGCCTATACGGTCTTCTTCTTGATCAATGAAATAATCAAGTAAGATATGAAGTCCTTGTACGTAAGGGAAGTACCCTTGTCTAATTTTCGCAATATCTTCATCATGTAACTCATCATGAAATGCATATGCGACAAGACAGAAAATTCCAAGTGTAGAACCGGCACATGCTGAAAATTCAAACCAACTCATCTCAGGTAAGTTTTCTTTATGTGCTTCAAACCAATTTTTCAGGCGCGGCTCTCTTTCTTCTAATTTCACGTGTTTATGAATTTGCAAATCACAATAATAACAAGCAAGTTCATGAAGAACAGGAGCAATTTTGTCATAGTGCTTCGTTTTCTTTAAAACATCTTGGCATGTTTCAACAAGTTCATCTAAATAACCACCATCATCTTGATCATCACGATAACGATAATAATTACCGCCACCTTCTACTTCAGGTGATAATGCCATTAACATCGATTCATGCAGTGCGGCAAAATCATTTGGATCAAGTGATGTACTGCGATCACATAAATTATCTAAATAGTCGCTGATCGTTTGATACGCTACGATAAAACGAATACATTCTTCTCGGTGCTCATTTGCTAGCAGAGCTAAAATGCCACCGCCCTCACAATGAAACGTTTTATGCTCAATACTTGCGATTGCCTGACTATGAAGCTCATCATTCGGAATATGGTAGGCACGCTCTTTCCACATCGCTAGCTCATGGTGTACAACCGGAAACACATCACGGTATACTTTCGCCATGAGCGTTATGGGATTACTCGGTACGTTCACTTCTTCCTTCATCTCCTCTATTAAATGTACAAATAATGATTTATTTGTTTGTTTTTACTATATTATTGACATGCATTTCAGTAAATGACTGAATATAACTCAAAATTTCATCTCGCTCATACTCATTTAATAACTCGTGATAACAATTCGGCCATTCTTTAAAAGCCTTATCACTTATTTTAACATTATCAAACCAAGTGCGGACACGTGTTTTATCTACAAGTTTATCCTCACAAGCTTGCATTAGCAAGAGCGGAACATCTGGAAAATCATCTATTTTTTTATGAGCAATTTCGATAGACTTAATCAATTCACTATACCAACGTACTGATACTTTGCGCAAGAACAAAGAATCATTCTCCATTGCATCTCTCACTTCGTGGTTACGTGTTGACATTTCCACCGTAAGATTCGTTGCAAATTGCAATTTTGGAGCCACAACATTTAATATTTTTGAAGCAAGTTGAAGCGGAGCAGAGGGTCCAGTCACTACCCCTAAACAAGGCGAACTCAAAATAATACCCTCTACATCTTCTCTCTTCGTTTCTTGCATCATACGAATGACAATAAGACCACCCATACTATGACCGAATAGAAAAATAGGTAACCTATACTTTCTTGCTTCTTTCACCCATAGTTTAACTTCCTCTATGTATTCATCAAATGAATCAATATGTCCTCTATTTCTTGAAGTCGTTCCATGTGACGGAAGATCCCCCATCACGACGTGGTAGCCGATATGATTCCACATTTCCGCAACGGCTTCGTAACGTCCGTGATATTCCATTGCGCCGTGCACAATAACAATGACAGCCTTTGCTTCCTCCGCTTCATAATTCCACATACGGCTCTCCTCCATTTCACTCTTTCTCATAATTTGATACACTAAAACTAGTCTCTAGGAAAGGAAGACTTTACATGATATATCCTTACAAAGAAAAAAAACCGAAAATTGCGAGTAGTGCTTTTATCGCTGACTATGTTACGATTACAGGCGATGTTTACGTTGGCGAGGAATCAAGTATTTGGTTTAATACGGTCATCCGTGGTGATGTGTCACCAACGATCATTGGAGACCGAGTAAATGTACAAGACCAATGTACACTCCACCAAAGCCCTCAGTATCCTCTTATCTTAGAAGATGATGTTACAGTTGGGCATCAAGTTATTTTACATAGTTGTCATATTAAAAAAGATGCTTTAATTGGAATGGGATCCATTATATTAGATGGTGCTGAAATTGGTGAAGGAGCTTTTATCGGCGCTGGAAGCCTCGTTTCACAAGGAAAGAAAATTCCACCAAACACGTTAGCTTTCGGTCGTCCCGCGAAAGTCATTCGTGAATTAACAGCAGAAGACCGTAAAGATATGGAGCGTATTCGCACGCAATACGTTGAAAAAGGTCAATATTATAAATCATTACAGAAGTAAATTTCCGCTGCCATACGATTGGCAGCTTTTTTTATATAAAATCTAACTTTTTCTTTACAAAACATTATTACTCCCTCAACAAAATCTTATTAAAATAAAAGCTAATATCTCCATATATATGTAAACGAGGGAGGAGAATTTTCATGAAGGTCAGTGGATTATATAAAATAGAATGTTACATTTTCAAAGGAATTAATCGCTACTTTGATCAAAAAACATTAAATATCTTTTTCAGCAATATTACTCATATCGGTGGCGCGACTTTCTCCATCGCACTCACACTTTTCTTTTTGATTTTCGCAAAGGGAACTTTGCATCAAGCTGCAATTGCAACTGCTATTTCTTTAGCAATTAGCCATATTCCTGTACAAATATTAAAAAGATGGTATCCACGAAAACGTCCTTATTTAACAATTCAGGATGCAAAATATCCAGTCCATCCATTAAAAGACCACTCTTTCCCGTCTGGTCATACAACAGCCGTTTTCTCTGTCTTCATTCCATTTATTTGCTATAATCCAAGCTTACTTGCTTTCCTATTACCGTTAGCATTATGCGTCGGTATTTCACGTATTTATTTAGGACTTCACTATCCGTCAGATGTATTCGTCGGTATGTGCCTTGGCACTTGCTCTGGCATCATCTCTTTTTATCAATTCATCCCACTTTTCACATAAAGGAGTGATATGATGAGAGTCGCCATTTTTACCGATACTTTTACGCCACAAGTTAACGGGGTTGCGAAAACGTTAGAGCGATTAACACGATATTTTCAGAAAGAACAGATCGCCTATTCTGTTTTCGCCCCTCAGCATACAGCTGAAGATAATTTTGTAGCGAATGTGAATAAGATGAGAAGTATCCCGTTAACAATATTATATCCAGAATGTCGTTTTTCTTTTCCTACTCCGCGCATTAAACGGGAACTACTTTCCTTTAAACCTGACATTATTCACATTGCCACACCTTTCAACATGGGACTTTGTGGATTGTATTATGCAAAAAAGTTAAACATCCCAGTTGTCGGTTCTTATCATACTGATTTCGATGCCTATTTACGTTATTACAAAATCGAATTCCTCTCCAATATGCTGTGGAACTATTTAAAATGGTTTCATAGTCATATGCAAAAAAATTTTGTACCCTCTCCTGAAACATTACATCAATTAAAACATAAAGGCTTTCAGGCCCTCTCTATTTGGGGACGTGGTGTAGATTGCAATCTCTTTCATCCATCTTACAATACAGACCTATTCCGAAAAAAATATAATATTACAGCGAAGTACGTCCTTTCCTATGTTGGACGGATTGCTCCTGAGAAAGATATTGATACGTTGCAAAATCTTATCGTTAAATCAGCACATACTCGAAGCGACATTCATTGGCTTATAGCAGGAGACGGTCCTCTAGCAACAAGTTTACGTGAAGCTGTTCCGAAAACAAATATCACTTTTACTGGCTATTTACAAAGTGCAGATTTAGCTGAAGCATATGCTTGTTCTAACATAATGGTATTTCCATCAGCTACTGAAACATTCGGAAATGTCGTACTTGAATCACTCGCATGCGGTACACCTGTTATTGGTGCAAATAGTGGCGGGGTTAAAAATATTATTACAGATGGAAAAACGGGAGTTCTTTGTCCGCCTAAAAATGAAGATGCATTTCTATCATCCATTTATTTTTTATTACAAAATGAAGAAAAACTTGAGCAGATGGGAATAGCAGCTTCATCTTTTGCGAAATCAAAGAGCTGGGATGAGATCTTTCGTGGCTTGCTTAACCAATATGAAGAAGTCCTTCAGCATAACGCATCAGAGTTGCTTGCTTAAATAGAAAAACTCCCTTCAAAAAAACGAAGGGAGTTTATTACATGGTCATAAATTTTAGTTTAATAAATGATACATAAGGTTAAGCATTGTTTTATTTCTATATTAATTATATCAAAAATAAACATAACTAAACAGACTTGTAATAAAAACCCATAAAAATTAATATATGGTTATACAGTATTTTAACTGTATAATGATTTTAAGAATTCCCCTTAAAATCAACTTACTCACATACCTTTATACAGCAATTGTTCCCCAATTCTGTATATCAAAAAAACCTTTCATTCATTTGAAAGGTCTTTTTGAGCCTGCCCATATTCTTCTTTCGTATTTACATTTATAAACCAATCCGCATTCGCTTGTACATCTTCTCCAGAAACATACTTCACATTACATTGTGATAAAAGCTGCCCCATACTTCTTTTTTCTTCCTGAAGTAAAGCATAAATCTTTTTTTTCACGCGGTTATGATACGCCGCAAGTAGCGGTTGTTTTCTTCCATTAATAATAGGTACAACCGCATCATATTCATTGTTCGTTTGCTCCAGTAAAATGGTAAACCATTCATGCGAAACATTTGGCGCATCGCAAGGCATAATAGCATACCAATCTGCTTCTATGTATTCCATACCTGATACAATGCCGGCAAGCGGTCCATTTCCTTTATAGTGCGGAATGTCTTCTATAACAGGTACTTGTACGAATTGCTCTACTCGCTCTTTTATATCAGTATGGCTAATTACTACAATGTCTTGCAAAGTATTTCCCATCACTTTCACAATATGCTCAACAAAAGTAGTTCCCTTCCAAATTGCTAACGCTTTCGGCTCACCGAATCTACTCGACATACCACCTGCTAATACAATTCCAGCATACTTACTCATTGGCGATGCAGCTCAAATGTAATATGACCTAATTCCGGTAAAATTAATTTATTCATCGCAAGGCGAACCGCTCCGCTAGACCCTGGCATCGAGAAGACTACTTTGCGCCCAATTGTACCACCAATCGCTCTACTTAACATTGCGCTGCTTCCGATATCTTCTAAATAACTAATCATACGGAACAGCTCACCAAATCCAACAATTTCTTTATCTAATAACGCTGATACTGCTTCAATTGTGACATCGCGTTTCGTAATACCAGTACCGCCATTTGTTAATATAACATCTACATCTTCCTTATGATAACCAGCTAACACTGCTTGCTGGATACTTTCTTTATCATCTTTTACAATTTCATAAGAAGTTACTTTATGTCCCGCTTCTTTTAACAATTCATGTAATAGTTGTCCGCTCTTATCTGTTTCTTCCGTACGTGTATCGGAAATCGTCACGATCTTGCAACGCACTTCTTTTGGAGCTTGTTTTTTATGTTCAGTTACACTCATTTTTTATCTTTCCTTTCTTAAAGACTTTTCTTCATTTTATCATACATACCTTTACACAATTATGTATGAAGCCAATCATGCGCCATGATACAATATAAGTATACTAACCCACAAAAAGGAAAGTGTACTTTCTTATACTCCTAGACTACACATCTTTAGCTACTCTTTATATTTTCTACATAATAGAATTCAATTTTAAAACTTGTACTAAAAAATAAATTGGAGGTCTACATAGTATGGAACTTTATAAAAAATTAACAACAACATTTATCCTCTTATTCATCGCTTCAATCACTGTCGGCTTTTCCTTAAAAGGCGCAATTCCATATGCTACATTAGTAAGCATTATATTCGCGACACTATTTTTACTAAGTAGTGCCTTTTGCGCAGGTAAAGCACGTCAAATGAAAGGTTGATTACATATGTTCCAGAAGAAACCAATCCTTTGTAAATCATGTGAAAAGGAAATACAAAAGGAGGACTTACATTGTTTAAATCAAACCGTATCCAGTTACGAAAGTTTTCCGAAGATGATATTCTAACATATTATAAATGGCATAATGATATAGACGTTATGAGTTCAACTACTCTCACTCTTGATAAATATTCCCTTCAAGACACAGAAAAACTTTGCCAGCAATTTATTCATTCTGCGGACTCTAAGAGCTATATCATTGAAGAAAAATCTACGCATCTTTCAATTGGTATTACTTCTTTAATTCATATTGATTCGTATAACCGAAACGCTGAATGTATTATTGATATTGGTAACAAGGATTACTGGGGGCAAGGTTATGGGAAGGAAGCTTTCACCTTATTATTGGATTATGCATTTTTAGAATTAAATTTACATCGCCTTTCTTTACGAGTATTTTCTTTTAACGATAGAGCAATTAAATTATATAAATCACTCGGTTTTCAACATGAAGGAACTTGTAAAGAAGCTATATTCCGCAATGGCAATTGGCATGACATTGAACTCTTCGCTTTATTCCAACGTAATTATAAATAAAAAAAGCTTTGCGCTCACCGCGCAAAGCTTTTTTTCATATATTATAGACCAGCTTGCTCTTTTAAAGCTGCTGCTTTGTCTGTACGTTCCCATGATAGATCTACATCAGTACGTCCGAAGTGGCCGTAAGCTGCTGTTTGTTTGTAAATTGGGCGACGTAAATCTAGCATTTTAATAATACCAGCTGGGCGAAGATCGAAGTTGTTACGAACTAGTTCTACTAATACGTCTTCAGATACTTTACCAGTGCCGAATGTATCAACTGAAATTGATACTGGTTGTGCTACACCGATTGCGTATGCAAGTTGTACTTCTGCTTTTTCAGCAAGACCAGCTGCTACGATGTTTTTCGCAACATAACGAGCTGCATATGCTGCAGAACGGTCAACTTTCGTTGCATCTTTACCAGAGAATGCACCGCCACCGTGGCGAGCGTATCCACCGTAAGTATCAACGATGATTTTACGTCCTGTTAAACCAGCATCACCTTGTGGTCCACCAATTACGAAGCGGCCAGTTGGGTTAATGAAGAATTTCGTTTCTCCATCCATTAATTCTGCTGGTACTACAGCTTTAATTACGTGCTCTTTTAAGTCGCGATCGATTTCTTCCCATGTAACATCTGGGTGATGTTGTGTAGAAATTACGATAGTATCAACACGTACTGGTTTACCATTTTCATCATACTCAACTGTAACTTGCGTTTTTCCATCCGGACGTAGGTATGATAATGTATCATCTTTACGTACTTCAGTTAAACGGCGAGCTAATTTGTGAGCAAGCGAGATTGGAAGTGGCATTAACTCTTGTGTTTCATTACATGCGAAACCAAACATTAAACCTTGGTCTCCTGCACCAATTGCCTCAATCTCAGCGTCAGTCATTTGACCTTCGCGTGCTTCTAGCGCTTGGTCAACACCCATAGCGATGTCAGCAGATTGCTCATCGATAGATGTTAAAACTGCACAAGTTTCTGCATCGAATCCGTATTTTGCGCGTGTGTAACCAATGCCTTGAATTGTTTCACGAACGATTTTTGGAATATCTACGTAAGTAGAAGTCGTAATTTCCCCCGCTACCAATACTAAACCAGTTGTTACAGTTGTTTCACAAGCTACACGTGCATTTGCGTCTTTTGATAAGATCGCATCTAAAATTGAATCAGAAATTTGGTCACAAATTTTATCTGGATGTCCTTCAGTTACAGACTCAGATGTGAACAGATGACGTTTTTTTGTCATGTGGTAAACCTCCCTACAGTAATTGTATATATTGTACGGAACTCATCCTTAATTTGCCACAAACTGCGACATACATTTATTCTCCCACACAAGCATACAGAAAAACCTTTCCTACTTTACATAGAGGAAAGGTTTAATTTGCTACTTGCATACTGCTTTTTGCCCTTCGCTCTTATCGTTCGAGACCTGTAGCCTCGCACAGGTTTTAGCACCTATTCACCTGCATTTATCAATACAAGTGAGGTTGCTGGGCTTCATCGGGCCTGTCCCTCCGCCAGCTCGGGATAAGAGAGTATCCGTCCCAACCTATACTAAAGAAATGATATTCATTTGTCAATTAATATTCACATTTTCCTGAAAGTTTTTCTCAATACGCCTGAAATGAAATATTAATAGGGAAATAATGCATTCACACAAACAAAAAGAAATAAATAGTATACATTATTTATATAATTGTGTTATACTCTTGTTGGGGATTACGAGAAATATTTCATTAAATGAAAAGGATGGTATATAAATATGAGTACTGTGAATGTCCAAATTGGTTTACACGAATTATTGAACGGAAGCAATGCACAGATTCAACTAAGTGTTCCGCAATTAGTGGAAAAAGTATTAATGCGAAATGAAGGGAAATTAACTTCGACTGGTGCCGTTTCTGCTTCAACTGGAAAATATACAGGACGTTCTCCTAAAGATAAATTTATTGTGAAAGAAGCATCGGTTGCTGACAAAATTGCTTGGGGAGCTGTGAACCAACCGATTTCTGAAGAACATTTTAATAAATTATATACTAAAGTTTTAGAATACTTAAAAGAAAAAGAAGAGTTATTCGTCTTCAAAGGATTTGCAGGCGCTGACCGCAATTACCGCCTACCAATTCAAGTTATTAATGAATATGCATGGCACAATTTATTTGTACATCAATTATTCATTCGTCCAACTGAAGAAGAATTAACAACTCATGAGTCAGGGTTCACAATTGTTTCTGCACCGAACTTCAAAGCTGATCCAGCTGTTGACGGTACAAACTCTGAAGCATTCATTATGGTTTCATTCGAAAAACGTATTGTACTAATTGGTGGTACAGAATACGCTGGAGAAATGAAAAAATCAATCTTCTCTATTATGAACTTCTTACTACCTGAACAAGATATTCTTTCTATGCATTGCTCTGCAAACGTAGGTGAAGAAGGCGACGTAGCACTATTCTTCGGTTTATCTGGAACAGGTAAAACAACATTATCTGCTGATCCAAATCGTAAATTAATCGGTGATGATGAGCACGGTTGGTCTGATAACGGTGTATTCAATATTGAAGGCGGTTGCTACGCAAAATGTGTAAACCTTTCTCACGAGAAAGAACCACAAATTTTCGATGCAATCACATTTGGATCCGTTTTAGAAAACGTTATCATTAATGACCAAACGCGTATCGCGGACTACAACGATACTACTTTAACAGAAAATACTCGTGCTGCATACCCTATGCATGCGATCGACAATATCGTACTGCCAAGTGTTGCTGGACACCCAAATACAATTATTTTCTTAACTGCTGATGCATCTGGCGTATTGCCTCCAATCAGTAAGTTATCAAAAGAGCAAGCTATGTATCATTTCTTAAGTGGTTACACTAGTAAACTAGCAGGAACAGAGCGCGGCGTTACATCTCCGCAAGCAACATTCTCAACTTGCTTCGGTTCACCATTCTTACCACTTGATGCATCTCGCTATGCTGAAATGCTTGGTGAAAAAATCGAGAAACACGATGCAAAAGTATTCTTAGTAAACACTGGCTGGACTGGTGGCGAATACGGCGTTGGTAAACGTATGAACTTAGGTTACACTCGTGCAATGATTCAAGCAGCATTAAACGGTGAACTTGCGAAAACTGAAACAGCTAAACATGACATCTTCGGTCTTGAAGTTCCACTTCACGTACCAGGTGTACCTGACGAAGTGTTAATGCCTGAACAAACTTGGGCTGATAAAGCTGCTTACAAAGCAAAAGCAATCGAACTTGCAAATGAATTCAAAGCTAACTTCAAAAAGTTCGACAGCGTATCTGAAGACATTATTAACTTAGGCGGTCCAATCGCTTAAATTAAAACTTTCTGTTGGAATAACCCTTTACTCATATGAATAAGTGTCGTGTAACCGTAAAGTTTCGCGTACTCACCGACAAAACCCAATGCGGCTTAACAGTTACACACACTTACATAAAAAAGAAGCTTACGTGAAAACGTAAGCTTCTTTCTATATCTTATATAAAGTGAAACGCTAATCTCTTCATCTGTGACCTAGATTATAAAATTACAGCTTCGAATATATACATTATATCCCTACTCACTACATCTCTCGGGTTTCACATCGTATGGGGCTAAAAAAGGCCCTGACCGCTTCTATTCGTGACTGGATCATCTATTCCATCTAAAAAGAAGTCTTTTATCTTTTTAGCTCTTTGTTAGTTCTTTCTCATCTTTCATGCTATAGTAACCTAAATTCACAACGATTAAGAAATACCCACCCATAATCCCTACTGCAAACGCCCACATAACCATGTGGTGCTCAATTTCGTACATAATAATAGCACCCAAAATGGCAGCTGCAAAACGGTTAAACATACCGAGTGTCGGTGCTTTCGTCTTCTTTACAATACTATCTCCAAGCTTCTCAATTCTTCTGCCTAAAAGCCAAACGCAATACATACTTACAATAAGCCCAATTCCAGCGCCTAAAAAATGTGCTGAAAACGGTGTTAACATCCAACCTAGTAACAAAATACCTAGTATATAATACGATTGGATTTTAAATGATCTTAGTGACATACTAATCATGCTGTACCTCTCTTCATTCGTTCTTATCTATCCAACAAAAAATTTCTTTCAAATTCATATTCCTTACATTCATTTCATTCAAATTAAAAACAACATAAACAGTATGTTTATGTTGTTTAAATGTTTTTAGAAAATAATATTATACAAGATTTCAAACATCATATTCTCATATTTTGTGACGGTTTTTCAAACTTTTTTCGTCCATTTATGAAAAAAATGATATCAATCTATGAACATACGGATATGATGTAATAAGCACACAAATAAAGGGGGCGTCTAATGATTTATTTTTTAATGGCTCTCATTCACCTCATTATCCCTGCACTTATTGGACTTTCATTGTATTGGTACACGAAAAATCATAGCATTTTTTACGCTGTCCTCGGTGTTCTTCTTCCAGGTATTATTCTTATTACACTCTTCCGTATTCCATTTTTAAACTTAATTCCACTTATTACTGCTATCTTATTTCTCATCTTCTTACCAAAAATAAAAAAATAGGAAAGCAGATCATAGGTGATCTGTTTTCCTATTTTGATATAGGTTCCCCTGCAATAGAATGAACTTTTACTTTCTCCGATTTCACAAACCATAGACCGACAAAAATGATAATTCCACCGATGATCTGTTGAAACGATACATATTCATTTGCCCAGACAGCTGCAAATAAAACAGCTACAAGCGGCGTTATATACATATATACCATCGTATGTGACGCCCCAATTTTTTGAACACCAACATACCACATTACTAAACCGAATACTGTTACAAAGAAAATAGAATATAGTAAAGCAAATAGTGTCATTCCGTGAGTAATGTGAAATGGCATGACAAATACATGTGGACCACTTAACAATAATAGCGGAATCGCACCCACTAATGCAGACCATGCAGTAACACGTAATGCTGAATATTTTTTAATTAATGGTCCTGCTAAAACAGGATAAAGCCCCCAGCATATTGATGTAATAAGTCCAATTCCATTGCCATAAAAAGAACTAGTAAGTGAATGTCCTGCTACTAAAACTAAGGCTGCACCAACAAAGGCAGTCATAGAACCGATTAACTTTCGAGAAGAAAACTTTTCTTGTTTCAAGAAAATCGCAAATGCAGTTGTAAAAATAGGTGAAATAGAAATGAGTAAAGAGGCATTTGTAGCGGATGTATATTTGACAGTTTCCATAAATAACGTTTGATACAGTACAATACCTACAACGCTAACGATAATTAATCTAGGTATATCCGTTCGCTCCATATAAACCGACTTTTCAATACAAAAGGTAAGGAGTAACAGAAGCGGTGCCGCCGCCATCATACGAAGTGCAGTAAACTCAATTGCTGTAAATTCTAAAAGTCCATACTTCGCAATTGTATAGTTAATCCCCCAAATAATAACAACACTTAAAATTAATAACTCAATTCCCCATCTTCTCATGCGTATCCCCTCCGCAAAGAAGATTATACAGAAAATTCAATCATATGTACATTTCATTATGTGAAAAAATCTTTTTATTATATGAAACGTTTTGGTAAATGAAATTATATCGGCGATTTTCTGAATATATCGGCGCAACTCCATTTATATCGGCGATTTCCCAAATATATCAGCGATTTTTTCAATATATCGACTTATCGACAATAATAGCGACTTATAAAATAAAAAAAGTGAGTCCAAAATACATTTTGGACTCACCTTTACTATACTCGAACGTGTAATTTCATATTTGGATTATAAAACTGGCTTGGGCTCTTCAACTGAAAAGTTCCTCCACCTTCATGCCAATCAACCGTTAACTTATCGTCCATAAATACAAGCTTTGTACGATCAGCGATAAAGTTCATTGTGCTTGATTCAATATCCACATCGCGCTCATCTTTCTCTGCTACAGCTACTAAATCGATGATTCCGCTCATAACACAACCGCAACCTTCATTATCATAAAATAACTTTATATATTTCGCTTCACTTGGAATCGTATCCATAATCTTTTTATATGCTGCTTCTGTTACAGTAACGTACATATGTTAATCTTCATCCTCTCTTCTCTTATCATTCATATATTGTATCACCATTTTTCTTAAAAGTTATATACAGAAAATTAAGACTAATATACAATGTATGTGATAAAGTTTCAGCAATCGAGCTTTTATGAGTAGTTCATGCAGGAGAAAGGATGTTTACTATCTGTGTTCAAACTACAACGATATCCCATGTTATTAGGTGTATTTAGTAGTTTCTTCATTTCTAGCGGAATGCTATTACAGCATGTACTTCCCTATTCTCCTTCTATTAGCTGGATTCTAGGTTTTATTTGTTTCCTATCCGCTTCTTATTTTGCTACGAAGAATACAAACAACTCATAAAGCAAGAATCACCTTAAGGAGGATTATCAAACATGCCAGCCTTAAAAAAAATAGAGCAATCACTCGATCACTTATTCCAAATTGAAAAATACGGAAAAGATAGTGCCTTTAGTCGATTTATCCCAGCCGTATATGATCCTATCAAATTTCCTTGGCAACAATTTTTCGAAGCAAATTTTGTAGATTTATTTAACGGCCTTATGATGCACGGATCTGAAAATGTAAACAAAGTATTTTTAGCTGTATTCCCTACAGATGACGTTCTTGAAACATTCATTTCACAATCCACACCCGGTGATTTACTCTTTATGCACCATCCCCTTGTAATGGAGTGCGGTGATCCGCTTGGAAGATCAGGCCGCGGTTTCATACCAATTCCTGAAAAATATTTGCAAGGAATAAAAGAAAAACAACTTTCTATATATACATGTCACGTACCAATGGATTTTCATCAAACACATGGAACGAGTATTTCAATTGCAAAAGCATTAAACGCTACTGTAGTGGACGACTTTGCATATGGAGGTCCAGAACAAGAACCAGTTGGCCTTATTTGTGAAATAGATGAAACATCAACAGAAGCACTCCAAAAACATCTAAAACAACTCTTCCAGATTCCTTACACAGACTTCGAAGGTAAACGACATGATTCCATCAAAAAAATCGCAATTATCGCTGGATGTGGCGATGTTGTATCTTTGATGAAGGAAGCAGAAGAAAAAGGTGCTGAAGCATATATTACAGGAGAAATCCATTGCCATATCGACAATGATTACGGCAGACATAAATACTCGCTCATTATGGATTATGTAAAAGAAACGAATATGTCTCTAATTGGTGTGTCACACTCTGCCTCTGAATATTTAGTGAAAGAGACATTGATGTATGATTGGTTTAAAGAGAATTTTGATGTGGATGTTATTTTGCTTCCGCAGGAGAAATGGTGGCTCTAACGCTATCATTTTTTAAATTTATATACACAATACAATCGACCCCAGAAAAATAGAGAAATGTGAAAGCACCACCTGTACCAACGTAAATGCTTTCGTTGTGCCGGAAAACGAACCTACTGGTAGCACCGAGTTTACTGGTGCTACCAGTATTACAGCATGAATATATATTCTATTTTTCTAATCACTGACATATAGCAATTCATTTCATAAAAAAAAGACCCGAGATTCGGGTCAACAAATAGAAATATAAATGAACTACAACAAATAACAGACAAAGCCATTATATATTTTTCATAGTAAAACATCCATTATTTTCTTTTTACACTATCAATATATTATTTTTCGTTATCGTCCTCTTTTTTAGAACGTCTACCTAAGAAGAACACAAAAACATCACTTCCAAATAAGTGATGTTTTTTGTAGTTAATGCAGTGGTAACATAACTTCAACCGTCGTTCCAACCCCAACTTCACTTTCAAAACTCATTTTACCGTTGTGGTCTTTAATAATTTTTTCTGTAACTACTAAACCTAGACCAGTTCCTGTTTCTTTCGTTGTATAAAAGGCTTCATTTAACTTTGGAATTTTATCTTTCGGAATGCCGCATCCCTCATCTTTCACTTGAACGATGATTCCATCTTTTACAGTAACTTTAATCGTAATTGTTCCGCCAACTGACATTGCTTCAATTGCATTTTTGATTAAATTAAAAAAGACCTGTTTTAATCGTTTTTCATCACATATAATTGATGGTAAGTCTTTACTGTAAATACCTTGTATGTAGACTCCTTGTTTTAAAGCTGGCTTTTCCATAACTCGAATAACATAAGAGATAATTTCTTGTATGTTATGAGTTTCTGATTCTAGTGATTTAGATTTCTCAAATCCACTAAGTTCTGTAGCAATTATATGAATCCGATCTACTTCTTGTTTCATAATATCACTATAAATTTTATCCTCTGGATGCTTGTCTGCTTGTTTATTCACAAGTTTTTTTAAGTTTGCTAAAGGTCTTCTAATCTTATAACCAATAACCGTTGCCATCTTTCCAACAGCTGCTAGTTTTTCTGTCTGTTTTATTTCTTTGTCCATCATCTCAAGCGTACGAACGTAAGACTGAACCCTTAAAAATATAATCCAACATATGATAGTAAATACGCTATATAATGCCATTGGGATTAAAACGAGAGAAGATTGAATAATGATTCCTGTAAGAGCATACTTTCCGATAAGTATCGCTGGAACTAACCAGAAATATCTTTTATTCACAAAGATTGGTGCAAACAAAATAAAAAATCCTTCTACTATATTTCCACCGTCAAATTCTGCATCGCTACCATAATAAATCATAATGTTATGGATACAATCTAATACATTATAGCCAATTAGAATAATATATTTTACCGCAAAAGCATTCTTCCATTTCATAAAGTATATTCCAATGCAAAACAATACCACCATCAAAAAGTAAAGCCATAAACCTAAACCATCTTCAAACTCTCCTACACCTTCTTGCTCTCCACCGATTAACGGTACGATAAATTCATAGGCAAGATCATATACGAAAAATATAATAAAAAATAAACTTAAAAATGCTTTCAGCGCCTTTATTTCTTCATTTTTAAATATATAGCCTTTATTCATATGGTAACTCCTAGCTTTTCTTCCACTTGGATTTCAGTATTTCCACACTTCCTTGGGAGAATGATGTCTATTCTCGTTCCAGTATCTTTTTCACTTGAAATATGCAACTCACCAAGGTGCTCGGCGACAATTCGATTCGCTACCGTCAGTCCCAGACCAATTTTATCTTGTTTCGTTGTATAAAAGGCCTCTGTAACACGGGGTAAGTTTTCTTGCTTAATACCATGACCATTATCGATCACACTGATCATTACATATTCTTTCCCTTTATTTTCTAATTGTAAATGTAATATGCCACCTTGTCCCATTGCCTCTAAAGCATTTTTTATCGTATATAAAAAGACTCCTCTTATTTTTCGTTCATCACATTCAACTTCTATTGTTTTTTCTTCCACATTAGAAATAAACTGAATGTTTAATTCATCTATTTTTTCACGAAGACTTGTTATTACTTGTAATACAATTTTTCCTACATCATGTTTCTTATAAATAGAAGGTTTGCATGTAGCAACTTCCATTAACTCACTTATCATATTATTCATATTTTCTATTTCAAAAATCATACGTTTATAAATAGGATCCTCTTCATGCTTCTCTCGTTGTAATTGCGTAAATCCTTTTAATGAAGCAAGTGGATTTTTAATTTCATGTCCAACCGTCGCTGCCATTTTTCCGATTACTGCTAATTTTTGTGATTCACTAGCAATCGCAATACTTTCCTTTACAGCTGAAAGATATTGTAAAAATCGGTTTAAAATGATATATGCAGCTATTAACATAAGTGTATACATAATAAGGAACATAAATGCTTTTACTTCCTCTAATACAAATAAATAAATTAAATATTTTCCTACAATAGAGGAAAGTAAAAACACATAGAATTTTTTATTTAAAAATATAGGTACAAAGAAAATGAGAATAATTTCTATTATATTTGTCGCATCAAACGCCGCCTTATTATAAAAAACATACGAAAATATATTAGCGAGTTCTATCCCTATGTATGCAAATATCCATGCATATTTAACAAGGTTTGCCTTCTCTTTTTTCATTAAATATATATTCACGCACAGTATTGCTACTCCGCAAATAACTTGCCATATTATATTGTATCCCTTATCCATTATTGATTTATCTTCTAATACGATTGCATAGAAAATTTGATATACAATAACAATGACATATAACACCCATAAAAGGATTTTTGCATTTCTTTCTTCTTCTTTATATGATAGAAAACTTTCTTTCACTTCAACACCCCTTCAAAATAATATCTCGAAGAATACCATTTATTATAATAAATGATTTTCATAGACAAACAAAGATAAATCGAACATTTGAGGAAAATCGTACCAAAAACACAATATATTTAGACTATATACAGAGCATAAAATCTATGATCATTAATACGTATATTATGGGAGGTGTTTTTTATGGATGGCAAAAAAAATAAAAAGACCGAACAACTCCAATCTTTTACGCGTGAAAACGAAGGAAAGGAAATGACAACAAATACAGGTGTTAAAATTTCAAACAATGAAAACTCTTTAACTGCCAGTGATCGTTTCCGAACGCTTAGGCATAGTGCAGGGAACGCCAAATGGACAGTGGGAAGTAAATGATATTTTCTTAACAAGCTCACCACTCCTTTATGATGGATGATCATTTTCTTAACAAAGTAAGTTCATTTGTCGTAGAATCATATAATCACTTTAAGCCGATTGGCTCCTTCCAAAACGGCTCTTCTATTATTCAATCTTTAAATATCGAAGGAAAGCCTGGTATTTTAATAGAACAAGACCCTACAAGGCTAGCAAATGAATTTATTAAAGCTATGACAAAACAACGCTTTTGGGATAGAGCATATTCATAAAATAGGGGGAAATTTATGTTTGTTACTGTCGAGAAAGATGTGCATATTTTTGTTCAAGACGTTAATCCTGGGCCAGGTAGTAAGACTGTTTTCTTCGTTCACGGATGGCCTTTAAATCATCAAATGTACCAATATCAACTCAATGTTTTACCAGAGCATGGCTTTCGCTGTATCGCCATGGATATACGAGGGAATGGACAATCTGATAAGCCATGGACTGGTTACACGTATGATCGATTAGCGGATGATATCGCAATTGTTCTGGAAGCACTTCAAGTAGAGAACGCTACATTAGTCGGTTTCTCAGTTGGTGGTGCTCTTTCTATTCGCTATATGTCTCGCTATAATGGGCGCCGCATTTCTAAGCTCGCATTAATTGACGCTGTCTCCCCCTCTTTCGTTAAAAATCAAGAGTCCCCTTACGGTGTACCGAAAGAACAAGCAGATGCTCTCATTAATCAAATGTATGCTAATTTACCAAAATTTTTAAATGATGTATCTTTATCCTTTTTTAATAGAAACTTAGGGGCTGCAACCCTTGAATGGTTTTCTTATCTCGGTATGCAGTCCGCTTCTTATGCCCTTATAAAAATTTTACAAGCAGCTGCAAATGAAGATGTAACGAAAGATTTAAATAAAATTAACGTCCCAACAAAAATCTTCCACGGCGTTCACGACCAACTAATTCCTTACAAAAGTGCCGAGCTTACGCAACAACGAATTAAAAATTCTCAGTTACATGCTCTTACAAATAGTGGTCATGGTTCACCAATCGATCAAGCGGATGAATTAAATAAAGAACTGATAAAATTTTTACATGCATAACAACTGCAATACAAGAACGAAAGTTAATACAATCGATTTTTCACAAAACATAAAATTCACATATTTCTCACAAATACACAAATAAAACGATTACATTTTCATATATACTAAATGTACAAGTAATACTCCCTAAACCCAGCTTGTCTGGTTACCCCGTTAAATACTATGAAAAAAGAACTTGTATCGTTATACAAGTTCTTTTTGTTTCTTTTATTTAAAGAGGATATCTTTACTATATTGATTTCCAACGAGTAAATCATATTGAAGCATTTTATATTGCTCTAACATTTCTTTTTGTTTCTTTGTTAAATCATTGATTACTTCTCCATTTTTATCAACTTTTAATTCATCTCTAAGCACTGGTATTTCCTTGTAAAGTTCCGATAAAAATTGATAAAATAAGGATTTATTTAATCCTGCATAATCAAAAATAAGATTAGAAAAATGAATTGGGCTTACTAAACCTAAATTATCATTTGGCATATCAAAGTTTGCATACATTAATAGCGGTGTTTGCGCCATGGCTAAACGTTCATTCGGTGTTTTTTCATTCGTTATATACCCATTTTCTTTATAAAAAGATTTATTTGTTCCTAATGATGGAAGATGATCTCCAAAGAATACTAATAATGTAGGTCTATCAAAATTATCTAGTTGCTCTATTAAATATTGAAGAGCCTCATCTGAACGTCTTAATCCTTCTGTATACGTCTCTAATTCTCCCTTTGATTCTTCATTTTCTAGACCGCTAATTTCGATTAGGTTTTCACCAAATCGGCCCTCTGTAAATGGAAAATGATTTTGCATCGTAACTGCATGAATAAATGTAGGTTGTTTTTGTTTCTCTAACTCAGCAATTATCTCTTTACTCATCGCTAAATCACTAATATAATCTCCATCAATATCCACATTTTCCATCGTGTCCTCTGCATTAAACTTATCAAACCCTAACACCTTATATACATCATCACGTTTAAAGAATGTGCGACCAAATGAATGAATTGCACTTGTATAATAACCTTCTTTTTTCAACGCTGTAGGGATTGATGGAATTTCTTTCTTATTTGTAATAACCTGCTGATATGGTATAGAACCTGGCTTTAACAAACTCATTGAATAGCTTGTTAATGCCTCAAATTCAACGTTCGCCGTATTTCCCCCAAATGTAGGAGAAATAGTTTGTCCACCAGGAAAGTTTTCTATATAATGATGTAAATTTGGCACAGGATCTTCACTAAAAGAAAGGTTGGTTACTTTCGTGGGATCCCAAAACGATTCACTCATTACAAAAATAATATTCGGTTTCTCTTTTTTCTTTTGGCTCCCTATATTTCCACTATATTGTTTGTTTATATCGTTTGCTATTTGAAGCATATTTTCTTTAGAATAATTTTTTGGTTTTTCCATAACTGTTGTATCTAAATTGCTAATAAACCCAAGTACAAAACCATTTGAAGCATAGTTCTCATTTTGATTCCACAAAACAAAATCTACACCTGATTTTTGAAATACTTTATTCATAAATGTATTCGCAAAATTACCATACGCATATAGAACAAAAATAGACCCTACTACTAATAAGGCTCTTATTCCTAGATGAATCTTTACATTTTGAATATACCTTCTCATATATATCCCTGCTACAATACAAGCTACGATACTTAAGATAATGACAAAAATATAACTCCAACTAAAATAGTCCATCACCATCGGTATAACAGATTGCATATGCGTAATTTGTGTAAAATCAGAAGGATATAACGGATCACCTCTGAAAATAAGCTTCAAATAATTCACAATACATAAAATGACTAACGTACAGCTCGTTAAAACCATACTTAGAAAAACCTTACCTATTAAATTATATACAAGAATATATATTGCATAAATTACTACAAAACTTAATATAAACTGCATATTATAAAAGTAAATCCAATTCATTGCCTCTATGAAACTCATATTAACTTGCATGACAATATAAAATAACGCTACTGTATGAGCTAGCAAAAATAATATAAAATGCACTCGTAGGGATGCTCTAAGTATAGACATCTCTTTTTTATTGAAATGCGTAATATAAAACGTTATGCCCCATACGAAAATCATCATAACACTTAAAACAAGCTTTTGATTTAAATGATCTTTCATCATGTCTAAATTGAAAACCTTTAAAATCATAAACAGCATAGTTATTACTAATAAAGTCACCATACTACTTATAATGCTAGAAATTAATATATTTCTTTTTGGAAGATGAAAAAGTGTAGAACCATACTTCAATTCATTCCCTCGTTTCTATGTCTTAATTTCCCCCGCATCGAAAGAACTATTTCTATTAAAATAACATATATTACATATTTCGTCTGCATACTTGTTTCTATCATAAATGTATTGTCTTAATATTCCCTTAATCAACAGTTAAATTGTGGCATACAAATTACTCATTCTTGAAAAACTTAATTTCAGCATTCCACTTTATGATATAATAACTATGTTTTGGAAATCCTTAATACTATTAAAGATTTCATATAAAAATACGAAAGAATTAATAAAAAAGGAGTTGCTCATTTTTGCTTACTAAGTTTAAGAGTTTGCCTAAAGCGGTATATGTAATTTTGGCGCTTTCTTTCCTGTTGCACGTTTTTTGTTTAGTAAAACAGCCAGGATTAGATGGAGAGTTAGTCAAAGTAACATATGGTGCAAATGATGCCTTTAACTATTCGTTAACAGCTGAACAACTATTAAAACATGGTGTATTTGGTTATGTGTATTTAGAACCTAGTGAAGTTCCAGGAAAAAATGCATATATTACACCAGGTCAGCCATTACTATTAGCTGGCGCTATGATTATTTCTGATATTACATCAATTCCTTACTATTACGTAGCAACTGTTATTAACATGATCATGAACCTTTGCACAGTGCTATTAGTATTCTTAATAGGAAAAGAATTGTTCGAAAAAAACATTTATGGAATTGTTGCAAGTATTTTATATGCTATTTATCCAAGTAACTATACATACTTCCGTACATTGCTAACAGAAGTTCCATCCATATTCTTATTGGCGTTATGTGTATATGTATTTGTTCTCGCATGGAAATACAATAAAGTGAAATTCCATATATGGTTTGGAATTGTCGTTTCAATTTTACTTATGTTCCGTCCAAATCCAGCTCCAATGATGCTCATTCCTGTTCTTGTTGTGTTATTTACATATGGATTTAAAGACTCCATTCGAATCGGATTGTTATGGTTTATCGGACCTTTCTTTATTATTGGCGCATGGGTTGTTCGTAACTACTTAGCACTCAACCAATTTATTTTATTCTCAACCCAAGGTGCAGATCCACTAATTGCCGGTGCAGATCCATTTAATAAAATTGGATATGAAAATATAGTAAATGAAATGAGAGCTAAAGGCTTAGATGACAAAGGTGCATACGCAAAAGAATTAATCAAGAACGGATTTAAGACGGACTTCACTTATTGGTTCTCTTGGTTCACTGTCGGTAAAACAATTGAATTATTCAAAACAGCTCCTGCTGTAGACCAATACCGTATTCACAACTTTATGCAACTATGTCATAGAGTGTTTATCATCGGTACATTCTTGAGCAGCTTCTGCTTCATGCTAAATTCATTTAAACATAAACGCGTTATGATGCTAGTAGCAAGTTCTATTATTTACATTATCTTCTCAAACTTATTCTTAGCAATTAATCGCTATGGATTTTTCATTAATCCTCTTATGTGCTTAATTCTTGCATACGGATTAATTCACATTGTGCAGAAACTTCCATTCTTCCGCACTAACCAAGCATAATAAGAAAGAGGTCGTCCACCGTTGGACGACCTCTTTCTTATTCCCCACACTTTACACACGGCCAATTTGTCCATTCTGTAATTACACTTTAATTCCGTATGTATGTGTTTCTGTATTTGTCAAAATATCTTTCACAACACCACTCACTGTTTTATGTATAAATTCAAGTTTTTTACAACTATTACTATAACGAAAAGAACCCGCCACAAGACAGGTTCTTTTCGTTATTTTATGATAAAAGAGAAGATGATTAGCATGTGTATTATATAAAAGGAAGCAGCCATATTTTCCATACGATACATACGAGTACTGTAACTACAAAATCAAAAAAATCTAATCTCGGGCCTTTTTTTCATATTCATATGTAGCCACATATGAAACCATTTTATTTTTGTATATTTATGGATGTTTTTCTTTACAAATCGGTAAATAAGCATTTGCATAATAAAAAATCCGGCCACAAAAATAAATAATAAGATGAGAAATCCAATCACAAAATTCCTCCTATTTTTGTAGCGTTTTTTCTACTATCCGATTTTTCAAAACCCACTCTTCAAACTGGGCACTTCCAAATTCCCAACTAAGATCGCGAGCATGTACAGAAAAAACGTAATAACCGGCATATTCATCCATAAACCTACCTAACTCTACATCGTCTTTCTGAATACCGTATACTCCAAAATTAAAATACACATCCCATACGTCTTCATTCTTCCTCTTATAAGCAATCGATTCCATATCACATTCTGTCCCGAAATAATCAAGATGTAAATGTACGCTATCATCGTATTCGTACTCCATTTTATCACCCCTTATATTTGTACTTCTTTACCTCCAAAAAAATTCCTGCTATCTACACTCACATATGGGCACTTACCTACATATCATGCTTGTAGAGTGACTTCTGGGAGGTGTTATATAGTGAAAAAATTAATCGCGATTTTTTGCATCATGTTACTAGCTGTTTTTACTTTTGCTGCTTGTAGTAGTAAAAAAGAAAGTACGAAAGAACAAACCCAAAACATTCGCGTCGGCGAAGTTACCCATTCTCTCTTCTATGCCCCATTATATGTCGGGATTGAAAAAGAATTTTTTAAAGATGAAGGACTAAATATTGACCTACAAACAACAGCTGGTGGCGATAAAACGATGACCGCCCTATTATCTGGCGGAATTGATATTGCTCTCGTCGGTTCTGAAACATCTATTTACGTTCATCAACAAGGAGCGAAAGACCCTGTCATTAACTTTGCACAACTTACACAAACAGATGGGACATTTTTAGTTTCACGTAAAAAACTAGACTCTTTTAATTGGAATGACGTAAAAGGTGTTACATTTTTAGGACAGCGTAAAGGCGGCATGCCGCAAATGGTTGGGGAATACGTTTTAAAGAAAAATGGCATTGATCCTCGCAAAGATACGAACTTAATTCAAAATATCGAATTTGCTAATATTGCAAATGCCTTTGCATCTGGTACAGGAGAGTTTGTCCAGCTCTTTGAACCGACTGCAAGCATATTCGAAAAAGAAGGTAAAGGTTATATCGTCGCTTCATTCGGAAATGAATCTGGTACTGTTCCTTATACAACATTCATGGCAAAAGAAAGTTTCTTAAAGAAAGATAAAGCTGCTGCTGAAAAGTTCACACGTGCGCTCTATAAAGCACAGCAATGGGTTGATACACATAGTCCAGAAGAGATTGCTGATGCTGTTTCCCCGCTATTTAAAGACACTTCAAAAGACATTACAGTAAAAGTAATTGAACGGTATAAAAAGCAACATTCTTATGCGACAAATCCACTACTAGATGCGGAAGAATGGAAACAGCTCCAAACGATTATGAAAGACGCTGGTGAATTCCAAAAAGAAGTCCCACATGAAGCGCTCGTCAATACAAAAATTGCCGAAAGCGTTATTAAGAAATAGAGGCGAAGTGTATGAGTTTTTTACAAATACGTAACGTTTCTCACTGCTTTTTTGCAAAAGAGAATGCCAAACTTATTCTTGAAGATATGAGCTTACAAGTGGAAGAAGGCGAATTTATTTCTATACTCGGCCCAAGTGGTTGCGGTAAAACAACGCTCCTCTCAATCATTGCTGGGTTACTTGATCCAATTGATGGTATTGTCTTTTTAGATGGTGAACCAATTACAACGAAAACATCATCTATGGGATATATGTTGCAGCAAGATTACTTATTCCCGTGGAAAACGATTGAAGAAAATATTATGCTTGGACTTCATATTCGAAGAATTTATGATGAACAAATGAAAGAACATACTTTAAACCTTTTAAAGCAAGTCGGTCTACATGGGGTAGAAGGACAATATCCTCGTGAACTATCCGGCGGTATGCGTCAACGTGCTGCTCTCGTTCGAACGTTAGCAACTGATCCGAAAATTTTATTACTAGATGAACCATTCTCCGCACTCGATTATCAAACGAAATTAAAACTAGAAGAACTCGTTTTCAACTTACTAAATAAATATAAGAAAACATCACTACTTGTTACTCACGATATTGAAGAGGCGATTGCGATGAGTGATCGTATTTATTTACTTCAAGCGAATCCTGGAAAAATCGCGAAAACCTTTATCGTCCCGGAAAGTATCCGTTCTTTATCACCGTTAGAAGCACGCCATCACTACGATTTCCCAGCCCTCTTTCAAGATATATGGAAGGAGCTGGAACGACTTGGATAATATAAAACAACTACATGAACAATTTCGAAAGAAAGAACGCAGGCGTGCTTGGATTGCTCGCTCACTACAGCTTTTACTACTTATTCTTTTCTTTGCACTATGGGAAATAGCTAGCAAAAAAGAATGGATCGATCCTTTACTCTTTAGTTCTCCTTCGAGTATTTGGGATCTCTTCTTAACGAAATGGATCGACGGTTCACTTTGGGTCCACATATGGACGACATTGCTGGAAACAGGAGTAGGTTTCATTCTCGGAACGGTACTCGGTGCTATTATTGCCACGTTTCTTTGGTGGATGCCACTTCTAGCCCGCGTACTTGATCCTTACCTCGTCGTCCTAAATGCAATGCCAAAAGTTGCACTCGGTCCAATCATCATCGTTATTTTCGGTCCAAACATTTCATCTTCTATCGCAATGGGAGTAATCATTTCCATCATCATTACCATTCTCGTTATTTACAGTGCATTTCAAGAAGTCGATTCTAACTATATAAAAGTGATGGATACATTTGGCGCAAATAAATGGCAATGTTATAAGCAAGTCGTTCTCCCTGCATCCTTTCCAGCAATTATCTCAACGTTAAAAGTAAATGTTGGTTTATCCTGGGTCGGTGTTATTTTCGGAGAACTTCTCGTTTCCAAACAAGGACTTGGCTACTTAATTAGCTACGGATTCCAAGTCTTTAACTTCACACTCGTCTTACTTAGCGTACTACTCACATGTGTTCTTGCAACTCTTATGTATGTATTTGTTGAGGCATTTGAAAAAATTCTAATTGGAAAAAGAAAAAGAAGCTGACTCAAAACAGTGCGCTATAGTCAGCTTCTTTCTTTTACCTTTTATCACACATTTTCGTTTCATTTGTAATGTTTCCATCCGCAACCGTAACTGTATGGAAACAGTCTTTCACACGTACTGTAACGACATTATCTTTTCGATCTATCACATGATAATCATTAAACTTTTCATTCAAAGCACTACGAATTTGCTCCCCTTCAAAAATCGGAAAACCGTGAGACATTACCCAAATGAGACCAGCAACAGCAAGAATCGTTTTCATACGTTTCATTACCTCCTCGAGAGTAAACTTATAGTCCCTACAACACGCGCATTATAATTGTGTCTAAATTGTGACATTTTTATACTAATTCTCTTTTGTACCTCCAGTTCCTTCTTCTTTTTGATAAAAATACAGAATTTTCAATTTTATCAACATAAAAAAACGCAAAGAATTAAAAATTCTTCACGCTTTTCTTTAACGAAACTATATCGAAAGCATAACTCACATTAGTCTCCACTTTGTTGTTCTATCGTTTTTGAAACATCATATAATCCCGACAGCACTTCCGCTCTCATTTTTACAAGCTCAGGGAACTGATAGAAGAAAGCAATTTTCTTATATTTTAACTCTGTTCCTTCTTTCACCTTTTTTGAATCTTGTAAAATGAACGCTGTAAATGTATCTGCGATATCTTCCGTTACATTTGTTGTTCCATATAGCGATACAAAATCATCATGCTTTTCTTTATAAAATTCAATTTGTGCCTCTTCACTTTCTTCTACTTTCTTTTCTGTCCACTCTTGCTCAATTGGTTTCCAAAATTCATTATAAAATTGGTTAATATACGAAGTTTTTCTCGCACATCCATTTTTCAAGAACACCGTTTTACATTTATTTCGATATGATGAAATGTCTTTCTCTTCATCAAACGCCTCTAAATACTTTCTATCCACTGGTACTTGTTTATGTCCAATCGTTAATACGTGAGCCGTTTCATGAATTAATGTTTTCATCACTTCATCTATATTCACCCCAGAATCCAGCACGTCTAAACTAAGCACCCAATCTCTCGGGTCATCTATACTTGGCATGACATGGGCAACAACGCCATCATAACCATCCGTTATTAGACCAAATCCTGTTATATTCTCACGATATTTCACTGGGACGAGAGTGCGATACATGTCCCATAAGGTTTCATGATACTCTCTATCTTGTCGCTGACTTAACAAATCATCTTTTGCTACTTCGTCATCTGCAAAAACTTTATTCAATCTCTTACGATCCAATTTCTCAAAATAAGGATCTACAATTTCATCATCATCGATATAATAAGAAGCTAAAAAGAAGTAATTGTCATCCTCTTCTTTTTTCTGTTCCGCCTCTTTCATATTCATACTTTCATACTCTTCTATGTCATAATCCTCTACTTTTTCAAGTTCTGAAAGTCCCTCTATCTTTTTATATACTTTTTGTAATGTTTTATCTCCTATTTGCGTGCACTCTTCTTCTGTTTTACAAATTTCTTTTTCTTTTGTAACCTCGATAGCACTATCGCATCCTGCAACTAAACCGCTTGCTATAATACAACACACTAACTTGCCATACAGTTTCTTCATACAATCCCCCATTATTCCATTCTACAAAATATCATAATCATTTTTTTGCGAATATGCGATAATTAATTATAAAAACTGCAAGGAGGCTTCCCATGATTCGTGCAATCCTATTCGACTTAGATGGAACACTATTAGATCGGCGCCAATCTTTAGAACAATTTATTTGTGAGCAATATAATCGCTTCGCCTCACATTTGAAGAGCATAGAGAAATCAGAGTATTGTTCTCGATTTCTTGAACTCGATAATAATGGCTATACGTGGAAGGATAAAGTATATGCTACTCTCCTTTCCGAATACAACATTACTACTTTAACGCAAGAGCAACTACTACACGACTATATTACAAACTTCCAACATCATTGTATTCCTTTCAAAAACACGCATGAACTACTTCAACAGTTAAAACAGCGAAACATTAAAATTGGTATTATCACAAATGGTTTTACTGAATTTCAGATGAGCAACCTTCGAGCACTACATATACATACGTATACAAACACCATTCTCGTTTCAGAAGCTGAAGGAATAAAAAAACCTCACCCTGAAATTTTCGAACGTGCTTTGCAAAGACTAGATGTTAAGGCAGAAGAATGTCTTTATGTTGGAGATCATCCAGAAAACGATGTGCTTGGTTCTGAACAAGTAGGGATTCTTGGTGTTTGGAAAAAAGATTCGTTTTGGGGTGATTTTAAGCATTCACGTATCGTAGATGATTTGTTGGAGGTGCTTTCGTTTTTAGAGGTGGAGATAAAAATACAATAATAGTAATTAAATTATATCAACAATTTTCACAATATATTGATTCACCGACAAAAAATAATAAGAGGAGGCAGTTATTCAAAAACGCCTCCTCTTTCTTTATTATTCATATACTGTAAACTGTGGTTTACTCGGATGATCTTTTACTAGCGCATCATCTGGAAACTTTGAAACTTTTTGATATACGGCAATGTCGCCGATACACCCTGCTGTTAGTAGAATTCCTAAAAATGAGAGTGGCTCCAGATTCATAGCTAATCCCAATACAATTGGCAAAATTCCAGTTGGTAAAAACGGAAGCATTAACACTTTCTTCATTTGCTTTACTGTAACCGCCTGTTTAGAATGAGCATATGCAACACCTAATTTCCAATTAACGCCCCATTTTAGTTCACTCCACGGAACACCTCCGATATAGCGAAAGCCAATTAAATGTATCGCTTCATGAATACAAACGAGAACAATCATTGCGATAATAAAAAGAAACATCGTTAATAATGTAACTTCGACTTGAACCCCACCTGAAAGAAATATATGCAAATAACCAATTCCAAACGACAAAGCAATTATTATAAAAAATAAAGAAAAGTTTAATTTAACCATCGAAACAGTAACAGTCGTTTCTTTTCTTTTATCCATCTTCCCCCTCCTAAAATGTAAATATATCTTTACAAAATTGTATAATATACCCAAAATAATGTAAAGATATATTTACATTTATTCTTACATACAAAAAAAGAAACCGGCTACTTTACTTCGTAAAACAGCCGATTTCTTCTATATGTTTCATCGTACGCGCTAATACGTCATCGCGCATTATAAAGCTAAATTTTCTATTCGTTTTAATGTTGTCAGGAATGTCTTTTAATAAAACAGACCCTTTCGTTTCTTCGTAATGCGTATGCTCTTCTACCGCACTAATTGTTGCAAAATAAATGTTTTTAATGATTATTTTGTCTTTTCCAGATACTTTGTATTGTCCTAAGTAAGTTAAATCAGAAACTATGCCGCCGGTTTCTTCATGAACCTCTCGAACTGCCGCTTCTTCCGGTGTTTCCCCTAGTTCTACTTTACCACCCGGAAATTCAAGACCGCGACGTAAATGATGCGTTAATAACCATTGATCCCCGTACCGGCATACAACCCAAACATGCTTTGGCTCAGGAGAAAATGGATAACGTTCAAACGATAATTGTACAGTGTTGTGGTAATAATCTTTAAATTTGTACATGCCATTACTCCCCTATTGATGGTTACAAGTTTTTCCTACCACAAATTGTAGCATATTCTCGCTTTTCTGCATAATATTATCCAATTACAATCCATTGATTATTCCCATTTGCGCGACTAATTCTTTCGTCTCATGATTTCCTAAATCGTAAATCATTTTATATGCTTTTTGTAGTTGTTCATCATATCGGTCATTATTTGAATCGTGATGATATTCAACAAATGGAACGTGGGAGCGTACAAATGAACCTAAATCTTCTACATATGCTTGATCGAAGTGCTCTCTTAATTCCGTAATTTCCTCATCATTTGCGGAAATCTCAAAATTATACGTATCCGCCGTCTTCACTTGTGAAATTTGACCGTTTCCTATTGATATATAATATGTTTTTTTCGTCTCCATGTAACACCCTTCTTTCATCCTTTTAATTTCTATTGTTTTCATCAATTACAAAATTATGTAAAATAAAGAAAAGGAGGGATTTTATGTTCAAAATATTAATTATCGGTATTATCATCGTCCTAATCATCCTCGTACTCTCCATCATGACAATTAATAAAGGCTATGCTTATAAACATTCCGTCGATAAACTAGAAGACAATCCTTATACAAAAAAGAATAAGGAGAATTCCTAATATACTTCGCATCATAGTAGCACTCACTGTGATCGTTATGTCGGCAATTGGATTATATACAGGTCAAAATAATTTTTTACCTCTTTCACAATTTCTATTAGGGGCTTTAATGTTTCTCATCGCATTTGAACAAATAAAGAAAAAGGAATCAGCAACTGGACTTATTTGTATTATTGCCGGTGCTTTCATTTGGATTGTTCTCATCATTAGCTATATCAAATAAAAGGAGGTACATGCATGCTAAAAGGAGTACGGATTACTTTATCACTTATTGCTTTATCTATAGCAATCTATGGATTTTTTACTAGTAATAGAGAAATAATGCCGTATATGTTTATCTCTTTAGGAGTTATGGCTCTCACCATAAGTTTAGAGGAAATATTAAAGAGGCAAACAGGAGGTAGTGTGCTCGCTCTACTAGCAGGAGCCGCTGCTTTATTTATTGGTTTCACAGAAATATTCCGATAAATGGTCTAAAGGAGGCTATACAATGCTAACTCTAACTATATTACGGAGTTTTTTAGCATTTCTCATGCTTCTCTTACTCATTCTAAGCACTTATATCGATGTTACCGATAATTTTTCACTTCTCCCATACGTACAATTTATTCTCAGTTGTTTCTTTATTCTTCTAGGAATTAATGAATTGAAATCCGGACGAAAATCAATGAGTATCCCGTATTTTTTCGTTTCCAGTCTCATATTCTTCTTTTTAATATCAAACTACTTTCGCTATATGTAGAATGAAATTTTGGCCAATTTAGCATTTATAATTATTTTCTCTCAGTAACTATTTCTTTCTACTTAAGGGGGATTCCATGTTAAAAAACATTCAAATTATAATCGCCACTATCGCTCTTTCTCTCGCCCTATTTAGCTTCTTTGCAAACTTCACTATTCTTTTACCTTACGTGTTTATCCTTTTAAGTATTATGTGTATCCTTTTTGGAATCGATGAAATAAAGAAGCAGCAAAAAACGAAAGCATTTGTTTATTTTCTCTGTTCTGCCTTTGTTTTATATGTTGGAGTATGTAATATATTTTCATAAAAAAGAAGAGTATGGTTGCTCTTAGCACAATAAAAAAACTGCCCTTTCACAGGCAGTTTTTCTTCTTATCCAAACACTTTCTCAAGTTCATCTTTATCTTGGCTTAACCAGAAGTTCATTAAGCGTTGTGCTCCTTCTAAATCGTGAAGCTTCGCTTGACCACATTGTGTTTCATTTGCAGCTGGAATTTCTGTAATTTGAACCGCATCTTTTAATGTTAGTTCTAATAAATCAATAATTTCTCGTACTGTCGGTGTTCCGCTTACTACAAGATAATATCCTGTTTGGCAGCCCATCGGTGAAATATCGATAATATCAAAGTGCGGATAACGATCAATATATTTACGTAAATTAAATGCTAATAAATGTTCTAACGTATGAATAACATCTGGTTTCATTGCTTGTTTATTCGGTTGGCAGAAACGAATATCGAATTTATTTACAATACCGTCACTACCTACATTGTGAACTCCGCAATGTCTTACATAAGGTGCCTTTACAATCGTATGATCTAATTCAAAGCTTTCTACTGATGGCATACAACATCTCTCCCGCTTTTAATTTAATTCCGTTATATCCAATATGATATAACGGAAATGCACATTAGTAAAGTATTATGTACAGTCGTGCTATAATACTTTAAGAATATGCTGAAAAGGAGACCGTTATGAAACAGATTTTTATTGGGATTATACGCTTTTATCAAAAGTTCATTTCTCCGATGACACCACCAACATGCCGTTTTTATCCGACTTGTTCTCATTACGGATTAGAGGCGTTTCAAAAACATGGTGCATTCAAAGGCTTTTGGCTTACTTGTAAGCGTATATTAAAATGTCACCCTTTCCACCCGGGAGGATTTGATCCTGTCCCAGATAAAAAGGATGACAAAGTAAATTCTTAATTGTCGTAACCATTCACAACTAAATCTAATTTTCCTGTTTCAGGATCGATAACAAGACCGTGAACAGGTACTTCTTCTGGAAGTAACGGATGGTTGCGAAGTATCGATACGCTATGTTCTACACTTTCTTCTACACTAGAGAACCCTTGTAGGAATCTTTCTAAATCGATTCCAGAATAACGGAGTGTATCTAATTTCTCATTTGTTATACCGCGCTCTTTCATCTTCTCAATTGTACTGCTTGCCTGAATTTTTGCCATACCGCAATCGTGGTGACCAACTACACAAACTTCATCAGCACCAAGTTCATATACAGCAACTAAAATACTACGCATAATACTTCCGAATGGATGTGAGATAACAGCTCCTGCTACCTTAATAATTTTCACATCACCGTTACGCATATTCATCGCTTTTGGTAATAATTCAACAAGTCGTGTATCCATACAAGAAATAATTACCATTTTTTTATTCGGGAATTTTCCTGTTTCATACTCTTCGTATTTTTTCTCTTCAACAAATTTCTCATTGTACTGCAAAATCTCTTCTAATGACTTCATAGTAAAGGACCCTCTTTTCTCTCGTTTACACTACATAAATAGTGTACCAAAATATGAAAAACTCAAAAAGGATATCGCTTTATAGTAAAAATAAGATATTTTCAGATAATCGACATAATTCTTTCAAAATATACACACAGCTTTGTAACAAGTTTCACATACTTTAAACGTATTTTCACTATAAACTGATTGTAGATAATGTAAAAAAGGAGTGAATATTCATTATGTCCGACGTTCTGTTACTGAGTCGTTTTCAATTTGCAATTACTATTTTTTATCACTTTTTATTTGTACCTTTGACAATCGGACTTGTCATTTTAGTAGCATGTATGGAAACTCAATACGCCCGCACATTGAATCCAACATACCGCAAAATGGCAAATTTCTGGGGTAAATTATTTACAATTAACTTCGTAATGGGGATTATAACCGGGATTACGATGGAATTCCAATTTGGAACAAACTGGTCTGAGTACTCCAAATATATGGGAGACATTTTCGGATCACCTCTCGCAATCGAAGCACTTGTTGCCTTCTTCTTAGAATCTACTTTCATGGGAATATGGTTATTCGGTAAAGACAAAATTTCACCAAAGTTCCGTGCCTTCTGCATGTGGATGGTTGCACTTGGAACAAACATTTCTGCCCTTTGGATTATTACAGCAAACGGCTTTATGCAAAACCCTGTTGGCTACGTAGTACGTAACGGCCGCGCTGAATTAAATGATTTCTGGGCACTCGTTACGAATCCATACGCTTGGAATATGTTCTTCCATACTGTAGTTGGTTGTTATATTGTTGGTGCTTTCTTCGTTATGGCAATTAGTGCCTATCACTTATTACGTAAAAATGAAGTTGAATTCTTCAAAAAATCATTTAAGTTCGGCTTAATGTTAGGCTTATTCGCCGCAACAATTACACCGTTTATGGGACATCAATCTGGTGTATCAGCGGCTAAATATCAACCCGCAAAAGGAGCTGCGATGGAAGCAGTTTGGGAAACCGGAAAAGGACAAGGCTTCTCAATTGTTCAAATTCCTGATGTAAAAAACGAGAAGAATTTTGAATTCCTTACGATTCCAAAACTCGGAAGCTTCTTCTATACAAACTCATTTGATGGCGAAATTGTTGGTTTAAAGGATATTCCGAAAGATGAACGTCCAAATGTTAACCTCGTGTATTATAGCTTCCGCTTAATGGTTGCACTCGGTATGTTCTTTATGGCATTAACTTGGTATGGCTTCTATTTAAACCGAAAAGGAAAACTAGAAAACTCAAAACGTTATTTAAAAATTACAATATGGTCTGTCTTACTTCCTTATATCGCGATTAACGCAGGATGGATCGTCGCTGAAGTAGGTCGCCAGCCATGGACAGTATATAAACTAATGCGTACAGCAGAATCTGTATCACCTATATCCGTTCCGCAAATTTGGTTCTCATTAATTAGTTTAATTTTGTTCTACACTTTACTTTTAATCGCAGACGTATATTTAATGCTGAAGTTTGCGAAAAAAGGACCTGCCGCATTAGAAGAACCTGCTACTGAGGGAGGTGTGGCTCATGTCTCATGATATGCTTGCAATCATCTGGTTCGGTTTATGGGGCGTGATTTGGACAGTTTACTTCATTCTTGACGGGTATGCACTTGGTAACGGAATGATTTTTCCCTTCGTTACGAAAGATCGACAAGAACGAAATCAATTACAAGAAGCAATTGGCCCGTTCTGGGGCGGTAATGAAGTATGGTTAATTACAGCTGGTGGCGCAACATTTGCTGCCTTCCCAGTCACGTATGCTAATATGTTTAGTTATTTATATACACCGTTATTCTTAGTATTACTTGCACTATTTGCTCGTGCCGCTGGACTGGAATTCATGCATAAAGATGATTCACCAATTTGGCAAAAAACTTGTAAATGGGCATTTGCAATTGGCAGTTTCCTAATCGCCTTCTTATTCGGTGTTACATTCGCTAACTTGTATTACGGACTACAAATCGGAAAAAATGGCTATGAAGGAAATTTACTTAGCTTACTAAACCATTACGGTATATTAGGTGGTCTTTTCTTCACTGCTATATTTGTCGTATCCGGTGCCCTTTGGGTCATGATTAAAACGACTGGTGAAGTATCTGATCGTGCTTATAAAATCGCAAGACCATTTTCAATGGCAGCTGCTATCATTTTAGCTATTTTCTATGTAGCAACTGCTAATAGAACAAACTTATTCCAAAACTTTACAGAATATCCGGTACTATTCATTCTTCCAGTACTTGCAATGCTAATGAGTGTACTCGCACTAATTATGGTGTACAAACATAAAATTGGCCTTGCATTCACATTCGTTTGCCTAACAATCGCAATGTTTATGACAACTGGCTTTGCAGGTATGTTCCCAAGAATGTTACCATCTCGTATTAACGATGCATACAGTACAACGTTATACAACGCAGCTGGTAGTCAATTAAACTTAAAAATTATGTTCTTCGTTGCAATGGTCATGGTACCAATCGTTATTGGATATCAGCTTTGGAGCTACAGTCTTTTTAAAAATAAAATTCATAAAGACTCTGCTAAAGGGTATCACTAAGTTAAAAAAAGACACTTCGTTTGAAGTGTCTTTTTTTTACGTATGATTTTCGATAAGATGTTATATTTCTAATCTAACAACTATACTACAGAAGAATCATTAACAGCTCACAGCTAGATTGTAGCACAGGACAAGTTCATCATTTTATGCAATTTTACATACTGTACTATAAAGTAAACTGTATCCCCTGATCATTCGCATCATTATCCCATACATCAGCTGTACTAATCCCGCTAAACGTTTGTACTTTCATTCCTGTATTTGATGATCCCGATCCATTATAAGCCTTCGTCTTTTCAATCGGCTGTACGTTATATTTGTCACCTACATTAATTGTTCCATTGCAGTTTTCAATAATAACACCTTCCACAACTGCCGGCATTTTGTCACCCACTTTCATTTCTTTACTTTTATTTTATGAAAATCGCCTAGAAAAATAGCATGTTTCAATAAGAAAAAGCACTCAATTTGAGTGCTTTTTCTTTAAGCATAAAGACAAGTTTGGAGACAGTTGACTTCTTCAAAATTTTATTAGGGGTAATATTTTGAAAAAGAAAGCCTTTCATATGTAGGTTAACACCACTGGAATATATAGTAAATTGATAATATTTATACGGAAGATTGCTAATGTTTAGTATAGATAGTTTACACTGTGCTAACAGTGAAAACTATCTATACTAACAAAAAAAGATGCCTTCAAAAAAGACACCTTTCAAAAACAGACACTATAAAACAGAATTATTTATTGTTATACGATTGTTAGATACAAAAAGTAGAGGGAAATGTTTGTATTAAATTCTGCTTTATAAAGTCTGTCTACAACTTATATTGTAATCCTCTTCATTTGAAAAAAAATATAATATGCACAATTGCATACAAAAAGAAAAAGCACTCTACTGAGTGCCTTTTCAACCATTTTACTTTTAATATATCGCTTTGAATATATTGTAACATATGTATCCATATATTTTATTGAGAAAATTCAAAATCCTTTTTCTTTCATTTTCACTTATAAAATCATGTAATATAAAAGGTATGTCAAATTCTTATACAAGTTGAGGTGTACTATATTTATGCTGTATTTTGGAATTATTCCTCTTATATTGTTTATTATTTTTCTTATCTCATATTTAAAAGATCCGCGGAAAATAATAAACGGCTTTTTATTTAATTCCTTTGTCTGTTTTTTCCTTCTTTTTTGTGTGATTATATCTGTGAATTCAAGTAGTGATGTCCTACGCTATATTATAATTTTACCTATTTTAGCACTTCTTATTATGCTTCCTTTCGGTATTGTTGCTTTAATGTTTGGGCTATTTCTTAATGCTAGAATTTTAATGAAGCGAGAAGGAAGACGGTTCACTAACTGTTTAACACTCCTTGCTGCTTTAGGGATGTTATTCTTTATGTTACTCCCTATCATAAATCCAGCAAGTTTGGTCTCATCGCATTTAGAGCCTATTTTCGCAGCTATTTCTCTTATAAGCTTCTATTTCTTTATACACTTATCTAACTTCTTAAGCGCTTATTTTTTATACCAATTTAACAGACCAAGACGTAATCAAGATTTCATTATCGTTCTTGGTAGTGGCTTAATTAATGATAAAGTACCACCCTTACTTGCAAGCCGCATTAATAAAGCTATCGACTTCTATTGGAAACAAGCAGCTGTAAATACACCACCGACAATTATTTTCTCTGGTGGTCAAGGTCCAGATGAAGGTCTTCCAGAGGCAGAAGCAATGCAAAATTATGCTGTTGAAAAAGGAATTCCTCTTGAACATACAGTCCAGGAAAATCGCTCTGTAAACACATATCAAAACATGTTGTTCTCTAAAGAAATTATGGATTCTTTAAAACCTGAAGGTAAATATAAAAGTATTTTTACAACGAATAATTTCCACCTTTTCCGCGCTGGTATATACGCTAGACAAGCTGGTCTTAATAGCCAAGGAATCGGGTCAAAAACTGCATTTTATTACTGGCCTAACGCAATGATTCGTGAATATGTTGCGATTGTCGTAATGGGACGTAAGCGCCATATGAAAATATGTGGAACTATTTTAGGTTTCGCTTTATTCATATCAGTACTTAGTTTTATATTTTCTTAATAGCATCCCATCCTTTGAAAGGATGGGATTTCTTATACTGATTTCAAAAATATTTTAAAGATAATATGGTGATAATATTCCCTGCATACATCCATTAAAGGAGAATTTTTTCAAATTAAATGTTAAAATAAAATTTAGGTGTGAATTACGTAACAAATAAGAAACTAGTTTGAAACGAGGAAATTACATGGAGAAAATTATCAAAAACAAGCCCAATAAGCTAAGAATTGCTTCAAAAGCTTTGATGATTATTATTGGGGCATTTATCACAGCGTACGGATTAGAAGCAGTATTAATTCCAAATAACGTATCAGACGGTGGTGTAACTGGTTTAAGTATCGTTAGTTCAAGATTATTTGGATTGCCATTAGGAGCTCTAATCGCAGTTATTAACATTCCTTTCGTTTGGTTAGGATATAAGCAAATCGGTAAAAGCTTTGCTATTTATTCCATTATCGGGATTGCTTCATTAGCAATAGGTACCGTTGTCATGCACGGAATACCAGCTATTATTGAAGGCGATACATTATTAGTTACAGTTGTTGGTGGTATTATCATCGGTTTTGGTATGGGACTAGCATTACGTAACGGCGGAGCATTAGATGGAATCGATATGCTAGCTGTATTGCTTTCTCGTAAGTTACCATTTGGAACGAGTGACCTTATTTTATTCTTAAACATGTTCGTATTTATTTTCGTATCAACAGTATTCGGCCTGCAAGGAGCTATCCTTTCGGCAATTGCTTATTTTATCGCTTCGAAAGTGATTCATATCGTTGAAGTTGGTTTAAGTGGTTCAAAAGCATTTAAAATTATTACAAAAGAGCCTGAATTAATGGTAGAAACAATTCGCGATCGTTTAGGCCGAAGTGCAACATATAACGAAGTATACGGTGGTTATTCAAGAGAGAAGTTTAAAGAAATTTCCTGTGTAATTAACCGTTTAGAAGAAAGTAAAATGAAAGAACTTATTAATGAAATCGATCCACACGCCTTTATTACAGTTTATGACGTAGCAGAAGTAAAAGGCGGTAATTTCAAGAAACGTGATATTCATTAATCGTTATGAAAAAGAGGGTGTGCCAAAATTTTGGCACACCCTCTTTTTATTATTAAGTTGTTATCGTTGTCAGTTTTTGTCGGTAAGTCGATATATTTCAATAATCGCTGATATATTTTTACTTCCTCCCTTATGCCTAAATCGTACCACCTGAGAGGCATTAATTCCCATAACAAAAAAGACCAAAAAGCAAATTCCACTTTTCGGTCTCTACACTATCTTCTCTTCGTAATTTTTCCTGAACCACCGACCCTCGTTTTCGGAGGAGATGTATTCCTTGGCGGCGTTTTAATAGATGATTTTGGCTTCACATCTGATCCGCTTGAACCGCCTGGTGTTTTTGTAATTTTACCCTTGCTTCCAGTAGAAGGTGGGGGCGTCGTATTACTTCCTTTTTCAGTAATACTTCCCTTATCACCTACTGATGGTTTCGAATCTACATTATCGCCTCGCTTAATGATAGACCCTTTCCCTTCCTTCGTAATTGGAGGTGGGGTTTTCTTTTCTTCTTTCGTAGGTGGTCTCTCTGGAATAACTGGTTTATGATTTTGTCTGTCATTATATCCTCGATAATCACCGTACGATGATTTTCGTGAACCGAATATATCGTTTAATATGCTACCCATAATATATCCTTGCAAGAAGGACGGTTGGTAATTTTGACGGACAAATTCTTTATTACTTATTTCAATTAACGTATCAGATGGTTTCTCTTTATCCTTTTGCAGGTTATAAATCTTATCAGAATAAACGAGGAACATTTGATTTTCGTCTTCTTTAGATGCTTGCTTCGGTTCTCTTTCGTTAATGAGTTCCTTCGCTACTTCAGGAACTGACCGATTGGCGGCCCTATACACGTAAGATTCTTGTTTACCTTCCTTGGCAACAGATTCAAGTGGATAACGGTCTTGAATCGACTTTGTCTGCCCGCCTTGACAACCTGATAAGGCATAACCAGCAACAACAAGTAATATAACGATAGCAAGTATAGGGATCACAAACGATTTAATCATGGTAAACAATCGGTTTGACATGATTACGCCCCCTTACGTTGCTCTTATAATTTGTACATCAGCAGGAATGATTGCTTCTCCCTCATACATCATTGTGCGACCATTTTGCCATTCAATACGCAATAATTTTCGATTATCTGATTGGAATTCCCATACGTACTGTTCCTCTGAAGCGGAGAATGGTGTTTTCCCCATCACAACAACACGTCCGTTATATTGTTCTTCCATATGATACTCAGTATCATCCATTTCAATTGTCGTCGGAATTTCCTCAATTGAATCTAAGCGACCATCAATTGGTGTATATAATTTGTAATACGTATTTTCACGATCTTCAATTTTTAAATAACGAATGTCTTTCCCGTCTTGCAGTGTTAAAACAATTTCCTTGCGAGAATGCATACTCGTTTTCCCAGTTAATTCGTACATGACTAATGAAACTTCAATCATATCACCAGGAGCTAACGTTAAAAGACTCTTTTCCGGCTTCGGTGGCTCTGGGCTTTTCATTATATTTTTAATTCGTTTAAATAAACTCATGATCTACCCCTCCTTTTCTCTTTATAAACAAGCACCTAAAATAAGTGCACCAACAATATGTAATGATCCAGCTAACATCGCATGTGCAACGCTGCCTTCTTTCGTACCTTCTTCTAAATCTAAGCCAGACATTTTCTTTAACACAAATTCGATAAACATTTCTACCACTAATAAAATAACGAAAGAAACTGCTGATGCAAGTAGCGCTTGCCATAAATCATTTGCTTTCGTTATCGATTGAGATAAAATGTACCCTTGTGCAAATAATTTCATAATAAAACGAGTTGTTACAGCTGTATTTCCATTTTTGATTTCTTTTAAATCATTGTATTTTGTAAAAATTGAATCAACCCACATAATTGCAAATAAAAGTACTGCACTCGCTCCAGTCCATACAAGCATGGCAACTACATTCATCCATGTCATTGCAAAACCTCCTCTAAAATATAATAGAAAACCGACATGAATATATTTAGACATGTCGGTTCATTTGTCTTTATTCTATATTATTTCTCATACTGCTTCATAATACGAGCTAATTCATCGTCAACAGCAGAATTTTTGTTTAAGCTTGCGAATTCATCATCTAATGATTTTTCTTTCTTATAAACTTCACCGCTTGCTTCCGCTTCAGCCTCTAATTGAAGAGCTTTCTCTTCCATACGGCTTAAACCAGCTTTTGCTGAGTTTGAATCAAATCCAGACATCGCCTGATTAATATTCTTTTGTGCTTTCGCCGCATTTACACGCGCTACAAGTGTTTCACGTTTATTTTTCAGCTCATTTAATTGCTTACGCATTTCTTCTAGCTTTAGGCGCAGGTTATCAGCAGCAGCTTTATTTTGCTCGTAGCTTGCTTTATACTCATTCATTTTTTGCTCTGCATTTTGTTTTTCTTCTAATGCACGACGCGCAAGATCTAAGTTATTAGCTTGAACAGCCATATGAGCCTGCTCTTCACGTTTTTTCACAAGTGCTTCTTGCTCTTCAAATAATATTTTGAATTTCTTCTCAAGTGCGATTTGAGCTGCTACACTTTTCTCAGCCTCTTGTACATCGGCTTGCATATCGCGTAAATATTGATCAGTCATCTTAACTGGATCTTCCGCTTTTTCAATTAACGAATACACATTTGACATTGTTAAATCTCTTAATCGTTTAAATACAGACATCTAAATTCCTCCTATGATATACCTCATATTTCAAATTCACTACTTGGAAAACTGAAAAATCTCCCTTTACAGTAAAGAATATTCATTTTACAGCCTATGTGTTTATTATAACAAAACTAATATGTCCTTACATGTTATTTCCAAAATACATCCATTATAATATGACATTCTATATACAATATTGTATTTCTAATATATTCTCATTATCCCTCTTTGAAATTAACTTACTTTTGCGCACTTTCACTAAATTACATAAGTGTAATGTTACTGTAAGCTAACTCGATAGTTACGTTTCCATATTTCTTATACACTAATACCAGAAGCAGCAAACAAGCTTCTCATCATTTCGGAACTAATACAAAAATGTATTTACTATAAAACATATAAAAGGAGAAATCATCATGAAAAAATTAGTAGGAATCGGATTAGCAGCAGCAATTTCATTTGGAGCATTATCAGGTTGTTCTTTATTAGGAGAAAAAGCGAACGGCTTTGTACTGTACGGATCAGAAGAACAAGTTCAGCAAATTACAGATAAAAACAAAAAAGAAGTGAAAGAAAAAGACTTCTATAAAATGAAAATGACAACATTAGATGGTAAAAAAGTTCTTGTAATGGATAAGAAAACTGGTGAAGAACTAGTGAAAAAAGAGTTACTTAGCAAAGTTGATGAAAAAGACAACACGAAACCACTTGATAAATTACCAGCTGTAACAACAGAACAAGGTGTATTATTTGCAAAAGAAAAAGTAGAAAATGCTGCACTTGATGGGGCAAAATTAAAATATGAAGGCAACACAATTATCGGAAGTGGTCGTGCATATACAGATATGTATGCGATTGTCGATGACGCAACTTACAGCAATGTAAAAGGTGATGAAAAATCTGTAGGTGTATTAAAATTTGATAAAGACCCAAGTAAAGAATTCCCTGGTTACAAAGGCGTAGAAGCTTCTCAACTTGTAAAAATTAAAAAGTAAAACAAAAAAGCTTTGCGAAATTCGCAAAGCTTTTCCTATTTATTATGAGCAATTTGCTCCATATCCGGGCTACAAGTTTGCGACTGACATGACTTATTTAAAGAACATGCTGCGCATTTTCCTTTTTTACTTCTCTTTACAAAATTAACTAACGTATATGCTGCATAACCAAAAATGATAGCTCCAATTATAATATTGACCATCATCACAATACATCTCCTTCTAGAATCCGAGTAAGGATCCAACTTGGTATATAATGAGCGTTAATACATAAGCAACTACGAGTGGATAAACGACTGAAAAAATCGTCCACTTCGCTGATCCTGTTTCACGTTTAATAACAGCTACCGTCGCTAAACACGGAACATATAATAAAATAAAGAACATAAATGCATAAGCTGATAATGCTGTATAATGTGCTCCCATTACATTTCCAAGCACATCTTCTTTAACTGCATAAATAATTGCCATTGTAGAAACGACAACTTCCTTCGCTAAAAATCCTGTTAAAAGGGATGCTGCAGCTTGCCATGTTCCGAAGCCGAGCGGTGCGAATAGTGGTGCGATAAATCCACCAATCATCGCTAAGTAACTGTCTCCCATATCAACACCAAATCCTGATGGACCTGCATAGTTTAATAACCAAATGACAACCGAACCACCAAAGATGAATGTACCAGCTTTACGAACAAATCCTTTCCCTTTCTCCCATGTGCTTAGCCATAATGTTTTTGCTTGTGGCACACGGTAAGGCGGTAATTCAATTACGAAAATAGACTTTTCCGCTTTCAAAATCGTAAGAGACATAATTTTTGTAACTAATAACGCAAGAACAATCCCTGCAACATATAAAGAAAATACAACAGCCGCCTGACTATGCGGGAAAAATACGCCCGCAAATAATGCATATACAGGTAATCGTGCTGAACAAGACATAAATGGTGTTACTAAAATGGTAAGTAAACGTTCTTTTTCCTGTTCAATCGTTCTCGCAGCCATGATACCTGGAACGTTACATCCAAAACCGATAATCATCGGAATAAAAGCTTTTCCGTTTAAGCCGAAAAACTCCATAATTCTATCCATAACAACTGCAATTCGCGCCATATACCCTGAGTCTTCTAATAATGAAATAAAAAAGAATAGTGCAAAGATTTGTGGTACGAATACTAATACAGCACCAACACCGGCAATAATACCTTCTGTAACGAGCGCTTGAATAAAATCAGAAGCTCCAATACTTGTAAGTCCAGCCGTCACCCAATCCGTAAGCTGGCCACCAAAAAACTCATCTAACATATCCGATAAAGGTGTACCAATCCACGTAAACGTAACCTGAAAAATAAAAAACATAACTGCTAAAAAGATTGGAAGTCCTAAAATTTTATGTGTAATTAATCTATCAATTTTTTCTGAAAAAGGAATTTTTCCTTCTTTCTCATGCTTCATAACATTTGTTTTTAACTTTTCAATATACGCTTCACGAGTTTTGTAAATGTGCTCTTCTAACGTACAATCAAGTTTTCCTTCTAAGCGAGATCGAATGGCTATGAGTTCCTTATAAATTGGTAATGCTTTCATTTCTTTTTCTACTACTTCGTTATTGCTTAAAAATTGAAGTGCTAACCATCTCGGATGCTCGTAATTCGCTGTCTCTAAAAGAGCAATTACTTCTCCAATTCCTTCATCCATTTGTACACCATATGAAATAAGAAATGGCTTTTTCTCTTGTTTGTTATTTTCTTTAAGAGTCGTAAGCAGTTCTTCACAGCCTTTTCCACTTCTTGCAACAACAGGAACGACTGTTACACCTAATAGCTCTGATAATCGTTTTACATCAATGACAATTCCTCTTTGCTTCGCCACATCAACCATGTTTAAACCAATTGAGACTGGCTTACCAAATTCAAGTAACTGCAACGTTAAATGCATATTTCTTTCAAACTGCGAGGAATCTACGATATTTAACATATGATTAAATTCTTCTGTTAATAGAAAGTTTGTTACAACACCTTCATCACGTGAAACTGGATTTAAATCATAAACACCTGGTAAATCAATTAATGTTCCTTGTCTATCTTTTAATTTACCAACCTTCTTTTCTACTGTTACACCGCTCCAGTTTCCTACATACTCATAAGAACCAGTAAGTGCATTAAATAATGATGTCTTCCCTGTATTCGGATTCCCTAGCAAAGCTACCTTATTCACGCTAATTCCACCTTTATCATTTTCGCGTCACAATGACGAATACTAATTAACTGTCCACGACACTCCAATGTACAAGGACCTTTGAACATCGCTTTCTGTTTCAGGCGAAGTTCGCTTCCTTCAGCAAGACCGAAAGCAGCTAGTCTACGCTTTAATAGCTGATCTAAAGACTGAATACTTTTTACTAACACTTTCTCTCCAATTTTAATATCTACTAAGCTCATAACCTTCCCCCTCAGAAGAGAATGATAATTATTTTCAAAAAAATTATACCACACCCAATTTCTCTTGTACTATACCCTTTTGCTTCATATTTATTAACATTTCGCTACAATTCTATTTCAATTATTGTCATACTGTATTCGTTTGCCATTCTCATCCATTTCGCTTACAATAAACAATAGCAAATAAAGAATTTCGTTATCACTGGGGGAGCCATGCCGCTGAGAGGGAACACTTCGTTCCGACCCTTCGAACCTGTTAGTTAATGCTAACGCAGGGATTGTGCAAACGTCCGAAATACATACCTCATTTTTATTTACGTATTTCGTATCCTCCTATGATATCTATTCTTTTTTGTATAACTTGGATTTAGGGGGAAACAACATGCGTAACACCAATTTACAAGCGATGATCGAATCTGCTATTCTTGCAGCCTTCGCCATGATTATCGATATTTTACCATTATCACTTAAACTTCCAACAGGCGGTTCTATCTCATTCGCTATGATTCCTATTTTTATTATTGCTTACCGCTGGGGCTTTAAATCAGCTTTCTTAGGCGGTTTAGTTTGGGGACTATTACAAATTGTCGTGGGAGATGCTTATATTTTAACACCTGTTCAAGCATTCATTGAGTACTTCATTGCCTTTGCTTTTATCGGATTTGCTGGCTTATTCTATCGTCCAATTCAAAAAGCACTTTTAACATCCAATGAAAATAGCTTAGAACAATCAAATTTAGGTAACCGTAAAGACAAACCTTCATCAAAACAAAATCAGGGTAAGAAAGTCCTTGCTTATATTATCCTTGCTACATTTATCGGTAGCTTTGCTCGCTATTTCTGCCACTTTATTGCCGGCATTATTTTCTGGGGACAATATGCACCGAAAGGTCAATCAGCTGTGTTATATTCATTAATCGTAAATGGAAGTACAATGCTTGGTTCTTTTATTTTATGTACCGTTTTACTTATATTTTTATTTATCACTTCACCACGATTATTCAAAAGCATCAGTGCTTATCAAATGAATACACAAAAAAAGGGCGCTTAATGAGCGCTCTTTTTTCATATCGTAATATCAATTAAAAATACAATAAATGCGCAAAAGAAAATAAATACCATTATACTTAGCCAATTGCTATGCACGGTTCATCGACTCCTTACATAACCTCATATTCTAAACAAATTATACTGATTAAAAATAAAGATTAGGTAAAGATAATATGAAAATAAATTAAAAAAGCGTAAATCATATTATTTACGCTTTTTTCGTTAAATAGAAGTAAAATAACACACCATCTTCTGTATTTCCTGCCCCATATTCAGTATCATGTAGTTCTAAAATATTCTTTGAAATGGCAAGCCCAAGTCCCGTCCCACCTTGTGAACGCTGACGAGCTGTATCCACGCGATAAAAACGATCCCAAATTTTATCTAATTGTTCTTCTTCAATGTGAGTACCTTTATTTTCAATGCACACTTTTATACGATCCTTCTCATCTATTGTAGAAATAATAATATCTTCTTTATTTGGTGTATAACGTATGGCATTCGTAATGAAATTCACGATGACTTGTTCAATCCGGCCTTGATTTGCAATCACTTCAAATGAACATATATTTTTATGAACACGAAGCTCTTTTTTCTCTATTTCCACAGATAGATGTTCACATATGTCTTCAATTACTGTATCAATATAAAACGAATCCTTTCTAATTTTATATGTACCAGATTCAAATTTAGCTAACTCAAGCATATCCAAAATTAACGTATCCATTTTGTCTACTTCTCTCTCCATTGCCTGAAAATAATACTCTTTTTTATGTTCAGCTACCCCGTCTTTTAAAATAGAAATACAGCTTTTCATAATACTTAGCGGTGTTTTTAATTCATGTGAAACACCAGAAATGAATTCTTTTCGCGTCTTTTCTAACTTTCTTTCCTTTTCAATATCTTCTTCTAACTGCCCAATATGCGAATGGAGTTTATTTGATAGCACATTAATATTTTTCGATAAATCTCCAATTTCATCTTTTGAAGTAATCGGTATTTTTTCTGTAAAATCTAATTGTGCTATTTTCTTCGTCGTATCATTTATTTTTAATAATGGTTTTGCAATTTGTTTTGAATAATAAAACGAAGCTAAAAAAATAAGAACGACTACAAATGCAATGATATAGATGTAATAATCTTGCACCATTTGTACAGCTTCATCTACAGGCTGTAAAGAAGCCATCGCATAAATATATGTTACTGATCCATCTTTTTCTTTTATTGGTTTCATTAATAATTTATATTTTATATCATTCTTTTCATAGTCCATTGTCTTTGTTGAATACTCTATTTGATTACTCTCTTTTAGTAATACATCCGTTTGAAATTCTTTTATACTATCCAAAAATAAAGTATTTTTATAAATTGGATTTACGGGGCCTTTTACATCTGGAAACTGTACTTTTGTAACAAACCCACCTATATAAGCATCTGGTTCTTGGGCAGCTTGCTCCTGAACAGCCGGCTTCTTTTCCTTCCTTACTTGTTCCTCAGCTGCTTTCTTTTTCTCCTCATCTAATTTACTCATTTTCTCCTTAATTGCTTTTTCTAACGGTTTATTAGATCCACTTAAATTCTGCTTAGATAACGAGAAAGAGAATGGAATAAAACTATCTCCTTTTTTTACTCCAGAAAAATAAATTCCTTGGCCTAGAAACTGATCTGATAATTTATTATCAATCTCTTCTATATTGACGAGATTGTATAAAGGAATTTTGAATATTTGTTGTCCAAAGCTCTTTTGTTGCCTACGATCTATCGTTACTTCAAAATAAAAATCATCTGCATGTTTTAAATTCCCGTTCTTATCTAATGTCGTAATCCACGTATTATTTTCTCTTAAAAAGTCTTGCTCAAGTTTCTGAATTCCTTCTACGTTTCCTGTGTAGTTTAAATAATTCTTCTCAAAGGAATTTAAATTTACTTTAATATCTTCCACTTTTCGATTCGCATAATATTGTTTAAAAAATATCGTTTGTCCAATAAATATCGTCGCTAAAATCAACATACATAATGCTGTTGTAAGAGTAAATAATTTTAGTACAATTCCTTTTCTCATATATTCCCCTCAAATTTATAACCAGTTCGTACTACAGTTGTAATGTACTTTGCTTTCTCTCCTAATTTATTTCTTAAATTACGAATATGACTATTCACCGTTCGATCATCACCAGCAAATTCATATCCCCAAATTCTTGAAATGAGTTGCTCTCGCGTTAAAACGATTCCTTGATTTTTCATGAAATACGCTAATATTTCAAATTCTGTATGCGTTAAATTAATATCGGTTCTATCTACCGTAACAGTGCGAGACGGAAAATGAACGTGAATGCCGTGGATTGATAATGTATCATCTTCATTCTCTAAAAGTTGCTTTGTCACTTTTCTGCTTTCTAACAACCTTTTCGCTCTTGCTAATAAAATTGGCGGACTATACGGCTTCGTCACATAATCATCTGCCCCAAGTTCAAAACCAAGTAACGTATCGTCTTCATCTACACGCGCCGTCAGCATAATAATAGGCACCTCGGACGTCTTTCGAATCCTTCGGCAAACAGACCATCCATCGAGTTCTGGCAACATAATATCTAAAATAACTAAATCAACCTCTTCTTCTTCAAATACAACTAAAGCCTCTTTCCCGTCCCTCGCTTCAAACACTACATATTGCTCACTTAAAAAATAATCTTTTAATATTTCACGTAATATGTCTTCATCTTCAACAATTAAAATGTTTTTTGACATAACTTATTTATCCCCCTCTCGCTTTCAGAAACTATAATTTCACTTTGAATAACTAGCAGTTAACTTCGCCTCGATAATATATCTATCTGGTGCATCCCCTATATAATTAAATGGGTAACAAGTTGTCAGTGTTAATATCGGTTCTTCTTTTTTTATAATAACAGTGCGATCATCCGCATGGGTAATCCACGTCTTTTGAATTTCGTATGTGTACGTTTTATTATCATACTCTAAAATAAGAGTATCCTTTTCTTTCAACTCTCCTAAATCTGTAAATACAGTATCTCGGTGTCCACTCAGTACAGTATGTCCCCCTCCAGATGGAGTTGTCGTTAAATCGCTAACGAACATACCCACTCCTTTTTTCAAAGTCGTATCATCTGCTCCCCAATATATAGAAAACTTCTTCTTTATTTTCGGTATGTTTAACATCGCTACCTTTTCTCCTTCTTTATGTTCTGTTTGAGAAGAAGGCACTTGAGAAGTTACAGGTGTTTCATGAGAAAGTTGAGTATCTTGTATATTTTTAAGACTCTTTATTTCTTCTGCAGTTAATTGCCCGGCAGAGCTTCTTCCTTTATACCATTCCACAGCATAATAGGATCCCATGAATAGCCCTATAGCCATCAATATGATACCGATATAATTGAGTAACTTCATTCTTCATTCCTCCATGCCAAAAATGGTAGGAGTAACCTACCATTTTTAATATATGAAATTATCCCATTCTTTATAGGAAAATATTTTATTTACGCTTTAATCTTATTGCGACGATTCAAACCAAATAATGTACCTACCGCTACAAGACATGCACTTAATCCCATCATTGCTACATTATTTGATGCTGTATTTGGTAATTTTTCACCTTGTATAACTGGCTTTGCTACTTCTTTTTTAGCTACTTCATTCTTTTGCTCGGCTTTTATCGCTGCTTCTTTTTTGGCCATATCGTTTTTTAACTGTTCTTGCGCTATTCTCTTTTTCTCTTCTTCACTTTTTTTCTCAGCTTTTATTGCTTCTTCTTTTTTAGCCATATCATTTTTTTCTTGTACTTGTGCCGCTTGCTTTTTCTCTACTTCACTTTTTTGCTGTTCCTTAATTGCTTCTTCTTTTTTAGCTTTATCTTGTTGCACTTGCGCTTCTTCCTTTGTTACTGTTCCAGTATCTGCACTCGCTACTGAAGAATATCCTACTGTTAAAAGTGCCATTGCACAAATTGGTAATAGTCTCTTTTTCATCTTAATTCTCTCCTTATATTTTATTCACATCAACTCGCACCGGATGTATTACTAGAATAAGCAAGAGATATAAATATAAGATGCAGATGAAATATATTTCACTTAAAGATTTCATTGTAGAAAAAGAAAAAAACATCGCAATATGTACGATGTTTTTTTCGGGTGTGTGTCTCAATTATTTACATGTTACTTTCGCGTGATTTGGAAGTAGAACGGGCTGGAGCGATAACTAATTGTCTCGGCTCAGTTTTCTTGAAGTGATTTTTGACGTTACACTTACGACGTTGAACAACCCACGCTTTAATAGGGTTTGTTAAAATAATCTTTTGCTCTTCGTTAGGGGCCTCTTCTTCAAACCTACAACTCTCGCTCCATTTATTCCATTTCATTGTAAAATTAGAAGAAGAATGATCATCTTCACGATCAAACAAGTGCAAAAAATCCATTTTTCCATCTAGCATTACGGTGTTACTAGTCGCTAAAAAAGAAAAGGTCGTCCAACGTTTCTCCATGCCCTCCTACTCCTTTTTCACATATAGAGTGCCTAAAACTTAATTTACCTAAAATATGCTTGCCTTTTACCTTACACCCATAGTTTATCCAAAATGCTATTATGCAACTATCGATTTGCCTTACAACTACCTTACATTTTTGTAAGAAACAAAAAAACCTTCACTCGATATAATGAAGGTTTCTTACTTTTTATCTATATGATCTCTCATATCATCAAGTCCAGCTTCTTTTAGCTGCGACATCATACCGTGCGAAATTGCTCCTAACACTAAAGTCATTCCAATTAATGAAATACGAATCGCAGGTACATCAATTACGTAAGCCAACAGGCCAAGAACAATTGTTAAAAGTAATGCTTTTATAAATGTTACACTTGTGTACTGTTTCTTCTTCATCATATTCACCCTTTATGGAAGCGTTTTCTTAATACACTTAGTATATCATATCATCAGATGATTTTGGCGTTATCTTTGTAAAAAATTACTATCTCCTTTGACTTTTTCTATTCTATCCTTTACAGTCGAAATGTTCGCAAGTTTTACACTGTAGGAGGATTACAATGAATATTGAAATAAAAGACACTTTAATTTCTGAAGAACAATTACAAGCAAAAGTTAAAGAATTAGCACTTCAAATCGAACGTGACTTTGAAGGAGAAGAAATCGTAGTTATCGCAGTATTAAAAGGTTCATTCGTATTTGCTGCTGATTTAATTCGTCACATCAAAAATGATGTAACAATTGACTTTATTTCTGCATCTAGCTACGGAAATCAAACAGAAACAACAGGAAAAGTGAAACTACTAAAAGATATCGACGTAAACATTACTGGAAAAAACGTAATTGTTGTAGAAGATATTATCGATTCTGGTTTAACACTTCATTTCCTAAAAGACCACTTCTTTATGCATAAACCAAAAGCACTCAAGTTCTGTACATTACTTGATAAGCCAGAACGTCGTAAAGTAGACTTAACAGCTGAGTATGTTGGCTTCCAAATTCCAGACGAATTCATCGTTGGATACGGTATCGACTGTGCGGAAAAATATCGTAACTTACCATTCATTGCTTCAGTTGTAACGGAATAAGCGTATAACTTAAAAAATTGATAGTATATAAAATGTATATCGGCGATTTTCAAAATATATCGACCGTAACTCAAATTATATCGGCGGTTTTTTAAATATATCGACTTACCGACAATAACTGACAATGTTAGCATCCAATTAATAGGGAGAAGCTGTTCTAAAATACATGGGAACAGCTCCTTTCTTTCCATTACAAACTACAGGGAGAGATGAAATATGACAAAGACAAAATTTGAAAAAGTACTCCTCATCGTAAATCCGAAAGCTGGTCAAGGTGACTTACATACAAATTTAACAAAAATCGTACCACCTCTTGCCGCAGCTTTTCCTGATCTACATATCCTTCATACGAAAAAACAAGGTGATGCAACAAAATATTGCCAAGAGTTTGCTAGTAAAGTAGATTTAATTATCGTCTTTGGTGGTGATGGAACAGTATTTGAATGCACAAATGGCTTAGCACCTCTCGAAACTAGACCTACACTTGCAATCATTCCAGGTGGAACTTGCAATGACTTCTCTCGCACACTTGGTGTTCCGCAAAACATTGCAGAAGCGGCAAAACTTATCACAAAGGAACACGTAAAACCAGTTGACGTTGCAAAAGCAAATGAACAACATTTCTTAAACTTCTGGGGCATTGGACTCGTATCTGAAGTATCAAACAATATCGATGCAGAAGAAAAAGCAAAGCTTGGTAAAATCGGTTACTATTTAAGCACAATTCGAACTGTAAAAAATGCTGAAACATTCCCGGTAAAAATTACTTATGACGGACAAGTATATGAAGACGAAGCTGTCCTTGTCATGGTTGGAAATGGTGAATATCTTGGTGGTATTCCATCCTTTATTCCGAACGTAAAATGTGATGATGGAACACTTGATATTTTCGTAGTCAAATCAACGGGTATTCAAGCATTTAAAGATTACATCGGAAAGAAACTATTTGAAGACTCAAATGAAAATGACATCTTCCACGTAAAAGCGAAATCCATTCATATTGAAACGAAAGAAGAAAAAGAAGTAGATACAGATGGAGAAAGTTCGCTTCATACACCTTGTCACATTGAATTATTACCAGGACACTTTACGATGATTTATAATCCTGCGGTTGTGTAAAGAAAAAAACGAGTGTTAGCACTCGTTTTTTTCTCTTCTAATCTAGTTATGTCGTTGAATCATTTCTTGTATTTCTTTAACTCTCTCTAAAGTAATTCCATTTCTTTGTTCGATCGCTAAAGGATGCTCGGTTGGCTCTAATTCAACATACGGTGCCGTTCCAACTTCTCTTATATGTACATTTGTTTTTAAATTTAATGTTTCTGGATAAAATGGTATTTCTACAGATAACCAACCAAAATAAGGATCACTATTTTCTCGGCCTCTCTCATCCCACTTTTCTAATACTTCATCATAACTTTCTTTACTAAGTGATACCCAAACAGTCCATATGAAATTTTCGTGGTAATCAATGATAGGAAGCTCTAAACAACCTCTAATAAAATAATGTTCATCATCCATTACACAAAGATCTGATGTTAAATGGAAGCGTTCCTCTCTTTCATGGGGCGCTACCTTGTAATAATAATATGGTGCTTCACTTCCGTAGCATAGAGGTAGTGCAAAACGATGCATTTGTACTTTTTCTCCGGATTTTCTTCTTCTTTTCATTTGTTATTCTTTCTCCTATCCTTTTCAGTCACAATCAAACTCTATCCAATTTCTCCAATGCGTATTAGCATTTTCATTCACAATAACACTTGGATCTTTCTTCTCTATTGCAGCGGCTACTGATTGGAAGAATTCATTTTCACTTACTTTTTCGTCTTCAACATGTTTCCATTCTTCCGTTTCATACGCTACTTCCCAGTCGCCTTCTAAACCGAACTCTTCTAAAATTTCTCCTTTATCCCACCACAATAATTTTTGAGCTTCCTCATTAGTAGCAAGCATACGCATGAAGTATGTTGGATAATGCTCTGTCGTTTGTACTTCTATTCCATTATTTATATAATCTTCTTCTGTAAATTCATATTCAAAATGATGCTCGCGAATTTTTAAACTGCCGTTATAAATATTCGGTATAAATTCACCTTCATCATCAAACAACTCATAATCGCCATTATTTAATTGTAAAATGCAATCATCACCCATTGAATGAGTAATTCTATCGCCATATACTTGAATATCATTACATACACCTAATGAACCTACACCCACAATTTGAAACACCATTAGCCAATCCTTAGCATCTTTAAAGAAAAGAGAGAATTTCACTTGTGAAATATCCATATATTCATTATCAAAGGCAGGAAATTCATAGTTACTTTGCTTTTTATCTAATAGTTTTAAAATATCTTTTTGCATATGTATCATCTTCACCCCGATATAAACAAAAATATTTTTTTAATTTCACTAGAGTATAACATAACCATACTTAACTGTGACATTCTAATAACACTACTAAAAAATAGAAGAATGGCTTGTTTGCATACTCTAGTTCTTTTTATGTACAATGAAGGAAAGAAGTACCTTCATATAAGGGAGAGGACAAACTTTGTTCAACCAACAGTTAGTTAATTTACGCATTGATTTTGCATTTAAACAATTGTTTGGTACGAATGGTAGCGAAGATATTCTAATTGCATTTTTAAATGCTATGTTACAAGAGTCTTTAGAGTCGCCCATTGCTTCTCTACAACTAGAAGATCCACATTTACACAGGGAATATGAAGAGGATAAGTTATCTATTTTAGACATTTCAGCGACATTAGACACAGGAACAAAAGTTAATGTAGAAATACAACTCAATAATAATCACGATATGGTTAAACGCAGTTTATATTATTGGGGAAGACTATACACATCTCAACTACAAAAAGGGATGCCCTACAGTGCACTTCACAAAACCATCACCATAAACTTACTAAACTTCGTAATGTTTTCGGAACACCCAGCCTTCCATACAACGAGCATATTATGGAATACACAACAACAAAAAATCCTGAGTGAAGACATAGAAATCCACATTATAGAAATTCCAAAGTTAACTGAACAATGGCATGAAGAAAAAGTAAATCCGTGGAAAGATCCATTTGTTCGTTGGCTTTTATTGCTTTCAGCAAATGAGGATGAGCACTTAACTAAACTATTGGAGGATATTGCTATGAACCAAGACCCTATTTTACAAAAAGCAATAAATAAATGGGAACGTATGAGTCAGGATTCTTCTTTCCGACAAGCCTATGACGCAAGGGAGAAAGTTTTAATGGATGAAGCAGCAAAATTCGCCCATGCAGAGACAGAAGGAATAAAAAGAGGAATGGAACAAGGAATTAAAAAAGGGCTTGAAAAAGGCATTGAAAAAGGCATTGAAAAAGGCATTCAACAGGGGAAAATTCAAATGATTAAAAATATGTATGATCTTGGTATACCACTTGAAACGATTGCTAAGGCAAGTAAATTAAGTTTGCATGAGATTGAGCATATTTTAGGACATAAATAGTGATAAAAAAAGAGCTTGAATAGTTTCAAGCTCTTTTTTTATCAAATTTCCTCAATACTATCCAATTGAGTCTTATAACACTCATCACACTCTGACCTAGTAGGAAGAATCCCTCTTTCATCAGGTAATAAAACCCTCAAAACTTCTCGATCCATCTCTACGAAAGACTTCATAATAATGGGATATCCTTCAATAATATTCGTATACTCAATCCCTTGTTCAAACTTTTTTCCGCTCTTTATTTCTTCTATTATGGTACAAAAAACACTATGCGCGACTTCAGGATCCATATTTAATGCTATTTGTAAATCTTGATGATTAAAGTTATCTCTTAGACCATGCGTATGATAATTAGCATGGATGCCATCAATATCTTCTGCTAATATGCTATGCATGTACCATTCATCTGCATCCTCTTCTAAATCTTCATCAAACAAATTCGGATCATACCACACGTCCTCGTAATCTCCAGCAATTAAAAATCTCCAACCAGGTGGTAACCCTAAATACTTCTTTATCTCAGGTGCCCATTCATCAATATGTTGAACATGTAAAGGAAGAAAGAGATCTTCTTCTGTCCCCATTTCTTCACCAGCCCAAATGTACCAACCTGTCGTTCCGTTTTCTATAGGCATTCGTAACCCATTAATCGGAACAATACCATCTTTCACATTTTGCGCTATTCCTAATTTCAAGTCATTCGGAGATTCTACATACTCCGCTTTATATTTATCACATATACTCCTCTGTTCTTTTATGTATTTTTCCATCCTTTTAGCACACTCCCCAATTTTTGAAAGATAGATTTCTTTGCCGAAGCACTCTCTAACTTCCATACCCCACACGGATTATAAAATGGATCCTCTTGTTCATAACGATTATCTATATAATGAGATAAGAGATACACTGGAGCATCTTCTGTGAAACTAATTGTATCTCCATCTTTCAAATTAGGTTTTTCCAATATATTATGTAGGTTAAAATCATTCAATAAATCTACAGCTACTTCCGGATCTATCCCTCCGTCTAAAACAACGTCTGGTAGATTAAATGCTTGCATTCCACATGAATAATAACCGTCCTCTTCATCTCCAACTAAAGTTACAAGGTGCGAATACATCGGGAAGATTTCCTTATCCTCTGCAAGCTCTTGCCATTCTTCTTTCGAATAAGCCACACCTGCTGTTTCAACTTTTAAAGCAAGTCCACCTGCATTTAAAAGTTCCATTCCTACATCAATTACTTCTTGTAATCTCTCTGTATCGTCAACTTTTGCAATAACATACACTGTATAAGTATGCTTCTCCAACTCCTGAAGCAATTCTTCATTAAAACGCTCACCACCTGCATAGAAGAAAGCCTCTCTCAAAGAAGGGTCTTGTTCATATATATCAATTTCAAAGCCAATCTCTTTCTCCTTATGGTGCATCACATTTCCCGCTAATATATAGTTACTTTTACTCACAACTTCTTGTATTAATTCTGTTCTATCTTTCCATAAACCAGGTACTCCAATAACGATTTGTGTCTCCATCATATGCACTCCACTTCTCATCTATTTTCAATCTATTCTTTCAATCTTCCAAACTAAATTAGCTGGGATATCTTTCTCTAAAAAGGTTAACATCCATACAGTTTTTCCTTTATCATTCATCAGTAGCACTTTATGATTTAACTTCCAAGCCACTTCACTAACATGATGAAACATCTTATACATATCTTCTTCTCTAATAAGCTTTTCCTTTTTGATTAACCGCCTCGTTCTATACTCTCTTATTTCTAAGTACACGTCAGCATAAGCCACTTCATGCTGACATGTTATATTACATACGTATTTTTTATTCGGACTACTCTTTTATATATATACGAACTCGTTTCTATAATTCAATTCTAGTATTTTATTCTTCACTTTTTCTAACTCTTCTATATCCCAATCATATTTCACAGCTAAACGCTTCATTTCCGCATGAACGATTTGAAGGGCTAATTCTTTTTTCTCTCTATCTGATAAATATGGAAAATCCCTCACACTCCCATATTCCACAAAAGCATTCATATATTCAGGGAAAATTCGATATTTCTTCTCCCACTCATCGAGTAATGAAATATCATCCACACAATGAATCAAAATACCTTTCTCATACTCCATTCTTAACTTTGGCATATGTCGACAATATAAAGAAGTAATACAGCTCGTCTCTTTACCAAAAGAGATATCTTCATCGTAGTTGCTTGTAGATGCTAACTGTAATGTCTCAGTGCTTCTAGTATGCTCTTTTACTTTTAGAAAACTCAATTGTATATCTCTTATAACCGGCATTTGCTCTCTCCTCTTCGCAATACAACTATGAAACATCTTTGTTAATACGCCTTAATCAATTTCAAGCCATCCCATTCCCATAGAAAGAAATAACAGCCCGATTACAAAAAAGAGACCCCCAGTTAAAAAATAGAACGGTGCTCCGTGCAATGGATCACTAAATAACTCTATCAAATTTCCAGCTACTACTTTCCATTTCTCTTTCTTTGAATTTTTTTCTTTTAATTCTTTTACAAATCGATAAATACTGAAACTGATTAAAGTGATACCAATTAATAAACATCCTGCTATGATAAGAATTTCCAAATGTAACACTCCATTTAAATACCATCTTCATTTACACCTCATTTTAACTAAAAAAAGCGAAAGAGAACATAATTTTCACTATGCTCTCTTTCGCTTTTTCAAAAACTGTATACCTTATTTTCATTTACTAACAACCCTGAAATAAGAACGAACCGTTAAGTAATAATAGCCAATATAAATAACACTATACACACCGATGCTAATTAGTAACGGAACTGCAATTTCATACGGAATAACTGTCGCTAATCCTTTTAGTGCAAATAAAGTGTGTATTATACCAACTACTAAAGGAATAAAGAAGATAAATCTCATTTGTTTTGCGATTGCCTTTTTCATTTCTTTTTTCGTGACACCGAGTTTTCAAAGGACGATGTAACGCTCTCGATCTATATGTGCTTCTGCCCTCTTTACATCCACAGTTTCTTCATTCTATTATAATTCGTGATGTTCTCTTTAAGTAACAGCATTGAGTATAGATATATTTTCTTAAAAAGAAATTCTATACTCATAAAAAAGCCTGCAGCTGTTACACTGCAGGCTTTCAAATACTCACTCTATTTTTTTGTTTAATAAATTAATTAAGCTAAATATGCTTGTTGTAACGCCTCTAAACCATCTTTATAAATTCCATAGAATAGATTAATTGCCTCTTCATCAGTAACCTCTACAGGAGTGAAGCTACCAGACCATTCAACTAATGATGTGTTAGCATCTTTCCCTTCTTTAACACGGATTGTAGATAAATAATTAGTTACAGGGAATGGTGCTTGCATAATTGAATATGTGTAGTAACGTTCTTTCTCATTAAATGCTTCTAAACGCTCTACAATCGCGTCGCCATCAGGATTAGCTAAATGGCGTACACGTCCGCCTTCAGTTACTTTACTGCTAGGAATATACGGTAACCAATCTGGAAGTGCATCAAAACCTCCGATTAATTTCCATACTTGTTCAGGTGAAGCTGGAATTTGAATAGATGTAATAGTCTTTGCCATGTTAATTACTCTCCTTTTTATTTAACGTTGATTGGTAGTGGTGCATTAGCTGCAACTAGTTTTTGTTCACGCATTTCTTCCCAGAACGCTGCCGGAATCACTGTTTTTAATGCAGCTTGGTCTTCTGCAATTCGTTCCGGTTTACTTGCACCTGGAATAACAGCAGCAACTGCTGGATTAGCCAATGCAAATTGTAAAGCAGCAGCTTTAATACTGATTCCATGACGATCTGCAAGGCTTTTCATTTTATTAACTTTTGCAATGATTTCTGGTGACGCTTTTTGGTATTCGAAGTGAGCTCCTCCAGCAAGAACACCTGAGCTATATGGTCCACCAACAACAATGTCCATATTGTTTTTTACAGCCGCAGGCATTACGCGTTGTAACGCACGCTCATGGTCTAATAATGAATAGCGACCAGCTAGTAAAGAAACATTTGGTTTTGCTTCTTCTAAGTCCAGCATAAGTTCAATTGATTCTACTTTATTTACTCCAAGGCCCCAGCCTTTAATTACACCTTCATCACGCAATTGAGTAAGTGCACGGAATGCTCCTGTTCGAGCAATTTCAAATTGTGAAATCCACTCATCTCCATAAAAATCTTGTGCTACGTCATGAATATAAACAAAATCTAGACGATCTGTTTTTAAACGTTTTAAACTATCTTCAATAGAACGAAGAGTTGCGTCCGCACTGTAGTCGTTGATAATTTTATTTTTACGACCAAATTCGAACAGTCCGCCTTTTTCACCTAAATCACGTGTAGATGGATCTTCCAATTCATCTGAAATAATTCGACCTACTTTTGTACTTAAGAAGTACTCATCACGATTTCTTTTCGATAGTGCTTCACCAAGACGAATCTCTGCTAAACCAGATCCATAAAGTGGAGCTGTATCAAAGTAACGAACACCATTATCCCAAGCAGCATCCACTGTTGCGATTGCTTCTTCTTCCGGAATATTGCGGTACATATTACCTAGTGGTGCCGTACCAAAACCAAGTGTACCTTTTAATAAATCTTTCATTTAAAATTTCCTCCTAAAATCTATTTAAAAATGTTTAATGAATATCAATTAATGTGACAAGGACTGGCCGATCAAAGCACGATAGTTATGAAAAATAACATAGATGCTTTTTAGCTCCTCACTACTCATTTCCCTCTCACGTATGTAATTATGTCTTATCTACAACACAATAAAAAGTACGCACTTTAAAGTGTTATAGATACAAATAAGTAACAATTTTACGTTTCAACGTATGTAGCTCCAAAATAATTTCATTTAAAATGATTTTATTAAAAAAATACGCTATTTTTGCGGAGGTAACTGTAAAAGTTATTAGTGAGAAATGAAAAATTGTTCTTATTCTTCATTAAAAAAGGCAAAAACGAACCGAAATATGTTCGTTTTTGCCTTTTTACCTTCTCTAAAATATTAAATTACATTTCGAACAAAAAGGCGCAGCATTCCCTTTTCTAATTTTCACATCACATTTTGGGCAATATACATATCGCTCTTCTATCTTTTGTCGTTCTATCATATGTAAGGATACTATTCTCATACTGCACATAATCCCAATCAATATAAGGCTAACAATAAGTAGCATGCCTCTCACTCCTCCCCTCTAAATTTTACCATAAAATAACAAACCCGATTCTCTCATCAAGAATCGGGTTTATATTTACAATCCTAACTTTGCCTTCGCACCTTCAGGAATTTTCTCTATCGTTACTTGCACTTTGTCATGTAAAAACTTCCCTCTTGTAATTACATGCCAATACGAACCTTTCGGTAACTCATCAACCTCACTAATCGTAACTTCTTTTGCCTCACCTTTCTCATCATAAGCTTTCACTGTATACTCAAGGCCTTTATTTCCACCTAATTCTTTTCCATCATTATCAATAATTGCGTAATGGTTCTCTAAATCAATAAATGGATTCACTCTATCAATCGTAGCACTCCCATTTAACAAATATGCCGCTCCTGCTATGATGACAAGTAATGATCCTAAAATAAATCTTTTCATCTATATGCCGCCTTTCATTATGTTTTTCTATAAGACCTTTCTAAGTATAGAGAGCATTTCTTAATAAAAACTCGTACGGTTTCTTAACTTTTTCTTAATGTAACAGGGCTTTGCATCAGCACTTCGATAAATAAAGCCATATTAATAATAAAAGGAGGCTGCCGCCTCCTTTATTTACTCATCACTGTATTTCTTTTTTGTCTGTAAAAATAAAACACACTCACAATCAATGCAATGCTCCCGCCAAAATACACACCATACTCTATCGCAACTGCTACAATTCTTTCAATATGTTGTCCAAATAAAGAACCTAGCACAAAGTAAACGAGTGTCCAAAGAAATCCTGTCGTATAAGAATACAAAGCATACGTCTTAAATGACATGTTATTCATTCCAACTAAATACGGTACAACATGTCTTACAACTGGTATGAAGTAACTTGTAACTAATGCATAATGACCATACTTCTCTACCATCTCTTGCGATTTCACAACATACTTTGCTTTTTTCTTTTTCATTAGCTTATCAAGTACTTTTGTACCAAATATTTTCCCTAATATATAGCCTAAAGAAAGTCCGGACACAACGCCTAAATACGTTAATAAAAACGCAGGAATAACATTTAATATACCTAATGAAGATACAAATCCTCCACTCATAACAATCATTTCATCTGGAATTGGCATACCGATAATACCTAACCATAAACAGAAAAATAATGCCCAATAACCGTACTGCTCAATATAGGATAATAATTCATGTAATTCCATTATGCATACGCTCTCCTTAGCTCTTTTTTACAGCTAAAGACGTACGCTGGTGGGAAATTGAGCCACACTTTCTCTAGCGTAATTTCAGGAAAGAAGTGCTGTATAAATCCTTTTTTCACAAGTGAATATTGAAATGTAATAAATTCACCATTCTCATGTATCGCTTCCATTACATTGTTTAAAATACGTTTTGAAACTTCTTCTGGTAAAGAAGTAAAAGGTAATCCCGATAAAACGTAATCCACGCATTCTATATGGAACTCTTCCATATACTTCTTTATATTTTCAGCTGAACCGTGCACAACAATGACGTTCTGCTCATCTTTAAATTTTCTCTTTAGCTCTTTGCAAAACACTTCATTAATTTCAATAAGAAGAAATATTGTTTCCTTCTTTTTTCTCTTCATAATCTCTTTCGTAAAGACCCCTGTACCAGGCCCTAACTCTACAATACATTTCGCTTTATTAAAATCAATTACATCGACCATTTTCTTTGCTAATATTTTTGAACTTGGCGCAATTGCACCAGTATGTTTCGGATGTTTCATAAATTCATGTAAGAATGTTATGAGTTGCATATAAACCTCTCCTCATTCGTTCGGTAGTTTTTAACTTGTGTCTAAGTATAACTATCGTTTCTTAATAAAAATTGAGGAAGTTTCTTAAGATTTTATGAAGAATAAAAAAACAGCTATCGCCTGTAGCGATAGCTGCCCCTTATTACTTCGCACTCACGATCTTATAATAAGAACGAACAGTTAAGAAGTAATATCCAATATAAATAGCGCCGTATACTCCGATACTAATTAGAAGCGGAATCATAATTTCAAATGGTAGTATGTTCCCTAAACCTTTTAATGCAAACAAGCTGTGCAGGATTCCGATTACTAACGGGATTGCAAAGATAAAGCTTACTTGTTTTGCAATAGCTTTTTTCATTTCTTGTTTTGTGACCCCTATTTTGTGAAGTACAACATAACGCTCACGATCAGCATTTGCTTCTGTTAATTGTTTAAAGTAAATGATAGAACCTGTTGCTAGTAAGAATACAAGCCCTAAGAACATTCCAATAAACATCATTAATCCTGTTCCTTCAAGCCCCATATGGAAACCAGTGTAGAAATCTCTAAATGATAACACCATTTCTGATTCACCAGCTGGCATCACTTTTGTTAGTTTTTCCGTTAACACTTTACTGTTTTTCTCATCTTTCACATCAATATTTTTTACAATACGTGTTCCAAATGCTTGTTTCGCTTGTTCATACATTTCATCTGAAACGACAACAACTAATTCACCTAAATTTGTAATCGCAACGTCATTTGCACCTTGGATTTTTAATTGCTTCGTTTCGTTCCTAATTTGGAATACTGCTTTGTTTCCTTTATATTGTGGACTAAACTCATGTCCTTCCATATACGAACTATCATATATAAATGCTTCATCAGCAGCTACATTCACTGTTTCTGCGTCGATTTTCTTAGCAAGCTTATTAAATTCAGATTGAGACATAAATTGATATTTCTCTGAGATACTGTAGTTCATATTAAAGATGAAATCAACTTTATCTCCTTCAAACTTCCCTTTTACAGGAACTGTCTCAATTTCAAATTGATCTTTAATCGGATGATCTTTCTTCTCTTCTGCAAAAATCGCATTTACTTTCTTATCAAGCGCTGCATCTTTTTTCTCATAAGAATAGCTATATGGTGCAACTGCTTTTGATTGCGTAAATGTGTTGTAATACATCGTAACAGACGTACCAACCGCTGTTAATGTTACCGCACTTAAAATAGAAATTGTCGCAAGTGATTTTGCATTTCCTTTAATACGATATAGTAGCTGCGACGTCGTTACCATATTCATACCGTTATAAAACGATGATTTATTATTTCTTGCACGTTTCAATACGAATACTGTAAAGAACATAAATAGTAAGTACGTACCTAATACTGTCGCCAATAAAATATAAAGTGCAACTGCCATAAAGTCTGCATATTTAACTGCTTTCATGAACATTAATGCTAAAAAATAACCTGAACCGATTAAGACAACTGAAATTAATGCCATAATAACTGATCCTTTTGGCATTGCTTCTCCTTCACGTTCGGCGCGGAAAAGTTCAATTAGCTTAAATCGATAAATTAAACGATATCCTTGAAGTGATGTATATAAAATAATCACAAAGAAAATAAGTGCTGTATCAATAATGGCAGCCATCGGTACTTCAAAATGAACATTTAAGTTTAATCCCATCATGCTTACTAGCAGTTCAAGGAATAATTTTGAAAGGACACTACCAATCGCAATACCGATAATTAAAGACATTAATCCCATTAACATATTTTCATAAAAGAGCATTTTACCAATTTGTCTTTTACGGATACCTAATAACGAATATAAGCCAACTTCTTTTTTACGTTTACGTGTAAAGAAACCGTTCGAATATATAATAAACACTGCTACGAAAATGATAAGCATGACACTTGAAACTTGGAACGCTCCGCTAATTTTTTTTGAAGCTTCTGCAGCTTTTTCCATTTGTGAATTGTATTGCAATGCTTTAAATGTAAAATAAATAACGATACTAAAAATCATAGATGCAAAATATACAAAGTAGTCTTTAAAGTTCCGCTGTATGTTGCGGAGGGCAATGCTAGATAAGGTCATCAGCCATACCCCCAGAAATAGAAGACATTACATCAACAATTTTTTGGAAGAACTGTTTACGCGTCGATTCACCGCGGTGCAATTCTTTATATAGTTCACCATCTTTAATGAAAATAACTCGTTTACAATAACTTGCTGCAAATGCATCATGCGTTACCATTAAAATTGTTGAGTTATCATATTCGTTTAACGACTTCATACTTTCAAGTAAATCTGTTGCAGATTTAGAATCAAGCGCTCCAGTTGGCTCGTCTCCGAAAATCATACTTGGATTCGTAACAATCGCACGTGATGCTGCGCAGCGCTGCTTCTGTCCACCAGATACTTGATATGGGAACTGACTTAAAATATGATCAATACCGAATTTCTTTGAGATTTCAAGAACGCGGCGATCAATCTCACTCGCTTTCACCTTTGATAACGCAAGTGGTAAAGCGATATTCTCTTTCACCGTTAACGTATCTAATAAGTTATAATCTTGGAAAATGAAACCTAAATGATCGCGGCGGAATAACGCTAACTTATCGTCATTCATTTTTACGATATCTTTTCCATCAATTAAAATTTCACCGTTTGTCGCATTATCAATTGTAGAAAGAACATTTAGTAGAGTCGTCTTACCAGAACCTGAAGGTCCCATAATTCCAACGAACTCACCTTCTTTTACTTGTAAGTTAATACCTTTTAACGCTGCAAATTTATTACCACCCGTGTCATATACTTTTTCAATATTTTTTGCTTCTAGCACTGTTTTCATCTCGACATCCCTCATTTCATCTATTCTCTATTTTCAACTATATACACTCTCTACTCTTGCCACTATCGATGTTTCTTACACAAACATGACAGTTATGTAAGGCACATAAGTAAAGAAATCAAAAAGTTAACGTAATGAATTAAAGTACTTTGTTACTATAACATTGGGATATCATACCATCCATTCATTCTCCTTACAGGAACATTACAATTTTGTAAGGTAAAAAATGCACCTACAAAGTTGTGCACGAAATGTCGGATGGAGCTATTTCGTTCCTGCTATTCTATGTACAGAGGAGGTCATAATATGGATTCACTTAAAAATATGAATGCTGCAATGCGCTATATTGAAGATAACCTTACGAATGAAATTGATTTTAAAGAAGTTGCGAGGCTAGCTCTTTGTTCTGAGTATCACTTTAAAAGAATGTTTTCGTTTTTAGCAGGTATATCACTATCAGAATATATTCGCTGTAGACGTCTTACTCTCGCTGCCTTTGAACTAAAAAACAGCAATGTAAAAGTCATTGATATCGCTATAAAATATGGATACAACTCACCAGATTCATTCGCTCGTGCATTTCAAAACTTGCACGGTATAACACCTTCAGAAGCCCGAAATAGTAGCCATTCTTTGAAGGCTTATTCACCAATGACCTTCCAATTATCCATTCAAGGAGGAAATGAAATGAATTATCGAATTGAAGAAAAAGAGCCATTTCGAATTATAGGTATTACAAAACGAGTACCAATCGTTTTTAATGGTGTAAATGAAGAAATTGCTTCTATGTGGAAAAGTTTAAACCCAGAGTCTATTCAAACATTAAAGTCCCTTTCAAACATTGAACCTACTGGAATTATTAGTGCCTCTACTAATTTTTCTGAAGGAAGAATGGAGGAAAAAGGCGAACTCGATCACTACATTGGAGTAGCCACAACGAAAGATTGCCCAGAGCAATTCGTACAACTTGAAGTCGCAGCTTCAACATGGGCCATATTTGAAGCTGTCGGTCTATTTCCTGATGCATTACAAAATGTGTGGGGACGTATTTATTCTGAATGGTTCCCTTCTTCGAACTATGAACTAGCGGAAGGACCGGAAATATTGTGGAATGAACAGAAAGATATATCTTCTCCAAACTTTAAAAGTGAAATTTGGATACCGGTTTTGAAGAAGTGATAAAAAAAACAAAGCTGCTCTTCCCTAAAAGGAAAAGCAGCTTTATTTACATTTTCAACTCTTCTTTATAAATACTATATGACTTTATTGTTGATACGATAATGCATATTAATATCATTCCAATCCCTATAAAAATATTAAATGGATCTGGAAGCAAAGCCCCGGCATATATACAAAGTGAACCTATTACAAATACCCTCGAAGCAAATCGGTGTGTTTTCCTCCAAACTACAGGATTTTCTAATGTCCAGTCCATTCGAATGCCTACTAACCCGTTCGGCTTCGTTTGTTGCATGTAATTACCTAGTACAAGAAACAATGTTCCAAGCCCAAAATTAAATGCAATTGAGCCCGATGCAATATAATTAGACGCGGCTAATAGTGCAAATAAGTTACAACCGAATCCTATTAAAAGAATTGCATAATGGATTGCGGAAAGGACTTTAGCATGCTGTTTATACTTATCTTTCGTTACATCAATATACCCAAGAGCTAGCCATATCAAATACAGCAACATCATGCTACCTATTGAAACAGAACTTGCTTCTATTTTAGAAAAATATCCATCTACTACTCCTGCTGCATTATAATGGCGTGGAATTTGTTCTGGTAAATATGGCCATACAATATACCATCCAATTGCAATGCCAATAATTAAACTCCATGGTAATACGTGTCTTTTCATCCTCTCTCCCCCATAATTTTTTATTAGGCCCCTATTTCTTTTTTATAAGCAATATATGAATATCCCATCGTTAATCCTACTGCACCAATAATAATTCCAACCATTACGAAAGATTTCCACGCCACTGGTGCAAAAACACTTAAAATCATAATGATCCCCAATGCAACAAACACCTTTCCGCTAAAACGGTGCGTTTTTCTCCACACTTCTTCGTTACTTAATGTCCACGGTGTTTTTATACCTACAAAGTAGTTTGGTTTACATTGTGGTAAATAGTTTCCGATGACTATAAATAAAATACCAACTAATAATTCCGGCACACGATTAATGAATAAGTTGTATCCTAATCCACTTGTAATAATATCTATATTCCCTACAAATAGTAGCAGTAGTATCCCGTTATTCATCATCATAAAAGCTTTAGAGAACTTCTCGTAATTTGCTTTCTTTGGGTCAATCTTTGGTAACACGTTTAGAAAAATATATAAAACAATCATAATTCCAATCATAGAAACCATTCCATACAATTTAGAAGAATATCCATCTACTTTACCGCCGCTCCAATGCGTTGCAATTGTATCCGGTAAATGTGGCCAAGCAAACGCCCAAGCTAAACAAGTTATAACAATTAATAAGATTGCAAAAAGATGCTTTTTCATTTCCCCTCTTCCCCCTTATTCGTAAATGTAAACACCCAAGTCAATAAATCTTGAAAGACCGTTGTGTTTAAAGAGTACATAACGAATTGCCCTTTCTTTTCATCTTGAATAAGTTCAGCATTTTTAAGTGCATTTAAGTGGTGTGAAATACTTGGTTTTGTCATATTGAAATGTTCAGCAATCTCACCAGCGGTTAGATCGCCTTCTTTTAATAAGTCTAAAATTTTTCGCCTTGTTGGATCTGCTAATGCTTTGAATGCTTGATTCAATGTCTTTCTTCCTTTCGATAATTAGACATTTAGATATTTATCTAAATATTAAACCGATTACCGTTATTTGTAAATTTCATCCAGCGCCCTTTTTACTTTTCTCACTTTTAACCTATACTGTTTACTAGCTTATCTTTCAACATAATGAAAAGACTTGAAACACATGATACACTATAGCTACAATTGTTTTTTTTGAGGAGGAATATACATATGTATAAAATTTTAATCGTTGAAGACGATCCAAATATTTCATCATTACTGCAATCTCACATTCAGAAGTACGGTTATGAGGCTGTGGTAGCGGAGAATTTCGATGATATTATGGAATCGTTTAACGCAGTGAAACCCCATCTTGTTTTACTTGATGTAAACTTACCGAAATTCGATGGTTTCTACTGGTGCCGTCAAATTCGTCATGAATCTACTTGTCCAATTATTTTCATTTCAGCGCGTGCTGGTGAGATGGAACAAATTATGGCAATTGAAAGCGGTGCGGATGATTACATTACAAAACCATTCCACTACGACGTTGTAATGGCGAAAATCAAAGGACAATTACGCCGTATTTACGGTGATTATGCACCAAATATTTCGGAACGTATCGTTGAAGTAGAAGGATTAAAACTATTCCCTGAACGTCCAGAAATTCACTTCGGATCTGAACAAGTTCTTTTAACGAAGAAAGAGGCAATTTTAGCAGAAATGTTATTATCTAAATTTCCTCGTACAGCGAGCCGTGAAGATTTATTAGCTGCGCTTTGGGATGACGAAAGCTTCGTTGAGGAAAATACATTAAACGTAAACATTACACGTCTTCGTAAAAAGTTTAATGAGCTTGGCATTGAGAACTCTATTGAAACAGTACGTGGACTTGGATATCGCTTTAACGCAACTTGGAGTGAATAAGCATGAAGCTATTTTTACGTGATCATTTTGCATTTTTCCTACTGTACGTTTTAAACTTCGGTATCATTTTCGTTCTTTATGATGCAGTAGATGGATTTCAAAACAATAAATTTTACTTCGTCGTTTTAAGTTTATATTTATTTATTTGTTTCCTCGCTTACCGTTACGTTCGCAATCGTAGAATGTACCATAGATTAAGTGAGCAACCAGAAAAAATGGAAGATGCGTTTATTGAAAGAGCGACTGCTCCGATGCCTCACGGTGTCAATGAACTCGTGCGTACGCAGTACCGCCTCTTCCAAAAAGAACTACAATCGTATGAAGTAAAACAACAAGAACATCAACTATTCATTAACCATTGGGTACATCAAATGAAGACACCTGTTTCTGTTATGCAGCTTATGGTGCTAGAAATGGAAGACGAGCATTTAATTCCAAAGTTTAAAAAAGAATTAGAGCGTCTAAACCAAGGGCTTGATATGGCTTTATACATGGCTAGGTTAAATAACTTCCATGAAGATTTCCATGTCGAGACGATTTCATTAAAAGATACGGTAACAAAAAATATTAATGGATTAAAAGAACTATTCATTCGTAATGGTGTCTTCCCTGTTTTAGAAGTCCATTCTGATTTAAAAGTTGCTTCTGATGCGAAATGGCTAAAATTTATCATCTATCAATTAATGACAAACGCTGTTCGTTACTCCGGTGAGCGCGGAAAGAAAGTTTTCTTATCTGCTTACCGAAACGGAAAAGATATTATTTTAGAAGTTCGTGATGAAGGTGTTGGTATTCCACAAGAAGATATTCGAAGAGTATTTGAACCGTTTTACACTGGGAAAAACGGTCGCGCCTTCGGAGAATCTACTGGTATGGGACTTTATATTGTAAGTAAAATTTGTGATTATTTAGGTCACTCTGTCAAACTAGATTCTGAAGTTGGTAAAGGAACGACCATTAAAATCATCTTCCACAATGCTGCAAATAATCAAGCAGAACATACGGAGAAGGTGACCGAAGTATGATCGTAACATATGCAAGCAAAATGTATGAGAACTCACTCTCATACATTTTTTGCAATACAACTACTTCTATATCTTCTAGCCGGAGGTATAATCTATGACATTTTGGCAATTTGCATTTAAAAACGTCACGCGCAACTCAAGAGCTTATTTTGCTTACTTTGTAAGTAGCTCCTTTTCCATTGCTGTGTTCTTTTCGTTTGCTGTTTACTTATTCCATCCGAAATTACAAAACTTTGACATGACCTCTGAAATTTCAGGATTAATGATATTTTCAGAAGTAGTAATTGTATTTTTCTCTTTCTTCTTTTTACTATATTCCATTGGTACTTTTTTAAAAGTTAGAAAAAAACAATTTGGTATTTTGACCATTTTAGGAATATCGAGAAAACAATTACATCGTCTTATTTTTATGGAGAATATGTTAATCGGGATTTTATCTATCTTTTTCGGCATGCAGTTTGGAGTTGTTTTTTCTCAATTTTTCTTATTAGTAACAGCCAAACTTACCCATGTTCCAGGAATATATTTATATGGGCCTACTAACGCGTTTATTTTAACAACCATTGTTTTCCTTAGTCTTTTTATCATTGTATCTGCATTCACACCAATGCTTATTCGTACAAAAAAAGCAGTACACCTTTTAAAAACAAATGGTGGAAAACAAAAAGAAAGAAAACCATCCATACTTGTTTCATTATTTGGTGCGATTTGTTTATTTGGTGGTTATGCGTTAGCTGGAAATCCTAAATATTTCGTATCAGTAAGCCCGCAAATCGGTGTTATATATATGGTTTCAAGTATTTTCGTTATCCCAACGCTTGTTACAATTGGAACATATTTCTTCTTTTCACAAATTAGTTTCTTACTTATTTATATTTTAAAGAAAAGAAGGAAGTTTTATATGAAACGGATTAATATGCTTTGGATTTCGGATTTAGCGAGCCGTATTCGAACGAATATTAATATGCTGTTTATTGTAGCGATGCTATCTACAATTGCTTTCACAATGATTACGTTTCTATATGGATTCGGGAAATTTATTAAGCTAGAGGTGAATAGAACTTCTCCTTTTCCAATTTCTTATTTTTCTTATGATGCGAACCCTTTTGTTACAGAACATTTAAATTGGCTTGAGCAACAATTACAAAAAGAGCATTTCCCTTATCAAAAAATAAAAGCTGATATATATGAAACACCACTAAAAGAAGATAAAGATATAGCTATTTATAATGACGTATACGCAATTAAGCAAAGTGACTATAATAAACTTGCAGATTCTTTACGAATGAAACAACTATTTATGGATGATAACGAAGCATATGTGCTAACAGGGACATCTTATATCACCATATTCAACGAATTTGAGCAAAGCTACAAAAGAGATTACATTACACTCTCTAGTACAAATACGAAATTACGAGTAAAAGGTTATGAGCATGTAAACGCAATCCCATCTGACTTTTCATATCAAACGATAGTGTTGCCTGATATTATCGTAAATAACTTACCTAACACCGTAAAACATATATCAGCATACAATTACAAAATTCAAAACTGGGAACAGACATATGAAATTGCTGATAATTTTATAGAAAAAGTGCAAAAAGATCGAAATAAATCCCAGTATGAAGGACCTCTTATTCGTTCCTTTGAATCAGCAGGATCGTTATACAAAATAACATCAGGCAGTGCTGCATTTTTCCTAATTGGGACATTTTTAGGAGTTATTTTCTTCATTGGAGCTGGTAGCGTTCTTTACTTTAGAATGTATACGGATTTGACGAACGAACAAGAGAAATATATAACGATTTCTAAAATCGGTGTAACAGATACAGAGATGAAACGATCTGCAACCATTCAACTTAGTATTTTATTTTTCATTCCGTACATTATGGCATCCATTCATACAATGTTCGCAACAAAAATGCTACAAGATGTAATTGGTTTATCTCTGTTCAAAGAAGTTTCAGCCGTTCTTATTATTTTTGGATTCGTTGAAATCGTATTTTTCTTATTCATTCGTTCACTTTATATGCAAAAATTATCACATTACACGAGTGGACAAAATATTTAAAACAAACTTGATGAAAAGAGTATCTCTCATACTCTTTTCATCTTCACCCTATTAGGAGGTTTAGGTGAATGACATTTTGGCAGTTTGCATTTAAAAACGTGACGCGGAACGCCAGAGCTTATTTCGCCTATTTTGTAAGCAGTGCGTTCTCCATTGCAATCTTTTTCTCATTTGCAGTTTATTTATTTCATCCGAAATTGCATATGACAGACGTTAATTATTATCTGAACATATTAATGACAATTTCAGAGGTTGTCATTGTGTTCTTTTCATTTTTCTTTTTACTGTATTCAATCGGGACGTTTTTAAAAGTACGAAAAAAACAGTTCGGGATTTTAACAGTACTTGGCATATCTCAAAAACAATTAAAACGACTCATATTTATAGAAAATATGTTAATTGGTGTTCTTTCTATATTTTTTGGCATTCAACTTGGAGTTGTCTTTTCACAGTTCTTTTTGTTAGTTACCGCCAAAATTACACACGTACCTGGTTTATATTTATATGGGCCTACAAGTGCTATCGTTTTAACTATCATCATCTTTCTTGGGCTCTTCATTCTCGTATCATCTTTTACACCGATGCTCATTCGTACGAGAAAAGCCGTACGTCTTTTGAAAGAAGGAACACAACAAAAAGAAAGAAAAGCATCCGTGCTCATCTCTCTATTTGGTGCGACGTGTTTAATATGTGGATATGCGTTAGCCGCAAATCCGTTGTATTTTATGTCGCTAGGTGACATCATTGGGCTTTTATATGCCGTCTCTAGTATATTTGTCATCCCATCCCTTATTGCAGCTGGAACATACTTTTTCTTTTCACAAATTAGTTTTTTACTTATTCGTATTTTAAAAACGCGAAGAACGTTTTATATGAAACGAATTAATATGCTTTGGATTTCTGATCTAGCATCACGTATTCGGACGAATATTAATATGCTCTTTATTGTAGCGATGCTATCGACGCTCGCTTTTACAATGATTACATTCTTATATGGATTCGGGAAGTTTACAAAGTTTGATGCGATTAGACAAAACCCTTTCCCGTTTACGTATTTATCGCATACTGAAAATACGTTAGCTGATGAACATTTAAACTGGTTAGAGCAGAAATTTAATGAAGAGCATTTTACTTATACGAAATTTAAAACGGATATATATGAAGTATCTTCAGCTGAAGATAACACGCAGCTCTATTACGCAATTAAACAAAGTGACTATAATGTACTTGCTAAGGCTTTAAATTGGGAAACGCTCACAGTAAATAAGAATGAATCTTATATTCTTATGAAAGACTTAGATGATCAAGTTATTGGAACGCTTCATAATAAAGAACAGAAAAATACTCTTACACTTACTCAAAACAATTTACAACTACAAGTGAAAGAATATAAAAGTTATAGCCCATTCCCAAATAGCTTAATATACAAATTACTCATACTATCTGATGAAAATGTAGAAGCCTTATCCACCGTTTCCAAACAAATGAGTGTATATAACTTCAAAGTTACGGATTGGGAAAAAGCACATAATATCGGTTCATCGTTTATAACAAAAATCGATAACGATAATGCAGCAATTCAAGCAGAGCACCCGCCTTTCCATGCAAGTGAAGCGAGCGATTCTCTATACAAAACAAAACTAAATGTCGCTTCATTCTTCTTAATTGGTACTTTCTTAGGTGTTATTTTCTTTATCGGTGCTGGTAGTGTTCTTTACTTCCGAATGTATACAGATTTAACAAATGAGCAAGAAAAATATATAACGATTACGAAAATTGGCTTAACTGAGACTGAAATGAAACGTTCAGCGACAATTCAGCTTGCGATTCTTTTCTTCGTGCCTTACATTATGGCATCAATCCATACGATGTTTGCGACAAAGATGTTACAAGAAATATTACATCTCTCGTTCTTCGCTGAGGTTACAGTCGTACTTATGATTTTTGGAACAGTTGAAATTTTATTTTTCCTTTTAATTCGTTCCTTTTATATGCAAAAATTATCACAACACATTAAGTTTTAAAAAGTAGAAAGGTGATTACTATGGAAGAAGTATTACACATAAAAAACGTCTCAAAAGTATATGAGGGAAAAGTCCCTCATACTGCTTTAAAAAATATAAATTTACACGTGGATAAAGGTGAATTCGTTGCCATTATGGGACCATCTGGTAGCGGAAAATCTACATTTTTAAACGTTATCTCTACAATCGATTCTCCGACTTCTGGTGACGTCGTTATTAACGGAAAAAAACCGCACACATTTCGTAGAGAGAAGTTAGCTATTTTCCGCCGCCAAGAGTTAGGATTTGTTTTCCAAAACTTTAACCTACTAGATACACTAACAATCGGTGAAAATATCGTACTACCTTTAACATTAGATAATGTTCCATTAAAAGAAATGGATGAAAAGCTTGATAACATTTCAAAAAAGCTTGGGATTGATCATATTTTGGACAAGCGTATTTTTGAAGTTTCTGGGGGACAAGCACAGCGTACCGCAGTAGCACGTGCTGTTATTCATCATCCTTCACTTCTACTTGCCGATGAACCGACAGGAAACTTAGATTCAAAAGCGGCAATTGACGTAATGGAGCTATTTACGAAATTAAATAAAGAAGAAGATGCAACGATTTTAATGGTTACACACGATCCGTTTGCAGCAAGTTATTGTAACCGTGTTATTTTCATTAAAGATGGAGAGCTTTACAATGAACTACACCGCGGATTATATCGCGAGAAGTTTTATCAAGAAATATTAGATGTTCTAGCCTTATTAGGAGGAAGACGTGGATGACATTTTGGCAGTTCGCATTTAAAAATGTCTCGCGTAATTCAAAAGCATATTTCGCTTATTTCGTAAGTAGTGCGTTTTCGATAATGGTTTTCTTTTCATTTACTGTATACGCGTATCATCCGCGCTTACAAATTATGAATAAATTACAAGAACAAGATCCGCTCATGAACTTAACCGGCATGGCACAGTTTGTTATCGTTTTGTTCTCGTTCTTCTTTCTCTTATATTCTATTGGGACATTTTTAAATGTACGGAAACAACAATTTGGCATTTTAACTGTTCTCGGTATATCTCAAAAACAATTAAAACGACTTTTGTTTACTGAAAATATGATAATTGGAATGCTCGCTATTTTTGCTGGTATTCAAGGCGGTCTTGTTTTTTCTAACTTTTTCTTACTCGTTACTTCTAAATTAACAAACGCAAAAGGTCTCTATTTATATTGGCCTACAGAAGCAATTATCGTTACAACAATAACTTTTATTATTTTATTTCTTATCGTATCTACGTTTACACCGATGTTCATTCGTACTCGTAAAACAACTCGATTAATTAAAAATAATAAAAAGGAAAAAAACGAAAAAAGACCGTCTATACTCATTTCACTATTTGCCTTAATTTGTTTAGGACTATGCTATTATATTGCTGGTTATCCGCAAAGTTATATAACAGAAAAAAATTTACAAAACGGCTCTGCCCTCCTTATTATTTTATCTATTTTACCGCTCGTAGTGGTGGGAACATATTTATTCTTTTCACAAACGTTTCTTCTCTTTATCTTTATTTTGAAAAAGCGGAGAAAGTTTTATATGAAGCAAATAAATATGTTATGGATTTCAGATTTAGCTAACCGTACTCGTAGTAATATTAATGTACTCTTTATCGTTTCTATGCTATCTGCACTTGCATTTACGATTATTATCGGATTATTTGCTACTAATAATAATACGAAAGCAATGATATTAGAACGCCGTCCTTTCCCCTTCACATATACGTCTACAGGGGAAAATGCACTTGAACAAAAACATATTGCTAAAATTGAAACGGAGCTTACAAATGCTAATTTTCAATACAACAAACATAAGTCTACATTGTTAAAAGATACCGCTTTAAAAGAAGACATTGCTCTTATGAAAATGAGTGATTATAACACGCTTGCGAAACAATTAAGGAGACCAGAAATACATCTTGATTCTACACAAGTTTATATTATTTCTCGTTACTCACCAGAGCTCTTAAATCTTGTATCAAATCCATTCGCAAAACAAAATACAATTACAATTGGATCTAATAAAAAAGAATTTCATATTAAAGGATTTATTAATAAATCAATTGAACCAGCCTTCGCATTCCCTTATTTAATGGTTGTACAAGATGATGTATTCAATAATATGATTCCTCATATTGAAACAACCATAGTGTATAATTACTTCGTTGAAAACTGGGAAAATGCGATTGCTCCTACGAAAAATATATTAAAACATATTAGAAATGATACAGATAACTTCTATGAGGCACACAAAAATGCGGAAACTGATTTTCAACCCCCATTTAATATTTATACAGCGGCCGATGACCTAAAATACAGCAAAGGAAATTCAATTGCTACTTTCTTTATTTGGGCATTTCTCGGCTTTATTTTCTTTATCGGAGCAGCTAGTGTTTTATATTTCCGTATGTATAATGACTTAACAACTGAGAGACAAAAGTATATTACGATTACAAAGCTTGGTTTAACAGAAACAGAAATGTTTCGTTCTGCAACGATTCAATTAGGAATTTTATTTTTCGTCCCTTACATCGTTGCTGGTATTCACACGTTATTTGCAGTTAAGTTTTTACAAAGCATGTTCTCTTTCTCATTACTAAAAGAGACATGTATCGTACTCACCTTTTTCGGGATTATCGAGATCATTTTCTTCTTCTTAATCCGTTCTCTGTACATTAATAAATTATCACAGCATATAAAAATATGAATAAAATGGCCTTGTGCGTATTGCACAAGGCCATTTTCAATAGTTTTTAATAATTAGCAGCAATATCCGCCGTAGCCGCCAGCATAACCGCCATAACCACCATAGCCACAACCGCCGCCTCCGCCGAAGCAGCTAGCACCGATGATAATTAATAAAATAAACAATACAATTAGAAGCGCAAAACCGCCTCCGCAACCATGTCTGCGGTTACAATCATCATGTCTGTGTTCACACTTTTCGCTCATTACCCTATTCCTCCTTTAGTATCATTCATAACAAGTTCACCTTGCTCTAAATGAGGGGATTCCATTTATATTATGTTTTCAGGGCGAATAGGAAGCTTGGCTTACCTAAAAACGGGCTTGTTTTAGGAATTGGGCTTTATTAAAAAGCGAATGAGCCTTATCCAGATGTAAGCATAAAACATTTGACATACTCTTAATTTCTTACTAATATTTAATTGAACGATCAATCAATTTTTTGATTATACATTCAAATCATATAAATTAGGAGTTGAATAGCGTGACTGATTCTTTTATTGCAGAGGCTAGGCGTGAACAAATTATTCTTGCATGTATTGATACATTAGAAGAGGTTGGATATAACAACTTAAGCTTAACGAAGGTGGCAAAAAAGGCTAAGATTAGTACCGGACTTATTTCTTATCATTTTAATGATAAGCTTTACCTTATGAATCGCACATTACAATTTTTAGTTGCCAAGCAACATGAATTTATTAGTAATCGAGTGCTATTAGCTCAATCTGAAATAAATAAACTAGAGGCTTTTATTGAAGCGCATTTGGCTTATCAAGAAACTCATTACAAAAATAATATTGCCTTAATTGAGATTGTCTTTAATGCAAGAAATGAAGAGAACGTTCCTTATTACAGAATCGAAGACGACGAAGAGGAGGATGCTCTTAGAACGATGTTATTAGATATTTTGAAGACTGGTCAACAAAATGGCGTGTTTTCCGATTCTTTCCAAACCGACACATTAGCTTCATTTATTTTAGGAGCAATCGAAGAAAGAATGCTGAAGGCAAATTCATCTATATCCATAGAAAATTACTCAGATGAGCTCATAAAAATGGTGAAGAAACTCACTGTTTAAAACATGCCCGGTTAAAAAAAATATATAAGAAAGGATGAACTACACATGAAAAAGGCATCTGTCATTGGATTAGGTTTTTTAGAAAAATTACTTGCTATAGCAAGTCCCATCCTTTTAGGCGTTATTGGATATTTTTCCCCTAAATTAATAGAGATTATAAAAAAGATTCCTCTCTTTTCTGATTCAAAAATTATAGAACTTTTACATTCTATTAACCCCTTCTGGCTTCCTATTATCCTCATGCTAATTGGTGTTATTGCAGGAATTTTATTTTCTTTAATTATTTATAGTGAAGCTTTAAAAATGAACATTACTTCGGAAAGCATTCACGTGAATAAGGACGATCAAAAGAAACAAATCACCAGATCAAATGTAAAAGCCGTTTTTGTAGATAAGCGTCAAGTGGTTATCATTGATCAAGAAGACCGAGAATGGTTACGTGAAACATCTGACATTACCCCAAGCAAAATTAAAGATACTTTCTTAATGCACGGCTTCCCCTGGGTGGAACAAGATCCTTATAAACATGAGTATAGCTTATGGAAATTAGAGGATGAGCGATTTAATAAAAGCATAAATACTATTTTGTATGAAAGACGAAATGCCCTTCGAGAAGGAAACTCGAAAAAAAAGAAGCATTTACGCAAAGATTTGAATGAGCTAGGAGTCTTTGTCAAAGACGATGGAGAAGATCAGTATGTCCGTTCCATTAAGTAATAGAAAGCACAAAAAACGAATAAACCCTACAGAGGAAATGTAATTTCTCTGTAGGGTTTATTCGTTTAAATCTGACCTCCTCTCCTAAAGAAACATATTCAACAAAAGGGCAAAACCGAATGCAATAAATGATAACAATGTCTCGAGTACCGTCCACGTTTTAAACGTTTCCTTCACCGTCAAACCTAAATACTCTTTTACAAGCCAGAACCCTGCATCATTTACGTGAGAAAACATTAATGAACCTGCACCGGTTGCAATAACGAGAAGCTCTAAATTCACACCAGACATGTGCTGAATAACTGGTGAAACAATCCCTGCTGCTGTCGTTAATGCTACTGTAGCTGAACCTGTTGCAATTCGAATTAAACCAGCTACCATGAAAGCTAATACGATTGGTGATAACGAAATATGTTCTGCCATTTGTGCAATAGCTGTTCCAACGCCGCTTTCAATTAATATTTGTTTAAATCCACCGCCTGCACCGATAATTAAAATAATGGAACCGACCGGTAATAAACTTTCGTCTGTTAATTTTTTAATCATCTTTTTATTAATTCCTTGTTTGATACCAAGTAAATAAAATGCTGCGAAACATGAAATAAGTAAGGCGATTACTGGACTTCCTATAAACACGAAAAATTCAGTCATTTTTTTCGGTAATGAAATATATGGTGCAACTACTGATAAAATCATCAATACAACTGGTAGTAAAATAATAAAGAATGAAACTTTACGACTCGGCAAATCAGTTGAGACAGTCGTAACTCGAATAAGCTCTGGTTCATTTTCAGGTATAACCCTTTTATGTACCCACTTTGCAAATATCGGTCCTGCGATAATGGCTGTTGGTAACGCGATAATTAATGAATATAAAAGTACCTTTCCTAAGTTCGCGTTATAAATACCGATTGCTGTCATCGCCCCTGGATGCGGAGGCACGAGCCCGTGAACAATAGATAATCCTGCAATGACAGGTAACGCAATTAATAATATATTTTGCTTCGTCGTTTTTCGAATGGAAATAACAAGTGGTAATAAAATGACGATCCCCACTTCAAAAAACACTGGAATCCCTATAACAAATCCTGCAAATAACATAGCCCAAGGTAGTTTCCTTACACCGAAAAATCGAATAAAGAAATCTGCCACTTGCATGCCGGCCCCTGAATCGGACATCATTTTCCCTAAAATTGTTCCGAGAGCTAAAATACCAACTAAATGCCCTAGTACACTACCAACACCAGTTTCATAGGCAGTCACTATTTTCGTTAAGTTCAGTCCAGACATGATAGCTAAAAACAAACTCGCAACTGTTAAACTAATAAATGCATGCCATTTCCACCATGATACCCCTAAAATAACAATCGCAATTGCAAGTAACGTGACGATTAATAAGTATATATCCATCTCCCATTCTCCTTACTTTATAAAAAAAGAGGGAAAATCCCCTCTTTTTTATACGTCATAATTCACTACATAATGCTGCATTTCTGTATTGTAGTAGCCTTCGCTATATTCAATTATTTCGCCAACTTCATCGTAAGAATAACGCATGCGTTTTAATAGCGCTGTCCCCTCTTTTTCACCTAGCGCTTCTGCAACGAAAATAGGCGCGAGTCCAACAGCGAATTCATCTCTGAAGTTTTCTAAATGAATACCTCGGTCTTCAACTAAATCATAAAGCGATTGCAAGTCAAAATCCGATAAATCTGAACTTGCCATTCCTGCTGAGAAATAGTGCGTATAATGAATGTACGGTGCATCATTTAACGTATATAAACGTTCAATACGAAAACTCTCCTTACCGAATAATCGAAATGGCACTGTTCCTTCTTCATTCTGCACAATTTCTGCTTTTAGCAATTTCTTCTGTACTTTATATCCTTCTTCCACTAACACTTCAGTAAATTTCTTACCCTTTGACAGTTTTGTCGCAGAAGTATTGCGGATGACTTTCGTTCCTTTACCGCTTTTCTTTTCCAAATATCCTTCTTGAGCGAGTTCTTTAATCGCATTTCGCACTGTAATTTTACTCACTTTGAACTCTTCTTCTAACTGCGGTTCGGAAGGAATATTCGTATGAATCGCATATACACCATGCAATATTCGATCACGAATAATATTTTTTATTTGCAAATATAATGGTCCTTTTTTTCTCGTTACGTTCACCGTTACACCCACTACCTTTCTACATCACCTACTGATGCCGTCATTGCCCGAAGTATATCCTTCTCTGATGACATTGGCGTATCACCGACGATTGTATGTGCTAGCATTCCAGCTGCTGACGCAAATGAAACAGCTTTCTCTGGTGCGAACTCCTTTATCTCGCCATGAATAATTCCGCTCGTATAAGCATCTCCAGCACCTATTCTATCATATACAGAAAACGTAAGTGTTTTTGCAAAAGTGAACGTTCCATCTTTACATATAAACCCGCGAAGCGAATGTGTATTATCACTGTTAATAGAGCGATGAGTACCAGCGATTGTAGCGATATGATACGTTTCAGCTACCTTTGGAATAAGATCAACAAGTTGCGCCTCTCGCTCCGTTTCTTCGGTTTTTATTCCTAAAACAAACATTGCATCTTTTTCGTTCATCATAACGATATCAGCAAGTCCCAGCATTTCTTCATAATGCGGTTTCGCCTGTTCATATCCATCTTCTCCCCAAAGAGATGGACGATAATTGCAATCAAAAACGACAGTGCCTCCATTTTCTTTCACTGCTTTCGCCAAAGATTTCATATGACAACGCACCGTATCATTCATCGCAAGTGTAATCCCGCAAAAATGAACGATATCAATTTCCTTAGCGATTTCTTCAAATTGATACATCTCTTCACATGCCGTATTGAAACTACTTTCTAATCGATTTGAATATGTAACGCGGCTTGCACGTGCCCCAAATCCATTTTCTAAAAAGTACATGCCAACATATTTACCCCCTCTTGAAACAAGTGAGGTTTGCACGCCTAATTTTTGAATGTAAGATAATGCAGCATCCCCAACCGAATTTTCCGGTAAAGTAGAAATAAGAAGCCCTTCATGTCCTAGATGAGAAAGTGCTGCTGCCACGTTCACACCCGTACCAGAAAATGAGTATTTTAATGTATTAGCTTGCGATAACAATTCATATCCCGGTACTTGCAGGCGCATCATTACTTCGCCGAATGCTGCAATTTTCTTACGCATATTGATCAACTAACTTCTTCACGACTGCTAATAATTCGCGAACATCTTCTGTTTTCGTATTGCCAGTTTCTTTATCAATAATAGAAGAGTACACGTGCGGAATAACTTGCTCTACATTTGCCTCAAGCGCAATACGTACAATTGTTTCGAAGTTTTCTTTATCAATTCCGCCTGTTGGCTCTAATGCGAATCCTTCTTCCGCACAAGCCTTCGCAACTGCGCGATATTCTTCTTCATGGGCTAGCCCTTTCATCGGGAAGTACTTCAATGAATTTCCGCCCATATCACGTACAAGTGCGATCGCTGTTTTAATTGGAACGATTGCTTTTTCTTCTCCAGCCGCACTAATTGGGCCAGTAGAAATATTTACGTACCCTACTTTTCCTGCTGGTGATACTAAACTATTAATCCAGCTATCTTTTTCGCCAAGATTTGCACGTGTCGCTCCAACTGAAGGAAACACTTGGTTAATATGGCTACCAGGATAATGCTTCGCAATTTCAGCCACAACTGCCGCTTGGCGATTATCTCCTGCGCCTAGTCCGATTGATACAGCGTCATCAATTTCTTTTCCATATGCTTTCATAGCTGTAACAGCTTCTTCTACTGTTGGATAGTCTTTTGATAACACTCCCACTACTACATAACTTTCTGCTGCTTCAAAAATATCTTTTGCATTTTCTATATTGTTTGCCAATACATTTAATGCTACGCGGCCTTTATAAAAACGTTTTTGAATGTTTGTCATTTTAGTTTCCCCCTACAATTTCTCTCAATTTTTCTTCAATCACATGTATGTCATCACCTTGAAGTGGACGTGGATCAATATCAAAGAATCCTTGTCTTACTCCGTAATCACGTGTATAAATCGCGATTTCCCCTTCGCGTAATGCTGTCACAACGTCTTTTGCCGATTTATTTAACTCTTTTTCGTTAATATGAATACGGGCTCTAAAGATTGCTCTTCCCGCTTCATCTTGAACGATCGTTACATTTACACCATTTAATTCTTTTAGCGGCATAAGTACTTGTAGCAATTCTTTTTCTTGCTCGCTCTTATCTTCTTTTACTCCGTACTCATCAAGCGCTTGAAGTAAGCCAAATGTTGTTTCTTTCCCAACCTTCATACTTCTTCCAATGCAATGTAATTGCACTTTCAGCCACTCAATATATTTTCGTTTCCCGCCAACAATACCAGAAGTAGGTCCTTCAATCGCCTTTGAACCGCTATAAATAGCAAGATCTGAATACTTCACATATTTTTGAATGTCTTCTTCAGCTGCTGCATCCACGATAAGCGGTACGTTATTTCGCTGCGCAACTTCCCATGCTTCTTCAACAGAAATCATATTTTTTTGCACTGCATGATGTGATTTCACATACAGAATCGCTGCTGTATTTTCACCAATTGCATCTTCAATATGCTCTGCTTTCCCTTCATTTGCATAGCCAACTTCTACAAGTTTACCGCCGCCTAAGTAAATCATCGTTTCAACAGGAGCACCGTATTGAACGTTATGACCTTTTAACATAATCACTTCGTTTTTCGCGATTACTTCTTGATGAAGTCTTTCACTTTTACGGCGATTTCCTTCTGTAACGATACCAGCGATAGAAAGCGCAATTCCGCTCGATGCTGAATTCACAACGACCGCTGCCTCTGAATCTAGAATTCTCGCAATATGGTCTCCTGCTTTATCTACTAAATCAGCAATTTCCACATAATTTTGTCCACCATGTTTCATCGCATCCATTACCGTATCTGTAGGAGCAGATACACCTAAAATACTCATTCTACCGCTCGCATTAATTACTCTTTTTAATCCGTACTTAGCATTCAATGAATGACCCATTAATTACAACCCCTTTTGTATCAATTCTTTTTTTAGCAATGCGCTGGTCCCCTTCTGAATCGATTAACGTAATCTTCTCATCTTTCACCGTAAATAAAGTTAAGTTTGCAATATCGCCTTCTTGAATACGGCCAAGCTCTGGTTTTTTCAGCCACTCTGCTGCATTTTTCGTAACCGCATCAATTACTTCTTCTAGCGGATAACCTAAGTAAAGGAATTTCGAAAGAACGTGAGCCATACTATACACTGGACCATGCACGCGATTCTTTCGGTAAATATCTGTACTAATTGTATGAAAGGCAATACCGTGACGCTTCGCTGCTTCTGCTACTTTAAAAGAAAAACTAGCATTACCGTGACCAACATCTAAATGTACGCCGCGCTTCACTGCATCTAGTAACACAGGTAGCGGTTTGCCTTCTTCATCAAATAAATTATTTTCTTTCCCGTTTAAGTAATGTGTAATAACATCATCTTTTTCTAAAAGAGGTACAACTTCCTCAATGCGAGGAGGCGCTGAACCGATATGTACCATAATCGGTAATGATGTTTCACGGGATAAAGAGCGCGCTACATGCAGCGGTTCAATTCCACTATCACAAACGACACTTTTACTCATTCTCGCCTTTAACCCAACAATTATATCTTTATACTTTTCTACTGCTTCTATCACTTTCTCTTTATCGATCCATTCCATATTGGATAATTCATCAATTCGTTTCAAACCGATGCGAGAAATATTTAAAAAGGCAAATAAATTCGTTTTCGCCTGCTCTCTACTTTTTACTAAATCTGCAATACGATCAGCTCCGCAGCTACCTGCATCGACAATTGTCGTTACCCCTTGCTTAATGCCAATTTCATCCACCTCATCGCCATACGGATCAAACTCTGGAAAAGCATGAACGTGTAAATCAATCCAACCACTCGATACGTAAGTACCAGAGTAATCAAGAACCTTTCCACCCTCACCAGCACCAGCTTTCGTCACCTGTGCGATTTTATTATTTTCAATTACAATGTCAATCTCTTCCCCGTTCACACGTCTCACATTACGTAGTACGAATCGTTCTGTCATTGTACTTCCACCCTTTTCTATAAGAAGCCATAAGAATACGCTTACATTAAAATTTCATTTTATATCTCTTTCACACGTTTAGCGTAACACAAAAAAAGCGAGAAGTAAATATAACGTTATAATGTTTAGTCCTTTATCATAGATTTGAACTAAACTCGATTCATAAAAGAGCCATATAGTAAAAAAAACAAATCCCAATTTCTCAATTACAGCAATGAGTGATTGGGATTTTGAATGTTGGAATATCCTTAACGCTATAAATCTGTTTGTTTCTGGATATCCTCCGTTAACAGTTCTATAAAGTTTTGAGCGGCTTTTGATAGATAATGATTTTTCAGCCATATTAAGCTCGTAGATGCAATTAAATCTGTATCTGTAATTTTGAAAGCCTGAATATTGTAGTTTTGATATTGGTTAATTACAGTTTCTGGAACAATAGCTGTTCCAAAGTTACAAGCGACTAAATCTAGTAAAAGAGAGATGTCAGAGCACTCCGCAATAATATTCGGATGTAGTTGAGCTTTCGAAAATGCTTCCAAAATCATATAATGAACTCCCAATCCTTCTGTACTTGGTAATATCAAAGGATGATTTTGAATGTCAGCAAGCGTAACCTGATGATTAAAAAGTTGCTTTTCATTTGAAGTAATAAAGTAAAAAGGTTCTGTATAAAGATGGATCGCTGAAAAATCATTTAAATCAAGCGGTAGTCGGATAATCGCCATCTCTATAACCCTTTCTCTCACTAATTGACAAAGATGAGATGACTCATTTTGATGAACTTTATATGTAACTCTAGGATATTCTTTATGAAACCTGTGAAGTAAATCAGGTAACCCGGATACCGAAAAAGTATTGATGCCTATTGTCAGTTTTCCACTTACCCCGTTTCCAACTTCCTTTACCTCCATTTTTGCTTCTTCCATTAGATGATTCATTTGTAGCGCATACTTATATAAAGCTTTCCCTGCTTCCGTTACTCCTAAAAACTTCCCATTTCTCTCCATTAGTTTCGTTCCTAATTCATCCTCCATCGCTTTTAAGTGCTGACTTAGCGGTGGTTGAGAAATATGAAGTCTTTCCGCAGCAGCTGAAATTTTTCTTTCCTCTACAATTGCTATGAAATATCGTAGTTGTCTCATATCCATCAGTAAAAAACCTCCTCATTATATGAAAAACTTAAGTAAAATTAATTTTTTTTATATTTTTCATATACTATATTCTAAGATATCATAATTTTAGCTAAAAAAATTTCCCACAATAGCTTTAAATTGTTATACATTTTCAAACAAAATAGCTTTGCAAAAGTTAGCTAGAACATCAGGATAGATTAATAAAAGCTTTGTTTGCGGGAGTTTTTTATTATTAAACCCATTAGAACTAATTTCTATATGGTACTTGAAAAAAAACAAATATTTTATATGAAGGGGAAACAATATGGAGAAACAAAGGTTTTCCGGTGCTTTAAGCATATTTCAATGGTTCTTTTTCCTGCTGGCCACTTCTGTTGCATTACCAATCGTAATTGGTGGAGTATTTCATTTATCGATTAAGGAAATATCTGATTTGATGCAACGAACCTTTTTTGTGGTGGGCATTAGCTCTTTTATACAAGGTTGTTTCGGGCATCGTTATCCGATTGCAGACGGACCTGCAGGTTCCTGGGTTAGCGTATTTGTCATTTTAGCAGGTATGGCAATGCAGCAAGGGGAAAGTACAACAGAAACATTACGACTTTTAGAAGGAGGGTTACTAGTTACAGGATTTTTACTAATTATCCTTGGTATAACTGGCTTGTTTAACCGTCTAATGTTCTTGTTCACTCCTTTAGTTACTGGTTCTTTTCTATTGATTCTAAGTCTTCAACTTAGTGGTGTCTTTTTAGAAGGAATGTTTGGCATACAAGGGCAATCCAGCCTAGATTATCAAGTAGCAGCAATTTCATTTGGCGTATTTGTTCTAGTGATAGTGCTATCAATTAAAGGAAAAGGGTGGGTGAGAAGTTACTCCGTACTGTTAGGAATTCTATTTGGGTGGTTACTATATTTCTTATTAGGAAAAAAATCCACTATGATTTCTACACCAGCTTCCTTCATTAAATTACCAGATATTTTTGCATGGGGGACTCCGCAATTAAATGCTGGCATGGTTATAACCTCAATTATATTTACATTTATTTTAGTCTCTAATACGGTAGTAGCTGTTACGGCTGTAAAACAGGTAGTTCCAGAATCAGACGCATCCGAAAAACAGACTATGAACCGCGCCAGTTGGGCAGGCGGTATTACCCATGTCATATCAGCACTTTTTTCAACAATTGGAATTGTACCCTTACCAGTATCGGCGGGTCTTATCAAATTAACTGGACAAAAACGAATTATGCCCTTCCTAATAGCAAGTTTAGCTTTAGCAGGTATAGCCTTAGTTCCGTCAATCGTAAACTTTTTAGCTATGCTTCCTGGTCCTGTTGCTTGTGCTGCAAGTTTAGCATCCTTTGTCCAAATGATAGGAATCTCATTTCAATCCCTTTTGAAGGACGAATTAGATCAACGTCGACTGAATATATTAGGAATCACATTGTTAATCGGTATGGGAGTAATGTTTCTTCCTAAAGAAATATTTTCTAGTCTACCTACTATTCTTCAATATATTTTAAGCAACGGGCTCATCATTGGTACGATTATCGTAATTATGCTAGAACAACTATGGAAAACAAAAAAAGCGAGCGAAAAAAATCATGTTTAATTTTTAAGGGAGGGTTTCTAAATGAGTCACAAAGAATTTATGAAATTAGCAATAGATTTAGCTTACAACAATACAAAAAACGAAAAAGGGAAACCATTTGGTGCAGTACTTGTTAAAGATGGTGAAATTGTTGCAAAGGGAGTAAATGAGGTTCTTACAACCCATGATCCTACTGCGCATGCTGAACTTTTAACTATCCGTGAGGCTTGTCGTATTCTTAGTACATCTGACCTTTCCGATTGTATACTATACGCAAGTGGAGAACCTTGTCCAATGTGTTTAAGCGCTATTTACTGGGCGAATCTTAAACATGTTTATTATTCCTATACCTCACAAGAGGAAGAAGAAATTGGATTAGGAACAAAATATGTCTATCAGCAAATAGCTCTTCCAAAAGAACAACGAGACATAAAATTATTAAAAATTGATAAAAGTCATTATGAAAAAAATCCATTTGCCCTTTGGAAAGAAAAGAATAAGTGATATATGTAGCGGAACTTGCTTTATGAGAAAAATAGCCGTGGTGATTATAGCTACTTCGACGCTATGCTTAAAAGTAAAGTGAGAATCCATATTACAATTTGAAATCATCAATGTGATGTTTTCCTTGAACCTATCGAACTTCATACTATATTTAAGGGAAAAAAACTATTTAAGGCATAGATAATATATTCATTGATTACGATCCTCATAAAGGTAAAGCTTAGGCCAAATTTCACTAAATAGTGCTTAATATACAGAAAAGAAGGAAATAGACTTCTCCACTTCCTTCTTTTTCTTTAACAAAGGTGTATGAACCTTTTTCCTTAAACGAATTAGCTATTAGAAGTTACCCTGATTTTCAACAAACGGATGCTATTATAAAAAATAAAATATTAATTTTCAGAGAAACATCTATTTCTGAACCGTCACAATAACCCCGTCCATATTATTCCCCGAAATTTCATACTGCTTATTCGCTGGAACATTCACTTTCATATCCCCCGAAACTTTATAATAAGAAACCGTATATTTCGTACCTTCCACATCGGTTGTGATTTCTTTTTCCTCTTTTAAGAAATCTAAATATTCCTCTAGTGTAATTTTCTTTTTTTGCATAATTGCGCTATGAGGTAAGCCGACATAACGGATGTGCCATGGCTCATATTGAATGCCTGTAATGTTACTTTTATTTTTCGGATAACGTAAAACAAAGCCGTGCTTCCATACGTTCTCTTCAATCCACTTTCCTTCAGGCGCTTTTTCCATTTTCTTTTGCGTTGATCCAACGTCCAGTGATAACCCTAAATTATGTTCACTATATCCTGCTGGGAGTGCATAATCCGATCCCATGTCTTTATATAATTTACTTTGTTCTTTAAAATCTCTATATCCGCTATTCATTAAGAAATGTTGTACGCCATCTTTTCCAGCCGCATCGACAACGTTCAAAAACTTTTTTACAACATCCTTTGATAAACGAAGATTTCTATCAAATATTACATAGCCTCTCACTAATTCACTATTATGATTTACATTTATAATGTCAGACCTAATGCTATCTTTTCTTACTGGGTAATCTTTATTAACTAATAATAGATCCCCTTTATAGATTTCTTCTTTTGTAACCTCTACCTTTTCCATATTTTCATTCTTTATTGCACTATTTTCCTCGCCGATTTTCACATCAATTTCTTTTTGAAATAACGGTGATATATAAACGCCTACACAGATTGTGCATGCGATAAAAAGAGAAATAAATACCCACTTTTTCATTTCTAGTTCCTCCTTAACGTAACTTACGTATAGAATAGAAAAAACTATTAAAATAAAAAGTAGGGTAAAGTTTAAATTTTTATTAAATTGTTACGTTCTCGTCTTTTGGCAATCGCACTTCAAACATTGTTCTAACTACATTACTTTCAGCAGAAATCGTACCGTTATGCTGCTCGATAATATTTTTCGCAATAAATAGCCCAAGTCCTGTCCCGCCACGGTTCTCAGTTCTCGATTTATCACCTGTATAAAACATATCAAAAAGATACGGTAAATCTTCTTCTGGAATGCTATCTCCATAATTTATAACTTGTACGACAACTTCTTCATTATCGATATACCCATTCAGATCAACAAATTGCCCATCATATCCGTATCGAACGGCATTTGTTAACAAGTTTTCAAATACTCTCGCTAACAATTTTCCATCACCGTTAATCGGCAAATGCGGATCAATATTCAATCTAGCTTCTAAATGATGTTTTTCTAATAACGGATACAATTCCTCATCTAACTGTATAAGTAGCTCACTTATATCAATCTGCTTTTTATCCAGCTTTAGCATGCCATAATTCATACGCGTAATTTCAAATAACTCATCAATTAAACTTTCGAGCCTTTGCGATTTCGTATATGCAATTGTGGAGAAATGTTTAATTTGTTCTTTTGTTAAATTCTCATCTTTAAGAATTAAATCTAAATACCCTAACACGGATGTTAACGGTGTCCTTAAATCATGAGCTAAGTTTACAACGAGCTGATCTTTACTACTTTCCGCAAAGTCTCCTCTTTCCACCGCTTCTTTTAACTTTTCACTCGCAACATTTATTTCACGCGCGATATTTCCAAACTCGTCATTTGATGAAACGCGCACTTCATTTGTAAAATCTCCGTTCGCCAAATGATGAATTCCGTTTGAAATCTCATCAAAATATTTTAAATACGGTCTAGTAAGGAAGAAGAAAAACATAATAGACAAAGGTATGAAAATAATTAAAAAGAAATTAACATCCCCAATTTGTCTTATCATAAAACGCAATTGAGCTAACGGATCTTCAAAACGAACGACTGATTTATAATAGATCCGTAACCCTTCATAAATGATATACGTTACGCCACCAGCAAATAGCATACTTAACGCAAATAGCATAACCATCTTTGAGCGAAAACTTCTCATCTTTTTACCCATTGAAAGTATACCCTACTCCCCAAACTGTTTTTATTAGCTTATCTTTTCTTTTATCCTCCCCAAGCTTTTTCCGCAACGTACGAATATGTACCATAACTGTATTTCCGCCTTCATAATAATCATCTGCCCATACTTGCTGAAAAATATTTTCTACATTGTACACTTTCTTCGGATGGCTCGCTAATAAATATAAAATATCAAACTCTTTCGGTGTTAATTCAACTTGTTCTCCGTACACATTTACTGTTCTTCGCTCAGGATCAATCACGACCCCGCCTACCTCTAAAGCAGATTTATTCTCCGCTACTTTCGGCTGATTTAACGTAAGAAATCGGCGTAATTGTGCATTTACACGTGCAACTAATTCAATCGGTGTAAAAGGTTTCGTCATATAATCATCTGCCCCTAGCACAAGACCTGTCACCTTATCAAAATCAGACGTTTTCGCACTTAAGAAAATGATTGGCATATGGTGCTTCGCGCGAATTTGACGCGTCACTTCATACCCATCCATTTTCGGCATCATAATATCTAAAACCACTAAGTCGATTGGCTGCGTTTCAATAATATGAACGGCCTCTTCCCCGTCCGCTGCCTTTACGACGTGGTACCCTTCTTTTTCTAAATGTATCTCAATTAAATCAGCAATTTCTGCCTCATCATCCACTATTAAAATTGAAATGCGCTTCATTTTACTCCCCCTTTATACGCTCGATTGTAAACTAGTCTATCCCATTTGTACAATACAAAAAGGTTACCCGTTAGAGTAACCTTTGTAAATAAAATTATATCAGCGATTATTGAAATATATCGACTTACCGACAATTAACGACGAAATTCGCCTACTATTTTAAAGACCCCACTTACCGCTCAAACACAATCCGCTGCTTCGTGATTTCCGCCAGCCTTCCACGCTCTACTTCATACTCAGTATCAACGCTTTGCGGCACCATCACTTTCCCGCCCTCAAGCGTCACTGCCGGCGAAATAATATCCTTCTCCCAATGTCTGCTAGAAGCAGATATATCGCCTGGGATCGTAAAGTTCGGCAATGAGGCAAGCGCAACATTTTGTGCTCTTGAAATCCCCATCTCCACCATACCGCCGCACCAAACGGTTATGTTATGTTCCATGCAATAATTATGAATTTGAACCGATTCTGTTAATCCGCCCACTCGCCCTGGTTTAATGTTAACGATGCGGCAACTACCAAGCGTAATCGCGACGCGTGCATCTTCTAAACTATGAATACTTTCGTCTAAACAAATTGGCGTTTCAATCTTCTTCTGCAGCTGTGCATGATCAAGAAAATCGTAATCCGCTAACGGTTGTTCAATCATCATCAGTTGAAATTCATCTAGTCGTTTCAGCTTCTCCGTATCCGCTAATGTGTATGCTGAATTCGCATCAGCCATTAACGGGATATACGGAAACTCTTTACGAATTTCTTTCAATAACTCATAATCATGCTCTGGCTTTATTTTCACTTTAAAACGCTCGTATCCTTCTTCCGCGTACTTCTCGATTTGTTTTAACATGACTGGAATCGTATTAAGCCCAATTACGACACCGACTTCAATTTCAGCCTTCGTTCCGCCAAGCACTGTCGCTAGCGATTTGTTTTGACGCTTCGCATATAAATCCCAAACAGCCCCTTCAATTCCCGCCTTTGCCATTCGGTTTCTTTTTATATGCTGGAACAAACTCGGCACTTCATTCGGATGAGAAATTTCAGCCTTTAATACATCCGGTAATAAAAAGTCTTGCAGTACATGCAGCGCCGTCTTCACTGTTTCTTCCGTATACCACGGTTCAGAAAATGCAACGACTTCGCCAAATCCAATGCACCCGTCCGTATCTTCTAATTCAATGACGATACTTTCACGTTTTTCATACGTTCCGTAGCTTGCAGCAAACGGGATTACGAGTGGCATTTCCGTTATATAAAGTGTCGCTTTTTTTATCTCCACTTACATCTCCTCCACTAATTGTCTTAACTCTCGTCTTAACAATTTTTTCGAAGCATTTCGTGGTAATTCCTCTAAGAAACACGCTTTTTTCGGCACTTTATATTTCGCTAATTTCTCCTCGCAAAAGTGAAGAATTTCTTCTTCTGTTACCTCTCCACTTTTTACAACAAAAGCAGCGGGTACTTGTCCCCATTTATCATCAGTCATACCGACAACACCAGCTTCCGCTACCGCCGGATGAGAAAGCAACACTTCTTCAATTTGAGCCGGATATATATTCTCTCCGCCAGAAATGATTAAATCGCTGCGGCGATCTAATACGTATAAAAATCCTTCTTCATCTAAATAACCGAGGTCACCAGTATGAAGCCATCCGTTTTGAATTGTCTCACGCGTCGCATCTTCACGGTTAAAGTAACCACCTGTTACGTTCGGTCCTTTTACTACGATTTCGCCTTCCACAAATGGCGGTACTACTACACCATCTTTTTCAATACGAAGTTGGCACTGAAATAGTGGTTTTCCAGCTGATCCTACTTTCGTTAACATGTAATCTGCTGATAACGTGCAAATTTGCGAAGACGTTTCTGTCATACCGTACGTTTGATACACAGGGATTCCTTTTTCCACACATGTTTCTAATAACGGTTTCGGCGCTGGTCCTCCGCCAAGTAACATGCATCGTAAAGAAGCTGGGTATGTCCCTTCTCCAAGTCTCTCTAATAAATCTGTTAACATTTTGGATACAACAGAAATGATCGTAACACCTCTCGTTTGAAGTGCTTTATGAATAAAATCAGCATCATATTTCGGAACGAGTAAAATGCGCATGCCATACATAATATTTTTCATTAAAAGCGAGAGCCCGCCAACGTGGAACATCGGCATACAGGCTAACCAACAATCATCATCACGAAGTCCTAAATTAAGCGATGAACCGACTGCGCTTGCCCAATGATTACCATACGTTAAAATAACGCCTTTCGGTTTTCCTGTCGTCCCAGACGTATAAATGATTGTCATCGCTTCTTCTAAAGAAAACTCTTCTTGTATAGAGGCTTCCTCTTTTGGTCCATTCATCACTTCGGCGAATGAATAGATAGGAATATCTTTAGCATCAAAATCTTGATCCGTCACTAAACAAATAACTTCAGCATCATCCATTTGCCAAAGTAGCTCTTCTCTTGAAAGACGCGTATTTAAAAGCACAGCTACTGCCCCTACGTACGATAGGGCGTGAATAACTGTAATCATCTTCATACCATTTTTCATCAGAACAGCCACCTTTTGCCCTCGCTTCACTCCAACATGCGTGAGACGTTCACAAACAGATACTACTGTTTCATGCAGCTCCATAAAAGTAACTTTCTCTTCCTCTATTTCAATTGCAGTTCGATCTGGTGTTAAAAACGCACGTTGCATTAACCAATTTGGCATAGTTTCCATCATACATTCTCCTTTCATGAAAGAAAGAGACTTGATATGACATCAAGTCTCTTAGTTGTTTTGTTTCCGGTTTGGTCTTATCCAGCTACAGCAGCTAGAATGCTCGGTGGCTTCACTTCTTCCTACGAGGCAAAAAGCGCCTCTACGTCAGAAGCTCCATCCCCCTCACATTCTGAACGAGCTGCTTTCGCTTTTGGTTTCATCCAGCTACAGCGGCTAGAACAGTCGGTCGTTTCACGCCTTCCTACGAGGCAAAAAGCGCCTCTACGTCAGGAGTTCCAACGCCCTCTTGTTCTAAGCAAGCCGCTTCCGCTTTTGGTTTGATCACGGGAAACGAGGGAATTGACCGAAGTCCGGACTGCGTTTTTCTTTGAATGCGTCGCGGCCTTCTTTTGCTTCGTCAGTTGTGTAGTACAATAACGTTGCATCTCCAGCTAGTTGTTGAATACCAGCTAGACCGTCTGTGTCTGCGTTGAATGCAGCTTTTAGGAAACGAAGTGCCATTGGGCTGTTTGCTAAGATCTCTTGTGCCCATTGTACTGTTTCTGCTTCAAGTTGTTCTAATGGTACTACTGTATTTACTAAGCCCATATCAAGCGCTTCTTGTGCACTATATTGACGGCATAGGTACCAAATTTCGCGAGCTTTCTTGTGGCCTACCATACGAGCTAAGTAACCAGCTCCGTATCCACCGTCAAAGCTTCCTACTTTAGGACCTGTTTGTCCGAATACAGCGTTGTCTGCAGCGATTGTTAAGTCACATACGATATGAAGTACATGTCCACCACCGATTGCATAACCTGCTACCATTGCGATAACTGGTTTAGGAATTGCCCGAATTAGACGTTGTAAGTCTAATACGTTTAGACGTGGGATTTGGTCGTCACCTACATATCCGCCATGACCGCGAACTTTTTGGTCGCCGCCAGAACAGAATGCACGTCCACCTTCACCTGTTAAAATGATAACGCCAACATTTGCATCATCACGAGCTTGTGCAAAAGCGTCGATTAACTCCATTACCGTTTTTGGACGGAATGCGTTATGTACTTCAGGACGGTTAATCGAAATTTTTGCGATACCATTGTATGTTGAATAAATAATATCTTCGTAATTGCCTTCTTTTACCCATTCAATAGCCATTACAACTACCTCCTTGTATATTTCTGATTTCACCTATAAGCGTGGCTTCCTTCTTGCTGAAAAAAGTATCACTGCATAGTTTTTAGAAATCCCTTTACTATTGTATCAAACTTTTCCGGTTGTTCCACATGAATTGCATGGCCAGCACCATGAATTTTGACAAATTTCGCATCAGACACGCATTTTTCGATGTTTTTTAATATGCGGAAGAACTTTTCATCATATTCTCCGTTCATTAAAAGAACAGGTATTTTTAAGTTTTTCAGCTCATCCCACCATGAAGGCTGAGCCCCAGTTCCCATGCCCCGCAAGCTATTTGCGAGCCCTTTTGGGTTGTTAGCAAGTCGTTCTTTTCGCACCGCTTCTTGTACGTTTTTTGCTAAACGTTTTTGCGTTTCAAAAAGCGGAATATTTTCCCACATCGATACAAAAATTTCTATGCCTTCTCGCTCAATTTTATCGGCAAGTCGATCATCTTTTTCACGACGTTCTTTTCTATCCGCTTCGTCTTCGAGCCCAGCTGTACAATTTTCTAATAAAAGAGAGTGTACATAATCTGGATATAGACATGCCATCGTAATCGCCAGTCTTCCTCCCATTGAGTAGCCAAGTATATGTACTTTTTCAATATGAAGGTAATCTAGTAGTTCTTTCATTTGCAATGCCACATTTCGGATATCATAATGCGCAACATCTTCAGGACTCTCCGTCTTTCCGTGCCCAACAAGATCAACTACAATAACTTGAAACTGCTCACTCCATGAAGAGATAAAAGAACGCCACGTTTCCATGCTTCCCGTAAAACCATGAAGAAGTAGAAGTGGTTCCCCGCTTCCGACTACTTCATATTCATACGATACACCTTGCAGCGTTACTTTCATTTTGATTCACCTTGTAAAGATGTAGTAATTACGTCCTGTGTTTTTGCCCATAACGTACGGTGCAATGTTAAGTTTTCATCACGGTTCGTACAAATTTCCACAACGTGTAAACCTTCTGTCGTCGTTCCTTTTCGAACTTCTTCTCGGAATTGCTCCCAACCATTTACACGGCTAAATGAACCGCCGTACATTTTGACAACATGCTCATAATCAAGTCCAATTGGTGTTCCAAATAATGATTCAAAATGTTCCTTTTTCTCATACTGTGGTAAGAATGAGAAAATACCCCCACCATCATTATTTACAACGACAATTGTTATGTTTAATTCATGTAATTTCGCTGCTAACAGCCCGTTTAAATCGTGATAAAATGATAAATCACCAATTACTAATACAAGTGGATCGCAAATAACGCTTGCTCCTAGAGCTGTCGAAATGATTCCATCAATACCATTTACACCACGGTTTGCCATCACATGGATGTTTTTATCCGATGTGAAGAAGAATGAGTCTGTATCACGAATTGGCATACTATTGCTCGCAAATAACGTTGCGTCTTCTGGTAATACGCGCACAATATCTGTAATAACCTTTCCTTCAAATGCAGTTTCATATGTTTCCATTTCACGAAGCGTTTCCTTCGTTTTTTCGTTTATATGTTGCCACATTAGGGACCAATCATTCTTTTTCATAACTGGCATTTTTTCTATTAATGCCTTGCAGAATTCAATGTCACTTGCTTGCACAACTTCTGTCGCAACAAGAGCTGGATCTCTCCATTGTCCTGATTCATCGACAACGATATGAACTGCTTTTGTTTGTTTTTTTATGAACTGCGTTAATGATTTAGAAACAGGCATACCACCAAAGCGAATTAAAACGTCCGGTTTCCATGTTTCTTTTAACTTTTCATTTCGTAAAAATGTATCATAACAGTCAATTACCATCGTTTTATCGTGGTGTCCGCTACGAATATTAGAAAGTGGGTCTGCTAATATAGGATAGCCAGTTTTTTCAGCTAGTTGCGTTGCAAACATTGCGATTTCTGCATGACTATCATCTCCACAAATAATAAGCCCCTTTTCCATATGTGAAAGGCGCCCTACAAGAGAATCTACATATTCACTCGGCATCACCGCGTTTCCTTGCTGAACTACTCCTGTATATTCACTACGTCCTTTATCCCATAAGCTTTCTAGTGAGAAATCAGGGATAAGTGGCTCGCGAACTGGAAAATTAAGATGAACAGGACCCTGCGGTGCTAAACAAGCATTTGCTACTATACGCTGCGTCGTCATACGAGCGTAATGATACATCGCTTCACTTGCTTCTGGCAGTGCCATCTCTGTAAATTGTTTCACAAAAGTACCGTATAAATTAAATTGATTCATTGCTTGTGGTGCACCCACATCTCTTAATTCATGCGGTCTATCCGCTGTTAAGACGATAAGTGGGACCCTTGAATGAAAAGCTTCACATACAGCTGGATAATAGTTCGCTGCTGCTGTTCCTGACGTACATAATAATGCTACTGGGCGTTTTTTTGCTTTCGCAATACCGAGCGCGAAAAATCCTGCTGATCTTTCATCCACATGTAAATATGTGTTCATTCCTTCGTGTTGTTCCATTAGTAAAGCAATCGGCGTTGACCGTGAGCCTGGACTAATGACAACATCACATACATCTAGACGCGTCAGTTCATCCACGAACGCGCCTAAATAATATGATAATGCTTCTATATGATTGTTCATTTCATTAATTCCTCCAAAGCACCAAGCATCGGTCTAAACTTCAAACTTGTTTCTTCATATTCAAGCTGCGGGATTGAATCAATTACAATACCACAACCGGCAAATAAGGATGCTTTCTCGCCGTTTAATAATCCGCAGCGCAGCGCAACCGCAAATTCACCATTTCCTTCATCATCTATCCAGCCAATCGGTGCACCATACAACCCTCTGTCTAACAATTCAACATCACGGATCAGTTTCATCGCTTCCAAACGAGGTGTCCCGCCAAGAGCTGGTGTTGGATGTAATTCTTCTACCATTGTTAAAAGACTCGCATCGCCTTTTGCTTCTACAGGCGTATATAAGTGAATTAAGTTTTTCGTTGTTAATAAACCTGGGCTTTCCGGAATATTAACGTATTCGCAATGTTCATTTAGTACCGAGCGGATCATGTTAACAACATACCCATGTTCAGCTAAATTCTTTTCATCATGAAGAAGCGCATTACTATTTCGCTTACTTTCTTCTATAGAATGACCATGACCGATTGAACCCGCAAGACACATCGATGTAAATTTCTCATCTTCTTTGCGAATTAATCTCTCAGGCGTCGCTCCTAAGAAGCATGCTCCTTTATAATCAAAAGAAAATACGTAACAATCCGGTTGACCAATGCGAAGTGCTTCTAAAACAAGAGCAGAATCAATCGAATGATTCATCTCTACTTTTAGTTCCCTCGCCAATACAACCTTCTGCACGTTACCCTGCTTCATCTCATCTTGTACTTTTTCAATTGCTTTCATCCAGCCTTTCGGATCCACTTCTACTTTAGAAATAACAGTCAATTTCGATCCGTTTAGCGCACATTTACTCTCTCTCAAAATTTTCTCTTCTAAAGAAATCATTTCGTTATAAAGATTTTCTGCACAATCTGTTGCTGAAACAAATGTATTCATCGTTAACCATGCTTTTTCATTTTTTACAGTTAATAAAAATGCTGGTAGTGAAAATGTCGTATCTTTAAACTCTTTCCATAGGTCCGTTTTCTCTTTTTCTGGATCAAAGGAAAAACCACCAAATAAAAGCGGACCCGTTCCAAATTCATATTCATCTCTTTGGACAAATGCATTCTCTTTTACTTTCTCCCACTCGTCGCGAGCGGTTTGAAAGCGCTTATGAGAAGAATTTGCTATAGTGAAAACAGAGCCAATTCCTGCAAATATTACATGCTGAGCCGGGTCTGCAAAATAACATCTATTTTCGAATGAAATCCTTTTTCCTGCTGCATAGAACAGAAGCGGATCCACCCAGTCTATTTGTTTTACAAAACTAACCAATGTTTTTTCGTTAGTTGCACGCTTGATAGCTGCAATAAGAACTTCTTGCAAGCCTTTTTGTTTCGTTTGAATCACAATTGTCTCCCCCCTATGGGCGAAAAATAGTCATAATTACGCTTGATTTTAAGATACACCTCAAACGAAAGGCCTGTCAACGTTTAGCATTTCTGAGAAATTCACCTTCTCTTCCTAGAAAATAAACGTTGACACTAAATGATGCTTTTTCTACACTTAGTTGTGTACAATATGTGACCAAAGGAGGATTCAACATGGAAATGAACGTCAAAACGAATTCCTCTCCTACGGCGCCAAAGCCAAGTAAGCAAACAGGCTGGCGCATCTGGTGGAGTTTACTACGTCCCCATACATTAACAGCCGCTTTCGTACCTGTTTTCATCGGAACAGCATATTCGATGCAGGTCGGAGGTATAAATCAAATACATCTTCCTCTTTTCCTTATGATGCTTCTTGCTTGTCTTCTCATTCAAGCAGCAACAAACATGTTTAATGAATACTTTGATTATAAAAGAGGACTCGATCACGAAGGTTCAGTTGGTATCGGCGGCGCTATCGTTCGCGATGGCATTCAGCCAAAAACAGTGCTTAACTTAGCATTTGGATTTTTCGGCATCGCAATACTACTAGGTGTTTATATTTGTATGAATTCTAGCTGGTGGCTTGCTGCAATCGGTCTTGTTTGTATGGCCGTTGCTTACCTTTATACAGGTGGCCCACTTCCAATTGCATATACACCATTTGGAGAGTTGACAGCCGGATTATTTATGGGTGTCATTATTATTGGGATTTCATTCTTTATTCAAACTGGAACTGTAACATCAGAAGTCATTTTACTATCTATCCCAAGCTCCATTTTAATTGGCGCCATTTTACTAGCTAATAATATTCGTGACTTGGATGGCGATAAAGAAAACGGTCGTAAAACGTTAGCAATTCTCGTTGGGCGCGAGCGAGCGGTTGGTGTACTTGCTTCGATGTTCATCGTTTCCTACATTTGGACAATTGCTTTAATTATCGTGGGCATCGTATCACCATGGATGCTTATCGTATTTTTAAGTGCACCGAAAGCATTTAAAGCGACGAAAGGCTTTATCGGCAAAAGCATTCCAATAGAAATGGTACCTGCGATGATTGCAACAGCAAAAACAAATACAATCTTCGGTTTCCTAATGGGAATCGGATTATTACTTGGATACTTTCTATAAAAGGAGCTGCTTATGCGGCTCCTTTTTCATATCTGAAATTCATCTCATAATTCCTACTCTCAACGCCCATACTATGTAAAGAAACTGAATTGTAGGAAGGTGGACGACTATGTTAACTCCACAACAAGTAGGTCAATTTAAATCCATTTTAGAAAAACAAAAACAAGAACTAGAGCAAACGATACAAACTCATGAAAATACAGATCGTGCTTCTGAACGTGATTCCGTTGGAGAATTATCTAGCTATGATAACCATCCAGCTGATATGGCTACAGAGCTATATGAACGGGAAAAAGACTTCGGACTTATTGAACTTTGGCATAAACAGCTTGAAGACACGAAACATGCCTTGCAAAAAATAGAAGCGGGTACGTACGGCATTTGCGAAGTGTCTGGCGAAGAAATTCCATTTGAAAGATTGGAAGCAATGCCAACCGCTACAACATGCATCCAGCACGCGACAAATAAGTTAAATATGAATACACGACCAGTTGAAGAAGAAGTGTTGTCTCCTTCTTTCCACAAGCATGATGAGGACCATTCTGTTGAGTACGATGCGGAAGATGCGTGGCAAGATGTCGCAAATTACGGAACATCTGAAACGCCGTCTGATTTAGAAAGACAAGATTCAAAAAACTATAATGGCATGTATGTAAATAGTGAAGAAAACGTAGGCTACGTGGAGGATTTTGAAAACTTTATCGGTACGGATATGTACGGGAAAAACCCACAAGTTTTCGCTACAGAAGAGCATGAAGAATATGAACAAATGCTTGATGATTTTGAAGAACGTACCTTCAAAGGTGAATTATCTTCAAATGAATCTAGTTCCAAAGAATAAAAAAAAGCATTCCGAAAATCGGAATGCTTTTTATCGCTAGCTAATTAGTTTTTTGTAACGTTAGCAGCTTGTGGTCCACGGTTACCTTCAACGATTTCGAAAGAAACTTCTTGACCTTCTTCTAAAGTTTTGAATCCGTCACCTTGGATAGCTGAGAAGTGAACGAATACATCGTCTCCACCTTCAACTTCGATGAAACCGAAACCTTTTTCGCTGTTGAACCATTTAACTTTACCTGTTTGCATGTCATGTACCTCCTAAATAAAAATGAAACTATGAATCCACATGAAAAGGTGGATATAAAGGACATGAATGTATAACAAGCTTACAGCCTTTAATTCAACGTGCTTTATTTCCGTACCACATTATGTAGCTCAATAGTGATTTCACTATATCACGCTATATCCAAAACGTCAAATGAGAACACTTTCATTCCACCATTTTTTTATAATTTTAATATAATGTTGAATTTCTATATTCATATATTATCCCGCCATTTGTGGACAGCTTGATTGGCGGGAGCTGATAATCAGTTTTGGCTGGTTCCACTTTATTTGAAAATTAACAAAACTAAAGTATTCTAATCCTATTAAATTCTGTACAATATAAGTATCTATTACATACGAGGTGAAAAAAATGAGAGCACACGAAATCGAGTATAAGTTATATGGCGATGATATGCAGTTTGTTGAAATTGAGTTAGATCCAGAAGAGAGCGTGATCGCAGAAGCTGGCGCAATGATGATGATGGAAGATTACATAGAAATGGAAACAATCTTCGGTGATGGTTCTGGCCCATCTGGAGGTTTATTCGGAAAATTAATGGGCGCTGGTAAACGTCTCGTTACAGGCGAAAGTATGTTTATGACTGTATTTACAAATACAGGTCACGGCAAGCGCCACGTCTCATTTGCTGCTCCTTATCCTGGTAAAATTATTCCTGTAGATTTAACAGAGTATCAAGGAAAAGTAGTTTGTCAAAAAGATGCCTTTCTTTGTGCCGCAAAAGGTGTTTCCATCGGAATTGAATTTACGAAAAAAATAGGAACTGGTTTCTTCGGTGGTGAAGGTTTCATCATGCAGAAACTTGAAGGTGATGGCCTTGCTTTCATGCACGCAGGTGGAACTGTATATAAACGTGAATTAAAACCTGGTGAGAAACTTCGTATTGATACAGGTTGTCTCGTTGCTATGACAAAAGACATTAACTATGATGTCGAGTTCGTTGGTAAAGTAAAAACAGCTCTATTTGGCGGCGAGGGTTTATTCTTCGCAACATTAGAAGGTCCTGGAACAGTTTGGATTCAGTCCTTAACACTTAGCCGCTTAGCAGCACGCCTTACAAGCCCAGCAGCGCAAAGTACTGGCGAAGGTAGTGTATTAGGTGGACTTGGTCGTTTATTAGATGGGAAAGAGTAAACTGTGCCCTTATGTAGGCATGGCCATCAACTAATAAAATAATAAAATTAAAACACCCTTGCTTGCAGTAATGTAGTGAAAGAGTGTTTTAATTTACGTCTACAAACGAGAAAAAGCAGTTAAAATAAAGTAATAAGGTTTACTTCAGGAAAATAAGGTATATTATATTTGTTGAATAGATTCTCTTTAGAGACAAGAAAAGTAGGTGAACAAAGTGGGAAAATATCAATTGGATTCCAAAAGTCAGGTAGCTGTGGCAAAGTTCCATGAAAAACAGAAACCTGCCAAATTTGATAAAAAGCAGCAACTTGAAAAATTGCGTACGGAGTATTTGAAAAAGAAGCAAAAACAAACAGATAAATAATACGTTTTGTTTTTCAAATTTTTCTGTATATAGTGTAAACAAACACAAGAAAATAGGTAAGTTATTCATCGTTCAAATATATACAGGCTATTTTTTCAAACCTCTTACTTATGCAACTAACGCATACGTCAGTTCATTAAGAATAACTAAAAAAGTCGACTCCTTGAGATGAAAAAGAGTAAACAGTGCCCTTATCAGGCACTGTTTTATTTTGACCTTATAATTTCCTCCACTGATTTAGATAAGCGATACAAGCTATTCCCCACCTCCAAAAGAATGAATCAAGTTCCTCACTGCATATATTAAACTATACTTTTTCTTAAGGAGGGCTTCCTTAATGCGTACTCCTTTATCCTTTGATAAAGACACTGCCATACTGTTAGCTTCTTGTTGTGAGTTAACGTATGAACAATATAAACAAAATGGTATTTTCGAGATACCAGATGGTTTTCAATATGTACAAGGGTTTCAAGGAAAGGCCATTCAAACAACAGAATGGTTCGGATTTATATTAGAATCTGAGGATACAATTATTGTTGCCTTCAGAGGCACTCAAACAGACCCCGATTGGATTATTGATTCTCTCGTCAATCAAAAACCTTATCCTTATGCTTTAAATGGCGGAAATGTCCATAACGGTTTTCTCTCTATTTATGAGTCTTGTCGTGATTCTATTATGGATATGCTCGTATCATTGCCAGCACATAAAAAACTGCTAGCTACTGGGCATAGTCTAGGTGGCGCGCTTGCCACATTACACATATTAGATGCACGTATAAATACTGCCTTCGCACAGTATGGACTTTATACATTCGCTTCTCCAAAAGTAGGAGATATCGCTTTTCGAAATTATTATAAACTACAAGTAGCTAGTAGCTTTCGTTTCGTCAACTTGTTCGATGTCGTCCCACTTCTCCCTCCCCGAAACATAAATTTTAATGATCATGATTGGGAGTATGCACACGTCCATCACAACATGACATTTACAAAAAACACAAAATCCATTACAAATAATCATTCCATTACAACATACAAAACATGTCTGACTTCTCATTTTTAACCAGTAAACAATTGGAAATAAAATATTCGTATACTATAATAATGTATGAAGTTATTTTTGGATGAGGGGACCTTACATGTTAAAATTTATCTTCGCATTTTTTCTTATTGTAATTTTTACGGTTACAGGTTTCTTTACATTTTCATACTTTGCGACAGGAGAGTATGATGGGGCAGGTATCATATATACCACTGTTCCATTTCTTTCTTAAGCAAAATAAATAAAACGAGCTTAATTTTATTAAGCCCGTTTTATTTATTAATATCCATTTCGGTTGGTAAATCGATAATATATCTCCCAATATAGCAACCTCTTTAAAACTGTTTAACTGCATTACCAATACCCCAAATTTCATTACTGTACTGCAAAATCGTTCGATCGCTCGCAAAATGACCAGACTGTGCAATATTTAAAATCGACATTTCTAGCCACTTCGTTCGGTTCTCATAAGCTCTACCGACAGCCTCTTGTCTTTCAGCATATGGACCAAAATCTCGCAGAACGAAATATTCATCGTTTTGAATAACGAGAGAATCGTAAATCGCTTCAAATTCAGCTCCCGATTGTGCAAAGAAACCATTTGTTAATTGATCAACTACTTTTTTTATGTGTCTATTGTGGTGATAATAATCACTTGCACGATAGCCACCATTTTGATAGTAATGAAGAACCTCTTCGGCCGTTAAACCGAAAATAAAACAGTTATCATCACCGACCCGGTCTTTTATTTCAACGTTAGCACCGTCTAGCGTTCCGAGTGTAATCGCACCATTCATCATAAATTTCATATTACCTGTTCCCGATGCTTCTTTACTCGCCGTTGAAATTTGTTCACTTACATCCGCCGCTGGGAATATATCTTCCGCTAAAGAAACTCGATAGTTTTCTAGAAAGATAACTTTCATATATTGACTGACATACGGGTCATTATTTACTTTTCTTGCGAGTTCATTTATTAATTTAATAATTTTTTTCGCGTAATAATAGCCAGGTGATGCTTTCGCTCCAAAAATAAAAGTACGCGGATAAAATGTAAAACTAGCATCCTCTTTCAAACGGTTATATAAATATAAAATATGAAGAACATTTAATAATTGTCGTTTATAAGCATGTAATCTTTTCACTTGCACATCAAAAATAGAATTTGGATCAATGGTAATCCCCATTGTATTATGAATACGCTCTGCTAAAATCTCTTTACGCTCTTGTTTTACCTCTGCAAATTTCTCTTGGAAACTCGCATCATATTGAACTAATTGTAGCTCTTGAAGCTTAATCGGTTCTTTCTTCCACTCCGTTCCAATCGCCTCTGAAATGAGATTTGTTAACTGTGGATTTGCTTTCATAAGCCAGCGCCTATGAGCAATTCCATTCGTCTTATTATTAAACTTATCTGGATAAAATTCATAAAACAATCGCATTTCCCGCTGCTTTAATATTTCCGTATGAATTTTTGCTACACCGTTTACGCTATGGCTACCGACAATCGCTAAATGAGCCATTTTCACAAGGTCATGTGCAATAATCGCCATTGCTTCAATACGATCCCACTCATACGGATACTGTTCCCACAGTTCATGACAGAAACGTTCATTAATCTCTTCAATAATCATATAAATTCTCGGTAATAACGGTTTAAAAATGTGAATTGGCCACTTTTCGAGCGCTTCTGATAACGTCGTATGATTCGTATAAGAAATCGTCTGCGTCGTTATGTGCCAAGCTTCTTCCCATGCTAACTTTTCTTCGTCTAGTAAAATACGCATCAGTTCCGGAATTGCTAAAACCGGATGTGTATCGTTAATGTGGATCGCAATTTTTTCATGTAGTTGACGAAGGTCACCATATCTTTCTCTATGCATTCGAACGATATTTTGCAAACTTGCTGATACGAGGAAATACTGTTGTTTTAAACGAAGTATTTTTCCCTCATCATGCGTATCATCTGGATATAAAAACTCCGATACAGCCTCTGTTTCACGCTTATATTTCAAAATATCTTTGCAGTTTTGCGGGAAAGGAACTGGTTCAGCATTCCAAAGTCTAAGTGTATTTACAGTACTCGTCTCATAGCCAACTACCGGCACGTCATATGGCACGGCCATAATGACTTCTGCATTTGTATGCCTAAACTCTAAACGCCCGTCAATTTCTAGCGGTTCAACACTGCCGAAATAACTTACTTCTACAGCTTGATCATACCTTCTTACTTCCCATACGTTTTCATGAAGAAGCCACTGTTCTGGAAATTCAACTTGATAACCATCAACAATTTTCTGATCAAACAAACCATGTTTATAACGAATTCCACAGCCGTGTCCTGGTAAGTTTAAAGATGCGAGTGAATCGAGAAAACAGGCTGCTAAGCGTCCAAGCCCACCATTACCAAGGCCTGCATCTGCTTCCACTTCTTCTAACTCTTGTAACGAAATCCCTAGTTCAGATAACCCCTGCTCGCATACATCTCGAATACCTAAATTCAAGATGTTACTTCCAAGCAAACGTCCAAGCAAAAACTCAATAGACAAGTAATACATTTGCTTTTGCTCTCCGGATCGATAACTCTCGTTCGTTGCAATCCATTGACTATTCATATACTCACGTACCATATGGCCGAGTGTATTATATTGATCACGAGTTGTAGAATCTTTAAAACTTTTACCATACATCGTCTCTAACTTTTCTAGAAAAGTTGATTTAAAACTTTCAACATGAGTAAACATTTTTTCACCACCTACATGTTATTCCATGAGACTTTTATACAATTCCTTATAAGCAAGAGCCGATTGCTCCCAGCTATAATCTTCAGTCATCGCTTGTTTTACAAGCTGCTCCCACACTGGTTTATCATGATAGAATTCAATTGCACGATGAATCGTATGCAGCATGTCATGTGCATTAAAATTCGTGAAACTGAAACCATTTCCTTCGCCTGTTTCTTCATCATAAGAATGTACCGTGTCGTTTAACCCACCTGTTTCTCTTACAATTGGAATTGTACCGTATGCTAATGCGATAAGTTGTCCAAGTCCACACGGTTCAAACAGCGATGGCATTAAAAACAAATCGCTTCCCGCATACACTTGGTGAGCTAATTCTTCATTAAATCCGATATAAACTTTTACCTTCTCCGGATACTCATATGCCATCCACTCAAAGAATTGCTCATATTCCGAATCACCTGAACCTAAAATAATACATTGTACATCTTCTTCCATTATTTCGCGGAATACAGTACGTACTAAATCAAGACCTTTTTGTTTCGTTAATCTCGTTACCATTGAAATAATTGGTGTATCCTCTTTTTCTGGCAAACCAAAATAACGCTGCAAGGCGCGTTTATTTTCACTCTTTTCATATAATGACTCTGCATCATACTGAGCCTTAATATACGAATCCGTTTCTGGATTATATACGCTCGTATCAATACCATTTACAATGCCGCTAAGCTTATCATTATATTTTCGCAGTAATCCATCTAACTTCTCACCGAAAAATTCATATTGAATTTCTTCTTTATACGTCGGGCTCACCGCTGTAATTTGATCCGAAGCGATAATACCGCCTTTCATAAAGTTTACGTTTCCATAAAACTCTAGCTGCTCACTATGAAAATATTCATCACCAAGCTCTAACAAGTCGTACATCACTTCAGGAGGAAATACACCTTGGAACTGCAAGTTATGAATCGTATATACCGTTTTAATACGCTCATATAACGGGTTATCTTGATACTTTTCACGAAGTAAGAAATTAACCATAGCCGTATGCCAATCATGGCTATGAAGAACATCCACTTCAAAATCAAGGTGCGGAATACACTCTAACACTGCTTTTGAGAAATAAGAAAAACGCTCTCCGTCATCGTAATGCCCATACAGAGAATCTCTCTTAAAATAATATTCATTATCTATTAAGTAATACGTAATTCCGTCTTGCTCACCTTTTAAAATTCCACAATATTGATTTCTCCACCCAAGAGGGACGTTAATTACTTTATGTAACGTACATCCATCTCTTAACTTTTGCGGAATGAGACTATAATTCGGAAGTATAATACGAACGTCCACTCCTAATTTTTTTAGCTCTTTTGGGAGTGCACCCGCTACATCAGCTAATCCTCCCGATTTCACAAACGGTACACATTCTGATACTGCAAATAAAATATTCACTTGTTGTCCCACTGCGCGAAAAGTTTTTATTACTCCTCTTGCAGCTTCCTCCCTTCGAGTTTTCATTTAAATTAAAACTTTAATCAGTGGAGGAAAAAGCCCCCACTGATTCTTTAGGAATAACTATTAATCGTACTGTTTTGTACGCTTCCTTTTTCTACAACATACGGCTCATCGGCGCTTCCTTTTAATACGACACCGTCGCCAATTTTCACGTCTTTATCAATAATAACACCGTCTATTATACAGTTATCTCCAATTTGGCTCTTTTGCATAATAATACTGTTACGAATACTTGAACCTTTTCCAATTTTAACTGAACGGGAAACAACACTGTTTTCGACTTCCCCTTCAATAATACTGCCATTTGCAATCATTGTATTTTTCACGACTGCACCCTTTAAATAACGAGTTGGTGGCTCATCTTTTACTTTCGTAAAGATCGGTGCTTCTTTCTTAAATAATTGCTTCCAAATAGCAGGTTGCAAAATTTCTAAGCTATGTTTATAGTAACTTTCAATCGAGTCAATAATTGCTACATATCCAGTATGTTCATATGTAGCAATATGTAATGATTTCCCGCGTTTTTCTCTCACTACATCAAATAAACTGTATTGCTCCACATCTTTATATGACTCAAATAAGTCTAACAATAATTGTTTCTTTAACACGTATGTTTGAAGCGAAACCCCTTCATGGCAAACTTCTGTAATATCAGCTGCCGTATGTATATGTCGCTCTAACACCGCTTGAAAATTTAATGCTGTTACGAGATGGCTATTCGTAATAACAACGTACTCTTCTCTGCTTCTTAGAAAATAATCAATATGTCTTCTAAAGTGTGCAAAAGACCCAAATTCATCTTGGTCACATTGGCAGTTTGGCGGGAATAAAAATAGTCCGTCTCGTTTTCTATCTAAATCCCACTGTTTTCCTGAACCAACATGGTCCATTAACGAACGATTTTTATGGCTTGTAAAAACTGCTACACTATGAATACTAGAATTCACCATATTTGAAAGCATGAAATCAATGAGTCGATAACGGCCCCCAAACGGTAACGCCGCTAGTGAACGATGCCCTGTTACTTTCTTTAAGGAAGGAAAACTTCCCGTTGCATTAATAATTCCTAACATTTTTTCTCCCATTCATTTCATCCCCCTTTTCTATTTCCCTTCAGCAATTAATACTACATCGTCAACATTCTTTTCTGGACGAATGATTGTTCCATCTTCGATAACCATTTCTGATCCAACAATCGCTCTTTCAATCACAACATTTTTACCAATCTTAGCTCCTGGCATAACGACAGAATCAATCACCATACTTCCTTCTTCCACCGTCACTCCTTGGAATAACACAGAATGCTTCACGTCCCCTTCAATGACGCACCCTTCGTTAATAAGCGATTCTTCTACTTTCGCCTTTTCAGCAATATATTGAGGCGGTTCGTTTGGATTGACAGAGTAAATACGCCAATTACGATCGTTTAAATTCAGTGATGTTTCATCGCGAAGCAAATCCATATTCGCTTCCCATAAGCTCTTCACCGTTCCAACATCTTTCCAATATCCTTCAAACGGATACGCCATTAACTTCTTCCCTTCATCCAATAAAAGCGGAAGTACGTCTTTTCCGAAATCGTTACTAGATTCAGGATTTCTTGCATCCATCTCTAAATACTCTTTCAAAATTGACCAATTAAAAATATAGATTCCCATTGATGCAAGATTACTTCTTGGAAATTGTGGTTTCTCTTCAAACTCAACAATCTCCATCTCTTCATTCGTATTCATAATGCCAAAGCGACTCGCTTCATCCCAAGGTACTTCAATAACAGAAATGGATACATCCGATTCTTTCTCAATATGGTAATCTAGCATCTTACTGTAATCCATTTTATAAATATGGTCGCCTGATAAAATAAGAACATACTCTGGTTCATATTGACTTAAATAGTTTAAGTTTTGATAAATGGCACTTGCCGTACCTGTATACCACTTAACCCCTGAAGACTCCGCATAAGGAGGTAATACTGTGACTCCACCGTTTACTCGGTCTAAATCCCACGCATTTCCGATTCCGATATAATTATGAAGTTCGAGTGGTTGATATTGCGTTAAAATCCCAACCGTTTCAATACCAGAATTCGCACAGTTACTTAGCGTAAAATCAATAATGCGATATTTACCACCAAATGGAACAGCTGGCTTGGCTAAATTTTTTGTTAATGCACTTAAACGACTACCTTTTCCCCCTGCTAGTAACATTGCTACGCACTTTTGTTTTTGAGCCATCTTGTTTTTTGCTCCCCTTTCTCGTCTTCACTGGTCGTAATATGGATACGCCAAATGGTGGAATTGTAATCTCTACATGTGCTGCTTGATTATGGTACGGTTCTAGAATCGTCTTAAGACGTTTCTTATTCACTTGCCCCGAACCGCCATATTGCTGTGCATCACTGTTTAAAATCTCGTTATAATACTCGAAATCTGGTACACCTACTTTATAGTTTTCATATGTAGCTTTCGTAAAATTACATACGATAACTAACGCATCCTCTTGTTTATCCCCTTGACGGATAAACGAGAAAATACTTTGCTCGTTATTATTAGCATCAATCCACTGAAAACCTTCAGGCGAATGATCAAGCTGCCAAAGTGGTTTTGAGCGCTTATACAATGCTATGAGCTCTTTAAAGTAATCATGCATATAACGATGCATTTCAAAATCATGTAAATTCCAATCTAAATCTTCAAGGTCTTTCCACTCATCAAACTGCCCGAATTCTCCTCCCATGAAAAGTAATTTCTTTCCTGGGTGAGTAAAGAAATATCCATATAATAAACGAAGCTGAGCAAACTTATCCCAGTAATCACCTGGCATTTTATTTAATAACGACTTTTTCCCATGAACGACTTCATCATGAGAAAGCGGTAATATGAAGTTTTCAGAGTACGCATATAGCAAAGAAAACGTCATTTTCTCATGAATGTGTTTCCTATATTCAGGCGCACACTCCATATATTTCAGCACGTCATTCATCCAGCCCATATTCCATTTGTAATTGAATCCAAGCCCACCTTCATACGTTGGAGTTGTTACAAGTGGCCAAGCTGTTGAATCTTCTGCCGTCATAAGAAAATCTTCATCCTCTGCAAACACTGCTTCATTTAACTCTCTTAAAAATGAAACAGCATGCTCATTACTTTGCTCTTGTCCTTCTTTATTCCAGTACAACATGTTCGCAACTGCATCAACTCTGAAACCATCAATATGGAAATATCTCATCCAAAATAACGCATTTGAAATTAAGAAATTACGTACCTCTCTCTTTCCTAAATCAAAATTGACAGTTCCCCATACTGGATTTTCTTGTACATCTTTATCTTTATATTCATAGGTCGGTGTACCATCAAACAAATATAAACCGTGAGCATCTTTACAAAAATGCCCCGGCACCCAATCTAAAATGACACCGATTCCATATTTATGACATTCGTCGACAAAATACATTAAATCATGCGGCGTACCAAATCTACTCGTCGCTGCATAATATCCCGTTCCTTGGTATCCCCAAGAACGATCATATGGATGCTCAACAAGCGGCATAATTTCAATATGTGTAAATTGATGTTCCACCACATATGGAATGAGTTCTTCTACCATTTCCCTGTAAGAATACAGTGTTCCATCTTCTTTCTTTTTCCAAGAACCAAAATGCAATTCATAAACTGTCATCGCTTCTTTATAAATCGATTTTTTCTTTTTCTTACGAGTCCAGTTTTTATCATTCCATTCATATCCCTTTATATCAAAAACTACAGATGCCGTATTCGGTCTTACTTCTGCATATACAGCATACGGATCTGCCTTTAAAATGACGTCACCAGCCAACGTTTCAATCGCATATTTATATATTTCTCCTTCTTCAATATGCGGTATAAACAAGGACCAAATGCCTTCTTCTGTCACTTGTAGCATTTTATGTTGCTCATAATCCCACTCATTAAAATCTCCAACAACACTCATTGCTTTCGCATGAGGAGCCCACACTGTAAATCGTACTCCTTGAATCTCATCTTCCGTCATAACATGTGCGCCAAAGATATTATAACTTTCATAGTACTTTTCTGTATGAAACTCATCTCGTTTCACTTCTTCACAATTTATTACACTCAATATGCTCACCTCACTTAGATGACAGAATTTTTTATACTTTAACTATTTCTGCGAAAAACTGCAATATCCTTGTTAATTTATAAAAAACATTCGTTTTTTTCTTAAAAATGTTAGTTTTCCTTCACATTTCCGTGTAAAATATCGAATTTTGACGAATATTCATTGAAAACGCTTTATTATCCTTCTATATTTTTACCAATTATTTTTTCTCAACCTTTATTTTATTATGTTTATCCTATTTTTCATGCTATTTTCCACTTAAAATCAAAACAAAATAATCTGTCATAAAAAAATGTTTCTCAATATTTTTTGTCACAATTTTATTGAAATGCGAAATTTATAAGTAGACATTTTTGTTCTCAATAAAGAATATTAAATTTTCGTAAATATAACTCATACTAAAATACTGTGTTTACTCTATCTATATCCAAAACGAAAATTCGATAAAAAATTAAATTAAGGTTCTTATGCCAGTAAAACAAAAATTAGAAATGGAAATTGGCACGGCAACGCTCAGCTTATCACTTACATTCGGTGGTTTATTCGCTTATTTCAGTGATTCCAAAACATCGAGTAACTCATTTCAAGCTGTCTAACAACAAAATTAGATACTGAAAGCTACTTGGCCAATATTATTATGCAAGACCTGACGAAAACCTTGCCGGCGATGTAAATGCTGATAAAGTAATCGATATTAGAGATGCTGAAATTATCGCTAGCAACTATGATAAAAAAGGACTAACTGTAAAAGACGGAGACCTTAATAAAGATGGGATTGTCGATGAAAAAGATATTCGCTTCGTCGAAAAGAACTTCTTGAAAAAAGGTCCAGATGCATCTAAATCACAAACACCTGTAGAAAAATCCAAAAGCGGTACACTGGCAGATATTTTAAAGAAATTAGGATTAACGCCTAAAAAATAATAAAGTGAAACTTTAATCAATTGAGGTTTTACTGCCCGGCAAATAGCGGAATAATAAAGAGCACTCTACGTAAAATAGAGTGCTCTTTTTCTATAAACGACCCTTATCCAGCAAAAGGGGTATATTGGGGATATACAAGGGAAACCGGAAAAGGAATTTATATTAAATTATATAAGTTCAGAGGTAAGAAGCAGTTTCCCACCTCTGAACTATTTAGCAATTATTATAGTACTGGTGCCATTGTTTCTTTTAATACTTTTACAGAATGAGCGAACTTCGCTTTTTCATCTTCATTTAGCTCAAGTTCTACGATTTCACGTACACCTTCGCGGTTAATTACAGCTGGAACACCTACGTAAGCATCTTTCTCGCCGTATTGACCTTCAAGGTATGCAGATACAGTTAATACGCTGTTCTCGTTGTTTAAGATTGCTTTAGTTACACGAAGTAGTGACATACCGATTCCGTAGTAAGTTGCACCTTTACGCTCGATGATATGGTAAGCTGCATCACGTACGTTTTCGAAGATTTTGTCTAAGTCTTCTTGTTTGTACTGTTCGTTGTTAGCTAAGATTGTTTCTAATTTTTGTACACCGATAGTAGCGTGGCTCCATACTGGAAGTTCAGTGTCACCGTGTTCACCAACGATGTAAGCATGAACGTTACGTGGATCCACATCTAAGTAGTCACCTAACATGTAACGGAAACGAGCAGAGTCTAAAGTAGTACCAGAACCGATTACGCGCTCTTTCGGTAAACCAGATTCTTTCCAAGTTACGTAAGTTAAAATATCAACTGGGTTAGTTGCAATTAAGAAGATTCCATCGAATCCGCTATCCATAATGCCTCGAACGATTTGTTTAAAGATCTTTGTATTTTTCTCAACTAAGTCTAAACGAGTTTCACCTGGCTTTTGTGGTAACCCAGCAGTGATAACAACTAAATCTGCATCTTTACAATCTGCATAGCTACCGCTCCAAACTTTTGTTGGTGATGGAGAGAATGGTACCGCATGGCTTAAGTCCATTGCTTCCCCTTCTGCTTTTGCTTCATTAACATCTACTAATACGAATTCTTCAGCTACACCTTGGTTGATCATTGAGTAAGCGTAACTACAACCTACAGCTCCTGTTCCTACTAATACTACACGATTGATACCTTTTTTCATGGTAATTTCCCCTCTCTATTGTTCACATATATTTTTTTATGATTGTTTAAGTAATTAATTAAAATACTAATTTAATGTTGTTTAACTTCTTTACATTCATATTGTAGCACGTATTATTGTGAATTACTTCACAAATTATGACCTATTTGTGAACTTTTTCACATAGAGTGTAAAGTTATTGGAATAGGTGTGGAATCCATTTCAATGGAGGCGTTTTTCTTTAGATTGTGAAAGGGATTTTCTTGTGGTTTTTGTCGGTAAGTGAAATTATATCAGCGATTTTTAGAATATATCGAGCGTAACTCCAAATATATCAGCGATTATTAAAATTTATCGATCGTAACTCAAATTATATCAGCGATTTTTGCAATATATCGACTTACCGACAAAACTCGACAATACTGACAACATAAAAAAGCTGTCTTCAGTAGATCACACCTATTGAGAGAAAGCAGCTTCTTCTATATATTATTTATTTTCCACAGTAGCTCCCGGATGTATTTTCATCGGTTTCTCCAAGTGTAGGAGGCTACAGCCATACAGCTGGGGTAAAAGTTCAAGTTGAAGATAATTCCTTCATATCCATACAGGTCCAAATAAATAACATGATTGTATTTACGGCTCTCTATGTACTCAACTGCAACAGCGAATACTTCATATTTCTTCTATTGCATAAAAAAGCAGACTATCCAAAGTCCACTTTTATACAACAAAAAAGAGATAGCAGATTATGCTATCTCTTTTAGTATGACCCGTACGGGATTCGAACCCGTGTTACCGCCGTGAAAGGGCGGTGTCTTAACCACTTGACCAACGGGCCAGTTCTGGCAGAGAAGAAGGGATTCGAACCCTCGCACCGCGTTCGCGATCTACTCCCTTAGCAGGGGAGCCCCTTGAGCCACTTGGGTACTTCTCTATAAATATGGCTCCGCAGGTAGGACTCGAACCTACGACCGATCGGTTAACAGCCGATAGCTCTACCACTGAGCTACTGCGGAACAATTATGGTGGGCCTAAATGGACTCGAACCATCGACCTCACGCTTATCAGGCGTGCGCTCTAACCAGCTGAGCTATAGGCCCATAATTGAAAAGCGGGTGAAGAGAATCGAACTCTCGACCAGAGCTTGGAAGGCTCTTGTTTTACCACTAAACTACACCCGCATTAAATTGTAAATGGTGAGCCATGAAGGACTCGAACCTTCGACCCTCTGATTAAAAGTCAGATGCTCTACCAACTGAGCTAATGGCTCATTTTGAAAGTGGTGCCGACTAGAGGACTTGAACCCCCAACCTACTGATTACAAGTCAGTTGCTCTACCAATTGAGCTAAGTCGGCTTGCGACTTCAAAATGGTGGCTCGGGACGGAATCGAACCGCCGACACGAGGATTTTCAGTCCTCTGCTCTACCGACTGAGCTACCGAGCCTTTATGTAAAAATGGCGGTCCCGACCGGGGTCGAACCGGCGATCTCCTGCGTGACAGGCAGGCATGTTAACCACTACACCACGGGACCATTTGGTTGCGGGGACAGGATTTGAACCTGCGACCTTCGGGTTATGAGCCCGACGAGCTACCGTGCTGCTCCACCCCGCGATGATAAAATATTTACTTTAGAAAAAATGGAGGAGGTAGAGGGATTCGAACCCCCGCGCGACTCTCGCCGCCTGTCGGTTTTCAAGACCGATCCCTTCAGCCGAACTTGGGTATACCTCCGAGATATATACGTCTAATGGTGGACCTTGTAGGACTCGAACCTACGACCGGACGGTTATGAGCCGTCTGCTCTAACCAGCTGAGCTAAAGGTCCTTTATGGTAGCGGCGGAGGGGATCGAACCCCCGACCTCACGGGTATGAACCGTACGCTCTAGCCAGCTGAGCTACACCGCCATAAATGATATTAATATAAGTGGAGCCTAGCGGGATCGAACCGCTGACCTCCTGCGTGCAAGGCAGGCGCTCTCCCAGCTGAGCTAAGGCCCCATGTTTTTTAGGAATATCGGGAAGACAGGATTTGAACCTGCGACCCCCTGGTCCCAAACCAGGTGCTCTACCAAGCTGAGCCACTTCCCGTTAATAAAAGCGCGCCCGAGAGGAGTCGAACCCCTAACCTCTTGATC
>NZ_WEIJ01000020.1:0-42844 GCF_009183795.1 Bacillus sp. B1-WWTP-T-0.5-Post-4
TGTTTATCTTTTTAACAAACACTCTACCGTGTTCTTTATTATGGCAATCCACACAGACTGTTTCTAAGTTATCTATTTCTAATGCAAGTTCTGGATGATGTTCTAGTTCTTTTATATGATGGACAACAAGTTGAATCTTCTTACGCTTTGCACTCTCACTGTATTCATTCGTGTCTGTTTGTACTCGACCATTGCGCTTACACTCTTGGCATTCATAGTTGTCACGCTTCTTTACTTGTTCTCGTATACTCTTCCACTCACCACTGTCATAGAACTTACGCTTCTGTTGTTTGGTTTTGTATTCTTGTTTCAATCATTGCACCACCACATTCGAAATGTTTACAACGTAATCCATCCTTAGTTCTAGCTTGTCTCTCAGTGTATTGAACTGTATATCCACATGATACACATCTAAACTTTACAACCTTCTCACGATCATTTCTTTTCGATAACTCATGCACTAACTTACCAAGCAGACTTGTTATAGCCTCTTTCTTCTCTTCCGGCTTTGTTCTCTTATGCAATTTACTTAGAACTTGAACTACCGATCGCAATGATTCTAATTCCACGTAATCTTCAATTTCGTTTTCACCAATAGAATTAAGGATTGTTCCAAGAACAATTGCTTTCTCTAGTTTAGTTAATTGCATCTTTTCTTTTCTCCTTCCTCAATCTTTCCGCGGAATTGAATATCAAGACATTTTTCACAATAGAAACTCCCCAAGATATGGATAGATACTTGTCTGTTATCAGCTTGTATCTGTGTTGTTTTACTATCCATCAATCGATATTTATGTTCACATTCTTTATGCTGATTGATATGTTGTTTGTACTTCTCTAACTTCCACATATCTACAAAAGCACCATTACACTTAGGACAAACAGTAACTTCTTGATATTCTTCTTTAGATGGATAATTTACTCTATCCTGATGACCGCACACTAAACATTTAGAAGTATGATAATAGTTAATCTCATTTCGAACCTCACACATCTATCTCACCCCTTACACTTAAATCCTTTCTCCATTTATCTTTTTCCAACAATTCCTTTATTGATGTTTGTTCCAGGTATTCCACAGAATAAAACATAGGCTTCCCACCATAGAGCTTATAATACTTAACATCTAATCCAGACTTTTTATGCGCTTTTTCAAGTGGTTTAAGATATTTGATATATGCTTTCTTATCAATAGACATAAGACCAAGTGCAGCAATCTTACCGTTTAAAACGCTATCCAATTATCCTCACCCCTTTTTAAAGAATATTCCAATTATATATTTACCAAATAAATACAAGTTGTTATAATAAGGTTAACATTGCCATCAGGAAAAGTGATTCGCACCCCAATGCGAGTTGCTTTTCCTTTTTTTATGGCTATTGTTCTAAGAATTCATCCACCGCTTTTTCAAGCAAACTAACCATTGCTTCTCTCTTTTGCTTTGGTGTTGTATTATCTTGCATTTCATTAAAGATAGGAAGTACACTTTCTAATTTCTTTTTATCAATGCGCTCATTTACAAGATCCTGTCCCAGCATCGAAATGAATGTACCAATTACAACTGCTTGTTCTTGTTTAGTTAGTTTCATTTGTCATCACCTCTGATTAAAATCTTTCTTTAGTATTAGTAAAATCACTAACTTTTTTAGCTATTTCTTTACCATTCAAAGTAATTGGAACTTCTAAAAGTAAAGAACCTTGTTTATCAGATTGTTTGATCAATTTTTGAACATGATTTATATCAGTTTTCATTGCTAATCCTTGCTCTAACATACTAATTTTTCGAATTAATCCCTCTACGCTTGTAGAAACACCAAGTAACGCTTGTTTCAGACCTTCATTATCTCTTTGTAGATCGCTAACGGTTTTTTCTAATCCATCAACTCTCATTTTAAGAAATTGATTATCCATCCTTTATCCTCCTCCAAAATAAAAAGCACCCAAATGGATGCTAAAAGAATCTTATTTTAATAATTTTGTAGTCTGATTTAATTTATACAGGGAAATGAATTAAATATACACAATGACTTCCTATAATATTATTTATGTTGATTAGATAAATCGGGAAATGACTGTTATATCAATATTTGTCTAGTTTACATAAGATATAGTGTTATGCAATTCTTATACATTGGCTTTAAATCAACGTTTTCAGCACTCAACATTTAAGATTTATTGCATAAACTTCACCTTGTTAACTATCCATACTTTTATTCATTTCTTTTAAATGTTTCTCTACGCGTTCATTTCCTAACGTCCAATAACCCTCATCTAACTCAAACCCTATATAATTCCGATTGGTATTAATACATGCGATAGCGGTTGTAAAACTACCCATGCAATTATCTAATACTGTTTCGCCTTCGTTCGTATATGTTTCAATTAGATATTCAAACAATGCAACTGGTTTTTGTGTGGGATGAAACGTCTTACTATCTCTAGGAAAATCAATAATCGACTTTGGATAGTTTTTATATTTAGTTACATGCGGTTTATTCATTGATTCCATATGATCCCCTAAAATACCTAAATTTTTAGGTTTTGTTTTTAAAATTGGCTTATCTAATTTAATTAACCCCTGAGGATTATAAGTAGGAAGTTTTTTATAAAATACTAAAATATTCTCATGATTCTTTAGTGGCATTCTGTTAGCATTTGGGAAACCTGTTGAATGTTTTCCTTTCTTCCATATCCATTCATAACGGAATAATTTAATATTTGATTCAATTAACTTCGTTGTAAATGGTTGGCTTGCTGTTAGTACGATAGCGCCATTATCTTTTATGATTCTTTCGTATTGTTCCCATAACAGATTAAACGGTATAATCTCATCCCAACGACAGGAAGTCGTTCCGTAAGGCAAATCACACAAGATTAAATCAATTGTTTTATCCTCAATCATTTTCATACCTTCTAAACAATCCATATTGAATACTTCATTCAGCAAATACTATCCCTTCCATTTCTGCAGTTAAATTGTATTGAATGTTTTATATTATTTTATAATCCGGTACGTGATATTTTAATATCCACTTATAAACAAAAAGAGCAACCGATACATTCAGTTACCCTTCCGTCAAATCTTTATGTTATTACTATAAACCCTTTTTGCAATAGTTAACATGAACTGAAGTGAACTTAACATTTTGTTAACTTAACTTCTGAGCATATTCAATCATTCGTTTTATTTGTGCGTGTTTATTATAGATATAACGTGGACTGTAATCTAACTCTTCAGCAAGCTTTTCTAATGTCTTGCCCTCCACATACTTACCATACATTATCTTGTGCTCCAAACCGTGGAATGTACTAATTACCTTTTTGAAATCAAACATGTCATTCATCTTGTGAGCTAAGTCATGTTCGCGTACAGCAATACGATCTTCCAGTTTCCCTCCTTCTGAACCTTCAGTTAATCGAACTTCTTGTAAGTCGCCATACACCCACCTTTTCAGTTCACGTTTACTTCTATCTAAATCATTTTCCAAATAGATAATTTCATCTTCTAATTTTTGATAGTCTTTTAACCATTCTAGCAATGTGTATGCCACCTCACTTATTTTAGGATGCCAGCTTGTACAAATATTTTTCTCCATGCCGTTTCAACACGATATTTTTCTACTAATTTACCTCTTCGAGCAATCGCCTTCTTCGTTTTCCGTTTTTTAAGCTTTTTCATCGTTTTTCCCCCTTTGTTTTCACCTCAAAACGTATGAATCATTTTATACACTGTTATTACACGTTTTTAGCTGTTCTAATGCCCACAAGACCTATTGCATTCAGAATTAATTTAAACGTTTAATTTCCTTATTATATAGAGCCATTTTTTCGTAAGAAATGAAAATTAACTTTTTCCATTCCTCTAACTCCTATTTTTCAGAAACATATTCATAAAATTCGATTTCTTTATCGATTTTTTCAATTGACCATTCATCAAAATAATTAAATTCAATATTTGCGCCTTCAACGAATTCAATCAAAGACATTAAATATAAAATCTTTTTATATCTATTCATTCCTCTACCTCCTATTTCAAATCCTCAACCATCCATTGGACATGTTTCACCATTTCATGAATATCAAAATCATTTTCTTTACAAATTTTAATAGTTTCCATTTCTAATACTTGTAAGCTTCCACAATCTATAAAAATATCTGTTAACCTCCTAACGTGGTCATCAAATGTTTTACAATCTTGTTTATTTATCGGTTTACAGTACATTCTTCTAACCTCGCTTTCTATTCAAATGAGGCATTTCAGTCATTCCAATTATGAAAGTATTGATATTTTCAGGTGTTCCAGTAACAATGATCTGTCCTACATCAACAGTCACTTCATCCTCTTTTCGAGATAGGTTTATTACGGTTTCTGGCTTCTTATTAATAATTCTTAACTTGCTTAATATCTTAAAAGTAAGGTTTTTCATATCTCATTCTCCTTTTCTAATAAAATAACGCTTTTGTTTAGTTTTCTTTATCGATATACATCATCACTTCTTCAAAATTAAACATTTCTTTAATTAAAGGATGTATCCATTGTTCCCATGCCACTTCATACGAACAATTAAAAATACGCGCTTGCTCTTTTAATGTTTTCGCTGTTTTTTCAATGCTCATTAAACCTTTAAACCCCATTTAACCTCAACCCCATTTCTTAACAAAATTCAAATTTTGTCTTACTTCACTCTAGATTTAGCTAAACGTTCTGCAGCTTTTTGTCTTTGTTCATCCGACATTACTCGAATTTGTTTCATACTGACTTGTTTTTCTTGCAATACACCTTTTACCGCTATTGCTTGCCCGTCCTCTTCTTCTAAGGTCTGTAATTCACATAGATTGCTAAGTTTTCGAATGTGTTTAGGAACAGTAGAGTAAACCATCCATTTCTTTGTACTGTTGTCAAAAACTAGAGTTGTTTCTTGTTCTTCGCGAGGATATGCCATTGTTTATTCTCCCTTTACATCCACACGATTCTGACTTGCTTCTCGACTAAAACCATCCGGATATCTTTTAGCTAATTTTGCGATATTCATTTCCGCAATATCTTGCAGTGTATATCCCATTTCGTGGGCCATAATACCTACGTAATACATAATGTCTCCCAGCTCTAAAGCTAATTTATAAGTATTTCCGTCTTCTTCTCCTGGACAATGAGACGGTTGAAATCCATGCCCATGATAGATAGCTTTTTTGACTAGATCAGCAACTTCACCAGCTTCCCCTGTAAGCCCTAAAGCTGCATTTGAAACACGTCCGCCAAAATCATTTTTCTTATTCCAAGTACGTAATGTCGCTTCCTGATATTCATCTAAACTAACGATTTTATTTTTATTCATTTCAGCTTGTCCTTCCTTTGATTTATTGATTAATTTAGTTACTTCCATTACACCGTTTGCCATTGCTTTCATTTTGATTTCCCCTTTATATTTGAATTTTAGAAAATACCTGTTTTAAGATAATGTCTAGCTTGATAATAAAAATGATGATAAATCCAATTACCACTGTATTTCTTATCTAAATACACAATTTCAAAATTGTATTTTGCTTTAAATGTGTTAAGTCTTCCAAGTAATGCTAAAGGTTTGTATCTTGAAACATATTGACCTTTTAGCATCTTTTCGTATCCGTTTAGGTCTTCCACAATTAGAGTGAATGGAATTTCCTTACTGCGAATTAATTCATTTTCAAATGCTGTTTGTTTATCCTTTTGTAAGTTACCTGTAATTTCATCCATGTGGGCTTTTCGTTCTACTCGACTATCTAAGTAAATATCACGAGGTATTCCCAACTCTTCATTTTTAGGAATCATACAGCCATAATCACCGGTATCTAACTTTTGATTTTTAAACGGTATACCCTTTTGATGTAAGTAATCACGGATATGGTCATTTACATTCTCACGAGTATCAATCACGATTGTTAGTGTTTTTAAGATCTTATCTATTTCTTTATCTGTGTAATGGAAACGAATCATTTAGATACCCCTTTCTTAAAATATGTCATCGCACGATTATATAAATTGAATGAAAGCTTGTCCGTTAATTCATTTTCATAGTTGGCCACAGATTCTTTTACATATAACCAACCATTCAGCGAAAAATTTAAAGTTAACTCCATAACCATCCTTGCTGCATCCTCGTCATTGTTAAACCAATCATTTATTTTTGGGTTCATATCCTGTTCAATACCAATAAAGAAATTTATGATTTTATCAACGGTTTGCTTTACTGCATGCTCCTGGTCTGAATAATTACCTTGTAAATATTTAACGATCCGTAGCTTATATTCTTTTATTACTGATTCAACTTCAGGGCCAATCTTTTCAGGATTTTCAATAAATAAATCATTTCCATCCAGGATGAGTTTTGCACCCATCGACTGGACATCAATACAAATTTGTTTAGGATGCAAAAACATTCACTCCTTCAAAAAGTTACTTAGTTACCAAAGTTATCGGAAATAGTATTAAAGCTCTATATAATATATTTATTTTTTTATTTATTTATTTTTATGAAGGGGAACAGGTAAAATAAGTAACAAAAGTAACTGTTAATAAATTACAAAACTTAATAAAACCTTATATACCAACGCTTACACCTTTTTTCGATTAATGTTCGTTACGTTGTCAGAGTTACTTTTTGTTACTTCCTCCAGGTGCAAATGATACTGTTCTCCAGAAACTCCAATGCCATAAAAGAAAATTTTATTGCCAGTACCTCGCTTTTTCTTGAATCCTCTTGTTTCTAACTGCCGATAAAATTGACGGTTTTTTATTTCCATTTCATCATTTTTAAAACACCATTCTTTATAAAGTTTATATATCCGTTTCGCTTCTACTTTTGCGTTTTTATCAACCACACATATCTCTTCAAAGAATGGCCCTAACATATCCATGTCTTCACGGTAATCATTAGTTGCTTTCTTAATAGCAGCCGACTCGCCTAGTCCACTAGCCAACCACTTCAGGCAACCTTCCACAGCCCAACGAAGAACACCAGGCATTTCTTTTCGTAACTTTTCAGGAAGATCATAATCAATCTTGTCTTCTGGAATGGTTACGGTGAAAGGAACTAATCTAACTCTTCGCCAAATACCTTCGTCATTATTTTTGATAATTGGTTTATGGTTTGTTGTGAAGAAAACTTTAAACTGTGGTGTAAATTCAAAGTATTCTTGACGTAAGAAACGCGCTGACATCTTCTCTCCACCTGTAATTTGTTTAACAAGTGATTCTGCTAATTGCTGGCCTTCTTCACTCTCAACAGCTGATACAAACCGCGCCCCATCAAGTCGAGCGACATCGTTATTAATACCACTATCATTTTTCTTTTTGATAAAAGTATCACTGTTTGTTTGTCTGCCGTAATCACCCATTAAATCTTGGATGACATTTATAAAAGTTGATTTACCATTTCGTCCATTTCCGAATAGGAAAAACATTACTTGTTCTTTTGTTTCCCCTGTTAAGGAATAACCAATTGACCTTTGAAGAAATTCAATTAACTCATAATCCGGTTCACCTGCAGGTGTTAGGAATATACTTTCTAAGAATGAAATCCAATTCGGACATTTTGCATTTCTGTCATATTCGACTGGTGATATTTTAGTAATAAGCAATTCTCGATCATGTGGCGTTAACTCGCCTGTTTTTAAATTAATAACCCCATTTTCACAGTTGAAAAGGAAACTATGAGAATCTAACTCTTTCTTTTTAACTGATACCATTGGTCTTACGTCCAATATGCTACTAACTCGTATTGAACGCTTTTCACACTTTTTTGCCCAGCTATAAAGTTGTTTAGAAAGTTTTTCATTTTCTTCTTGTTCGGCTTCTTTGTAAAGCCCTCTCAATGTTTGAGCGGTTATAGCTTCAATTTTCCTTTTGCTATCCTCATTCCATTGCTTACCGTTCCAAATAAGCCATTCTAACTCGTTACAGTGACGAATATTTTTTCCATGATAATAAGTAATACGTTCTGCATTTCCTAACTCAGTTAAATGAAACTTAGGTATTTCATCAATAATTTCCTCAGTATCTTCAATTGTTGATATGCCATCAGAAATGTATATTTCATAAGGCTTTTCTTGTGGTGGCTCATAATCAGCTATTGTGGAAGGAGTAGAAAGAATGGCCATTTCAATTGTTTTTTGCCCGTATGTACTGCCATCACTATGATGAATATTGTCCCATTTTTCTCGAAGTAAGTTTGATTCCCTAAACATTGAATCCATTTTGACTGAATCTTTATCTGTCCAGAAAGCTAAGTGATTGCAAAGAGCCATGTCAGTAGAAGAATGATCACCATTTATTAGGTTCCCTTGGAATAAATCTTTAATACTTCCGCCGTTTTTACTATTAAACATCCGTTCCCACAATTCCGAATTAGTAAGGCTGCTTATGTCTTCTCTATCTGATGAAACTGAATTTACTTTACGTTCTGGTTGCGGCTTTTCTTTTAGATATTTATCAAACAAAACTTTGAACTCTTCCGTTCTATCTTCCACATTCTTCTGTTCTAAACAGTCACCTGTGAAAGTGAAATAACGTCCATGTCTATATACTTCCAATCCAAGATCAACGTTTTTACGGCCTGTACCTGGTCCCTTTAATGGTAGTATTCCTTTTGCAATGATGTGGATGCCGTCACCGCTTGGAGAGTATTCTGTGTAGCTATTTAATATCTCAATTACGTCTTCAGCTAAATCTGTAAGTGCTCCCTCTTGGATACAGTGGTCAATGTCTATTCCAACAAATGGATCATCTTTAGAAAACATAAAGCCAATTCCGTCATATCCACCTTGTTCATAAAACTTTATGATTGTTGGAAACGTTGACCAACTTCTTTTGTTATTTGATTGGGCCATTTCCCCATTGATTTGATAAGGAACTTTCGTTTTCTTACCATTTCTTATTTCTGACCGCCATAAGATCCAATGGGGAGCATTTTTTAATTCTTGTGGTATTTGGTTAAAGTTATATTTCATTTGATTACTCCCTTTTGAAAAGGGAGCTCTAACAGCTCCCCTCTATATGAATCTTTTAATTTTATTTTTAAAATGGTACATCTGAATCATTAATTGGAGTTGAAATTACTGGTGCTGAAGCTTGTGAAACTTTGAAACTTTGTACTTCTGCATAACCATTGTTATTTAATTTAATTACTAAACGAAGATGTTTATTTAAGAATGCATCTGCCCATTCTTTAAATGATCCAAATTGAATGCCGTCAGGAAATTGTGCTGCTTTAGATGCTGCCTGGAATCTCCACATTGTTTTATCCGAAACAGTAAAATTATCAAATAGAATCTTTTGCCCTTGGCATGGTTGCTCTACATCAGAACGAATTTCATAATCTACAACTACACGGTTATTACCTGATTGAGCTTTCTTTAATTCGTAATTATGAACAATTACTTCATATTCACCCGCTTTAATTGTTTCGAATTCTTTTACTTGACTGTGATCTACTTTAAACATTTATAATTCCCCCTTAGTTTTGTGGTCCTTTTAATCTTTCTAAAGCAACGGTTAAAAATTTCATATTGAAATCATCTAGTTTTTGATTAGTTTTAAATTCAATTTCAGAAAGCATCTTTGCAGCTTCTTCACTAGAATTAGCAATTTCTTTTATTTCTTGTATAAGCTTGTCCTTTTTGGCAGCTTCCTCGGCCTGTACATCAATACCCAACTCAAGCCATTGATACAATTTGCGTCCTACTTCAGGAGTAATTTTCTGCGGGTGACCCTCAAACATTTGAGTATTATCCTTTGATGTAGTGGCTACATGATCAATATCGATAACGAAATTAAGCATGAATTCATATTCCATTTCATCTTTTTGTACAGGTTTCGTACCAACTTTACGTGGTGCCATTTTCCCATTTCCATCTGGTTCAACTACATACTCAGTTTTAGTTCGTAAAGTTGCTAAAATATGAACATCATTCTGGGTTAATGTTTTTATTAATTGAGTAGTTTCAGAGGAAAGCTTTCCCCAGTTTTGGAACGAGTTACCCGACATGTTCCCATGAGTTTCTACAATACCGCCTTCACCTTGCCAGTTATGCGATAATGAATCGATGATAAGTACCTCGGCACCCGATTGTTTCATAACCTTAACCGCAATGTTGTAACGATCCGTTGTATAAGGTGGCGTAAAGTCTATATGAAGGAAATTCCCTATTTTTATTTCTCCATACACAAGACCTACATGAAGTTTTGAACGCCCGTGTTCTGTATCAATAACGCCAATTTTCTTCCACAGTTCTTCTTCTGATAAATTAGGATAGGCCTCTTGCATCATTCCAAACGCTGTAAGCAACGCACTACCTGTTTTACCTGCTCCACTACAACCAATAAATCCAATAACAGCTTTCATCTTTTCGCGCTTGGCTTCTGTTACTTGAAACATTTAATTCACCTCTACTCTTCCTAATAAATAATCTGTTGATACACCTAAAGCATTTGCTAAATCGCATAATACATAAATGGTTGGTCTGGAATCTCCAATTTCATAATTCGAAATCGTACATCTATCTTTATTAATCATTTCTGCTAATTCCTGTTGAGTAAGGTCTTTCTGTTTTCTTATCTCTCTCAGTCTTGCAGGAAACATGTTATTTACCCCTTTTCCATGCTTTTCAGAATAAAGATTGAAGCTTCAAGATCGAATATTCTACCTGTACTGTCCCGAATATTCTTTTCAACGATAGGCTTCCTTTCTATTAACCTTTCTAATTCTCGTTCGTGTTCGCCTAATCTTCGTTTTTCTACACTTAATGACTTTTCTAATTCTTCAATAGCAGCGTTCATTTACTCACCCGCAACTTTCTTTATGGAATGAGACTCTACATATTGTTTGATGCAATCTGTTTCATCATGTATGTAATCACCATCAATATCGCGGTACTCTTCACCAAAGTAAATTTCTTTACCACAGCTTTCGCAGTTACTCATAACATCACTTACAACTGAATCATGACAATTTCCAAGTACCATTGAGTTTTCTACTATTGGGTATCCCTCCAATTTTTTCTTCCATTCTTTCTAGAGTATAGAGAGAGTAATAGACAACATTTTCACTTATAAATGCCACTTCATATGGAACTTCTTCTGATTCACGGCTCGCTATGATTGGTTTAATCCTGTTTTCACCTAAAATTGCTTCGAATGCTTCATTACTAAGGCGTACTTCATTACCACGAATACTAATGATTCCATCTTCATTTCTACCTTCTCGTATAGCTTGTACAGCCTTACTCACTTCTTTAATGTTCATTAGTAGTTCACCCCTTTATATACTTACAATTGCCCTAGCCCCTAACAAGTCAATTTCTGCTTTCTTAGCTTTACGAGCCTTTAATACTTCCTTTACTTCATCCGTTAGAAATTCTTTCATTTCATCTGATGTAGTTCTCTTTTCTTCCACAAGTTCAGCGATACCAATTGGTTTTAATTCAGATTGTGGACGATCTACCTTTGCAGCAAATCCAGCTTTATCAAACTTTGTAGATGTTCGTCCAACTACTGATAAGACGTGTGCTACATCATTTTTATAAGCAAGTACGTTTCCATGCTTTTTAATATGACTAATAATTGCTTCCGTTTTTTCATCAATTCTTTCTTTTAATACAGCACGTTGTCTTTTCATTTGTTCAATTTCATTGAAGAAACCATTGATTTCCGAATCTTTATAATTAACACTGATATTTACATCCATAGTTACAACTCCCTTTTGATATAAATTCATTTCGTGCTATAATCTTGTTGAAAATTGATTTTATCTAGATCACCTGTTGGAGCAGGTGGTTTTTTCTTTTTGTAGTTATGAATCCTAAACCTTTACGTTTTGGATTCAATTTAATTACCGCTTTATTTTTGATTCTACTTACTGTTGATGTATCGAGACCGATTTTCATACCAATTTCTTTATCTGTGAATCCATAGGATTTTTGCATTAATACAAACTTTTCTTTCTCACATAAACCGCTAACTATTTCTTCAAATGTCAGTGATTCAATTACACCTTCTTCTACTTTAATTGGAGAAACTGCAAAGAATTCATTCACTGTTTCACCATCTTGATGTAAATCAATTGATTGAAAAGAAAATTCATCCCTAACTTCTTTTTTGTTGTTTTTAGGAACTTTAATTGCCAATCCTTTTTCAAACAACTCATTTAAAATTACCCCTTGAATTCCAATTACTGCGTATTGATTAAATGATTTCTCTTTTTCCGGATTGTAGTTTAGGCATAATTGCCACAATCTTATAGATCCAACTTGTATTAGATCCTCTAAATCCATGTTATTTTCCTTTGCAATGCGTTTTGCTGATAATACATTTCCAAACTTTTGTTTAATAGCTGCAATTACTAGATGTTGTTTCTTTCCGAACAACTCTTCAGGTGTCATTGTCTTTTACCTTCCCTTCATTTTTTAATCAAATAACGCTTTTGTTCAGATTTCTAACAGTTCAGGGTTAACAAATATATTCCCAATTACTCTTCCAGATAAAATACTTTCATCAATTGGCCAATTTTCACCATCACCATTTACACTTGCACAAATTCCAATCCGCCCATCTCGTTCTCTGCTACCAATCGGCTCTACAACCCATCTATTTTCTAAAGTTTCTATAATGTCACCCTCGTAAATTTCTGCTCCTTTTGAGTCATTCTGGCCAATAAATTGGATCATGTTTAACTCCTTTAATTCTCTGCCCCAGTATTCATTAGTTTTTGGGTTTTTAATGTGTACAATGTCACTATCGAAATTTATATTTAAAACATCACACATCAATTTCTTATGTTTGTCATACGCACGGAACTTAATCATTGCAATCCCTCCGTTTTTATACAAAATTCAAATTTGATTACCTATTTAACTGAAGTGATAAGTTTTTTATTTTTCTAAAAATCTTTTAATTGGTTTATCTAATAAAACTGCAAGCGACATTACTACACAAATTGTTGCCGCTACGATGAATAATGACATTGTGCTTTCTTCCATCATTTATCTCACCACCAATTTTTTATTTATCTTCACTTTCAGCTAACTCTTTAGCTTTACGTTTCCAATAACGATCTTGAGTTGCTTTTACCTTTTCTTTATTTTTTGCTCGCCACTCTCTCATATAAGCGTTTCTCGCTTCACGAGCTGATGATTCTTTAGTATTTGTCAAAGTTTCTACACCTCCAAAACTTTGCTACAAGCAAAGTGTTATGTAAAATAAAAAGCTGTTAAATCAACAACTTTATCTTAATCATTTTCTTTATCTTTATTTCTACAACCTCATTGTACAATAAAACTTTTCTTGTTGCAAAGTATTTTTTAACAAAAAAAATAAAAAACTTGTCTTGATGCTAATAATTGTTGTACATTATAGGTAATAAAGATAAAGATAAAAATAACAAATTGCGTTTATATATATTGGAAGGAAAAGGGGTGATAATAATGACTGAAACTATTGGAAGCCGAATTAAAGAAATCAGAAAATCTTTAAAGATGAAACAAAACGAACTTGCAGAAGCAATTGGTGTTCACTTTGCAATGATTTCATTATATGAATCGAATAAACGCACCCCTAGTCGTGAAACAGTAGAAAAGATGGCTCCTGTTTTAAATGTTTCAGCTGATTATTTATTGTGTTTATCCGATCATAAAACATTGGATAAAGAGAAATCAGTTAAAGTAACTAAAGATGCTGCTGATCTTATGGAGAAGATAAATAAATTACCTCCTGAGAAACGTAAGTTGATTGAAAACTTGATCGATAATTTTTAAAAACAAAAAAAGAGAGCTTTTCAGCTCTCAACCTTTTTCTCTCATATTCTTCTTTTTTCGGCAATCATCTGTTATGATGAGGGATATATACATACTTTTTTAAACAACTAACTTTATATAAAATAAAAAAACCCCCGACGAAAGTTTTTAGATGGTAGAAGGTTGGTCGCCAGAACACCATTTAAAAACCGGAAACAGAGGTTTTGTGTATACGTTAATTAAATTGATACTTTGATAGTATCATAAACTCAAAAAAACGTAAATACAAATCCTCTATTTTGCTATACCCAATTTTTGTCGGGCAGGTAAATGGAGGATTTTTTGTTATGACTATTACATTTAAAAAAGCTAAAAAGAAAACTAGAAACGAATTACAATTACCAATCTTACACTTTGTTTGTATGGATGACTGGATTGAAAAATTAGGAGATAAAGCATTTACTGCTTGGTTAAAATTCTATACATGGTGTAATCGTGAAGAAGATGCAAACGGCAATCGTCCTGAAGATGATGTAATACCATCTAGTTTAACTAAAGTTCAAAAACGTTTAGGTGTAGGAAAAGATACTTTCTATAATAAAATTTTAAAGCCGCTTTGGAATCACGGTTTAATTGATGTATTCGAATACAAAACGGAAAATTGGAAGGGACAAGGTAGTGTAAACATCATTGTGTATGAGTATCCTCAAAACAATTACGATTTAGCTGTACAACCATTAGAGCAAATCCGTAATTATGATACTGATTACACTTCACAGGCGAAAGTATTCGCGAAACTCGGCGGACGTCCAAAAAAGAATGCATCCGTACCCCGTTCTAAAGTAGAACAGGGGGATGGTTCTGAAATAGAACAGGGGGTGTTCTCAAATGGAACAGGGCCCCGTTCTGAAATAGAACCCAATAATGTTTCAAATAATCTATCTAATGTTTCAAAATCTAATAATGTTTCAAAACTATCAAGTAATCTTTCTATCATAGAGAAGGTTGAAAATACTAACTTACCTGACACTACTAAAACGGTTCTTGGTAAAAATATTGATAGATTGACAGATGATAAATTAAATGTCATTTTAGAACTATTTGATATTTATAATGATGTACTTAAAGAAGTTGCCTTTAATGCTGTTATCACCCGTGTGCTTAAATTAAAAGTACAATCCAGCTTTAGAGGTTTATTAGAAAAATCGTTAAAAACAGAAACATTTTCACAAACACCTAATTCCACGACTACTGTTATTCGTAAAGAATCGTTACCTGATTGGGTTGGAAAAGAAGATAATGAATCAACAATTGTGGAAGGCAATGGACAAGCTTCTGAGGATTTAGAAGAAAATCAAAAACGTTTAGACGCCTTATTAGGTAAAAATAAAAAAGAAGAGAACTAATTAATAGTCCTCTTCCATTAACAGTAAAACAATGTGATGTTTTACCAATGCAATTTGGGAAACTCTTCTACTATGATGGAATTATATTACAACAGGTCCTTATTTCTAAGTAACATGTCAGAATAGACAGCCATATGTTTAGCGTATTGCCCTTGTTCGCGTCCATTTAGCTTGCTGTAGTCTTTTTGGATATCACTTAATAGTAAATCTAGTAAAGGGTCATTCTGTTCGTTCTCAAAGCCGAGAAGCGTGTCTGTTGTAACATTAAAGAATGAAGCAAGAATCTTCAAGCTTCCAAGATCCGGTTCATATCGATTTGTTTCCCAGTTCTTGAGTTGACCACGAGTAATACGTGTCTTTTCAGATAATTGTTCTTGTGTTAAACCATAAGCTTTTCTTAAACGTTGAATGTTTTGACCGACTGAATTTTTCATAGTTTTGAGTATAATTACCAAAATATCACTATACCATATTTGGTTGCTAACATGACATTATATTAGAATAAGTCCTCTAAACTACCTGTAAAAATAGATATAGAACAATTGTTCTGTTAGTGGTAAAATATTCATATACTATTAAATCATTAGTTAATATGCAAAATTGCATACACGTTTTAATGTTGATTTATAGCGATAAAAAACTTTCTCAACATTTGATTAATAATTGTTTTGTTAAAATTCTAAAAAATCGTGATAGTATTTAGTTAACTAAATCGAACGAAAAAAGACCCATATGAGCGTGTTCAAGAGGGACTCTCACCCCACCTCTTAAACCGTTCCCTAACTCACGCTTAGGAAACACTTGCCACATACGAGTCACATCCAAGTATAACACAAAATTAAGATATTCCCTTCTCGTAATCTGTTTCCAACTTGAGAAATTGTTAGGATGGTGTCCTGTTTTCATCAGGAAAGGGAAGTGTTGTTATTGTGAAAGAGTTAATGAAACGTATTAAAAAACAATCTGATAGAAGGGAATTAACATTTCCGGATATTGAACGAAAAACTGGAGTAGATCGTGTAGTAATAGCAGATGCAGTAAGTGGTAAAACAGCAGAAATGAAATTTGATAAGTTTCTACCTGTAGCTTCGATTCTTTTTGAAGATATGGAAGAACGAAAAGAGATTCTAAATGAATTTATCATGCTGTGTACGGGAGACTTAAACATTCGTAAGGCATTATGTTATTGTCAGGGCATTGGTGAGTATGAGGTTATAGATCAACTCATTGAAAAACATAAAGATCATAAAAAATTACAGAAATACTTTAAAATTTATCAACTGTATAACTTGAGGAATCAGAATAAAACTCGTGGACAAGCCATGATCGATAAAATGGATGCGGTTACGTTTTCGACTGATTCAGAAATACAGGTATTAGTAAATATGTTATATAGCTTTTCTATGTATGACATTTTCAATTATAGAGCAATGCTTCCTTATTCTGATAAGGTAGAGAAGAACTTAAATGAAATAAAAAAAGGATTCATCAAATCGTGTTTAGAAATGCATTATAATGACCGAGTTGCATATATCAATCTTTTTAATGAGGAATTACATGCTTGTAGAAGCAAATGCGAAGAGATATTAAACTCTGAACTTGAAGCGCCTATAATAAAAGCTACTGCGTTATGTTGCCTTGGAGAGAGCTATTTGTTTACAGATGTTTTGAAATCTGAAAAGTTTTTATTAAAAAGTCTAAAATACTTAGACGAAAACGGAATTTCAAAAGATAGTAGAAAGTATAAGTCTTTTCAATCTACATTAGCCTTCTTGTATATAGACAACGGCTTTAATTTAGATAAAATAGATTTTTCTTGTATTGATTTATCTGAAGTTGCATATTATGAAGGCTTATATGGAGATAAGAATAAAGCACTAAAAATGTTTGAAGAATTAGCTAAGGAAAGAAAATTAGATTCACCGTTCACAATGTACTATATTTCCAGAATTAGCAATGATATACTTGGGTTAAGAGAAGCCTTGAAACGTTTCGAACGTGTCGGAAACTATCACTATGCTAATGCTGTGAAGCGTGTATTAGTATCATTAGAAAAGAAAGTGGGATGAAAATGAAAAAAATTAGTATAGCAGTTTTATGTATTATGAGTGCTTTTACTCTATCGCTGAATGTAGGAGCGGCAACTAAGGACAGTAAAGAACAACCAGTTAAAAATCAAGTGCAATATATGATGGTTGAACCTGGTGGACATTAATAATAAAAATTGAATAGTTAATAAAAAGTTAGAGGTTGCGATTGCGCAGCCTCTTTCGTGATTTTAGGGAAATGTTGGTTTTTGGACAAGAAACTAAAAATCGACACCTAATATTTACCAACAACTAAGGGAGGAAAAATTACTATGATGAATCAAGGGGCGGCTGTACAAGTAGTGAAAGAAACCAGTGTGGAGGACAAGTTACATATCATCTTAGAAAAAGCGGAGAAAGGTGATTCAGGAGCAATTGCACTTTTAGAACAAATTAATGCTTTGATGAAATAAGAGCTTCGGCTCTTTTTTTATGAGCTAAAATGGCACTAAATTTATGACGCATTTTTAGTATCGTTTTTTCGCACAAAAATATAGCGAATTCTCGTGGCTAAAAAGCGCTCAATTTTACGAGGCATTTTTTTAACAACAAAATTTGTATTTTTTTTCGATTTTGTTATACTTAAAGTAGTTATATTGACGTAAAGTAATATGACCTGAGTAATATTGAATAATAAGTTTGTTCATAATAAAAAAGAGAGAGGTTGCACCCTCTCCCTTGGTAACTGACATCGTAAATCGATCGGTTGCTATATATTATTTTCCTTGAGAATCGTCTTCTTGCTGGCCGGCATTTGGGACGGTTCTTTTATTTGATTTACTTTTGATTTTATCTGCTAGTTTATCTGCGTATGCTGTTAGAACTATTGTTAAAGCTCCCTTAATAGGATCTTGAAGTAAATCATTTAAGTAATTAAATATTTCCGTTATGTCCATCTTTTCACCTCCCCTCTCTTTAAATAATCGAGAAAGGATAGCAATCCGACCACACTAACGATATCAGCTGACTTCATCATAACACGAAGCTTAGTGGAAGAAGTAATAAGTGTTATCAAAAATAGATATATTTTCTACATTTTTTAACTTTTTTCTGATTTTTGTCCTAGAATAAAGCTTCACATAACCGAATGAAAGTATTTTTAAAATCTTTTGATATTAGTTAATTTCATCATAACATGAAAAATGATAAATTTAATAATCCTATTTAATAAAATCTCTTACACTAATTCTTACAAAATTATTAACTCTCCATATTTAAAAAAGTGTTCATTTTCTATTACCCAAAGTATAGTGCGGTAGAACAAAATTTATATTGGTAGGTTAGAAGTATATCTAAAATTGAAACGCCTGTTAAAAAAGACGGTGAAGTTATTATTTTTTACTAGATTAAAATTTCACATACCATAATGAAAGTATTGTAAAAGATTTAAAGGGAAAACAATTGCATGAAAGAATAAGTATGTTAAAGTAGATTAATATAAACATAATCATAAACATTAACATTAATGTAATTATTAATATAAACGTTAACGTTTTTGTTAACGTAAATCTAATGGAGGTGTCACAATGGCTTATAAATTAGCTTTCGTACAGAATAAAGGTGGCGTTTTAAAGTCTTCAATGACTGTAAATTTAGCTGGACTTTATGCGAAACAAGGGAAACGTGTTCTAATTGTGGATGCTGATCAACAAGGTAATTCACTGTTGTCTTTTGGCAAAAATCCGGACAAGTACCGTACTACATTGCATGACGTTTTAGTTCATTTTGCACCAGCAAGTGAAGCAATAATTAATGTTCACCAAAACATCGATGTATTACCTTCTAATGAAATGATGAGCTTTTTAGATTTCGATGTATTACCTAACTTAGATAAATACATAAATCCATTTTTACTTTTGAAGGTGGCGCTGATGTCTGTGGAAGATGATTACGATGTTATCTTATTCGATAGTCCGCCATCTTCAGGGTTAATCCAAAGTAATGTAATTTGCTGTACAGATAAAATTATAATTCCTTTCCAACCTGAACAATATTCTGTACGATCACTAATAAAAATCATCGATGTTATTGGTCAATTTAAAAATAAACATAATCAAAATTTAGAGATTACTGGAGTTGTAGCTACATTAGTTCAAAAGAATACTAAACTTCATACTGAAGCAATGAAACAAGCAAGTCGTTTTTGTGAGAAAGAAGGTATTCACTTCTTTAAAGCTAATATCCCTAGAACTATTCAATTTGCTAACTCAATTGCTTATAATCAATTACCTCTTACACTTACTAAAAAAGATAACGAATTTGCATTTTATTATAAGAATTTATTTAAGGAGTTGACTGAACTTGAAGGAACGCGAATTGGCTGATTTATTTGGAGGTAGCGCCACAAGAAATAGCGAAGAAGAGAATAACGATAACAATAACGTTAATGATAATGTTAACGTAAATAAAAACATTAATGCAAACGATAATGGTAACAATAATCCAGAAGCGCCAAAAGTTAAAAAAACAGAAGTTAAAAAGAAAGCAAATGAAGATATCCTTGAATTATTAAAAGACAACAACGATAAAAAAGTTGTAGGTTTTCATTTAGATAAAGATGTTCGTGATGCTTTTCAAAAAGTATTAGGTAAGAAGCCACCTAGAGGAGCGCAATCAAAACTTGCAAATAAAATATTCCGTGACTTCTTTGAAGAACGAGGTTTATTATAAGTCCTACATTTGTAGGGCTTTTATTTTGGTTAACGATAATATTAATAAATACGTTAAAAATAATGTAAATGTTATTGTTAATAAAAACGTTAATATTAACGTTAACGTGAAAACCCCACAATTAAGTAGGGTTCTCTTATGATTTCACCGCTATTTTATCCATGAAATCATGTATGGATGTTGCTTGAAAAATACGTAAATTGGAGGAAGTTACGTCATACTTTTTATCAGTAATAATGAGTATTGATGGAAAGAATTTAGAGTCCTTTGGTTGCCAGGATTCGTTGTGCCATTCTTGACTGTGGAAGTATAATTCATACCTGTTGATTTTATCTTGCATAATCTTTTTACTGTAAACTGACTTTTGAACTTCAATGAAGAATGGAGATCTGCGCCATATTGTAAATGCATCAGGTTCCATAAATTCTTTTCCATATTTCGGTTCAACTTTAAATAGTTTTGGTTTTTCATAATGAATAAGTTGTTTATATACGTCCACAATGCCGAGGAAGTGGGGGATCTTTTGGCTAGTTTTTCGAAGTGTGCTAGGTTGAGGGAAATATATATATGGCTGCTGTGTGATATTGGCATCTACATGACCATCTCTCCTTAATCGTTTCATGACTGTATTGCAGCAAGTAACTGCATTTTTCACCCCATGAAAATGTAAATCTATAATGTCATCACGTGACATACATCTAAAACGTTTCAAATCGCCCAGTATCGCTTTATCTCTACTCTTCATAATCTAACACCCCAAACAATTGGTTCTCTTCTTGTGGAGGAATCTGAAGCTTCATATCATCTTTTGGAACGCGATAAGGTTCAACGCTTTGTTTCGCTTTGCTTAATTCTAAATAAGGAGCTTGCACTTTCTTTAATCCATTTAGTTTTAAAATCATTTGGCCCGATTGCTCTAAATGTTCTGATCCAGGCGTACCCATGATATTACTGTTAATCGTACTATCACATTTAAAGCCCATTCTTACAGTCATATTAAGTTTTAACTTGCCATCTAATACTTTTGCATCAGGACGTTGCATACTGAGCATGAGGAAGACTCCTAGCGCCCTGCCGACTGCCGATATCTTTTCAATGTTGGTCATACATTCTTTCTCATCTTGAAGCATCGCCACTTCATCAATAGCAAGTAAGATATATGGTTTCTGATTGTTAGGATTCATTTTGTTATATTCATCAATATGTTCCACTTCATACTCTTCCATCAGTTTTCTACGTTCACGTATTTCCTTCCACACTTTCTGCAGCATGATCTTCATTTCTATTTCTTCCATACAAACCTCTTTTACATGCTTCACTCTTCGTAAGAAATGAAATTCAGAGTTTTTTAAGTCGCCCAGGTACAAATGTAATTTATCAGGGGACATGTATTGAATGAGTGTGGATAGCACAACACGTACCATACTACTTTTACCGCTCCCCGTTTCTCCTGCAATTAATAAATGCGGTGTATTTGAATCAACCATGTCATACACAATCATGTTTCCAAATTGGTCACGTCCTACTACAACAGGAAGACGATGTTGTTTTAGTAATGGATGCCATTGTTTAAAGTTGTAATTGTATGGTTTTAATCCAGCATCTGATTGAAATACATTAAGCACAAACTTTTTGATATCACCTTTAATCGCTACATTACGTCCTAATATTTGTTGAAAGCAAAACCATTTCTTTTCAATCGTCTTCGGATCCAAGCCGTTTGGAATGGTAAATACATATCGAACATTTTCTTGTGTGGAAGAAATGGAATGTATCTTTGGATAAATTGGTACCTTCCCACCTCTTGTTTGATGGTCCACATATAAACCCGCCTTTCCAAATACCTCTATAAGTTGATTCTTCAAACTTTGTTTATGAAGCCATTCTTTGATGATTCCCATTTCACCCCCTCCTAGAACATGATTAAGATTTTGATAAATACATAGCCGATGAAACAAACTCCACCTATTCTCATTCCGTGATACATTCCATCGCTTAAAAGTTTAGCTGCTGCAACGTGATCATTTCTTACAAGGTGTTTTTCTAATATCGCTCCACCAATTGTTGTTGCTCCTAAAACTCCTAAAGAAATAAATGTAGTTAACATATAAAACTCCCCTTTATAAACAGAATTTAAAATCCTGATGATACATAGGTTTATCGCCACAATACCTTGATAGCATTACTTTGATAGTTAACTTGATAGCTCCTTTGATAGTACAAATACTAGTTACCTTGATAGCAATTATGCTATTTACTTTGGTAGCTACTTTGATAATAAGTTTGATAGCTACTTTGTTAGCAACCTTGATACATCATATTGTGGATGGCTTGGACATTATTAACACTTTTGTTTAAAAAAATTAAGCTTTGGTAAAAATGTGAGTAACAAAGTGTTTAAGAATAGGAGTGTTTAATTTGTTTGGTTTGGGGAAACCAATATCAAGGTTTGGTAAATTTCTAAGAAAAAACAATATTACTCAGACAGATTTGAAGGACTGGAGCGGAGTAAATCAAAATACACTTAGTCGAATTTCAAGATCAAACAAACACAAGCCATCAATGAGCAATGGTCAAAAAATAATTAAAGCTTTAAAGAAGAAAGGTTATAAAGTTGATTTTGATGATTTCTGGATGTAATTAGAAAATTAATCTTACAATTTTCTTCTTAAATTGGTATGATTTACTTAATTTAAGGGGGATGATTATATGAAGGTTGTCCAGTCAATATTTAGAGGGTTTCGTTTAATCAGTAGGATTGTTAATCCAATACTAAAGGCATTATCTAAAAGTAAATTCTAACTACATAGAAATTAAAAAAGCCGCCCACAGGACGGCTCTTATTTTTTATTAAACTATTCTTTTGTATAGAAATATTTAAGCCCTTTAGCATCTAACCATGCTGTTGCTCGATCTAGTTCATTACCTTGGCGGTAATTTGTCTCAAACCTAACTAGACCTTGCTTGTCTCCACCAGAAATGATACGAGATTCATATCCTAAAGAATCCATCATCCCTAACATTTCTGGTACTAACGCTGTTCCAAATTCATACGTAACAACTTTATTAAATTTATCCACTATAATCTCCACCTTTCCTGCTTCTTGTGTGTTATTTGATTTTTTAATGCTAGATGCTCTATTTGCACATTGATTTTTAAACCACTGAACACGTCCTTCATCTAACATTCGATGTGGACAGTACTTTCCGTTTCGTTCTTGATGAGTCTTAACTTTACTGATCGGTATATCAAACTGAATCATTAATTGAGCAATCACTTCAACTGCATTTAATTCAGCCTTGCGATACCTTTCTCCACCTGATTGCGAATAGCAAATTTCAATCCCAATACTATGACGATTTCCTCTTCCATTAGCACCGTCTCCAGCGTGCCATGCGTTTCTGTTAAAAGGAATTAACTGAATAGCTTCTTTATCATCCACAGCTATATGAAATGATGTTCCAGTACTATTGTTAGCGACATTGTTTCGCTCGTTTATAGCTGGAGCATCGTTATACGTATTGTGGAATGTAATCTCAGTTGGATTCATCTCATGCGGGCATAAAGCATCGTATCGACTTTTTGACACTAACATTTGTTTAATCTCCATTACTGAACATCTCCCTTTTTCTCTTCTTGTTTTTGTTTACCACCTAAAATTTCAACTGCATTTGTTAAAGCTTGTGGCAACGGAATACCCATTCGACCAGCATTTTCTAAAAGTGAAAGTAATTCATTGCCCATGAAGAAGAAAATTGTCGCTTCACGAATAGCGCTATTACTACCTAACGCTGCATCTAATTGAGCTGCCGCTCCAACTAAAAGAAAAAGCACCACCTTTTTGGCGATGCCTTTGAAACCAACTTTACTTTTTAGCTCTCCGTTGTATCCTGCTGCGACTACTCCTGTGATATAGTCGATAGCTGCCATGATTACTAGAACTTTCAATGTTGCATCCCATCCTCCCAAGAAATACCCACAGAAGCCACCAAAAGTGGCAATAAATGTTTTTAATAATACATCAATACGATCCATCTTTTCCTCTCCTTTTTTAGATAATAAAAAAAGACCAGCTTATGGCTGCTCTGGTTTCTCACTTATTAATTTTTGAACTAAATCTGTTAATGTAGACACATCGCTTGCTAGTGTCGCAACTTGCTCTTTTAGTTGTTTATTCTCACCTTTAACAGTAGTTAACTCTTCGTTAAATTGATGATACTGCTGTTGGAAAGCTGCAATAAAGATTGAAACAGTATTATATAAATTAATGGCCCGTTTCTCTTTATCTGTAAATATATCTTCCGTATCATCTGCAATCATACCGAAATACGTTTCAATTTCTTTTGTTGTATATGGTTCTGTTTGTTCTTCCGGCTTGTTCACACGCATTTGATACAGATCATACATGTCGTCCTTGAAGTTGTACTGTTTGATAGCTAAACTCATGATTTTATCAAGAGCTGAGAAAGGGATATCTTTTATGTTTTCTTTCATATTCCTAGCTGATGTAGGATTAAATGCTTTCGCCCACATTTGACCATTGGCATTTACATTTTCTTGCGCTCGCAGCGTTCTTAATTCTATATCTCGCCATCCATTACCATACACATCTTTAATTTGTAAATTCATATCATAGCCTGATACAAGACTTGCTCTTAGCATTAATCTTCCCATGTTTAAATCATGATCATTAACGCCATTGGCAAAGTATATACTGTTACCAGTACTTTTTCTATCAAAATGAAACTCACCATAGTCATTTTTAAAATAATGTGGTTCTGTTGTTGTCACTATAAACTTCCCGTATCCTCGAGCCCATCCTACTGAGTTAAAAACAATGTCATTCAAATTATCAAAGTATAATCTTCCGGCTGCATAGGTATACAGATGTCCACCGTCATTCTGCATTTGAATATATGATGACCATATACTATTACCTTCCGCATTTTGTCCTTTAGATATTCCAAGTGTAGCCCAAGCTTTAGATGGTTCTTCAACGCCATTAATTCGTGGAGTCGTTTGATAAATATAGAACGATCCTGTACCAGCGTATTTTCTATTATCAGAGCCAAGTACGAATGAAGGTTGGATACTTCCATCAGTTGTTTCCATAAATCCTATATAACCACGTGGTCTATCTAAATCAAAAATCTTCATGTCTTGCCTATTTATTTCAACAAATCTGTTTCCACTCGTTTTAAGTGTTACTCCTTCTAAAACTTGCCCTTTGATATGATCTGCTGTAATAAAACCTCTTAGGTTAATCCTGTTCGCATTCAAAGTAATGTTTTCTTTACTCATATTGAATGCTGCGATTACATCATTTTCTTTTACAGATATACTAACGCCCTTTTCAGTTAGCTGAAGACGGGTTTCCATATCTCTTACATAAGATGATGTAGCAAATTGCCCATTTGCTTGCTCTTTTGTATATACCTCTGTCTTTTTGGCTGAAGCATTGATACCCTGTTCATTGATAGTAAAGCGGTTATCAATCAAAGTCATTTTTTGATTAAATTGCTCAGTTGCAAGTTTGTTAGCTAATTCGCCCAATAAATCTTGTTTATTTTTATCGACTGTTTGCTTCAACTCAGGTATCTTAAATCCAGCAACATAATCTTCTACTTGTTTAAGCTCAACTTTTGCACCGATTGCTGTTGCCTGTTGTTCGAGTTTTGAATTTGCTTCAGTAAGCTTTTTCCCTTGATCTGATACTACATTATTTAAATTGCTCACTGTGGAAGATAATCCAGTTGCTGTTTGTTCTACTGTAGTCATGCGTTTTTCGAATCCGGCTTGGCTATCCTGCACCTTAGTTACAGTAGATTTTACGCCATCCACACTTTGCTCTAATTCATATGTTGATTTGCTGAAGTCTGTTGGAACAGATCCTTTTTCGAGTTTAGCTTTCTTGAAACGGAACCTTTTCCCTTTAGATGCTTCATTTCTAGCAAAACGAATTCTAAATCCCCAACCAGTAGCACGAACATCGATTTTGAATGTCCATGACTCACGACGCCAGTCTTTAGCTGGCACAGGCTTTTGTACTGACTCATTCCACGATCCATTGATGTATTGGAATAAAGTGAAATCTAAATTTATATCATTTTGAAGGTCTAAAGATATTGTTATATCTTTACCTTTTTCAAAGTCTCCTATTTTAGTGTTATCTAGATGGAATTGATAAAAGGCATCTGTATGATCTTGACATTCAATCGCTACATATTCGCCAGGCTGAACAAATGAAGTAACTTTATTCAATACCGCGCCACCGATCATCCCGATTGTTTGAGGTCTTTCGTTTGGACCTGTATTAATTAGCCAGTTTTCACCACCTACAGTACGAGCCTCAACCTGTTCTAACTTTGTTGAAATTTTTCCAGCTTCTTCTTTTATTTCTGTTGTAACTTTAGTGAACGTTCCAGAATCTTGTGTATCCTCTGGTGCAGGTCTCCACGGATAACCCTTCTTAGTCATTGAAATCATAGGAGATGATTGCTGGTAAGTAGCTTTTTTATCAGCGTTAGTTAATGTACTGTAATCAAACTCTAGTCGAATCTGAAAGATAGGGTTTTCTTTATTATTAAAATGTTCCTGTTTAACAAGCATCGTAAAATCAAAACGCTTCCAGTCTGTACTTACATCATTACCAACTGAATCAATTTGATTGTAGAAGTAGTTTCTACCAGTAGTTCCAGCAGGACAATCTTTTAAACGCGCACATACGCTATATGTGATAGTGTCTCCTACTTTTACCTTACCTTCATCAAACAATGTCTTCCATTGATAGGCTAGACCATGCCATGAACCAGTGATATCAACAACAGCATTTCCGTTGAATTTATCTTGTGATAACTTAACTGTTCCACCTTTAAAGATAACAGGTGCCACCAATTCTTTTGTTCCGATCATCAAGTTGGTAATATCACTATCTATAACGTCGACTTTTTTCTCTACTGATGTAATTAACTTTGTATTGCCATCCACAGTTGATGAAACCGTATTTAATTTATTGCTAATGTCAGTATCTTTTTTCGTTAACGATTCAATAGAAGTTTTAAATCCATTAGAATCCTGTTCAAACTGAGTTACTTTCTTATCGATTTCACCTTGTTTATTTTCGATATTAGAAATTGTACGACTGACACCTTGTAAACCTTCCTGTACTTTATTGAATTGTCCTGTAGCTTGATTCTGTGCTTCTTGTACCTTTTGGTTTAATTCTGTTTTTGTGGCCTCAATATCTTCATTAACCTGCTCAAGAGTTTCTTTCTTAACTGATTCAACATCTGGTACAACCGACTCCCAAGCTGTACCTGTCCATATTTTTAAAATACCAGGCTTTCCATTGCTAATATCACGCCAAAGTGTTTTATAAGGTTTAAGTCCTGTTGTCGGTGGATTCTTAGCTTCAATGATGTCTACCGTGTTATTTTTAAGATTCTCTTGCACTTTTTCAGCCAATGTTTTCGCTGCTTCGGATTCTTTCTTAGCATTATTAGCTGTTTCGTTTGCATCTTTCACTAATTTATCTAACTGATCTATCAGTTCTTGCTTACTTCCTAGTGAACTAAGAATACGATTGTAAATCTTTCGTAGTTCTTCATTTGGATCAGTAATTTCACGATAATCACCAAACACATATTTATCTTGTGTAGGATCTGTAAAAGATTCATCACCAGCGATTGTTCTCGCTTCTAAATAAAGCTTAGGTGTGAATCCAGTATCTTTAATTCGAATTGTATCTCCCTCATTGATTAACTCGTGAGCTAGTCCAAATACACGCCCTATACTTTGTGCTTGAACATCATAAGAAACCGAGGTATTCACACGTTTTGCTAACTCTGTTTTCATAAGAGTCAATAAACGTTCTGGTGTTATATCTTGTTCTGTTTCTGGTGTGTAAAATCCAAATTTATGTTTCCCTTTTTCGTTCCAACGTTGAAAAGCATCATTATCTACAATATATGGCATACCTTTGTTTATATCTGCAATAGTGAGAACTTCTCCGCCTTCTTTTTTGATAAAGCCGATTAAAGCTGTACAAATGTTTTGTGAGTTTTCAATACGCTTAATTCCAACTAAATCTTTACCTAACGTGACTTCTTTTCCAGTTTCTCTTCCTCTTTTTTTCACCATGTCTACATACCAACCTGCAATTTGAGAACCAACCACCTCAACACGGTATATAATTTCTAGTTCAAATAGGGAAGCAATCTTTTTTAATAAACTCAATGGATCTATAAATTCGTCAATAGTCATAGAGTGAAATCCAGCATACTCCGTTTTGCCACGTTTCCATTTTGTCCCTATAAGAGCAATATCCATAAATTCATTTACTGTCTTACCTTCAATTTTCTGTGGACGAATATAGTCATCTTTAGCAAGATTAATCCATGCACCTGATGCATAAGTAATGACGGATCTATCGTTAGGGTCTTTTTCTACTTCAGTGATTACATACGGAACAATACGCCCATCCCTTACTTCTTTTAATACTAAGTTTTGTTGCATAAGTGTTGCTGCATATGTCGTGTTATCAAATACTTTAAACTCTAAAGTATCGATATTATTCTTGATTTCCCAATGACGTTTATCATCCCAATAATCTTTTGGTTGTATAGCTGAAACGATTTGACTCGTTTTAAAATCAATAACATGCAAGACTCCACTTGGTGTTCTCATCTAAATCGCTCCCTATATTTAACCTTTGCTGTTCCGATATCAGAAGGCATAATTTCTAGTGTATTCAAACCTTTATTAATGACAGGGAAATTACTGAAAATGTCCTTAATATTAATTGCATCCTTCCCCTCAATCGTTACATGACTATTTTCTGTATCAATTACGACTTTATCGCCAACATCTACTATATAAGGCGGTGTGTTTTTCGTATTTAAATTCACTTTCCAAAACTTTAAATCACTAACTGACATCGCTTCTACTGGCGGTACATCCTGCCATTGCATAATGCTAATCTGTATTTGAGCTGCTTTTTCCATGTGATAGTTATTTTCATCAGTCCACCGTGCGAAACGTTCTGAATCATCTTTTTCTGTCCCAGGAAGGAATTTTGAAATATACGCTTCCCATACGTTTCCTGTTCTAGCTATCCACAATCGACCAAAATATTGATTCCATGTATTCGGATAATCACCGCTTTCATAAATCAATCCTGTTTTCCCTGGCTTATTATCGTATCCAATAACCATCGTTCCAAAATTTTGTTCGGCTTGCCAATAGAGATCGTTCATAGCAATTTTTGAAAGTACCTTACTATTTTCATCGAGTATTGCTATCTCAACTCGTCCCATTTCATTGATTTTCTTACTCTTACAAGTAACGTAGGCTTGCATAATAAAATCTTGTACAGGACCACCAGGTATACTCTTTTTAACAGCTGCACCATGCCATCCTTTACCTGTTCCAGTACCAAAATCAGAACAATAAAATTGATATTTATCTGATTTCATTTCGCCAACTGGCTCACCATCTTCCATTGCACTGACTTTACTCCATCCGACTGTAGTAGCCATTTCATCCCATACGATACGCTGATTCCTTTCTACAGGCTTTTCCACAGTTTTTAGTGGCATACCGATACGAAAATAATCTCGATCACTTAAGGATACTCCGCCGAACCATACATCTAAAAAAGTGTTTGGTTTCGTAATGTTAACCTCGATAATAGGATTAGAATGAACGGTTCCTTTGTTTTGAACATTTGCTGTTAACCCAAGCGCACCTGTTTGAAAATCTACTGTTCGAGTAGGTCCTAATTTATAAGGCATTGGACAAATGAATTTCAAAGTACCTTTACCTAACGTAACGAAATCATCAGGATTAAAATCTTCATCAATTATAGCTAAATATGTTCGATCAGGAGTTGCATCAAATACTAGCTCAACTGCTTCTTCTGTAATTAACCATGCTGCTATTTCTTCTTTTAACGTTTCTAAATCTGTTCTATCTGGAACGATAATTCCTACAGGAACAGGAAGTGGACGAGGATCTGTATCCGTTCCTAATAATCTTGCGCCTGGATATCCAGGTATTTTTAAGAAATTACGTTTTAGAGGTGCCCATGTTGGTGGACTCCATCCTTTTTCTATTTGAATATATTCTTTTCGTTGATTGTTAAATGTAAAAGAGCTCATTTTGACACCCCATTTCTTTATAAAATAAAAGAAACCCAAACCTAAAAGGCTGAGTTTCTCTTGTTTTCTCTATCTTGATATTCAGTTGTATATCGATAAGTACCACGTGCAACTTCTCGTCCATCTAAATTAACAGGCACTTCAATTGCTAATCCGCCACCTGGGACCGCAAATTCACCATTTATTCCTTGAGTTTGATACAACCCATTAGCTTGTGCTCCTAAATTACCTACATTAACTGTTGGTACTGCCGCTGCACTCATTGTTTTAGAAGCTTGATTAATAATCCCTATTGAATTTTTCATGCCCTCTGCAAGTCCATCCCCAATACTTTTCCCAGCTCTGTTACCCATTTGACTAAACTGTTTAAAAGTATTATTCACAGTATTAAAGATGTTTTCAAATGCGGAGGATAACATATTATCTTTATTTGGATTTAAATTCGGATCATTATAGAAGTCTTTAAAAATTTGTTCTCTAAATCCAGCAACTTTTTTACCGATTTCTAGCCACTTTCCTGATTCTACAAATTCCTCTTCTAATATTTCTTGAAATGGATCGCCACTCTCTAACACACTACGTATATAACGTGCTACAGGGTTATCAGCACTCATACCGCTATTAACATCATAACCCTCTAGTTCTTTACCAACTGCTTTCAATGCATCTCTCATGTCCACTGGTAAATGTGTAATCCAGTCATTTAGATAATCACCGTCTTCAAATATTGCTTCAAAGTATTTTTGAAGTGGATTATTATTCATCATTCCATTCATATTTGAACGATTAAATGCATTTAAGGTGTTTTCTAGAATACCAAATACAGAATTTGATAGGTCTTGTACTACTTGAAGAACTACACCTGAAGATTGTTGGATACCGACTGCAAGACCACTACCAATATGTTTACCAACTTTATCACGCATCACACGTGATGGACTGTGGATATCAAAGAATCCAGTAAAACCATCTAAAATGCTGTTACCAATTGATCTAACTTTGTCCATTACTTTTCCAGCCATACTACCAATACCGTCAATCAGACCGCTTATAATGTCTTTCCCTATCTTAATTAAATCAACTTTCCTTAAAGTATCAACAATCTTCGGTATAATATCTGTTACGATTGTAGACCCTAATTGTCCTACCATGCTTACAATTCCTTTTATTAAAGCCCAAATCAATTGAACACCAGCTTCAAGGATTTTAGGTAAATTTTTAATTAATTCTCCTGCTAAAGTAATGATAAGTTTTAATGCTGCGGATATTAATTCTGGTAGAACTTTTATAATACCAGTAATTAACATGAGCAAAATTTTGATACCAGCTTCAAGGATCTTTGGCAAGTTAGCGATTAATGTGGATGCAATTTTAACAATTAAATCTAAGGCCGCATTAATAAGTTGCGGTAAGACTTTTACAATTCCATCGATAATAGCCATTAGAATTTTTATACCCGATTCAATTATTTTAGGTAAGTTTGCTAGTAATGTATCTGCTATTTTTGTTATAAGATTTATTGCTAAATCTATTAATTGCGGTAGCATTTTTATGATTCCATCTATTAAGCTTGTTAAAACTTTAACACCTGCTTCAATAATCATAGGTAAATTTGCGGTAATGGCTTCAATCAAAGTCGTAATGACTGTGATAATTGCTAAAGCAATCATAGGTAAGGCTTGTGTAATACCTGTGATTAATGAAACTAATAAATTTATTCCTATTTCAATTAACTGAGGTAAAAATGACATAATCCCATTAATAATGGTCTCGATAATCGTTACAGCTATTGGAATTAATTGCGGAATCATCTGCATAATTCCATTAATTAAAGTCATAATCAATTGAAGCCCTGTCTCGATAAGAGTAGGTAAGACCTGTACAATTCCAGAAATTAATGTTTGAATAATTTGAATCCCCGTTTGAATAATCATAGGAAGATAAGTTGCAATCATTTGCGAAATTGTATTAATGATTCCAACAATGGCTTCAAGAATAATTGGAGCCGCTACAACCAAACCATTCACAAGACTTGAAATCATTTGAGATCCAGCTTCAAGAAATTGTGGTAATGCTGTTGTTACGAAATTTGCTATATTGGTAAAGATATTTGTTATGGTTTCAAGAATTATTCCTGAGTTTGCATTTAAATACTCTGATATCGCTGGCAAATAACGAGATACAGAGACCAGAACACCAGGAAGTCCACCAATAATTGCGCCTGCTATAGAAGGACCAATTGTCTTGAAAATTTCTCCTAATTGACTGAAATCCCCCGAAAAAACAGCTTTAACAGCATCAAAAAGATGAAGACACGCTTCGCGTATTTTATTTACTGCCATACCAATGACTTGTGCTGCATTTTGAAATCCTTCGGGAAGGTGAGTGATCCAATCATTTAAGTAATCTCCATCTGCCGCTGTCCAAAATAGGTATTTACCTAATGATACTAAGATATCGATAAAACTTTGTATTCCACTTATCACACCAGTAATACTATTTTTAAAACCTTCATTTGTTTGCCACAAATTTTTTATTCCGATTACCAATCCTACTATCGCTGCGGTGGCGGCTATAAATCCTCCTACCACTAATGCAACTGGACCAGCAACAGCCCCAATACTTACACCTACTATTCCAGCTATACTGGATAAGGTGACAAATACCGGGGCTAAAGCCATGCAAGCTCCGATTAATATTCCTAATGCAACCGTAATTGTGGTTAATGCTGCGGCTAATGCCGGGTGTGCCGAAACCCAACTTGCAAATGCTCCAATAATGTTGGCTACTATGCCTAAAAGTGGCTCAAGTGCCATTTTCAAATCTCCCATTGCTTTTTGGAACTTTACAGCTGGACTTGCATCCATTTTCTTAATCATTGCATTTAACTCTTCTTGACTCACATTTAAATCTATAACTTTACCTTGAGCATTTAACAATGTATCTATAATGTTTTGCCCTTGATCTTCAAACATTGTCATTTTGTTATCGTAAAGGCTTTTTATCCTCTACTTCTTGCACTTCCTATTTATGCAAGCTCGGCATACGTTTTCACTAATAAGTGTCGCGGTCTCGTGGAGGGATTATATCTTTTCACCCTCTATGCTCTGCCCCTGACTATATTTTATATAGCCTTCGGTTCAAGTTAGGAATCTCACCCTTCTTGCTTAATACCGCAATTTTACTTCGGCACAATTTATCATCTACCGAAGAGCTTAACACCAATCTCATTTCGCTTTGTTTCATTTTCAACCTCATTTAAAGCTTTAGCGATACTTGTCATAGCGGCTGAACCTTCTTTACCACCTTTTGCTACAGATTGTCCCCATTTTTGTAATTGATCGGCTGAAATTTTCGTACCTTCAAGGGATTCCTTCATTGATTTATCGACTTCTTTACCAAACTCGGCCGCTTTAATCCGCCCTTCTTTCAGTCCATCTAAGAGATTATCAATCATTTACATTCAACGTGATTCGCAACGTCACGCCCGTTCTTTTATGAACTGCTATACGTCACCGCATAGATTAGACTATATCTTCAACTACTTGAGTTGCTCCCCGTTTCGAGTGTCATTTGCTTACACCCTACGTCTTTCGACTAGTCGTTGCACGTTCCTTAATTAAAAGGCTTCGCTCAGTATTGTCTCATTTGAGAGTTTCACTGAATTAAAGGAGTTTTTCATTGTATGTCGCCATACAAGGGAACTATAATCTAATTCCAAGTGCCTGTATCAACACCAGCTGCCATAATAGCTTGTACTTCTTCAGCTGTATACCCAGCTCGTGTTAACTGCCCGCCATATTCAGCAATGATATCTAATTGTTCTGGAGGAAATCCCATTTTTAATAATGCATTTGTTAAAGCTAAAGCACTATCATTTGTTATTCCTAATTCACTGCCAACCTCATTTGTTTCTTGGATTAATTCTGTAAAATCAATGCCAGCATAAGAAGTCGCAATTGCTGAAGCTCCCTTTACAATAGCTGTATTTGCTTCATCACTTACATTTTTGTTTAAAGCCCATTGCCTACGCGTTCCTTCAAGAGCTTCCTCCACATCTACACCATATGCTTCAATTCCACGAACAGCTTGTTCAACTGATTTCTTTGAAGAAGGTGGAACTTCAAATGTTACGTCAATTTTTGTTTTTAGTTTAGAAGTATCAAGAGCCTTTTCGATTACTCCTGATATACCGCCAGCTGCCATCGCTCCACCTAACATATTTTCTAAACCGATATCTAATTCTTTGAAGCTTTTCCCGGCTCTTTCAGCTTCACGTGAAAGGTCCCTTAAATCATTTCGAACTTGTTGTATTGAATTACCATCATCAACAGAACGAAGCGCACGTTGTAACTTTTCAATATCAGCTTCTGCTCCCAATGCTTCACGACCAATAAGACCAATTGCTTGATCTAACTGCCTACTGGTAGCCGTGCCACTTTTAATTGCATTCACAAGACGATTTCCTAACGCTCCTGCAAAATCATCAACGCTTTTCCCTGTAGCTCTAAATAAGGTTTCTAATTGTCTTGTTGAACTTGCTACATTCTCTTGTTCGGCTTTTAATCCAGCAAGTTTCCCTTTCAGGCCATTAAGCGATCCTTCTGTAAATTCAATTTCACGCCTAAATGCACGATATTGTTCTTCAGAAATCTTTCCGTTTTGAAACTGAGCTTGTACTTGTTGTTCGGCTGCCTTCAATTTATCTAGCTTTTGGGTTGTATTTTCAATTGCTTGTGTAAGTAATTGTTGCTTTTGCGCTAATGCTTCAACATTACCTGGATTAAATTTTAAAAGACGTTCAACATCTTTTAATTCTTTTGTTAAATCGTTACTTCGTTTGTTTACATCTTTTAACGCGTTTTGTAACGGCTCTGTATTTCCACCAATTTCAATCGTAATCCCTTTAATTCTTCCTGCCATTTTCTCACCTCTCTTCTTTAGAAATTGTTAAAGTCTGCTTGCGTTGCTTTACGCGTTTTTTCTTGTGGTGGTTTCTGCATTTCTAAATACTCATCGATATAATCAAGGCACATACCAATTGTCATATCTTCTAAATCAGCCTTTGTAAGTTTGCATTTATAACACAAAACAAGGAACGTCTCAGTGGTGAATACATCACCCTGATCCGCTCCTTGTTGACAATTAGTATTGCTATCTACAACTTTTTTTTAGATTGAATTGTGGAAGCTATCATATCTTGAATATCTTCTAAGATTTCAATGATTGGAAATTCATCAAATGAATCTAACCATACCATCGGTTCTGGTATCTTTGGATCAGCTGTTTTCGCCATAGTCCAAACAAGATTATAAAACACTTCGAAATCCACACTATCTAACTTACTTGGATCTAGATTTTCCATATCGATTTTCCCAAGTGGTGCTAACTTGAGAAGTTGTGCAAAATAATCCTTTCCAAATTGCGCTTTAAATCGGACTGGTGTCCCTCCTGTACTTTTCAAACGAATATCTTGACCATCTACTGTAATTGTCTTTTCCATTTACTATTACGCTCCTTTTGGTGCTGCTGGTTTTTTAACGTATACTTCTTTGTACCAATTATCATAAATTGCTTGAGTTGTTTTAGATGTTGTTTTTGTTTTAACCATTGGTCTTCCACCAGGAGCTAAAACGATTGGACTAGAAACAAACTTCAGTTCATTTGTATTTGGTTCGGCTGAATTTGTTTTTGTTTTAGATGCAATTGTTGGACGACTCGCTGCACAGTTATACATAACATGTCGAGTAGCATTTACATCGCCATCGAATTCAAATAGTAATGCAAATGGTTTCCCTTTAGCATCAGCTAATTCATTTAATACACCATCTGTCTCATCTAATTGTTCGCCTAACGCATCAATAGCAAATTGCTCTGGAATAGTGGCAATATTTAATGTTCCATCGTAACCTTGGTTATTACTTGCTGCGTAATAAAGCATGTCATCTGCATAGAATTCAATTAAATCACCACGCGGCTCAAATGTTAGTTCAACCCCACCAGGCAATGGAATCGGTGTTGCAAACTTTACTAAAAAATCTTGAGTATCAAATGGGACATAATGTACATTCTTTAAACCAAACGTAACTTTATTTTCTTTAAGCATTTATATCAACCTCATTTCATATATTTTCTGATACATATTTTCAGATTCAATAATTCCTTCAATCGGTGAGTCATAAGGAATCTCATGATCGTCTAGAACTTTTTCAAGTTTGGCCTCTACAACTAAGTTTTTTTTAGTTGTATAAAGCTCTATATTTAAATCATTTATTTTGTGATAAACCTTGTTATCAGCCATTAAATTTGCTGATCCATCCACAAGGAAACATATATAAGGTGGCGCTGGAACTGGCTTGGTCGGCGTTGCTGTGAAATGCGAATAAGCCACAGGATAACCTGTAGCCTCAAGGATTTTTGTTAATTCACCTAACGTCATTGTTGAACCGCCCTTTCAATACGTCTTGGCAATTCATCAATTACATATTCTTCAACTGGACGGATATGCACCTGTGCCGGAACACGCCCACCGCCAACTTTCGCATGTCCTTTTTCTAACAGGTGTGTTAATTGTCCTTGAGTATTATGGATAACAACACCATTGCCTTCTTTTTTCTTACGCCAACCTTTACGATATGCACCTGTTTTTTTAGGACTTTTCTGCTTTAATTTTTCTATGGCAACATCAGAAACTTCTTCTTGCGCTGTCAGTAATTCCTCTTCCACAACATTCGCATATCTTTGTAATTCTCTAGCAATCTCACTCGCAAAATCATTCATATTAAGTATGCTCCTTTGCGATAATAGTCAATGTTTGATACATTTCATCATCATTCATTGGCGGTTCGATAATGTCAAAGATACGATTTTTCATTTTAATTCGCATTAACTCTGTAATACCTGTTGTATAAGGAGTCACAAACCTATAAATTCGTGTAGACTGTGAAGCTGAAGCTTCAATGTACTCCGAACCTTTTACCGTTTTTATCATTGACCAGGCTTTTTTTACTTCTTGCCAATTACCTGTTTCAACCTCTTGATTCAATTCATCTTTTATTACTTCAGGTTGTTCAACGATAATTCGATTTCTAAAATCACCTGTATTCAGTGGTTTCTTGTACTGAAAAGGACGCATATTAATCACCGTCCAATTTAATTTCTTCTAATGCTTTATCGATACCTAAACTATTAATCTGACTTAAAAAATTCTTGTCAAAATACTCTAATGCATCGTTATAGACATAACGAGAACGTTCAAAGACTAATTCTTTGAACTCCTCGTCTTTATTTAAATCATAATTCCCACAAACCCTAAGTAATGCCTTGTTAGACGTAGAAAGGATGCGCTTTAGGTTATCATCTTCCTCATCCCCTAAGTGCATCCTATCTTTAAATTCTTGTAATACTACATCTGAAATTACTGTTTCCATTCACATCATCCTTGTGTCGGTGGCGTTACTTCTTCAAGTTTCAGTGTATAAACTTGTGAAGTGTATTTATCCTTCGGTTTACCTGTAGCATATTGTTTAGCAATATAAACAGTTGCATCTTCTAAAGCTAATGTTTCTTCATACTTCTTGATTGGCTCTGTTCCACCCATTGCCGCAACATATTGACCTTTAACAAAGAATAATACTTTTCCTTGAGGTACAAACACTGATTCTGTAAGGATTGGGTTAAATGGCAAGCTAGTTACATATACTCCGGCTGCATTTTGAATTGTCGCGTTTGCCTGAATATCAAAAGTATCAAACGGATTAGTTACCATAACTACTTTACCAGCAATATTTTTTGGTCGATCTGCGTCTGAACCATCAGCATTTAATTTTTTAGCTAACAATTTAACAACGCCTTTTAATTCGTTGATTGTTTTACGACCTGGTTCAAATGTTAAAGTACCTACTGGCTTTTTATCTGGATACACTCCGCCAACTACACTTCCACTTGGATCTTTTAATAACCCAATAGGTTCATTCTTACCTGTACCAGCTACAAATCCACGTTCTAAGCCTACTTTCATCGCTTCTGTAATCATTGTGCGAACATATCGTTCTACCCATACTGGACCAAGTTTTAACATGTCATTTGCTAACGGAATAAATGCCGTTAATTTAAGTTGTGAAATGCTATCTTTACGGAATGTAGCATTTAATTGACCTTTAATACCATCAAATAATGGCCCCCATACCGCTGCACCTTCTGGATCTCCGTAAACGAATTCTGTTACTGCACCTAAATTCTCTAAACCAATATGTTGTAAGAAAGGATGATCTTCAACTAAGTCATCAAAAATACGTTCTTGAGTTGTTTTAGGTAAAGTTTCAGTAGACTTAAATCCACCTTCTTCAACTACTGCATTAAAGAACTTCATTTCTTCACTTGTTAATACATTAGCACCACGAGACTGCATAATAGAACGATCTACCATTGATTCATTCACTTGATTTAAAATATCTGCTCGTACATCTGTAGCAAGTGCTCCAATCATAGAATTTAATGCTGCTGTTTGTTCTTCTGGTGTACCTTCCTGTGTAGCTTTCGCAAATGCTAGTTTCTTTTCTTCAAAATTATTAAATTTAATAACCATATTTTATTTTCCTCCTAAATTTAAAAAGAGCGTACTCAAATTCTGTTTTGTATTAACAGGTACTTGAATAGGCTCTTTTGGATTTGTATTTGTTTGTAAATCATTCAGAATTTCGGTTTTTAGGCCTAATAGTGCAGCGTTTAAATCTTCTTTTGTAATTCCTTGGCCCTTGTTCATTGTTCCATTTCTAAAACCATCGATTACTTTCTGTGGAAGCATGGCAGCAGTAGCAGTTGAAGCTGTCATTTTAACTGGATTCTCCATAAACATGATTTCATCCACAAAATTATTTTCTAATGCTTGTTGTGGTCCCATCCATGTTTCATCAGCCATCATATTAAGTAACTCTTCTTCTGATTTACCACTTTTAATGACATAAGCATTTACAAGTGTACGATCAGTTACTTTTAACATCTCAGCTGCTTTTGACATATCACGATGATCTCCACCACTCAACATAGAAGCGTTATGAATCATAATCTGTGCTGTAGGGGAAATACGCACCTTATCACCAGCCATCGCAATAATAGAAGCTGCACTTGCCGCTAAACCAACAATTTGAACTTCCACATGACCAGGATAATTTTTTAATGCTGTGTAAATTTCCGAACCCTCATCTACATAACCACCAGGACTATTGATTGACACAATTAAATCCTCACTATTTGCGTTATCAAGTTGTTTTGTAATCTTCCCTGGGCTTGTTGCATCCATTTCAAACCAATCATAAATCCAAGCTTCATCATTTGAAATAATTGGCCCTTTAACGTCAATTTTCACCGTCATTTGTATTCTCACCTCCTTCAGATTCAGTTAATTTCGTATAGTTTTTCGTAATATGATGTGTATTTAAATTAGGATCATCTGAAATTTCATATCCTACTTCTAATCGAATTTCATTTCCTGTAAATGCACTTGAAGAAATGAGTTTATCAATACTTGTAGCGAGATCAAATATACTTTGATAAGATACAGCTTTAACTTCAATTTTTTTACCTAAAAGATACTCTTCTTTTTCAAAAAATTTAACGTTAGCTTCATCAGAAATCTTTTTCAACAAAGGTTTCACTGTGAAAAGCATGTAGTTTTTAGTTTGTTTTTCTACATCAGCCATTTCACCATAGATTAAAGCTGTAGGTATCCCCATTGCCATTGCTACTTGATTTAAAAAACCATTTGTAACTTTATTTATTTCTTCCACACTAGGGCCATTAGCAGATCCATTATAAACTTCTTTGTACTCGATTCCTTTTTGCTGCGGAACAATAGCAATATCTTTCTTACCAATTGCTTGATACATGTCATCTATGAATTTCTGTAACTTATCCACTTGTTCTTGTGTTTTAGCACCGATCATATCCATATCAACTACGCCACGAATTTGATTTTTTCGTTTCTGAGAACTTAAAATTCTTCCGAATAAGTCGCCATAATCAGCAAATAGTCCATCGATAAGTGGTGATAACTTATCATTTCGATATTTCAAATGGATAACTTCACTTTGTTTAAAACTTCTCTTAAACTGATAATCTTTTACTGTGACATTCGTAAATGTATCTTCAAACACAGCATATTCGTTATGTTCAAAGTCATCAGCAATAAGTAAATCTCCATCATCAGCTTGAATAGCTAAACATTCATTATCATAAACAAGCTTTCGAATGAATATTTCCCAAAATGTACTTGCTGTCATGTTTTTATTCGGCCTAACATTTAACCGATAATATAGTTCGTTTTTTTCGAACTCATCACCATTTTTCACCCTAAATTCTGATTGACTAATTGTTCTCCCTAATAAAGATATACAAGTATCAATAGCTAATCGCTTCATGTGGACTCTGTTTGCTGTATCAATAAACATATCTACATCAAACATAAATTTAATTTCCTTGTTTTTGTTTAATACATCACTGATCCATCCAATTATCATCACCCCCTTTATTAGAATTTAATATCACCTATAATGAAATCTGTTACTTCTTGTATTTCATCAGCCCTATAAAGAGCGTGTACAAAACACTGGAAACCATCAGTCTTTCTACGAACCGGCTCCTTCTTCTCATAAACTTTGTTACCATCAGCTTTAATAACAACCAATACGTTTTGTGTATACCAACGCATCATAGGATTATCATCAAAAACGATTTGTTTATTTGCGAATGCCATTTCAATTCGAGGTGCTAGCAAACTATGAATCGCTCTAGGATTCCTTATAACTTCTATTTCAAAGCCTTCAGCCTCTAAAAGTGGCCTTATTGCTTCCATACGGAAATTATCAGCAATAACTTTTTTCAATCCATATGATTCACGCATTTCAACAAACCAATCAACGATGTGTTGAGGATTAATAGTTGGTTCATCCACAACAGTTAATAAACCTTGCTCTTCCCATTCCCTAATTGGTGCATATTTCTCTTTTTTAAATTCCTTTGCTTTTTTAGAATATCCATAGTAAATATCAACAAACTCTTTTCGAACAAACGAATGAGTTTTGAAAATATATTCACCATCTACCCTGAATAAAAGACCACAAGCAGCGAAATCCCTAATACTAGCAAAATCTAGGGCTCCAATACATTCTTGGCCGTACAATTCAGGAAACGGACGATTTGTTGCTTTAATTTCTTCCCACTTTGCAACCGAACGTTCTAAATCTGACACAGGTAAATTCATTCGTTTTGTCATGAATTCAATTCGGTTATCTGGATCATCTTCTAAATCTTCATATTCTTCCTTCATCGTTTCAAATAAGCCTTCAGCATATTCACTTAATGGCTTTGATAACATAGGATTTGCGAATTCCCATTTATCTAAATCGTCAACTTCTCTTTCGTCATTAAGCTTACAGATAAAGGGGAAAACAGCATTTGGGCGCGCTTCACCTCTTAAAACTTTCATTGCTTTTTCTTTTAATTTATCTAAGAAACCATCTCGTACATATCCATCTGTACCAATATAAAACTCACGCGGATTCTTTCTTTTTCCCAAGCCGCTGATGTGGACGCGGACATCTTTATTACTTTCATATCGATGTATTTCATCGAAAACTACCGCACCGTCTCGCAAACCATCTTTTGTATCTCCGTTTGATGTTCTAAACTTCAATACACTTGTAGTAGCTCTTGAAGTAGTTTGTGTTTCAGTTGCTTTGAAAGCCTTTTTTAACGTTTCATGTCTGCGAACTGTTTTCTTTACTTCATCAGGGCTTGTCTTCGCTTGTTCTTCACTATTTGCAACAACAGATATGTTATATTCAGGTATCCCATGTAATTCACTAATTAAAAAATGAGCGATAACTGATATTAAACCGTTTTTACCACCACCGCGCCCTAACATCCACAAGAACTTGCGATAAAATACACGGCCATTCTTCTTATAAAGTAAAAAAACGAATGCTATTAAGAATTTTTGAAATGGTTGCAAAGGAAAATACCACTTCTCACCGAAATTGATACAATCCTGAATCATTTCATCATCAAAATACAAATCGTCTCTGTTTAAAACATATTCTTCTAGATAATTAATTAACAGTTCTCTTTCTTTGTTGAACTTTACCTTTCCTGAACGATAAAGATCAATGTATTCTTCCACATACTTTTGCTTAATCATGTTAAATCACTTTTGCTATATCCAGTATTTGAATTATCAGTCTTAGGAGGATTAAAATCTAATCCTAAATCCTTTCCTAATGCAATTAATGAACTGTTAATTTTATTTTTCTCCGCAATCGCTGGGTTTGGTTTGGTGAACTTTTGCGATCCGTTAATTGTAGTAATCATTGTCCCAAACTCTTCAATAGCTTCATCCAATTGATAGTACAATTCTAAGAGGTTTAAATACCTCTCAACCTTCTCAACTTGAATGCTATTTTCTTCATCTATTCGATTTAATAGTTCTCTTTTTACTTTCGCTTTGTTCTTCACAGTCACCACCCCCCTTACGTGCGTAAATTTAGCAAAAAAACCTGACAGTTAACCCCCTCCTCCGGTGCCCCTTAGAGCATTTTTTCATGAAATTATTTAAGGGGGGGTGTTATTACCGAACCATTTTTACCACTTTTCATCGTTTTCCCATTTGTTTATCTTTTTAACAAACACTCTACCGTGTTCTTTATTATGGCAATCCACACAGACTGTTTCTAAGTTATCTATTTCTAATGCAAGTTCTGGAT
>NZ_WEIJ01000021.1:0-16052 GCF_009183795.1 Bacillus sp. B1-WWTP-T-0.5-Post-4
AAGATCCCTGAAAGATGATCAGGTTGATAGGTTCGAGGTGGAAGCATGGTGACATGTGGAGCTGACGAATACTAATAGATCGAGGACTTAACCATATAATATGTAGCAAATGTTATCTAGTTTTGAAGGAATATGCCTTCAATAGTTTGGTGATGATGGCAGAGAGGTCACACCCGTTCCCATACCGAACACGGAAGTTAAGCTCTCTAGCGCCGATGGTAGTTGGGACCTTGTCCCTGTGAGAGTAGGACGTCGCCAAGCTATTTATATTGTCGCGGGGTGGAGCAGCACGGTAGCTCGTCGGGCTCATAACCCGAAGGTCGCAGGTTCAAATCCTGTCCCCGCAACCAAATGGTCCCGTGGTGTAGTGGTTAACATGCCTGCCTGTCACGCAGGAGATCGCCGGTTCGACCCCGGTCGGGACCGCCATTTCATATAAAGAAAAGAACGAAACAAGTTGTTTCGTATTTTTTTATTTGTTTTAACAAAAAACTAATAAAGACAGTCAAACTATCCTTAGGACAACTCCTAAGGACTTTTTTATATATTCAAAACCTGTATAATAAAGAGCAGAGAACATTGTGAGTAAAGTAGGTGAAGTCTGTGAGTAAATATGAAGTAACAACAAAATCTTCTGAGGAAACACAAAGGTTATCAGAAAAATTAGGTGAGCTCGTAGAGGCACAAGACGTAATTATTTTAGAAGGAGATCTTGGAGCTGGTAAGACGACTTTTACAAAGGGACTAGCAAAAGGTCTTGGAGTGAAAAGAGTTGTAAATAGTCCTACCTTTAATATCATCAAAGAATATAAAGGAAGATTACCGCTATATCATATGGACGTGTATCGCTTAGCAGAAAGTGAAGAGGACTTAGGCTTTGATGAATATTTCTACGGTGAAGGAATTACGGTAGTAGAATGGGCTCATTTAATAGAAGCATATTTACCGAATGAAAAGTTACAAATTAGTTTATTCCATGCTGGAGATGACACAAGAAAAATTATACTCGAGCCAATTGGAGATCGCTATATTAGATTATGTGAGGAGCTATTACAAGATGAAAGTACTAGCAATTGATACTTCAAATTACGTAATGGGTGTATCCCTTATTGAGGAAGAAAACGTAATTGGGGAAATCATTACAAATTTAACAAAAAACCATTCTGTACGTCTTATGCCAGCTGTAGAGAAACTGTTAAAAGAGTGTGGCGTAAAACCGAAGGAATTAACTAAAATCGTTGTAGCTGCTGGACCTGGATCCTATACAGGTGTTCGTATAGGCGTGACAGCGGCGAAAACATTAGCTTGGTCACTTCAAATACCAATTGTAGGTGTATCAAGTTTAGAGGTAGTAGCTGCAAACGGTGCTAACTTTAACGGGTTAATTTGTCCTTTATTTGATGGAAGACGTGGGCAAATTTATACTGGGTTATATACATATGAAGGAGAGCAGTTAACTTCAATAGAAGAAGACCGAATTATTCTTATTGTAGACTGGTTGCAAATGTTAAAAGATAAAGGACAGCCTGTTTTATTTATCGGTAACGATGTTAAATTGCATAAAGAAACAATTATAGAACATTTAGGTGATCAAGCTGTATTCGCTCCATTTACTAAAAATAACCCAAGACCAAGTGAGCTAGCATTCTTAGGATTACAAAAAGAAGAACAAGATGTGCATACGTTTGTTCCAAGCTATCTTCGTTTAGCTGAAGCTGAAACAAAGTGGTTAGAAAGTCAAAACAAGTAGGAGCTTGCAGAAGATGGATATGATATTTAGAAAGATGGAGCTTGATGATATTGCTCAAATTGTAGCTATTGAAGAAGCGTCTTTTTCAACTCCTTGGACTGCAGATGCCTTTCACCGTGAATTAACGATGAATGAACATGCACATTATATTGTGTTAGAAAAAGATGGTCGTGTAGTCGGGTATTGTGGATTGTGGATAATTATTGATGAATCACATATAACAAATATAGCTATTTTGCCAGAATACCGAGGTCAAAAGTTAGGAGATGCCCTATTGAAAGCAGTTATTTCTGAAGCGAAAGAACTAGGGGTAAAAACAATGACACTGGAAGTACGTGTATCAAATGAAGTAGCAAAGCAGTTATACAGAAAATACGGATTTCAAAATGGTGGGATTCGTAAACGATACTATGCAGACAATCAGGAAGATGGTCTCGTAATGTGGGTGAATATATAATGGAAAAAAATACGATTATACTTGGTATTGAAACAAGTTGTGATGAAACAGCAGTAGCAGTTGTTAAAAATGGAACGGAAATTATTGCGAATGTCGTTGCATCACAAATTGAAAGTCATAAACGTTTTGGCGGCGTTGTACCAGAGATTGCATCACGTCATCATGTAGAAGAAATTACAGTTGTGTTAGAAGAAGCTTTAAAGGAAGCAAACATCACATTTGATGATATTGATGCAATTGCTGTAACAGAAGGTCCTGGTTTAGTAGGAGCACTTCTAATTGGAGTAAATGCAGCGAAGGCAGTAGCGTTTGCACATGATATTCCGTTAGTCGGTGTTCATCATATTGCTGGTCATATTTATGCGAACCGTTTAGTAAAAGAAGTTCAATTCCCGTTATTATCACTTGTTGTATCTGGTGGGCATACAGAACTTGTTTATATGAAAGAACATGGTTCATTCGAAGTAATTGGTGAAACACGAGACGATGCAGCTGGAGAAGCATATGATAAAGTAGCTCGTACGTTATCTATGCCATATCCAGGTGGTCCTCATATTGATCGCCTTGCACATGAAGGAGAACCGACAATTGATTTGCCTCGTGCATGGCTAGAACCGGATTCGTATGATTTTAGCTTTAGTGGATTGAAATCAGCAGTTATCAACACTGTGCATAACGCAAAACAGCGCGGTATAGAAATTGCACCAGAAGATTTAGCGGCAAGTTTCCAAGAAAGTGTAATAGATGTACTTGTAACGAAAGCAGCTCGTGCAGCAGAAGCTTATAATGTAAAGCAATTACTTCTTGCTGGTGGAGTAGCTGCTAATAAAGGACTTCGTGCGCGATTAGAAGAGGAATTTGCACAAAAAGAAAACATTGAATTAATTATTCCGCCGCTATCTTTATGCACAGATAATGCAGCGATGATTGCAGCGGCAGGGACAATTGCTTATGAACAAGGTAAGCGTGCAACATTAGCCTTAAATGCAAATCCAGGATTAGATATTGAAGCATAGTTATACACATAATTAACCACAGGTTGTGGATAAAACCCATATTATCTGTTGATAATGTGGGTTTTATTGTGTATATAAAATGTTGATAACTTTTTTGTTGGCTGTGGATAATGTGGAAAAGTTATTTTAATGTTTATTTTATAAAGGTGGATATGTGTATAAACTTGTGGATAAATAGGTTGATGTCAGACCTTTGAATTTGTTCTTTTTCGGGAAATAAAAAGCAAGAAGATATCCCCGAAAAATATTTTGAAACATCTCCCTATTATAGAAGATGCTAATATTGTCAATCTTTGTCGTTAAATCGATATTTCGTGTCGGATTGTTAATATATATAGGGTTACAATAGATATATTCAAAAAATTGTTTAAGTACTAAAAAAAGATGTCACATAGTCAAAAATCCTGACTTATGAGACATCTTCCTTATTTAAATATGCTTATACATGCAGCTCTTCCCATTCTGCCATACAAGTTTCAAGTTGTTCTTGTAGCGTTTGCTTTTTAGTTGTAATTTCACTAGCTTTTTCATAATCTGCATATATTTCTGGTAAGCAAAGTTGATCTTCTAACGTAGCAATTTCTTCTTCTAATTCCACTATACTTTGTTCTAGCTCTTCAATTTTTCTAGTGCGTTGACGCTCTAGTTTTTTACGCTCTTTTTCTTCTAAATAATTTAATTTCTCTTGTGCAACCACCTTTTGAACAGGAACGTCACTTTCTTGCTGTTCAAGTTCTGCACGTTCAATCATTTCATTTTTCTTTTCAACGTAGTAATCGTAATCCCCTAAATATTCCTGTGCACCTTCTGTTGATAACTCAACCACAGTCGTTGTTACACGGTTAATAAAGTAGCGGTCATGTGAGACGAATAGAAGAGTCCCTGGGTAATCAATTAAAGCATTCTCCAAAATCTCTTTACTATTTAAATCAAGGTGGTTCGTAGGCTCATCTAGAATTAACAAATTTGACTTTTGCATCATAAGTTTTGCAAGAGCTAATCGAGCTTTTTGTCCGCCACTAAGGGAAGATACTGGTTTCAGTACATCATCTCCTGTGAATAAAAAATTCCCAAGTATAGTACGGATTTCTTTTTCCGGTTGCAGTGGATATTCATCCCATAGTTCATTTAAAACCCGTTTAGAAGATGTTAAGTTTGCTTGTTCTTGATCATAATAACCAACAGATACATTTGATCCGAAAGAAACATCACCATTTAATAGTGGTAACTTATTCACAATAGATTTTAACAATGTGGATTTCCCAATTCCGTTTGGACCAACTAAAGCAACACTATCTCCGCGAGTTAAGCGCATAGTTACATGTTCAATTATAGGGTTTTCATCATAGCCGATGGTTGCATCATTTACTTGTAAAACATCATTTCCACTTTGTTTTTCAATATCGAAGTGGAATGATGCTGACTTAGAATCCCCTAATGGTCTCGTTAATAATTCCATTCTGTCTAGTTGTTTACGGCGACTTTGAGCACGTTTCGTTGTAGAAGCGCGAGCTATATTCTTTTGAACGAAGTCCTCAAGTTTTGCGATTTCATCTTGTTGTTTTTCGTAACGTTTCATTTCTTGCTCATATAATGCTGATTTTAAGTCTAAATATTTACTGTAGTTACCAACAAATCGTCTGCTTTCTTTATTCGAAATTTCATATACTTGTGTAACGAGTTTGTCTAAGAAATAACGGTCATGTGAGACGATTAATATTGCGCCAGGATAACCTTGCAAATATTGCTCAAGCCATGTTAATGTTTCGATGTCTAAATGGTTTGTAGGCTCGTCCAAAATAAGTAAGTCTGGTTTTGTTAATAATAATTTCCCGAGAGCTAATCTTGTTTTTTGCCCGCCGCTTAAAGTAGAGATCGTCGTCTGGTGCGTTTCAACTGGGAAGCCAAGGCCGCTTAAAATGGAGCGAATATCCGCTTCATATTGATATCCACCTTGATCTTTATAATTGAGTTGTAATTGGTCATAATCAGCTAACAATCTTTCATATGTAGCTTCGTTTGAAAAGTTTTCTTCTTTTCCCATTTCTTGCTCAAGCCTTCGGAGTTTTGTCTCCATTTGCTGTAAATGGGTAAAGACGGTTAGCATTTCATCCCAAATTGTTAAAGACGTTTCTAGTCCAGTATTTTGAGCTAAATATCCGATTGAGACATCTTTCGGTTTTATAATTTCGCCACCATCATGAGATAATTCACCAGCGATAATTTTTAATAATGTAGATTTACCTGCTCCATTCCTTCCAACTAATGCGATACGATCTTTTGTTTGTACTTCCAATTTTATGTTTGCAAGAATTGTTTCTGCACCGTATAATTTCGAAAGCGCGTTTACTTGTAATAAAATCAATGTTTTCACCTCAAATAATTTCTTAACTTTGCCATGTTTATATTTCTCAATCATACTAAAAATAGTGTATAGTTTAAAATAAAGAGAGAATACTTCTTCTCTTTATTATACAAGGAATTTAATGAGTGCTAAACTTCTGTATTTGATTAAAGTATATGAATAAAGATAGGAAGAGAGGAGAGGTCATATGGATCAGCAAAAGATTCCACAAGCCACTGCTAAAAGATTGCCTCTATACTATCGATTTATCCAAAACTTATCTCTTTCTGGTAAGCAGCGTGTTTCATCGGCCGAATTGAGTGAGGCAGTAAAAGTAGATTCCGCAACAATACGAAGAGATTTTTCGTATTTTGGAGCGTTAGGGAAAAAGGGATATGGATATAACGTAAATTATTTATTATCATTTTTCCGCGAAACACTTGATCAAGATGATATAACACGTGTAGCACTTATTGGAGTAGGTAATTTAGGGACCGCTTTCTTACATTATAATTTCACGAAAAACAATAATACAAAAATTGAAATGGCATTTGATGTTAGTGAAGAGAAAGTTGGAACAGAAATCGGGGGCATTCCTGTATATCATTTAGATGAATTAGAAGAGAGATTATCAAATGATATACAAGTGGCAATATTAACAGTACCGGCTACAGTAGCGCAAGCTGTAGCAGATAGATTAGCTGAAACAAGCGTGCACGGTATTTTGAATTTCACACCAGCGCGATTAAACGTATCAGAGAATATTAGAATTCATCATATTGACTTAGCTGTAGAGTTACAAACATTAGTTTACTTTTTGAAAAACTATCCACAATAAAACGCAGAGGAAGCGACCTCTGCGTTTTATTATTGTTTCTTCTTTGTGAATTTAACTAATATAAGGCGAAGTGCCAAATTAAAATCAATTGTTGCCATAACTGCAAATAGTATTGTCCACATATTCCAGATTGTATCTGTCACGTTCGTAATGGCGAAGCGTGTAAAGATACATCCAAGAAGGAAGTATAGTGCAGCCATGAACAATGGTGAGTTTCTCATACAAAAAATCCTCCGATAAAGCCTTGCATTTTTTCAGCTTCTTTAATCATTTCTTGAATTTGTTCATTGCTCATAAAAATTTGCCCAATAGCGACTAATGTATTCATTGCAACATGAGCTGCAATCGGAACGATAATACGTTTCGTCTTCACATATAAGAAGGCGAATACGAGCCCCATAGCAGTGTATACCAATAAGTGAGTAAAATCAAAATGAATTGCTGCGAATACAAGCGAACTAATGATAGCTGCAATAAAGAAGTTAAACTTCTTATAAAGTGTACCGAATAGAATTTTTCTAAATACGATTTCTTCTAAGATAGGTCCAATTATAGAAACAACAATAAGGAACCAAGGTGTCGTTCTTGCAATTTCCATCAGTTTCATTGTATTTTCTGAACCTTGTTTAATTCCTAGCAGTTGCATCTCGATCATACCGGCAACTATTTGTGAAAAGAAAGCTAAGAAGAACCCGATAAAAATCCATCCAATAGTAGCTGGAACAGAAGAGCGCATTGCATCTAAATGCCTGTCACGAATATCTGTTCTAAGTAACCAAAGTACGATACATAATGCAATAAAGAAGCTAATGATTGCCCAGTGTCCCGTTATGATTTGTCCTTTTTCCTCAATGGTAAATCCTCTATTATCATAGAGTCCTGTTTTTAGGAGAAGTGGTAATCCAACAACGCCAGATAACTGCATTAAAATGTATGTAACGATAATCCACCAGTATTGTTTCTTCAAATGGTTTAACCATCCTTTCTAACTATAGTGTATGAGATAAGTTAGGATAACATGTAAATATGCTACCTACGATATAAACCTCACTTGAATTATGTTTTTTTCGTAAATCCTTATTTGAAATTATAATAGAAGACAGGAGAAAGTTGTGTGTGTAGCGAAAACAACTTAGGGTGTCCTTTCATATTGTAACATACGAGCAGTGGAAACAACGATTCATATAGTAAAGGCAGTATTCTATATAGAAAGTTTATATAGTGATTTGCGAAAAAATTATGATTTTTTTACTTGCAAAAGAAATTGAGATTATTTATTATTATAAGTGTGTTAGCACTCGGATGACTTGAGTGCTAATAAAAGAAATTTACATAACAAAATGAGGAGGTTATTGTTCATGCTAAAGCCATTAGGTGATCGCGTTGTAATTGAGCTTGTTCAAGCAGAAGAAAAAACAGCAAGTGGTATCGTATTACCAGATACTGCAAAAGAAAAACCACAAGAGGGTAAAGTTGTTGCAGTAGGTACTGGTCGAGTGCTTGAGAATGGTGAGCGTGTTGCTTTAGAGGTAGCAGCAGGTGATCTTATCATCTTCTCAAAATATGCAGGTACTGAAGTGAAATATGAAGGTACAGACTACTTGATTTTACGTGAAAGTGACATTTTAGCAGTTATCGGTTAATTATATAAATCTTAAAAAATCCAAGGGGGTCAATTATTATGGCAAAAGATATTAAATTTAGTGAAGAAGCACGTCGTTCGATGCTTCGCGGTGTCGACACTCTTGCAAACGCAGTAAAAGTTACGCTTGGACCAAAAGGTCGTAACGTTGTACTTGAGAAAAAATTTGGTTCACCACTTATTACAAATGATGGTGTAACAATCGCAAAAGAAATCGAATTAGAAGATGCATTCGAAAACATGGGTGCGAAATTAGTAGCAGAAGTTGCTAGCAAAACAAATGACGTAGCTGGTGACGGAACAACAACTGCAACTGTATTAGCGCAAGCTATGATTCGTGAAGGTCTTAAAAACGTAACAGCTGGTGCTAACCCAATGGGTCTTCGTAAAGGTATCGAAAAAGCTGTTACTGCTGCAATTGAAGAATTAAAAACGATTTCTAAACCAATCGAAGGCAAATCTTCTATCGCACAAGTAGCTGCTATTTCTGCAGCTGACGAAGAAGTAGGTCAATTAATCGCTGAAGCAATGGAGCGCGTTGGTAACGACGGCGTTATTACTTTAGAAGAGTCTAAAGGATTCACAACAGAATTAGACGTAGTAGAAGGTATGCAATTTGATCGTGGATATGCATCTCCTTACATGATTACTGATTCTGACAAAATGGAAGCAGTTCTTGATAACCCATACATCTTAATCACTGACAAAAAGATTTCTAACATTCAAGAAATCTTACCAGTATTAGAGCAAGTGGTACAACAAGGTAAACCACTTCTTATCATTGCTGAAGATGTTGAAGGCGAAGCTTTAGCTACATTAGTAGTGAACAAACTTCGTGGTACATTCAACGTAGTAGCTGTTAAAGCTCCTGGATTTGGTGACCGTCGTAAAGCAATGCTAGAAGATATCGCAATCTTAACAGGTGGCGAAGTAATCACTGAAGAATTAGGTCGTGACTTAAAATCTGCTACAGTTGAATCTTTAGGACGCGCTGGTAAAGTTGTTGTTACAAAAGAAAACACAACTGTAGTTGAAGGTGTAGGAAGCACAGAACAAATCGAAGCTCGCATCGGTCAAATCCGTGCGCAATTAGAAGAAACAACTTCTGAATTCGATCGTGAAAAATTACAAGAGCGTCTTGCTAAACTAGCAGGTGGCGTAGCAGTAATTAAAGTAGGTGCAGCAACTGAAACTGAGTTAAAAGAGCGCAAACTTCGCATTGAAGATGCACTTAACTCAACTCGTGCAGCAGTAGAAGAAGGTATCGTTGCAGGTGGTGGTACTTCACTTATGAACGTATACACAAAAGTAGCTTCTATCGTAGCTGAAGGCGACGAAGCAACAGGTATCAACATCGTACTTCGTGCACTAGAAGAGCCAGTTCGTCAAATCGCAATCAACGCTGGTCTAGAAGGATCTGTAGTTGTAGAGCGTCTAAAAGGCGAAAAAGTAGGCGTTGGTTTCAACGCAGCTACTGGCGAATGGGTTAACATGCTTGAGTCTGGTATCGTAGATCCAGCTAAAGTAACTCGTTCTGCACTTCAAAACGCAGCATCTGTTGCAGCTATGTTCTTAACAACTGAAGCTGTAGTTGCTGACAAGCCAGAACCAAATGCACCAGCAATGCCTGACATGGGCGGCATGGGCATGGGCGGTATGGGCGGAATGATGTAATTCCGTTTGCCCTAAAAAACATCCATTTCTATATAGAAATGGATGTTTTTTTATGTTTTTTAGAAAAGGAAATGAATTTCTGTAGAATTTTGTCGCTTTCTCTCTTGACCATATTGATACTTCATTGTTAGAATCTAGGAAGATAATATAAAACGATCCTTCATATATCCTCAATGATATGGTTTGAGAGTCTCTACCGGGTTACCGTAAACAACCTGACTATGAAGGCAGTGTGTCTTATATTTATAAAGAGCGGAGACTATCTTTCTTTATAAAGCCAGACCCCTGCCTTTTCTTTGTTATGAGACTAGAGGCGGAGGACTGGCTTTTTTATTATATTGGTAATGCTTTTCGCCAAATTGGTGAAAATATTTATATACGAGAACTAACGTTGGGGTGATTATTTTGAAGAAACAACACGATACAATTATCGTTTTAGATTTTGGAAGTCAATACAATCAGTTAATAGCACGTCGAATTCGTGAGTTCGGTGTATACAGTGAACTTCATCCACATACAATTACTGCAGAAGAAATTAAAGCAATGAATCCAAAAGGGATTATTTTCTCTGGTGGACCAAATAGTGTATACGGTGAAGGTGCATTACATTGTGATGAAAAAATCTTTGAACTAGGTTTACCAATCTTCGGTATTTGTTACGGTATGCAGCTTATGACGCAACACTTCGGTGGTAAAGTAGAGCGTGCAAATCACCGTGAGTACGGAAAAGCTGTTCTTAAAGTAGAGAACGAATCAAAATTATATGCGAACCTTCCAGAAGAGCAAGTTGTATGGATGAGCCATGGCGACTTAGTAACTGGTTTACCTGAAGGATTCGTAGTAGATGCAACAAGTGAGTCTTGCCCAATTGCTGGTATGAGCAATGAAGCGAAAAACTTATACGGTGTACAATTCCACCCAGAAGTACGTCACTCTGAGCACGGTAACGATTTAATTAAAAACTTCGTATTCGGCGTATGTGGTTGTTCTGAAGGATGGAACATGGAGAACTTTATTGAAGTAGAATTAGAAAAGATTCGTGAAACTGTTGGAGACAAAAAAGTACTATGCGCACTTAGTGGCGGTGTAGACTCTTCTGTTGTAGCAGTATTAATTCATAAAGCAATTGGTGATCAATTAACATGTATTTTCGTTGACCACGGTTTACTTCGTAAAGGTGAAGCAGAAGGCGTTATGAAAACATTTAGCGAAGGCTTCCATATGAACGTTATTAAAGTGGATGCAAGAGACCGCTTCATGGACAAGTTAAAAGGTGTAGAAGATCCAGAACAAAAACGTAAAATCATCGGTAACGAATTCATTTACGTATTTGATGATGAAGCGTCAAAATTACAAGGTATGGACTTCTTAGCGCAAGGTACACTTTACACAGATATCGTTGAGAGTGGTACAGCAACTGCACAAACAATTAAATCTCACCATAACGTTGGTGGTCTTCCAGAAGACATGCAGTTCAAATTAATTGAGCCTTTAAACACGTTATTTAAAGACGAAGTACGTGTATTAGGATCTGAATTAGGAATTCCTGATGAAATCGTATGGCGTCAACCATTCCCAGGACCGGGTCTTGGTATTCGTGTATTAGGTGAAATCACAGAAGAGAAATTAGAAATCGTTCGTGAATCTGATGCGATTTTACGTGAAGAAATTATTAAAGCGGGCTTAGACCGTGAAATCTGGCAATACTTCACTGCGCTTCCTGGTATGCGTAGCGTAGGTGTTATGGGTGACGAGCGTACTTACGATTACACAGTAGGTATCCGTGCGGTAACATCTATCGACGGTATGACAGCTGACTGGGCACGTATCCCTTGGGACGTATTAGAGAAAATCTCTGTACGTATCGTAAACGAAGTAAAACACGTTAACCGTATCGTGTATGATGTAACGAGTAAGCCACCAGCAACTATTGAGTGGGAATAGTATTTATAAAAAGGTCCATCTATTGCTTATGCATAGATGGATCTTTTTTATTTTGGTATTAATACGAACGAAAATATAAAATTTTATAAAAATGTTCGTTTTTAAATTGACAAAACTACTTCGTCGAGTTAATATGATTATGTAATTCAAACGAAAAGTGAATATTATGCCGTCGTATAATATCGGGGATATGGCCCGAAAGTTTCTACCTAGCTACCGTAAATGGCTTGACTACGAGGCGTTTGTATAAAGATGAGGGGAAACTTGTCTTTGTTTATAGAACGCTTCCATGTATATATGCAATGGAAGCCTTTTTTATTTCTCGGGATAAAAGATGGCTAGGAGAAATACGGCGAGTAATCATATAACGGGGGAAACGTAGGATGAAACGCTATTTTCAGTTTGATGAGCTCGGTACGAATTATAAGACTGAGTTCATAGCAGGGTTAACGACATTTCTATCTATGGCTTACGTACTATTTGTCAATCCTGCTACGCTGTCGCTTGGAAATGTTAAAGGGTTACCAGCAGGTACAGGGATGGATCCAGGTGCAGTATTCGTTGCTACGGCATTAGCGGCAGCGATCGGTTCGTTAATTATGGGTATTTTCGCGAAGTATCCAATTGCTTTAGCGCCAGGTATGGGAATTAACGCGTTCTTTGCTTATACAGCAGTGTTAACGATGGGTATTCCATGGCAAACAGCAATTGCCGGAACATTAATGTCAGGTATTATCTTTATTATTCTTACTGCTTCAGGTATTCGTGAAAAAATCATCAATGCAATTCCATCAGAGTTAAAGTTTGCAGTAGCAGCAGGTATCGGATTGTTCATTGCATTCCTTGGATTCCAAAATGCAGGAATTATCGTGAAAAATGATGCGGTTCTTGTTGGGTTGGGGGACTTAACAAAGGGCACAACGTTACTAGCAATCTTCGGGGTTGTTACGACAATCATCTTCATGATTAAGAAAGTTAATGGTGCAGTATTTTACGGTATGATTCTTACAGCGATCTTAGGAGTGGCAACAGGATTAATTGATACTCCGAAAGCTGTAGTGGGAGCAATACCGAGTCTAGAACCAACGTTCGGCGTGGCGTTAACGCACTTCGGAGATATTTTTACAGTTCAAATGGGGATTGTTATTATAACGTTCTTCTTTATCGATTTCTTTGATACAGCAGGTACGCTTGTAGCGGTTGCGAATCAAGCCGGATTAATGAAGAACAATAAATTACCACGTGCAGGAAAAGCATTATTTGCAGATGCGATTGCGACTGTAATTGGTGCAATCTTGGGTACATCAACAACAACGTCTTACATTGAATCGTCTGCAGGGGTAGCAGCGGGAGGACGTTCTGGATTTACAGCAGTTGTAACAGCAGGATTCTTCTTACTGGCACTATTCTTCTCGCCATTACTAAGTGTTGTAACGCCAGCTGTAACGGCGCCGGCTTTAATTATTGTAGGAATCTTGATGGTTTCTTCCTTAGGGGAAATTGATTGGAAGAAATTCGAGATTGCAGTACCAGCATTCTTTACAATTATCTCTATGCCACTTACGTATAGTATCGCAACTGGGATTGCGATTGGATTTATCTTCTATCCAATTACAATGGTAGTAAGTGGTCGTCGTAAAGAGGTTCATCCGATTATGTATGTTATGGGAGTTTTATTCGTACTATATTTCATCTACGTTCGTAAATAAAAGGGGTTTTTTAAAGGTCTAGACTTAAGGGGAGTCTAGACCTTTTTTGCGTCTTCAGAAAATCTTAAGGATTTCCGAGCGTTTTTCTTCAGAAGTTTTCCTATAATAGAAGTTAGGGATTAAAAAAGTGATGGGGGAGATATTGTGGCACACGAAACAATACTTGTCGTAGATGATGAAAAAGAAATTCGGAATTTAATTACAATCTATTTAAAGAATGAAGGATATAAAGTATTGCAAGCAGGAGACGGAGAAGAAGGATTACGTCTACTGGAAGAAAATGAAGTACATCTAGTCGTATTAGATATTATGATGCCGAAAGTGGATGGTATTCATATGTGTATGAAAGTAAGGGAAGCGAAAGAAATGCCTATTATTATGCTTTCTGCCAAAACGCAAGATATGGATAAGATTTTAGGGTTAACAACAGGAGCAGATGATTACGTAACGAAGCCGTTTAATCCGTTAGAGTTAATCGCACGAATTAAATCTCAGTTACGCCGTTATATGAAAATGAATGGTTTCGCTATTCAAAATGAGGATGAGTTAGAAATTGGGGAGATGAAAATCAACATCTCGACCCATAAAGTTATTGTAGAGGGAGAAGAAGTGAAACTAACTCCGAGGGAATTTTCAATTTTAGAATTGCTAGCTAGAAATCCAGGTATGGTGTTTAGTGCGGAGCAAATTTATGAAAAGGTGTGGAACGAACGATCTTTCCAGTCTGATAATACTGTAATGGTGCATATTCGAAAAGTACGTGAAAAGATTGAGGAGAATCCAAGGAAACCTAGATATATAAAAACAGTATGGGGAGTGGGGTATAAGATTGAAAAAGATATTTAATCCGTTTACTTATATAAGGAAAATAAGAGAATTATTTGAGAAATTAGTAAAGAGCGTACGAAAGAGTATAAGGATTCAATTGATTACTACTTTTGCTGCTTGTGCGTTATTAGGAGTTTTGTCAGCAAAGGCAGCAGCGCCGTTTTTTGAGAATGCGAATCGTCAAGCAACTATCGATTATCGGGCTGGTATGGAACAAATTAATCATCAAGCTCAAGGAGCGGCAAATAGTTCGGTTCATGAAAATAAATTAGAAGCTATATCAAATATGATCGAAATGGAGAACCAAAATTTAGAGCAAGGGTCTAGAGCTTTGAAGATATTGGTTACTGATGAAAGTGGTAAAGTTTTATATAAAACAAAGCAAGCGCAAGAAGAGCAAATCGATTTGCATAATACGATTCGTAATGCAGCATCATTCGCGATTAATTATACAGATGGTAGAAATGTATTTGAAAGTACAAGAAAAGAGTTTATATCTTTTTCACCTATTACTATTGAAGGAAAGAATTTGTACATGTTTGTTAGCGGAATTCCGGAGGGAGAGGTAATATATGACACGCAAGAAGGACCATTCCCGTTTTTAATTGGTGTACTTATATTCATTTTCTCTTTCTTCTATATAACAAAGAGAAAGATGAAGCAGATTGAAGCGATGGCACAAGGCGTAAAGGAAATAGAAAGAGGTAACTTAGCCTACCGCATTGAGAAAAAAGGTGAAGATGAGATTGCAGCTTTAACTGAGAATATTAATAATATGGCAGAAGAGCTTATGAATAATATAGAAAAGGAACGTAAATTAGAAAAGCAAAAGAATGAGCTTATCACAAATGTATCGCATGATTTACGTACACCACTTACTTCTATTATGGGTTACTTACGATTACTTCGAGATTCTAAATATGAAAATAAAGAACAACACGATGAGTATACGAGAATTGCTTTTGCAAAGTCGGAGCAGTTAAAAAATTTAATAGAAGATTTATTTGAGTATACGAAGTTAACAAATGAACAAGTTGTATTAGAAAAACAAGAAGTATGTGTAAATGAGTTGCTTGAGCAATTAATAGAAGAGCTAGTACCGCAAGCGGAAGAGCATGGACTTACGTTTGTTAAGAAGTTTCCTGAGGAACGTGCTTATGCATCGATTGATTCGGAAAAGATGGTTCGTGTATTTGATAATTTACTAATGAATGCAATTAAGTATAGTAAAGATGATGGAGAGATAAAAGTTTCTCTTCAAAGGCAGCGTAGGGATATACAAATTGTAATTGCGAATCATAGTGAAGCGTTTACGAGAGAAGAGTTAGCGAATTTGTTTGAACGTTTCTATAAGAAAGATCAATCTCGAAGTAGAGTAACGGAAGGGTCGGGACTCGGTTTAGCGATTGCGAAAAGTATTGTTGAGTTACAAGGTGGTAGTATTCGAGCGGAATATAGGGATGGTATTATTCAATTTATCGTCTCGTTACCAATTATAGAGAAATAATAAATGAATAGAATGATATGTGATAAAAAGGCTTATTTTAAAAGAAATAAGCCTTTTTATATTTTTTATAAAAACATATTGACGATTAGAGCTTAGAGGTGTAATATAGAACAAGTCGCCGATGACAATAACGTCGCAAGCGACAAATGAAATAAAAAACTTAGTTGACATCAATTAACGAAAGTGTTAACATAAGGAAGTCGCAAATGAGCGACTAAGTAGTTCTTTGAAAACTGAACGAAACAAACAACGTGAAACGTCAATTTTTATTTTAGATGCTAGACAAACTAACTTTATTGGAGAGTTTGATCCTGGCTCAGGATGAACGCTGGCGGCGTGCCTA
>NZ_WEIJ01000022.1:0-15005 GCF_009183795.1 Bacillus sp. B1-WWTP-T-0.5-Post-4
CTGAGCCAGGATCAAACTCTCCAATAAAGTTAGTTTGTCTAGCATCTAAAATAAAAATTGACGTTTCACGTTGTTTGTTTCGTTTAGTTTTCAAAGTTCAATATCGCGTTTCAGCGACTTTTATAATTTAACATTTCGCGTTAAATCTGTCAACAACTTTTTTCTTTCGTTCCTGACGACGCTTATTAATTTACCATATTAATCATTTAATAGTCAACACTTTTAAAAAAAATGCCAAAATAATTTTATCTTGGCATGATATAAAGCTTAATAATCACTAATGCTGCCACACCTGGTAGGCCTAATAAACTCGTTATTGCTGCTGTACCCATGTTAATTGGGATATGAAAATCAAAATATGTCCCTACAACATTTACGATAAAAAGCAATGCTATTCCTAAAGTAACATGAAAAATCACCTTACCTATAAAACGTAATGGCTTAGAGACGACACCAAAAACAAGAAAAATAAATACTAAAGTAAGAATGCCAACAATAATAATTGTAGAATTCATTTTTTCCCCCTTATGAATGACCTATACATCTATTTGTATGGGACAAGACAATAAAAAAGAACAGGTATCATAAGCGGCATCTCTTTCATATAAACTAAATAAAACAATACCTCAGCATTAAAAAAACAAAATAAAAAGGCCTGCTTAGAAAGCAGAACCTTTTACCATTGTTCCATTTTTTACAGGACGACGCTTTGCTTCTTTCAACAAAAAGAAATATTTCGCCTCTGCTATTTTCAAAGAACAAATGACATCTTGAGACGGTTCTACACTTTGTTCGACCATTCTCTTCTGACGTAACCACTCATTCTTCACTTTTTCCAAAAGTACAATTAACTTATCGTCATACTCTTTACGCAATTTACCCTTTTTTTGAAAGAACATTTTTGTTTCTCCTCTTATACTTCTCTGCGCCCTTCTAACGCTTTGGATAATGTCACTTCATCTGCATATTCTAAATCTCCACCAACTGGCAGACCATGTGCAATACGAGTTACTTTAATGCCTGTAGGTTTTAAGAGGCGGGAGATATACATCGCTGTAGCTTCCCCTTCAATATTAGGGTTTGTTGCTAATATCACTTCTTGTACCGTTTCATCATGTAGTCGCTTTAAGAGTTGCGGGATATTAATGTCTTCCGGTCCAATTCCCTCCATAGGAGAAATCGCACCACGTAACACATGATATACACCTTGATACTCTTTCATTTTTTCCATCGCGATTACATCTTTCGGTTCTTGCACGACACAAACAACTGATTGATCTCGATGTGAATCATTACAAATATAACAAGGATCACGATCAGTAATATGTCCGCATACAGAACAGTACGCTAAATCTCGCTTCGCATTTACAAGTGCTTTCGCGAAACCTAACACATCATCTTCTTTCATATCTAATACGAAAAATGCCAATCGAACCGCTGTTTTCGGTCCGATACCTGGCAACTTCATAAAACTATCGATTAGTTTTGATATTGGTTCTGGATAATGCATGTATCAATATCCTCCTAGAACATTCCACCTGGTAAGTTTAAGCCTTTTGTAAATTTACCCATTGTAGAGTTTGAAAGCTCATCAGCCTTTTTAAGTGCATCATTTGTTGCAGCTAATACTAAGTCTTGTAACATTTCGATATCTTCTGGATCTACAACTTCCTCTTTAATCTTCACTTCAAGAATTTGCTTGTGACCATTTGCAATAACTGTAATCATTCCGCCGCCAGCTGTACCTTCAACTGTTTTTTCACCAAGCTCTTCTTGTGCTTTCGCCATGTCCTTTTGCATCTTTTGCATTTGTTTCATCATGTTATTCATATTTCCCATTCCGCCACGCATCATAATTAATTCCTCCTAATTATTATTACTCTTTTATTTCAATGAGTTCTTGCCCTACTAACTTCACTGCCTCTTCTATAAGAGGGTCTTCCTTTTTCTCCGGGCTTTCTTCAGACTCTCCACCTTCACGTTGTAAAAAGTCTTCACGGATTTTACCCCATTCACTTTTTGGAATGGCAATCATATTTAACCTTTTACTTAGCAATTCAAATAAAGCTTGTTCTACTGTATCCATAGCTTCTCGATTTTCGCTCGCCATCTTACAGTGAATCTCATATTGAAATGCTAAAACGTAAGTGTCATCTGAAGCTGCCACTGGTTCACTATTTTCAAGTAAAACGGCAAACGCTACTTTGTTATATGATTTGAGTCTTCCTAACAACTCACCCCATACAGCTTTTAATTGTTCTAAATCTTGACGCTTCGCTTGTTTTAATACTTCATTTACACGTCCGACAGGAATTTTCATACTTCCTGTTCGTACCGGTTTTGGTGTTGCACGTGTCTCTCTTACTTCCTGTTGTACACCAGCTGGCACACCGTTCTTTTTGACTTGCTCTAACTCTTTCTCCAGTTGCTGCATCCTGTTCATAATTGCTTGCAAACGATCTGTACCATTTGCTTGCATCATAAACTGTTGACACAATTGCACCATAACAACTTCTAAGAAAATACGCGGATGATTTGTCCACTTCATTTCCTGTTGTCCCTTACTAAGGGTATGAATAATCTCATAGATCACTTCCGGTTGCATTTCTTCACTCAACTTACGGAATTGATCATCTACAATTACTCGTTCCAACATATGTTCTAGTTGTGGTGAAGTTTGATATAAAAGCATATCACGATAATAGTAAATGAAATCCTCCATAAAACGAACTGGATCCTTCCCTTTACTCATCATTTCATCTATGATTTGCAATGCTCTTGATACATCATTTTCACGTATGCACTCTACTAAATTGCCTAAGTATTGCTGAGAAACAGATCCTGTTACGGCTAATACATCTTCTGTCGTAACAATCTCATCACTATAAGATATAGCCTGATCAATAAGACTAAGCGCGTCACGCATACCACCTTCGGCAGCACGCGCAACAATTTGTAATGCTTCACCTTCCACTTGCGTACCTTCATTTGTCACGACCGTTGATAATCTCTCAACAATATCATTCACTGATATTTTTCGGAATTCAAAGCGCTGACAACGTGAAATGATTGTAGGTGGGATCTTATGAGGTTCTGTTGTCGCCAAAATAAAGATAACATGTCCTGGCGGCTCTTCTAAGGTTTTTAAAAGCGCATTGAATGCACCCATAGAAAGCATGTGAACTTCATCAATAATGTATACTTTATATTCTACAGCACTTGGAGCGTATTTTACTTTATCTCTAATATCTCGAATTTCATCTACACCGTTATTTGAAGCCGCATCAATTTCTAATACATCTGAAATGGATCCTTGTGTGATTCCTAAACAAGAAGGACATTCATTACAAGGTTCAGCTACCGGAGCATGTTCACAGTTAATTGCTTTTGCAAATACTTTTGCAATTGTCGTTTTTCCTGTTCCCCTCGGGCCAGAAAATAAATAAGCATGTGAAACTTTCTCTTGAAGAAGGGCATTTTGCAACGTTTTTGTCACGTGCTTTTGACCGACTACATCTTCGAACTTTTGCGGTCTCCATGTTCGGTATAACGCTTGGTATGACACGAAAATACGGCCTCCCTCAAAGGTTATTATCTCATTTATTATAACCCATTCTGTTTATAGATTCCAAAAGTTATTTTCTATACAAAAAACTCACCTTTGTATTAAGGTGAGTTTTGTATACATATATAACTGCCGTGCACCCTCCGTCGATTACGTACCATAAGCGTTACTCAAGCAGTTAGCTCGGTTCAGGCACTCCTGCGGCACACGAGAAGACCCGCTTATTGCTGCTTCCTTCCGGACCTGACAAGGTTCACGGGGTCCCGTTGCGCAGGACCCAAACGTCAACACCACTTACTTAAGGCAGACCTTACAGCAACATAACCTCGAGAGGGGATTCGGCCTCGCTAGAGCGGATTGCGAGTATAGGGCACCGCTACCTCCCCGCTTAGCACGGCAAAGTTAAAACCAATATTCGGTTGCCTTCATTAAAGGCATTATCAGTATAACTTGTTTCTTTAGAAAATGCAAATACGTTAGTTCCCAGTATTCTTCTCTAATTTTTTTATTGCTTTTCTTTTTTTACGAAGCTCTCTAAAAAATTTTGTTAACAACGTACCGCATTCTTCCTCTAGTACACCAGATACTACTTCACATTGATGATTGAAGCGTTCATCCGTTAAAAGATTCATCAATGTCCCTGCACATCCGCCCTTCGGATCACTTGCACCATATACAACTCGCTTCACTCGTGATAAAACAATTCCACCCGCACACATTGGACAAGGTTCTAATGTTACATACAATGTTGCATCTTCTAAACGCCATGTCCCTAATTTTTTACATGCATCATCTATCGCTAGCAACTCAGCATGAGCTATTGATCTTTGCTCAGTTTCCCTTAAATTATGGGCAACACTAATTACCTCACCATCTAACACTATAACTGCTCCAATTGGTACTTCCTGTATTTCCTCTGCCTTTTTAGCTTCTTCTATCGCTAATTGCATAAAATAAATATCTTGATCTTGTTCCATAACATAGTCCTTTCATTACAAATAAAGTACACTTATTTCCATTTACTACACAGGGGATAACTTTTACAAATTCAATCCACCCTAAAAGAAAAAAGAGAGGGGATTACATATGAAAAATACCGCCTTGCTCATTATCGATATGATTAATGACTTTCAATTTTCCCACGGACCCATTCTAGCTAAAAAATGCGAAACTATAACAAACCCTATTTTACAATTAAAGAAAAAAATGAAATCCTTCGGCTATCCTATAATTTACGTTAATGACCATTATCAACTTTGGAGATCTGATATCGACCAACTTATTACTCATTGCACAAATGAATATAGCGAAAATATAATCCATAAGATTGCTCCAAGTTTTGATGAGTACATTTTTATTAAACCACATTATTCCGCTTTTTATGAAACACCTTTAAATTCATTACTAGGTTATTTAAAAATAGAAAATCTAATATTAACAGGGGTTGCCGGAAATATATGTATCCTATTCACAGCTAATGATGCTCATATGAGAAATTATAAATTGTATGTACCACAGGATTGTATCGCCTCTAACAACGACCAAGATAATATACATGCTTTAAAAATAATGGAAACTACATTGAAAGCAAATATAACATCATCAACCAAAATAAAATTTAATTAATACATATATCTATTTTCTAACTTTTTATATCAAATTAACCCGCTCGCTTCCCTCTTGTGCTACAATAATTCTGTTTTGTGTTTTTAGTAGTCACGGTAAATCACTGATTGAAAGGAGGAAACAGCGTGACCGGAGTACCATTTATCACGGTTGAAGGACCAATTGGTGTTGGAAAAACTTCACTTGCGAAGGAAATTTCAACTCACATGCAACTCCACTTACTAAAAGAGATTGTTGATGAAAATCCCTTTTTAGGAAAGTTCTATGAAGACATCGACGAATGGAGTTTTCAAACAGAGATGTTCTTTCTTTGTAATAGATACAAACAATTAGAAGACATTAACATAAAGTACTTGAATCAAAGGAAACCAGTAGTAGCGGATTACCATATCTTTAAAAATTTAATTTTTGCATCCCGCACATTAAAAGACTCTCAATATGACAAATACATGCAAATTTATCGTATCCTTACACAAGATATGCCTGTGCCAAATGTCATTATTTATTTAACAGCTAGCCTAGAAACATTGCAAAAACGAATCGCCATGCGCGGAAGAGAATTTGAAAAAAACATGGATCCAAATTACTTACTACAGCTCACAAAAGATTATGAAACAGCAATGGATGCTTTTAAAAAAGATCATCCGGAAATACCAGTATTGAAATTTAATGGCGACGATATGGATTTTGTAAAAAATCCTGATGATTTAAACGTTATCCTATCTGCCCTTCAAAATACTCTCTTAAAGGAGTCGAAATAATAATGAATTTAAGGCAAAAATATGATATACCCAATGACGCAGTAATCACTATCGCCGGAACAGTAGGTGTGGGTAAATCAACTATGACAACTGCATTAGCTAATGCTTTAGGTTATCGCACATCATTTGAAAAAGTAGATTCCAATCCATATTTGGACAAGTTCTATGCGGACTTCACTCGCTGGAGCTTCCACCTACAAGTGTACTTTTTAGCAGAACGATTTAAGGAACAAAAAAGAATTTTTGAATATGGTGGCGGTTTTGTTCAAGATCGTTCCATTTACGAAGACACTGGAATTTTCGCAAAGATGCATCATGAAAAAGGAACAATGACAGAAACTGATTATGAAACATACAAAGGTTTATTTGACGCTATGGTCATGACTCCTTACTTCCCTCATCCAGACTTATTAATTTACTTAGAAGGTTCTTTCGATGATATTGTCGATCGTATTCAAGAACGCGGGCGCCCAATGGAACAGCAAACACCAATTGAGTACTGGAAAGAAATGCATGGACGTTATGAAAACTGGATTAACAACTTTAATTCATGCCCTGTATTACGCTTAAATATTAATGAGTACGATATTTTAAAAGATGGTGATTCAATCGAACCAATCATAAAAAAAATTGGCCATTTTTTAAAACAAACACGTAAACTTGTAAAATAAAAAACCCGTGCATATGCACGGGTTTTCCTATTAAATTACTTCTTCTTTGTTGGAGCAATAATTTCACTCTCAGGTTTTCCTGCGTTAATGCGCTGACGAACAGTACTTGTACTAATATCGTATGCTTCAGCAATCTCTTTAACAGTCATTTCTTTCCCGTTAATTACTGCCGTTAATACTTTACCTGTACGTTTTGGAGCTGCTTCTTTCTTTACAGCTGCTTTTTTAACTTGTTTTGGCGCCTCTACTTTACTCGTAGCTGGTTTTACATCACAAGTACAACCACAAAGTTTACGGAATGTATCATCACTAATAATGCGTGATACGTTTGCACCACTGTTTAAAATTCTATTGTTCTTACAGACAGGACATTGTACATAATATAAAGTTTTTCCATCTAAAGGAAACGTTTGTATAATAAGATCCATGTTGACTCCTTTCATATCTATGAAGATAATCATCGGAATATGAGTGTGTAATAAGGACAAAATTACCTTACACCATACTTTATGATTGGTTTTAAAATAAAAACTCGTTACGTGTTGGTAACGAGTTCTCCAATCTCCACTTATATGCGCTGTTGTCAATTATATCTGGAGGAGGTAGAGGGATTCGAACCCCCGCGCGACTCTCGCCGCCTGTCGGTTTTCAAGACCGATCCCTTCAGCCAGACTTGGGTATACCTCCATATTGACATCAAATATAATATCAAAAGAAAAACAGTTAGTCAACCCTACTAAAATAAATTATGAGGAAAGGAAAATTTTACTTTCCCCTTCCTACATTACAGTACTGACAACGCTCATAATTACCAATCACTCATACCGATGAATGTTTAAATTTACTTAATAACTGTTTTTCCTCCCATATAAGGGCGAAGAACTTCTGGAATTATAATTGTACCATCTTCTTGTTGGTAGTTCTCTAAAATAGCTGCAACCGTACGTCCAATTGCAAGACCAGATCCATTTAATGTATGAACATGTTCTGGTTTTCCATTTGGTTCACGGCGGAAACGGATATTTGCACGTCTCGCTTGGAAAGCTTCAAAATTACTACAAGAAGAAATTTCACGATATGTGCCATAGCTTGGAATCCATACTTCAATATCGTATTTCTTCGCTGCTGTAAATCCTAAATCGCCTGTGCACATGCTCATAACGCGATATGGCAACTCTAATAATTGTAACACGCGTTCTGCATCATTTGTTAACTTTTCTAACTCTTCATAAGAATCTTCTGGTTTTACGAACTTCACAAGCTCTACTTTATTGAACTGATGCTGGCGAATTAAACCACGTGTATCACGCCCAGCTGAACCTGCTTCAGAACGGAAGCAAGAGCTAAATGCAGCATATCTTATAGGCAATTGCTCTTTATTTAAAATCTCATCACGATGCATATTCGTTACAGGTACTTCAGCTGTTGGAATTAAGAAGTAATCTTCACTTTCAATACGGAATGCATCTTCTTCAAACTTTGGAAGTTGTCCTGTTCCTGTCATACTTGCACGGTTTACCATATATGGAGGTAATACTTCTTCATATCCATGCTCATCAGTATGAAGATCAAGCATAAAGCTAATTAAAGCACGCTCTAATCTTGCACCAGCACCTTTGTAAAATACGAAGCGGCTTCCTGTTACTTTCCCAGCGCGTTCAAAATCTAAAATTCCTAAATCAGTAGCAAGATCCCAATGTGGTTTTGGCTCATAAGTAAATTCTTTCACTTCTCCCCAAGTACGTGCTACTACATTATCATCCTCTGTTTCACCAACTGGAGCAGATTCATGAGGGATATTTGGAATAGATAACATTAATCTTTCTAAGTCTTCTTCAACTGTACGAAGTTCGTTATCAAGATCCTTTACTTTTTCTCCAACTTCACGCATTTCTAAAATTAGAGCTTCTGCATCTTTCTTTTCGCGCTTTAATACAGAAATTTGTTGAGATACTTCGTTACGTTTACTTTTTAATTCTTCTGTCTGAACAAGTAGTTCTCTTCTTCTCGTATCAAGTTCTTCAAAACGTCCGAAATCAGTTAAATCTTCGCCTCTATGCTGTAATTTCGCTTTTACTTCTTCAAAGTTTGTACGTAAAAATTTAATATCAAGCATTATATACTCCTCCTTTTATTTTATAAAACACAAAAAACTCCCGTCCCTATATAAAGGGACGGGAGTTAACCCGCGTTGCCACCCTAGTTGAAAGCATTACCGCTTTCCTCTCAAGTAGAAATAACGGCTCTTCACCGGGAATGCTTACTAATCCAAAAGATATTCCACATTCCATTCCAGGATGGATTCACAAACTGTTTCTATCGATTTCCACCAACCATCGACTCTCTATAAGAAACGACATTTGTTACTATTTCCTATCAACACGCTTATTTTATAAAATTGTTACCATCAATTTACTATAATCTTATACAAGTTGCAAGTTACTTATACAACTTTTTTCATTTTCGCTTCTTTTACCATTTCAACAAAGTATGCTGTCACACGATGATCATCTGTTAATTCCGGATGGAATGAAGCTGCTAAAAACTGATCTTGTCTTACCGCTACCATTCGGTCACCATGCTTAGAAAGCACTTCAACATTATCAGCTACTTCTACAACATACGGCGCACGGATAAATACACCAACGAAGTCTTCACCCACACCTTCAATTGAAAGCGCAGCTTCAAAACTATCCTTTTGGCGTCCGAACGCATTGCGCTCAACTGTAATATCCATAGCACCAATATGTGCTTCTTCATAGCCAATAAGTGTTTTCGCAAGAAGAATCATCCCTGCACATGTACCAAACATTGGTTTACCAGACTTTGCAAATGTACGAAGTGGTTCCATGAAAGCATACTTATCAATAAGACGGCGCATTGTTGTACTTTCACCGCCCGGTAAAATAAGACCATCAATCTCTTCAAGTTGCTCTATACGCTTTACAACAACAGCTTCTGCACCACTTGCTTCAACTGATTTTACATGCTCACGAACTGCACCTTGAAGACCTAGTACACCGATTTTCACCATTTTAAAGTTCTCCTTTAATTACCATCCACGCTCTTGCATGCGTTGTTCTGGTAATAACGTTGAAATTTCGACACCCTTCATTGCATTACCTAATCCTTTAGAAAGGCTTGCAATTAGTTCGTAATCTTCATAATGAGTCGTTGCTTCAACGATTGCACGTGCAAATTTCTCTGGGTTTTCTGATTTGAAGATACCAGATCCAACAAATACCCCATCAGCACCAAGTTGCATCATTAATGCTGCATCTGCTGGTGTTGCTACACCACCTGCCGCAAAGTTTACAACTGGTAAGCGACCAAGACGTTTAATTTCAAGTAATACTTCGTAAGGAGCGCCAGTATTTTTTGCATATGTCATTAACTCATCTTCACGTAGACTCGCAACTTGACGGATTTCTGCATTGACTTGGCGCATATGACGCACTGCCTCTACAATGTTTCCTGTTCCTGGTTCACCTTTTGTACGAAGCATAGATGCACCTTCTGCAATACGACGTGCAGCTTCTCCGATATCACGGCAACCACATACAAATGGAACTGTGTAATCACGTTTATTTAAATGGTATACTTCATCAGCAGGAGTTAATACTTCACTCTCATCGATATAGTCTACCCCTAATGATTCTAATACACGTGCTTCTACAAGGTGACCGATACGGCATTTTGCCATAACCGGAATTGACACCGCACCCATAACTTCTTCAACAATTGTTGGGTCTGCCATACGAGAAACGCCACCTGCTGCACGAATATCTGCTGGTACACGCTCTAATGCCATAACGGCAACTGCGCCTGCCTCTTCTGCAATTTTTGCTTGTTCGGCGTTAACTACGTCCATAATAACGCCGCCTTTTTGCATTTCTGCCATTCCACGTTTTACACGTTCTGTCCCTGTTACATTTGTCATGTACAAAAACCCCCCTAGGTGAATTGCTTTCCCCCGTTAAAGGCGAAAATTAAGAATACTCTTACATTCTACCACTAACTATCAGATGCTTGTCTACTACTTTTTCATAAAGTCGGTATGAAAAATAGGAATAAAAAAAAGCTCCTATCGTGAGGAGCTTTTAAAACCAACCTTTTACTGTATCAACAGCACTATTCCACATACCACTAAAGAATGAACCAATTCCGCGCATAGCACGAGTAAACCAGTTTGCTTCTTCTACTTCAGATGTCGTTACAAGATCCACTTGCAGTGACTTACCAGTTAAAAATCCAGGGTCGTTTGTATCTTTTGGCGTAATTACCATTTGACCAAGCGCAGCTCCCTTTTTAATAGGTGCTTCTTGTCCCTTACTTGATTCTTTTAATTCTGTTTTATAAACATCTTTACTTCCTTTTGGCACTGGAAGTGAAATAGCTTGTTTCGTTTGAACTGCTACATCTTTATCTTTCGCATTTTCTACTCGTACTGTTTCTTGTCCTTTTACTGAAGAACCTTTTTTATACATTTGTTTCACTTCAAAGTTAGCAAATCCATAATCATATAGCTTCTTTGTTTCATCAAAACGTGCTGTATGAGAACTTGTTTTAATAACTACAGAAATAAAACGCATTCCGTTTCTTTCAACCGTACCAGTGAAGCAATCTCCTGCTTCTGGAGTTGAGCCTGTTTTTAAGCCATCTACACCATCATATTCTTTAACTAAGCCCTTTAACATCCAGTTCCAGTTCGACATTCCAAACTTCTCTTTTTCTGGACGGAATTCTTTTTTAGGGATTTTTGCTGTATCTAACACTTTTGGATAATCTTTAATTAAATGTTGTGCTAAAGTTGCAACATCCTTTGCAGACATTTTATTTTCTTCATCCGCTGTTGTTCCTTCAGGATGCATTCCCTTTAAATCTTTATTCGTTAAACCTGTAGAATTGACAAATTTATAATTTTTCAACCCTAGTTCTTTCGATTTATCATTCATCATTTTTACGAAGTCTACTTCTTTACCTGCAATTGCTTCTGCTAATGCAATTGTTGCACCATTTGCAGAAAAGATTGCCATTGCCTCGTATAACTCTTTTACTGTATAAGAGCCACCATTTTCTAATGCAACATTTGATAATGAAGCATCTTGTGAAACCTTATATGCATATTCAGAAACCTTAATTTTCTGGTCCCACTTAAGTTTTCCTTTATCCACTGCTTCGTGAACTAAATATTCACTCATCATCTTTGTCATACTAGCAATGGATAATAATTCATCTGCATTCTTTTGATATAAAATTTTCCCAGAATTCGCTTCTACTAAAATTGCCGCACCTGCTTCAATGTTTAAAGCGGCTCCTGTTTCAGCTGATGCATTGCTATATGGCATAAAGATGCTACAAGCTAGTGTAAGCACTGTTACCAAAGCAATGAATCTTTTGCAAAACATACCTTTCACTTTTGCTACCCCCAATATCTATGTACTCACATAACCGTTATTCTAACATAATCAAAAAAAAATAGACAGAGATATCAAATCTCTGTCTATTTGTATATAAGACATTATAACGAGTAGTTTGGAGCCTCTTTTGTAATTTGTACGTGATGAGGATGACTTTCACGTAAGCCGGCACCTGACATACGAATGAATTGTGCATTTTCGCGTAAGAATTCTAAATCCTGTGCTCCGCAATATCCCATACCTGCACGTAAGCCACCAACTAATTGGTGAACTGTATCTGCTAAAGGTCCTTTATATGGCACTCGTCCTTCAATACCTTCTGGGACAAGTTTTTTATTGCCTTCTTGGAAGTAACGATCTTTACTTCCTTTTTCCATCGCACCGACAGAACCCATACCACGATACACTTTAAATTGACGACCTTGGTAAATTTCAGTTTCTCCAGGACTTTCTGCAACACCTGCAAACATGCTACCTAGCATAACAACATGTGCTCCTGCCGCTAATGCTTTCACCATATCACCAGAGTACTTAATACCGCCATCAGCAATAACTGGAATACCGTGTTTGCGAGCTTCTGTTGCACAATCATAAACTGCAGTTAATTGTGGTACACCAACACCGGCTACAACGCGTGTTGTACAAATAGAACCTGGTCCAATACCAACTTTAACTACGTTTGCACCAGCTTCAATTAATGCTTTCGTTGCTTCAGCAGTAGCAACATTTCCAGCGATAATATTTAGTGATGGGTATTTAGCACGAACTTCTTTTACCTTATCAATAACACCTTTAGAATGCCCATGTGCTGTATCAAGTACAATTGCATCTACACTAGCTTTTACTAATGCATCAATGCGAAGCATAGCATCCGCTGTTACACCAACTGCTGCTCCAACTAATAAGCGTCCTTGCTTATCCTTAGCAGAGTTTGGGAATTCAATTACTTTTTCAATGTCTTTTATTGTAATAAGCCCTTGTAATACACCGTTATTATCAACAAGAGGGAGTTTTTCAATTTTATACTTTTGTAGGATCTTTTCAGCTTCTTCCAGTGTAGTACCAACTGGAGCTGTAATTAATTGTTCTTTTGTCATTACGTCAGAAATTTTGATTGAGTAGTCTTGGATGAAGCGCATATCACGGTTTGTAATAATACCAACTAACTTTCGCTCATCTAAATTATTTACAACCGGTACACCTGAGATACGATATTTTCCCATAAGATGTTCTGCATCATATACTTGATGTTCTGGAGTTAAGAAGAAAGGATCTGAAATAACGCCGCTTTCAGAGCGCTTTACTTTATCAACTTGCTCTGCTTGTTGCTCAATAGACATATTCTTATGAATAATTCCTAAACCACCTTGGCGAGCCATTGCAATAGCCATGTCAGCTTCTGTTACTGTATCCATTCCTGCACTAATTAACGGGATGTTTAGCTGTAAGCTTTCAGATAAAACTGTTTTAACACTTACTTCTCTTGGTAATATATCTGACCTAGCTGGTACAAGTAATACATCATCAAAAGTCAAACCTTCTTTAACAAATTTAGATTCCCACATAATTGTTCCCCCTATGATACCAGAAATTATTATTAGTAGCTTATCAATTGGTTAAAATACTGTCAAGGACGTATATATATGTTAGAATTTTTAGACAATAAAAGGAGCGTAATATATGCATCAAACATCTTGTACTTGGCAGCAGTTAAGTTTCTTTTTTTCATCTCAAAATGTACAACGTTATCTTGCCCGTTGTTATGAAAAATCCTCTATTCAGGATGCAGAAAAAAAAAGTTTTGAAAATTGTTATCCCTTTATTTATTACTTAGAACACGGGAAAAATTATTATGAATTATATAAGACAGCTCCATTTTCCATTCAACCAATGTTGTTATTTTATGGAATTAGCCAACTGTTTAAAGCATGCCTACTAACTATTGACCCTAACTATCCTGAATCCACTACTGTTTTAGCTCATGGTGTTACAACTCGCAAACGAAAAAAACAAGGGTATCAATTTTTAGAAGATGAGGTGAAGGTACAAAAAAACGGATTGTTTACTCATGTTGCAGAACAACTGTTTCACATGAAACACTTAGAAGCAGAAAAATTTAACATGTTAGAACTAATGGGAAATATTCCAGAATTACAAAATTTATTTCGTTATAGTCAAAAAGGATCAACTTTATATAAAATTGATTCAACAATTAAAAATGAGCTCTCCTTTTCAGTCAACCTACTAGATCGATTACATATGACTAAAGAGAGATTTTCTCGTTACATTGAAACATCTTGTAAGCATTTATCAATACAACACGTACCTGAGAAGACTAATGAATCGAATTTACTTTTTACAGCGCCCATTCAATCATGGAATCCTATGTACAGTACTCCTTTATACTATGAACATCTTACTAATACTTATTATTTGCCACTTACGACTGACCCTAGAAATCCTAAGCCAATATTACCTGAACTCCTCATTCATTATTTATTGCTCTATAATTTAAGCATGATTTCTAGATATGAAACAGATTGGTGGTATGACTTACTTGGAAGTTATGGTTCTGAAGATTATCCATTTATTTATCAATTTCTAAGTATTTCTGCTCAAAAAATCCCTTACTATATTTCAAATTTTTTATTAATGGAACCAAATCTATTTCATGGGAAATAAAAAAACACAAGTCAAATGACTTGTGTTTTTAGTTGCTTGGCGACGTCCTACTCTCACAGGGACAAGGTCCCAACTACCATCGGCGCTAGAGAGCTTAACTTCCGTGTTCGGTATGGGAACGGGTGTGACCTCTCTGCCATCATCACCAAACTATGAAGGCATATTCCTTCAAAACTAGATAACATTTGCTACATATTATATGGTTAAGTCCTCGATCTATTAGTATTCGTCAGCTCCACATGTCACCATGCTTCCACCTCGAACCTATCAACCTGATCAT
>NZ_WEIJ01000023.1:0-8666 GCF_009183795.1 Bacillus sp. B1-WWTP-T-0.5-Post-4
CTTCATAGTTTGGTGATGATGGCAGAGAGGTCACACCCGTTCCCATACCGAACACGGAAGTTAAGCTCTCTAGCGCCGATGGTAGTTGGGACCTTGTCCCTGTGAGAGTAGGACGTCGCCAAGCAAGCTTAAGACGAGTCAGAATGACTCGTCTTTTTTGTATGCTTTCATACCTCTATCAATTGCATTTTTAACCCCTTCTAAATAAGAAAATCCATATTTTTTATCTGGCTCTAAGTAAGTTCCTTCCGCCCACTCGTTCCATGCGTTAATAAATAAAAACTCGCTGTTATAAAAAGAGTAAGTACGATGAATTTGCTTGCTTAAATATATGCTGAACTTTTCAGGGGTAGAACCTACAAAGATGCTGCTATTTGCGTTTTTACGTCGTGCAGTATTATCCCAATCAACAAAAGCCCCGGGAAATGTTTTTTTCTTTGGGAGCGATCGTTGTAATATATACATCCATACTTTATCGTAGTCCCAAACATTTAATTGCATATCAGAATCATATATTACCTTATTTATGTCTGAAGAGCTATCATGGGCAATTGTATAGAAAGGTTCAAACTGAATGCTAGCATCGAATCCATTTATATTAGGTAGTGGAAAACTGTTTAATGTTTCAGCAAAGTATATACCTTTTAAACCATTTTCTCGCGCTAATGCATTCCAGTAATTAAGCATTTTTTCACAATCAGGAATATGTCCTGGACGATAAATAATGAATAGAGGTTTATCATCTATATAAATATATCTCTCATCCTGGAAAGCCTGTAATAAATAATCAAAGTGTTCCTTCCAATCAGATATATCTCCGTAGTCTTGAGGCATTAATATATGTTTATCGAGACCATCCCAAGATTTTGTCCATGGTTCATTTGCCCAAGAAAGACAAAAAGGGAAGTCAGGTTCCTTCATCTTTAGTACCTCATTAAAGGGTGTTTCTAATAGTCTTTTTCCCTTAAACCAGTAATGATAATAACAAAAACCATATATACCGTATGCTTTAGCGATTTCCGCTTGCCACTTTCTTACGGAGGGGGTAGTTAAGTCGTAATAAAAATCTTGATAAGGTTCCCTAGGTTGATAATGTCCTGAAAATAAAGGTCGTGCACTTTTAGTATTTGTCCATTCAGTAAATCCTTTCCCCCACCATTGATCATTTTCTTTAATTTGATGGAATTGTGGTAAGTAAAAAGCTATTATTTTCAAGTTATATCCCCCTCATGTTTTTCGTAGTTCAAGTGTTGGGAAGTTATTCTTGATTTGGTGAAGTAATTTTAAAACAAGAGATATGTTATCTGTTTACTGTTTTTTATGGTATGTATTGGATTTTTTTAAGCTTACTTAATAAGAGAGTATTAGGTAATTTGATATATAGCTGAAATAGAAAGTGCTTTTCGTCATGAAATTTATTACGTTGAATGAAAGGAATTAAATTTTTTGAAGGACAAAGAGGGCCTGTGGTAATCGATTTACATCATCAAAAAAGTCTTGTAGCTTTAAATATTTCTCATAATGATTTTCAATATAAGTCCTAGGTATAACAGTTTCTCCGTAAAAACTACTATTTCTAACATCCCCTGCACCAGTAGGACTGTGAACAAATTTGCCGTTTTCATAATCCGAGATGGCGCGATGTATATCTGGAAAAGCTTGAGATAAAGTTTTATGCCATCCTGTTTGAATTAATTCAGGATGTTCTTGGAATTGTTGACAAAAATCAAGAAAATAGCGCGCTTGTGTTGTTGCGATGAAGATTCCACCAGGGCGAAGAACTCTTGAAAATTCTTTTACCCAATTTTCAGCAGTAGCTTCGGATAAATGTGAGAATACAGAATAAGCGAATATGATATCTAATGAATTGTCACTAATAAATTCTACAGGGGGATGTGGACTTGCTGTTTTATATATCCCTCTTCCTAGTGTTTCATTACAAAGTGTGATCATCGCAGGATCGACATCAATGCCAAGTAAATTTTGATCAGAGGCATCTTTAAATAAGAAGCGTATAATTCTTCCCCATCCGCAGCCGAAGTCTAAAACTTTACTTTCTTTATTCAAGGGAACCCCTAAATTTTGGGCGTATTCTTTTATATGTCTATAAAACAAATATGCTTCGTAAAGAGCATGTTCATAGGAAGCACCTACAAATTGTTTTTGAATTTCTTCAGGAGGAAACCTAGGTACGGGAATCCCATTTACCGTTGTTTGCGAACAACTTTGTATAAATAAATTTAGAAGTTCGACATCAGATAGTGAATTAACAAGGTAATCAAAATCACTTCCTAACTTAAAGTTATTCATTTGTTAAACCTCCGAATTATATAGTGATTAAACTTTATTTTCTTGCTTTTTACTAATAAAAACATGTAAAAATTCAGCATCTAATCCTAGTGATCTATCCTTTTGTAAATAAACAATGGTATACATATTGGTGTGTGTATAAATATATTCAATCATATCCTGCCCCCAATCGAACGTTACTAAAGATCCATTTTCATCAATAGGGTTTCCATGATAAATGGGCTCTTCAATATATTCGATCACCTCTTGATTCATTCTTGCTCTTTGCACAGTTTTTGTGAGTGTATGATACCAAGGGACAGTAAATACATGAGCACCGCCAGGTTTTAATACTCGTTCTATTTCTTTAAAGGCTTTGTTTGGCGTCATTACATGCTCAAAAACGTCTTGAGTAATGAATAAATCAAAAGATTCATCTTCAAAAGTCATGTCTTCTAAGTTCTCACATCTAATACCTTGAAAGTATTGGCCAAGAGGATAATTTCTAAAGTATTGAGAATAAGTATAGTTTTTACAGTTTTTTAATAGTAGCTGAGTTGTAATCCCTCCAGGAGAGGATTCGTGGATACTATAGGAATCCCATTTTGGAAAAAATGTATGCAAAGCATGGATTAAAGCTCGCTGCCTTGGTATAGAGTTACATGTAGAACATAAATAATGATCTCTAAGCCAATCATTATGCTCTATAAATGTAGCTTTCTTTTCGCAAATAACACAGTACCCATTATTGTGTTTCAAATTGATTTCCACACGACATCCCTCCTATGTTAAATGCAATCTATTTATGGAAAGTATGATACACGTCAACAATCAGCGAAATCAAAGGGGGAATGGGGGAAAGTTAGGTATCTCTTAAAATTGCGATTAGGAGAAGGGAATAATCAGTTGAAGAGAACCCCCAATCGAATTAAAGTTTCACTTTATGCTATGCGATGCATCAGCTTTTATTCATGGGAAAATGTATAGACTTAAAATATCCCTTTCGTGTATGGGTACATTTCAAAATCCTGTGCGTATATTTCTGTAACTAAATCCATAGTTTCTTTATCATAAAAGCTTTCGTATGTTGGAAATCGTGGGAAGTCTGTATCTGTAATGCTAAGTTCTGCATAGCTCCCTGCATAAATCATCTTATGTGCGCGATGATGATCTGAATTTGTAAGAAGTGCTAAAGGGGATTTTATCAAATCGTACGTGTGTTCTAGTTTGGCGATTTGTGTATTAAAATCTTCTAAAGGAATATAACATTGGATGAAGTTTTCTTCACCAGGGACGTATTGTTGACTAAAATGTATATCTAACGCTAGAGAATTGGAGCTGAATGCCTGAACGTAATATAAAAATTGTTTAAATGATATTCCTTGATTACTATATTTGTCATTGTAAAAATAATGACGGATACTTTCCCATTGAGGGCTAGCATATGGGTTGTCAGCAAGTAATAGAAATGAGCTGACAGCCCTTGTATAGGGATTTCGCACAAGTTTACAAACATCCTTTTTACCCTCTAGAAGACCATTTTGTAACTCTGGTATGTAATTTGTATTGTTCTTATACACCCAGAACTCATAGTAATGAATAAAGTCATTGTATTTCTTTGCTTCAGTAAATAATCCGATTTGAAAAAAGAACCAATTAGCTAACGCGGTGCATCCGCTTCTATGACTCCAAAATAGTATAATCGGAAAGTCTTTATGGTAATGTGGAATTCGATCTTTATGTAGAATTACATGATTTAAAAGTTCTTGATTTATATTTTTCATGAGTTTCGCACTCCTTTTTTGAAAACCTTGTGTATTTAGAAGTTTTTTTATGGGTTAAACAAGTGAGGATTGTTTATTAAATATATTCATGGGGATGAGTAAATATTATGAGTGTTTTTGCAGTCAACCAGAATAAGGAAGCTATTCTAAAATGAAAATAGAAAATAAAGATAATGAAAATTTATAACAAACATACAATGATAAGAAGATGAATAATCGAAATGATCCAGTTTATTTGTGTATATTTTTAGGTTTGAAGACGGGAAAAATTTACTACTAGAGAGATGATATTATGAGGAAGAATAATTATTTAATAGTAGGTGGAAATAGTTTCATTGGTATCAACCTCGCATTGGGTTTATTGAAACAGGGGCAAAATGTAAAAGTATTTTCCAGACATATAAATAATTTTCCTCAAAATATTGTAAGTGAAGTTGAATTTATTAAAGGTGATTTAAAAAATGTTGAGGATATATATAAGGCTTTAGTGAATATAGATATTATTATTTATTTAGCTGCGACGTCTAACGTAGCAACTTCAATTGAAGATGTTTTCGGTGATATTAATAGCAGTCTATTTTTTCTTAATTTCATGGAAAGTGTTAAAGATTTTCGTATTAAAAAAATTATATTAGCTTCTTCGGGAGGCACAGTTTATGGTGAACCTGAATATTTGCCTATTGATGAGAAACATCCATTAAGACCACTTTCCCCGTATGGAATAACAAAAGTTTCGCTGGAGAATTATTTGTATTTTTATAAGAGAAAATATGGAATAGATTATGTTGTATGTAGATATTCTAATCCGTATGGAAAATACCAAAACCCCTTAAAAAAAGTTGGGGCGATAAATTGTTTTTTGTACCAGCATCTCAGTAATGAAAGGATTCATATATATGGGAATCCAGAGGAGATTATTAGAGATTATATTTATATCGATGATTTAGTTGAAATTACTATACAACTAGCACAATTAAATCAATTGAAATCTTGCGTATACAACATAGGGAGTGGCAAAGGTCTTTCTTTAAAACGAATTATAGTGGAATTAGAGAAAATAACAGAAAGAAAAGTGGATTTTATCTGTTACAAACAAAAACAAGAGAACGTTCAAAAAATCATTTTAAATATTGATAAGATAAAACAAGAATTGAATTGGGAACCTAAAATAGATTTTAAACATGGGATTAGATTAAATAAGCTATGGATTGAAGAGTTCTTATATAGTAAAAAACAATAACCCACACTCTACTTGTATAAGCAGAGCGTGGGTTATTATTTTACTTCTTTTTCTATAACCCAAAGGTCTTGATGTTCCCACCAAAATCCTTCAGTATACTTTTTGATAATTGGGTTATGGGGTAATAATTTAATTTTGTCACACACGTAAGAGGGACTAACTATCGTTTGTCCGTATTGATTCACATCTAAATCGAATTGTTCACTAGAAGAGAGAAACCAATAGCCCTTTTCATTTAAATTTGGAAACCCGAAGTATTTTTTGCTTTGATAGCCATGGGTTGTGAAAATGAATAAACCACCAGGTGAAACAGCGTTATACAATGTTTGCAGCCAACGAAACCAAGTTGTATCAGGCATATGAGAGAAAAAGGATAGACAAAAAACGATATCGTACGTAGAGGAGTCCAATTTTAACTGTTCAGGCTCAGGATGAGATAATATAGAAGAACTATTTAATTTGTTTTCAATAAAGGAAATAGCCTCTTCGTGTATATCGCAAGCGGTTATACTCAAATTCGCTTGTAGATTTAATAAATGACGTGTTACGCAGCCGTATCCGGATGCAAATTCTAACAATTTAATTGGATTGCCTGTAGGAGGATAAAGGGAAGTAATTAAGTTTAAGAGTATTTGTGCTGAGTTTTGCCCATCTTTAAAGTAGTAATCTATCGCTTCTTTTTTTGATGGGAAGACGGGATTAGTGACAATGAACTGAAAGATATGATCCTCAGGATGGATACTTGCATTTACATTATAGCTGTGTGCGATTTGAGAAATTAAATCTTTATGTTCCTCTATAAAGTCTTTCAAAGAGTATTCCTCCCTTAAGTAATAGTAGCAACTTACAAGAGATATTGATGGCATAGAAAGCACAAGTTTAAATTTTTAAGTATGCTTTAAGATGCTTTCTATATGTATACATTTTCATTTTAGAAATGTCGTCGATAGTAAATCTTTCTTTAATGAAATTTTGCATTTGCACAACTTCATTGTAATGGGAGTATGAATCTTCTGTTCTTGTTACGCTATTTAAATGTCGTCTATGATAGTTTAAGGGGGCTGGATTGAAGTAAATATCTCCCTCTGTAAGAAGAGAAACATAGAAAAACCAATCACCAGCTATTTTGAACTTCTCTAACTGTTTTTCTGTTTTCTTCATATCTATATTTTTAAAAACTACACTTGAAACATTAGGTATAGTGTTTTTGATAAGTAACGTATCTTGTATTTCTTCGACGCCTTTTCGAAAATAGGGGCCTTTCCATTTTTCTTTATCGATATCATTTGTGTAATTTAAATAATGATTAGCCAATACATTTCCTTGTTCATCAATTTGTTTTGATTGTGTGTAACTTAAGGTAATATTGTTATTTATATAAAACCCCTGTATCACCTCTTGTAAAAATGTCTTATCGCATAAGTCATCGGCCTCTGCGATCCAAATATAATCACCAGTTGCTGCAGAGACTCCTTTTATCCATTGTTTAAATACAGAACCAGAGTTTTTATCATTAATAACCTGTTGAACCTTCAGGTGGGTCTTATTTTCTTTTGAGAGCAGCTTTTTAAAAGTTGATACGCTATGATCAGTGGAGGCATCGTCTAAGAAAATTAGTTCGTAAAGAGGGTAGGTTTGGTTTAATATTGATTCGATTCGAGCAGGTAAGTATTTTTCATAATTATAGTTCGGTATGATTACACTTATCTTTTTGTAATTATGTTCGAGAAGATCTAGTAATTGATAAATGTAATTAAGAAAATTGAAGTTTTTTTCGATAAGTTCTTGGCCAAAGCTTCCCTTTTGTAATCGTAATCCCTCATCATGAATAAATTCATATATTTTTTCTAGCATTTTGGGTAAATTTAAAAAATCTACTAAGGCACCAGTTTTTTCTGTAACAACATCTTCAAAACCTCCAGCATTTTTAAACCCTATAACAGGAAGTTTTGCATCTAATGCTTCTAAAACAACATTTGGAAAAGGATCTTCCCTTGAAGTTAATAAGTATAAGTCAGCCCCGGCGTTATATAATCCGATATCGGGAGTAGGATCGACTAATGTGAAATGTGCTTTATATTTAGGGGGCAGTGTATTCAGGAATTGAACGTCCGTTCTCCCTACCCAAATGAAATGAATATCCTTGTGAGTCTTTCGTACTGAGTAAGAGATAAGTGAGAATAAATCTATTCCTTTTCGATAATCTGCGAAGCCTACACCTAAGATAATTTTGCTATCTAGAGGCAGGTTAAGCTTCTTACGTAACTCATTTCTAGCTTTTGCGATATTGTTTTTATAAGGATTGTGGTTAAACAAACCTTGAGGGAGAATGTGACATTTTTGAGGATCCAATTCAGTGATTGTACGAAATTTTTCATATACGTATTGTGAAGGGAAGACAACTTTGTAAGCAAATTCAGCGATGTTTTTAGCTTTCCCTTCAGCAGAGTACTGTTGTATTAAATGCGGTAATTCATGTATTAATGAAACAACTTTTATATTGTGTCTAGCTAGTAATGCGACGATATCGCCACTTATGACAGTGCTACATATGGCGAGGGTAAAACCCTGTGATAATAAATCCTTTATTAATAATTCGACCTTTTCTTCTGTTTGATAACCTTGCTCGAGACAATAAACAGGACCGTACTTTTGAAAATCTGGAATTAAAATACCTGATCCAATAGAAATAATTGCAACAGAGTAATCAAAGTTTTCTTTAAGAGCCTTAATAGTATGTAAAGAAAGTAGCTGTGCTCCGTGGAAATGGGCATCATGGGATACATAAATTATCTTTTTATTAACATGCATTTCATAACGCCTCCTAAGTATATTAGATTTTAAAGGTAAAGAAGAGAAGTGTTTTATTTATAATCTCCCTAGAGATGAGCAGGAGGGAGGACGTACTAAAAGAAAAAATACTATCCTTAATATATATTTACTTGGTCTCACATTCATTCTTTAGAAAAGTATTAGTATTAAGTTAGAGAGTGTAGGCTGCAGATTGTTAGTTTGAATACATAAGTTTAAGAAGTTCTAAGGCTGTGTTAGAAATTAAGAGAGGGCAAAGCTTTTATGATTTATAAAATAAAAAAGATAAAAGGTATTGACGGTTGATCTACGGGGGTGTAATATAGGACAAGTCGCCGAGGACAATAACGTCGAAAGCGACAAACGAAATAAAAAACTTAGTTGACATCAATTAACGAAAGTGTTAACATAAGGGAGTCGCAAATGAGCGACCAAGTAGTTCTTTGAAAACTGAACGAAACAAACAACGTGAAACGTCAATTTTTATTTTAGATGCTAGACAAACTAACTTTATTGGAGAGTTTGATCCTGGCTCAGGATGA
>NZ_WEIJ01000024.1:0-6191 GCF_009183795.1 Bacillus sp. B1-WWTP-T-0.5-Post-4
CGTTCCCGCTAAATGAATGTATGCAGCACGGAATTACGGCTTATCAGTTTTTATTTCGTTACGTGGTATCAGGCACATTTCCGATTTTAAGGTTCCACGTCGCAAACATAAAAAAGCGATACCCCCGTAATCCCATCGATAAGATTAAAAGAGTATCGCAAAATATATCGACCGAAATAGGTAGAATTTCACACTTGAAACTTTACATAATAGTCGATATAATGAATACATAAATTTAATCCGTATGGGCAATATACGGAGCCGCTAGAATCGATTGGAGTCGAAACTAGCAACTATAAGCGTTTACCGATTGGAGTCGGTAGGCGCTTTTTCACGTTCGATTCAGTTGTTAGATTGATTATAGCACGAATAAAATCGAAATGACAAGTATTTTATTAGGGAAATTTGTCGCATTATGCGTCTCAACCTCTTAATGCAGATACTAAAGAGCGCACTCTTTGCTTTTGTTCTTCTGACATATTGCGCAAATGCATTGCTACAATTACAACTGCTTGTTTCGTAAATAACATAACGTGCGAATGCGGTATTGTAGTCATTTGGTTATCGTCGTTTTCCGCCTTCCATTCGACTACCATATGTCCCCGCCTATTTGTAATCACCACTGGCGTACTTCCTCCCGCAATGCGTTGCGCCACTTCTGTTCCTATAAGCGAGATTACACCCGCGTGTTTTAGTTCGACAGTATTACGTTGCTGAATTTTACGCACCGTTGATATATGAATGCCTAGAAATTCTGCGACTTGTGTTGCAGTTGCCATGTGAATATTAGGCAGTAAGAGACTAGAATGCATTAGGCATACCTCCTTTGCATTAGATAAATTGCTAGGAAGATTATAACATGCCTTTAAACTTCGCCAAATCTCGCCATTTAATAACCCTACTATCCACGAATGGAAAGATAATCACCTTAAAATCGCAATCTCGGTATCGTATTTTTTGAATATAGTCGATAAACAAAAAAAATGACGAAGCCGCGTCGGGTTTCGCCAAATTTCGTTTTATCACTTATTTACAAGTTCCGTTCTTTTTTTAAGAAATATTTCTCGTTCCTTTTCATCTAAAAGGTCTTGGAATGAATCGTGGTAACTAAAATATTTCATCCTTTCCTCACTGCTAAAAACGTCTAATATGGAGTCTTTACTACTGAGATTTCCTTTTGCCTTTTCAAGTGCTTTAATCTCTAAATCTAAAATTTTAACATACTCTTTATGTACTTCCTTAAATTCGGAAGGAGCAGAGAGATTTTTTGTCTCTTTTAGAATAGAAACACGGTTTTCAATGTATTTCTTTTTTTCATCTATTGAAAGTTTGTAATCACCTATTTTTTCAAAATCCTCATCTGCGTTGCTACTTTCTTTTGCAGCTTCATTCAAGTAATCCTCTTTTGATAGCGAAGAACATGCGACCAAAAACAGAATAGAACACAACAAAGTCACAATTACCTTTTGAAATTTCATATGTTTCTCCTTCCTAATATACATATCATTCATGAATATTTCTCCTTCCTAATATACACATCATTCATGAACAGTACAACTTCATTTCAAATTTACACTTTTCCTATGATTCGTTTCTTTTTTAACCACGCTATTTTGCGAGTGTATTTTCATATTTTTGTAGAGTGGTATTTTATTAAGAAAAAGGGCAATATGTTGCCCTATCTCTCGTTATACTTCGGGTGTTAGATGCGCGGGTTTGTCCGCCGTAATTTCTTCGCCTTCCCACGTCTTGCCCGTTAAACTCGTATAGCAACGCTCGCATAATTTGAACATGCCCATTTGTTTAGTATTTGCATTCTTATTACACATATCGCAACGCTTCGTAGTTGTTTTAAAAACTAAACTTTCGCTAGTTCCGATAACTTCTACTTGTGATGCCTGCGAAATGCCTGCGTACTCTAGTAAATCTTTCGGAATAGTCATCGACCCATCTGCGCTAATCTCGATTAATCTTCCTAAGAATGGTCTACCATTTGACGTATCTACTCTCATATTGTATTACCTCCGATTTTATATTTAAAGTGGATCGCGCCTACCTCTATGTACATAGACGCGAATTCTATTGTAATTTGGTTTAACCTGCGCCGAATCCCGCCGATACCGTGTGCCATGCGCCGCCGATTGCGACATAGAATCCTAAGCCCTGCCACCCATTGCCATACCATAAAGTACCGTCTTGTGTCGTTGGGATATTACCACCGAATACGACCGCAGGGGTTTTAATAATGGCGTTATTTAATTCGATGTCTCCGCCCCATGATCTGTATAACTTGCTAGTCTCGATACCTACACCGTTTTCGTTAACGCCTCGAATACTCATGCCGTTCTGAACTCTTACAACCTTATCTGCGATAATCTCGTTTGTGTTCATATTACCTAGATGTACGTTACCGCTCGCAGCATTGAACGATACATTGCCGTTTCTATGATCGACTACCACACGACTTTGTTTATACGGAACTTGGAAATTCGCGGATCGTACGACGTCCCCTTCGATATCATCGCCGTATAATTTACGTATATTAACTGTATCTAACTTTATGCGATTTTGTCCGAATTTCCATAACGAATCTTCCGCGTCGTATGGCGCTGCTCGGTTACCTGTTACGGCTTGTACACCATCGAATACACACCAGTTTGCGTTAGTTGTTAGGAAACGGACTCGAATAGAAGAACTACGACCGCCTGCGATGTTTGCATGTGCCGTTACTGTAACGCCATATCTTACGCATTCACCCGCAGGTGTAGCAGGAATAGCAAAATCTTTCGTCTCTGAATGTACTACGTTGTTGTCTTTCATGTGCTCGATAATTAATCGCGGTTGTCCCGCTGCTAATCCACCGAATGGTTTCGCTGCATGGAATGATATTGTATATTGCTTGCCCGCAGTAGCGTTAAATCGTTGCGCTACGTAGTTAGATTGATTTAATAATGCTGCATTCCAACCGAACGGGGACGCTTCGACGGGTGCGTCATACGTATGTGCACTACACATTTTCGGCGTTCCGACTCTCGCCCATTGATAAAATGAGCTGTTAAGATCGCTCGATAGCGTAGCCCATTCCATATTTAGATAGAATTCGCCGATCGCAGTTCCGTCCGCCTTGATCGTCTCGAATGAGTGGTCATATAGTAGGTTTGTCGAAGTATTCACTGTATGTGTAAAACCCGTTCTAGCGTCTCTTACTAAGAAGTTAGCGTCTGTTACTGTAACGCCGTCTTTGTTGATCGTTACGCGTCCGTTACTGATTTCTACGTTATCCGCATTGATCGTACCGCCTGCGATGTTCTGCGCCTTTAGGTTAATGATATTCGTATTGTTAGCGTTGATCGTTCCGCCTGTAATACGATCTGCCGACATCGTTCCCGACGTAATAACTGCTGCGCTTAGATTTCGTACTTGTACCTTATTCGCATCGAGAATACCTGACGTGATCTTATCCGCCGTAATCCCTGCTGCTGCGATCTTGTCCGTTGTGATCGATCCTGCTGCGATCTTACTTGCGTTGACTGCATTCGCTGCGATCTTGTCCGCAGTAATGGCATTCGCCGCAACTTTATCGGCAGTTACCGCATTCGCTGCGAGTCTTTGTGCGCTGATAGCGCCGTCTACGATAAGGTGTCCTGTCATTCTTCTTCGTACTTCGATCTTTGTAAAGAACCATTCACCGAAGTTTTCGAAGGCATTAATTTGCGTCCATACGTACGCTTTAACTGCGTTATTCGGCGCGGTGATCCAACCTTCGTGGAACTGCCATTCTCCGTTTTGTTTCGTTTTGTACCCCGAATTCATCGCGGCTACGGCTTTAGAATCTTTGTCGAAGAAATAGATTCCGATAGTTGCTCCGTGTGCGCTATTTTTTGAAGCAACATAGCCCGAAATATAGAATTGATCGCCTTGTTTAACTTCGAACCAATCCGAGCCGCGCCCGTCTCTTCTCGTTTGTTTTCCGACGAATTTCGTAGGTGCTCCCGTTGGTACTGACGCATTACTAGAGTCGATTCGATCTACCGTACCGAACCACCCGCCGTCCTGTTCGAAATCAGGATTCGGACATAGATTCGTAGTATCGCCGATCACCATCTTATCGACACTGATCGATTTCGCTCCGATTCGATCCGCATTTAAAATACCTGACGTGATGTTTGCCGCATTCATATTCGTAACGGCGATCTTCGAAGCATCGATTGTACCGCTCGTAATATTACCCGCTTGTAAGTTGATAATATTTGTATTCGCCGCGTTGATTGTACCGCCGTTAATTCGATCGGCAGTCATAGTACCCGACGTAATATTCGCTGCATTTAGATTCGTAACATTGACCTTATTTGCATCTAACGTACCTGCAATAATGTTTTCTGCTACAATCGCGCCGCTATCAACTTCGGTAATCGTCGGCGAATGCCATAATACGAAGCTGCTCTTACTTTCGTCAGTCGGATAGTAGCCGTTATAGAATCTGATCGTTATATTATCAGCTTGCGAAGGCATACGGAAGTAGTACGATGTGTTCTTACCTCTCGGAACTTCTGCGGGGTTTTGTACGTCACAACCTAAAATATAGGCTTCCATATGACGCCACCCTTTAGGCGATTCCGTGTCATTCCAGAAATAAGGATTTGTATTACGTGCGCCGAACTTGCGTTGGTTCTCATCCCACATGTCGCCCCCAATGTTATTATTATCCTTATCGAAGATATGACATCCGAAATATTGGCGACCTCCTTGAAGGTTATCGTTCATCCACATAGAAAGATTAACTTTATATGTCTTATTTGCTTCGACCTTGAATCGAGCCGACTCGAACGTATTCGGATTCTTACCCCTCGACACCGACTTAACTACGCGCCCGTATGGATCATTTGCGAGAATCATTTCCGCAGTATTACCACCAAGATTCCAACCCTCTAACGAATTAGTAACCGTGAAATTATTAATTAAGTTCTTCGCCAGTACATGCAGCTTGTCCGTCGTGATCGCATTTGCTGCGATCTTACTTGCGTTAACTGCGTTCGCGTCGATGTGTTCCGATTTTATCGAGTTAGCCGTAATATGTTTTGCGTTAATCGCACCGATACCGATCAGATCGTCCGTATGTGGTGAATACTTTAGCGCAATATCTCCGTAATTTAGCATAATATTTCGGTATCTGACGCTAGATCCTGCCGTATTTTTCGTACCGTTGTGATCTAATCGAAGTACGGCACTTAACGTATCGTTGTGTAGCTCGAATGTCTTTTGCACTCTAAACCAACCGTTACCTACGTCGATCGGATTCGTACCGCCCGTTAGATTAAATACATAATCATGCCCGAAACTATCCTTTAACGTTTCTGCATCCTGCTTCGATGTTAGTAAGAATATTTCAGCGTATTCGGTTTGTTCGTCCTTATTCCATTCATAAGATAGCGTGACTTTCCTTGTTTGACCGCCTATCAATTCGAAACGCGGTGTCCATAGATATGATTCGGTCGCAATCTTATTTGTAAGTATTACGTAGTCCTGATATATTCCTGCCGTTAACGAATCACTTCGTTTCCATGGCGTCCAACCTTTTGTGAAGTGAACCCCGCGTGCGAGCTGTTCCGACCCTACGTTAAGCATTCCCGTCGTGATAGATTCTGCATCTAATTTGACGACCTTAACTTTCGAAGCATCTAGCGTACCTGCGTTAATATTTCCCGCATCGATATCGACGATCTTCGCACTCTTACCGCTGATCGTTACGCCGTGTAGTCGTTGTGCTGCTAGTGTTCCCTCGGTAATGTTACCTGCATTTTTAGCGAAGTTTTCTACTTCGGTCTTAACGGCATTCGCTCGATCCGTAGCAGCTTTTTGCGCTGCATTCGCTTTGTTTTGTGCGTCTGCTGCTGCGTTCTCTTCGGCTTTCTTGCGTGCTGCTTCCGCTAGTGCTTTCGCATTCTTTTCGGCTTCTTGACGAGCTTTTAAAATACGGTTATCGGCTTCGCTTAATGCACCTTGCTTCGCTGCATCTGCTTTGTTTTGCGCATCTTGCTTTAATGCCTCTTCGACTTGCTTCGTTACTTCGTCCGTATGTTTCTTCGCAGATCCTTCGGCTTCTTTAGCGATCCTTTCCGCTTCTGTCTTGATCGCCCTGTCCATTTCTTCGGCTTTCTTGATAGCTGCGTCTTGCGCCTTCTTCGCTTCGT
>NZ_WEIJ01000025.1:0-6125 GCF_009183795.1 Bacillus sp. B1-WWTP-T-0.5-Post-4
CTGCGCAAGCGGGATTCGATATGTTATCGACTGCGAAGAAAATGGTTATTAAACCGACTGCGCCTGACACTACGCCGAATGACTGGATCACTGTACCAAACGCAGCGGCGTCAGCTGATCCTGATTACACGTACGATCCTGACAACGAGCGTATCGCGAACATTACGTTCAATGCGTTCCCTGAGGCGGACGGCACTCTATATATCTTAGGTGACGAAACTGTCAAGGAAAAAGAAACGGTAAAGGCTTCCGTAACTAAATAAGCACGATAAATCAGGACTAGGGCTACGGCTCTAGTCTTTTTTGTCGTTTATCGGCGTTTATGTTCTTGTAAAGCACATTTTTTGTGTTTCGTCAAACTTGACAAGGAGGAAGATATATGATTAGAAAAATCACCAATGTTTTTACAAAGAAAGAAGCGAGTAAGGCGATGTTAGCGCCTGACACGTTAACGCTAGGTATGAAGAAGGTTCGTATCAGAAAGGTTACGCCGAAAGAGTTCAAAGAGCTGATCGCCGTATCGGGTAACGTTCCGAATCTAATTATTCAAGTAATTAACGCACCTGCGGATCAGTACGCTGCATATGCGATCGCGGCCGTAGAAGCTGCGACAGACGACTTCGTAACGATCACTTCGCAATTAACGGGTATCGATGTTGAATACCTGCAAGGCGAAGCGGGAATGTCGGAGATCGTAGAATACCTCGTACAAATGGTTAAATACAACGATCTAGAGCGTATGGTAAAAAACCTGATAAGCCTGTTACCAAAAGCGAAGAAGACGGAGGAAGCGACGGAGACGATCGAGGCTACGACGGAAGCCTAGACGATCCCTTCGAAGATTTTCTTCTCGAAATGGCTTCGGTAATGGGCGTTACACAAAGACAGATCGAAGAAGACTATTACCTTATCGATCTTGCTGCGTATGCTGAGAAATCAAGAAATCGAAAAGCTGCGCGCAAACTGGATCTACTAACGATCATAAATGCTAGAAACCTAGAGCAAAAAGAGTACCGCGAATTAATCCGCACATGGACGAGAGAAGCGGGAATCAAACCGAAAACAGAAAAGTTCAATCGTAGCAAATTCGAAGAGCTACGAGCACTATCGTAAAGGAGCGTGATTGTATGGCAGCAAATGCAGGCGAAGTACGGGCGCGGCTCGTACTCGATAACGCTCAGTTTAGGCAGGGCGTAAGTCAAGCAAGACAAGATATGCAAGGATTAAATCAGGGAGCGCAGTCGTCTTCGGAAGGCATGTCGGCGTTAAGCAAGGCATCGGCAATGGCGGGAAATGCCGTAGTAGCTGCGGTAGGTGCATCAGTAAAATCTGCGGCAAACTTCGAACAGTCAATGGCGAAAGTAAAGGCGATCTCAGGGGCGACAGATTCCGAATTTAAACAGTTAAGCGATACGGCGAAACATTTAGGGGCGACAACGCAGTTTAGCGCCTCGCAAGCGGCGGACGGACTCTCCTTCCTATCGTTAGCGGGTTTCAAAGCGCAAGACAGTATCGACGCAATACCATCGGTATTAAATCTAGCTGCAGCAGGCGCGATCGATTTAGGGTCTGCCGCTGACATCGCATCGAATATCATGACAGGTTTCGGATTATCCGCGAAAGACACGGGACATGCGACAGACGTATTAGCGAAAACCTTCACAACTGCGAATACTGATATGAATCAACTAGGTATGGCGATGAAATACGTTGCACCAGTAGCACATTCTCTAGGTTGGGGAATCGAAGATACGGCAGCAGCAATCGCGAAAATGTCCGATGCAGGTATTCAAGGATCGCAAGCAGGTACATCTTTACGTGCTGCGTTACTATCTTTAGCGAATCCAACGGGACAAACGGAAAAGGCATTCGAGAAACTGGGAATTTCGGTAGTAGATGCAAACGGACAGTTCAAGCCACTTCCTGAATTGATCGGTCATATTAGTTCGAAAATGGAAGGCATGACAGACGCACAAAAAACCGTAACTGCAGCACAATTAGTAGGTACGGAAGCGTCGGCGGGATTCTTAGCGTTACTATCACAAGGACAACCCGCGCTAGAAAACTATAAAAAAACATTAGAAGAATCGGGCGGAACTGCGCAACGAGTAGCGGAAATTCAGCAAGCTACGTTACTAGGCGCGTGGACTCAGTTACAATCAGCCGCCGAAGGTTTGGGAATCAATATCGGGCAGCAATTAATACCTGCACTTACTGCGGTAATGCAAGTCGCAGCATCACTAGTCGGATCATTAGCGCAATTAGATCCTGCGTTCTTAGTGGCAGGATTGGCGGCAGCAGGTTTCGCAGCCGCGGCGACGCTCGTATATTCAAATCTCGGTAAGATTAATGCGGCGATAAGACTTATGGGAGCTACGCTTGTTTCGAATCCTGCTACATTATGGATTGCAGGAGTTTCGGCAGCAGTCGGCGCATTGTCACTAGTTCTCATGAAAGCAAAAGGCGCTACACGAGAGTACAAAGAGGTTTCACTAGATACGTATAAATCGTTAGGTGAGCAGGCGCAAGGAATGTACGACCTAGCGGACAAGCACGACCAACTAAAGGGCAAGATTAACCTTACTACGGACGAGTTATTACGCTATCGAGATCTAACTAACGAAATCCAAAAGGCGGAAGAGGGCGCAGAAAAGCAAAAACTTATCGACGAATACGATCAGTTACAACAGAAATCAGGCGCTACGAAGGACGAGTTAAAAGAGTATCTAGATGTTAACGCGGAAATCATTTCGAAAGCACCTGCGACGGCACAAGCCTTCGACAAGAAGGGGAATTCGATCGCTAAAACTTCGGACGAGGCGCGAAAACTGGGCGACTCATATAAGGAAATGCAGCGTATAGAGCTCGAATTACAACAAACGCAACTTATGATTAACCAGAAAAAAGATCTAGAAGATATGGTAAAGGCTTCAAAGAACTATCAGGAATCGTTAAAAGAGCGTAAAGGACTCGAAGAAGCACAAGCTGAAGCTCAAGCTCGCTACAATAGGGCTAAAAAGGAATTTAACGAAGCCGTAAATCGCGGTGAGGAAAGGCAGATCGAAAAAGCAGGCGAGCATTTAAATCTTCAACGAGAGAGGTTACAAACTGCAAACACCGAACTAGCGATAAATAAGTCTGCGGGTACGGAATTAAGAGGGCATCTAAACGCAGCGCAACAAAAATTACAACTGAGCGAAAAAACTACGAATAAAATTATCGAAGAGCAAGCCGCAACCGTAGGCATTACGGGGGCAGTCGGAGAATTGTCAGGAAAGGTAAACGAGAAGTTAGCCGCCGAAGAGAAAGTACTAGCGGAATTAGAGAAACAAAAAATCGCTAACCACGGACTAGAGGGCGAGCAACTAGCGCAGTACGAGGCTTCATCTAAAAACGTCGAGAAGTTAAGAGAAGCGAAAACGGCTATCGATCAGGCGAAAGACAACCATAATCTCTACAAACAAGGAATCGAAGATACTACGGGATCTATCGAGGATATGAACGAAACACTAGGAAAGCCCGTCGATAAAAAGGTGAGCACGAACACCGACGAAGAGAAACAAAAAGCCAATGAACTGCAAGAAAATCTCGAAAAACCTGCGACGAAAGAAACAAAAGGTGATATCTCGGATTTCGAAGCGAAAGACGCCGAAGCCAATAAAAAGGGCTCGAAAGAAAACGTTAAGAAGACGAAGGGCGACACGTCAGATCACGATCAGAAGAATGCGGAAGCCGACAAAAAAGGCTCGAAAGAAAACGTCAAGAAGACGAAGGGTGATACCGCAGACTTCAATCAGAAGGACGCAAAAGCGAATGCAGATGCGCAAAAGGAAAACACGAAGAAGACGAAGGGCGATATTTCCGACGTAGAGAAGAAGAACGCAGACGCCGAAGCGAAAATGAAGGAAGAGGTTACGAAAAACCTGAATATGGACCCATCACAAGCAGATGCGGAACTAGATCGGGTAAGGGAAAAGGCGACAAAGACTGAATTCAAAGACGTCATTGTCAACATCAAAGAGTCGATCACACGTACAGTATCAAACATATTTAGGCATAACGGCGGGACATTATCACAAGAAACGAAACGTCCGAAGTACCATAACGGCGGATCTCCTGCGGGACTGGTCGCACATCGACCGAAGTTCGACGAGATAGACGCAAGATTACTCAAAAATGAAATGGTACTAACGCAAGCGCAGCAGGCGAGGTTATTTAACTTTATTCGTACTGCGAATCGACCTACTACGGTAGCAGCATTCGGACAACAAGGGGATCGTGGTAATCAAAGCGGCAACGTATACAACTCTACCGTTCAAGTAGCGGAGCTACATGTGCGCGAAGAGGCGGACGTAGAGCGCATTGCAGCGGAATTAAAGCGCATGGAACGAGCGAAAGAAAGATCGAGGGGGAGATAGAATGTCATTCATCTATAGAGGACGACACGCAAGCAGATACATGTTAGTAAATACGATCGAGCGGGATCTACTACCGCAAAAAACCGCAAATCTATTAAAAGCGTCGGGTAAAATCGGCGCTTACGATTTCGGATCAGAAACGGACGTAATGCGTTATAACGTTGTCGCTACGATAACGGCAGATACGGAATTAGAGCGAGAAACGAAGCTAGATGACATTCGGCGTTGGTTAAACGTACCTGACGGCGAATTAATCTTCGATTTTAAGAATCACGTAAGTTACACGGCAAAGCTCGACGGATCAACGCCTATAACGCCAATCGGAACAAGCTGCATGATTCAATTCACATTACTATGTTCTGATCCAGTAGGTGACGGACTAGAGAAAGAATATAAGATAGAGCGCGGAAATATGAAAACCGAAGTCGTGAACGACGGAACGGCCGAAGCGTATCCGAACGTACGTATTACATTCGCCGAAGATACACCGACAGTTTCCGTTATCGGAAAGGATTATGCGGTAACTGCGGGACAAGCGCCTGACTACAATAAACAGACAGTTCCATACGAAGAGCGTGTTTTATACGACGAGCTGATCGATGTACGACAATGGACGGATGCGAGCGAGATTTACGACGGGATCGTGTACGGTACATTCGAAAGTAACGGCTATCTATTCCACCAAAAGGGGTGGGACTACGGCGGAAACAAAGACAAGCCCGAAGATCGCTTCGCAGGTTGGCACGGCGCATCTATGTATCGTAACATTCCTGAGCCGATCGATAACTTTATGGTCGAGCTGCATTCTACGTTTAGATCGTGGGATCGTCGAGATATGGGAAGAGTCGGATTCTACCTACTCGATCAGAACGGCCGCAAGTTCGGTAATGCGCATCTAAACGATGTTACATGGCTTAAAACGCAGCAGATTGCGACAGTTAAGTTCGGCGACAATAAGAACGGTATCGCGATGGTTTACGATCGCGGCGGCTTCGATGGGGTTTGGTCTGAATGGAATAACGGAATTATCCGATTCGGACGCAAAGAACGCAAGGGCTACGTTACATGGTTTACGTACTTTGCGTTACAAGATGCGAAAACAGGACGATTCCATACCGAACTATATCGAGAGTATGCGGATTACACAGGGCGCTACCTTAACAAATTAGCAGGCATACAACTCGAAACATCGGCGCTAGGTAATGGCGACAAACGCTACTACATGACGTTAGATCACGTCAACGTATACAAGTACAACGAGAATCAACGCGAGCAGGTTAACGATATGGCGTTTAAGCGAGGCGACACGTTAGAGGTCGATATGGCTTCGGCGTCTATCTACAAAAACGGAATTCTAGCAAATGATATGTTAGATCCGTCTAGTGATTTCTTTAGCATTCCGACGGGACGATCAGAGATTGCGATCTACCCACCATCGGCAGGAGAAACAAGCATCAAATTCACAAATCGATATCTATAACCTAAAAACGCGAGTCTGTCAAATTACGATAGGCTCGCGTTTATGTATATGTGGGGATTCCACGGAAAGGCGGGATAAAATGACAAACGATGTTAACAGCATGATTATCGTAACGGATCAATACGGAAGACAATTAACGATCCTTACAAATCACCTACCGAAGACGCCGCAGTTTTTCGAAGACGGCCACTTCGAGCAGTTAGACGGACTACTAACATATGAGTTTA
>NZ_WEIJ01000026.1:0-5802 GCF_009183795.1 Bacillus sp. B1-WWTP-T-0.5-Post-4
CCCGCTGAATTGTAATGTTTTTTGGATTGCCTTTGTAAATCGTTCCTGCTTCGTTGACGTACTCAATTTCATCTTCGTAACCGATATCAGCTAGCTTGTCTAGCAATAATTTCAGATCGACAACGATCGTTGCGCCGTGCATTTGACTATTTCGATCCGTTGTGGTGTGCGATCCCTCGACCGCACGACATGTAAGTTCGGTTTCTTCGATCTTTTCAGGCTTCCCCCACATGTCGAGATCTCCGACTGCTCTTCGCCTGATGACTGTTTGTTTTAATGGTACGATTGCCATTACGTAAGCCACCCCACATTACGACCCGATACGTGTAGATCGTCGTTTACTTCTTCAATAAGCTCTACTACACTATCAGGAATAAGATCTTTTAGTGGCTGCCCTACCGCACTAGATACATTGTTTTCTTTGAACGTGAAAGAACCTACGCCCGTAACACTGAATGACGCAATACCATGCTGCTGCATTTTGTTCGTGTCGTTGTAAACGATAGCTAAATACGCCGCGAATTCGTATATTGCGTTATCAGGGATTGTATTACCCCTGAATTTTTTCTTTAGCGTTCTATCTGCCGCATTCATAAGACGAACTTTTTTGTCGTCGTCAGCGTCGTGCCAGTCCTCATTGCTGATTACGTAAGCATCGATGTGCTCCGTTGCTTCTGCAATTCGTTCCATATATCACGACCTCCTATATATAAAAAGCGACTAGAGCCGAAGCCCTAGCCGATCAGTTTCGATTATTTTCTTTTAGTAGAAAGACCCGTAATCTTAGCGTGGGCTGCTTCTTGTAACATTTCTAGCGTGTACTCGCCGACGATCATTCCTTGCATGTAGTCGCCTTTCTTACCTAAGTAAGTGTGAGCGAATTCACGCGTTTGTAATGGACGTATAGATAAACGATTCGCGTCGATTACTAGGATTTCGCCCGCAGGCATGTTGTTATTTAGTACGATCTCAGCGTTACCGAAGTCTGAGATATAGTGGTCTACTACACTTCCTCGTCCATTGTCCATACGGTCTAGGCGAATTGATGCATTATCGAAGTTAGATATAGCAATCTTTTGTGTAGCACCTACGATAATTTTATAGTTACCGCTAGCAGTAGAACCGCTTTTCTCGAAGATTGCTCGGAATGCTTCGATTAGATGCTCATCTGAGATTGCTGCGCCGTTAGCTTTGATCACATTTGTCTGAATGAACGAACGTACACCGCGCATCATACGCTTGTTGCCTTTCTCGTACTTAATGCCGTTGATTACCGCTTTTTCTAACGCTAGCGCTAGTTCTAGTTGTTTCTTTTGCTTTTCTTTCTCGTACTCATTATCTACGCCATGCTGAGTGACCGCCATTGCCGTACCCGTGATCTCTACAGTCTCGTCGAAGATTTGTGTAAGGTTAGAAACTCGCTTACGTGGCTTGTGACGAACATCGCGAGCGTCTGCCCCCTCTTCGCCTTCTACGAACATTACTTCTACTACTTCACCAACTTCCGCAGCAGCCGCAACCGTATTAGCGTATCCACGCAATACTGTTAACTTTTCGCCTTCGACTTTAGCTACTAAGATTAACTCTTCGCCGATTCGGATTACTTGACGAGATCGGAACGCTTCGCCGTTTTCTACTTCGATAGATGTAGCATCAGCAGTTAAAGCCGCCGTCAATGCGCTCTCTTGTTCGAACATTTCATCTTCGAACCAAACGTGCTCAACGTTCGTTACTGGGATTCCGAATCCTACTAGATTTAACATAGGTGTTTGTAATGGGTTTAATAGCAGCATTTCATCTGCTACGCTCTCTTGCTTACCGATTAGATCATTCGAATATACTACCATTTATAATTTCCTCCTTAGAATTAGAAAAAGCCGCCCGATTATTGGCGACTTCTCTTTGTTTATATTAGTAGGCGATTAGCCTACAGATATTAGTTACTTCTCGAATCTTGTGGGTATTTGTCTATACTTTAGAAGTTTATTCCAGTCGTTATCGTTTGGCGGTACGGGAATATCTCCGATACCTGCCGCATTTTGCATAAGAGGACGAGCACCCTTTCGACTTCTAAAACGCTCGTTCATGAAGTCTACTGCCCACTTATTCTCACTTTCGATTTGTAGGATCCCCACGACGGCTTCGAAATAATCACGTAACCCTTGCTCTGCCTTTTTACGCAGTGGATCGACTTTATTTTTGCGTACGGTCGGCACAATGTTAGTACGCCAATCATTTGCGAGATCATCGAGTGTTATCGTACCTGCTAGATTCGCCATTGCGTAATCCTTAGCTTTTGAGTATTCGTCCTCGGCGATCCTCAACGCAGCCTGAGCCTTTTCGATCTCTGCTAGTGCTGCTTTCTTTTGCGTCGCTACCTTTTTCCCCGCAAATTCTTGCTTTAGGATATCTTCATATGCTAGCGTAGCTGCCGTCACATCCTCTTTTGCAGCTTGTACCTTTTCTCGATAGCCTGCGATAAACTCGTGAGCCTTATCGTTTTGTACTGAGAATTCATCATATAGTTTCCATTCCATCTTTTATCTCCCCCTTCGTCTTTCCTTCTAGTAATCTGATACACTTCCGTAGTAATGAGATTAAATTTTCCCGCCACTTCGGTATGTGTTTTGTTTGTACTTCTTCGGGTTGCTCTTCTTGTAACCCATAAATATCGATCAAAGCCGCTTGTGTCCGCTCGTCCTCGAAGCCTTTTATCGTTTCGCTCGTTTCCTCAGGCGCTTTATAGTGGCACATGATGTCAGGAGCTCTTAAACACGCTTTATACACATCTTCTGTACTCGTATGTACGTCAAACGCCGATACGTCATCGCAGTTCATTATTACGATCGTGCGAATCTTCTCTTCGATTGGCTCGTCTCGTAAAGGTAAAATATTCTGTGCTATTACGTAATTGTCTTCGTAAATATATGTACATAAAAACCGTACCCCTCGCAGCTCGTGAACGTTACAAACAACTAGTGTACGCATGTAGGACTGACCTTCCTTTGCAGATCGTTCATCAATCGCTGCGTGTCGGTACTATAGAACCAAGCATCAATCTGTTTGAAATTCTTTTCGCCAACAAATTGAACAACGCGCTTTACGTTATCTTGATTCGCTATCGATCGCCCAACTTCCCATGCGCTTACACTTTTTGTGTCCACGCCAACAAGATCGGCAAATTGTTTTTGGGTTACTCCCATTAATCCGCGAATTAATTTTAATTTGCTGCTATTTAGCTGATACACCATATCGCTCCTTTACGTATTGATATTTTAAAATAAAAAGTAAGACGTAACCGTCAATGGTGTACTACCGCAGGCACGGGAAATGTGATCTTATCGCTCCGAGTAGCGATGAAGAAACCTGCGGCAATACTGAAAAATAATCCGAGGTATCGGAATACAGAAATAATCGATAACAAGTCGCCTATCCCTTACATACTATAGATACGACTAGATAGGTATTAATTGTATGCATTTTAGAATTTGTTACAGTTTTTTTAGTTTTTGATACATAAAGTTATTCCCCGCATCCTGTTACATAAACAGATTGTCGTTGTCGTATCGATCCTTAATACCTGCGCTCCCACGCGGTTTTTGCGGTATGATCTTCCAATCAGGCGCTAGTTCTGTGTTTAAATTAATCACTACGAAATCACGCCCATACTTCCCCCTAGCTTCTCTTAAAATTTGCATTAGGTATGACATTCTCTCACCTTTCGATAGTGGTTTAGTTGCTGCTGCCTTGTGTGTTGCGCCTAGATCGGCTATTTTGGCGTTTGTATTTTCGGCATTATCTTCGATAGTATTCCAATACGTTGTTTTGTTTGTTTTCATCCTTAAACCCTCCGATTATTTTTAGTATGGTATGTGAAATTTTTTAAAATCTAACGCATGATCGATCGCGATCGTTCGTTGTTCATCTGTCGCAGCCTCTTCGATGTTTAGTAGTTGGATGCGTATTTCTCTCGCAATTTCGCTATCTCTTAAAAGCATTCCGATACGTAGAATAGCGCATATAGGAAATACGTTTGCTCCACGATATGACTCGCCCTTAGAAAGTATAGGTTTACCTTGAACAATTACTTCTTTAATCTTTGAATATGCCTTATTGACCATACCGTCTCGTAATACTTAGAGATCTGCTTCGCCGTAGCGAATTTCGTTCCTTATAGTAGTGTAGTAACACGCTGCCAACTTTCTTTAAAACATCGATTCTAGTTATATACTCGTCACGTTTGACGAGCTTGTAAATGTATCCATCCCCTTGGCTTCGCTCTTTCTCCGCTTCTATTTAAGTCCTATCCATTATTTAATACAATTACTAGTTCTTTTCCCTTCATTTGTAATACCTCCGATTATTCTTTTATTTGTTTTCTGATCGTCTTTCCTCTAGCCTTTTAATATCTTTCGTTTTAAACTCGTCCACTCGATCGGAAAATTGCTGCGCGAATTCCTTCGCCAGTGGGAAACGCTCGAATAGTTCCAATTCTGTTAGTGGTATTAGCGGCTGATAGTAATTATTTGTGCCGCGCCCTTTGTTTATTACCTTGATCAACCCAACATCGCGCAACAATGCAACATGTCGTTTGACTGTCGATAGGTTTTTCTTTAGCAGCTTCGCTAGTGCGTACTGCGATGGGTATGCGTACTTGTCTTCTTTTCGGAAATACTGGACGATAATTTGATAAATAAATAGTGTCTCCGCAGTAAATCCATACGGCTGCATGTTCATATAATGGAACAGATTCGCAGGTGTCCGCACAAATGCGACTTGATCTGTTGTTTCTTGTTCGTACTTGTTGTATAACGGCTGCTCGCCTGCTGCCTTTGCCCCCTCCGCCATTTGTGCGATTAACTTACGTTTTTCGGCTCTCGCTACTTGTTGGGCTTTTCTTTGCCCTTCTGTTAGTGCCATTTCCCTTAACCCCTCCTTTTGATAGCTGATATATCATCGGTCTTATAGCTGATGTATCATCGGTCTTATAGCTGATGTATCATACGGTATAAAGAATTAATCTTATAAAGAATTATTTTTATAAAGATAATATTTCCGATACGAATTCAAAGGTCGAATTCTATCGGGAAATTTACGCATAAGATAAGGATATAAATAAGAGCGTACAAGATATTTAAGTAATATCTACCGTCCTTTCCTTTGCTTTACACGTACATAAACGCGGTACGATTTTAGTTTCGACTGATTTCGTTTATAGGTTTGTATTTAATAACGAAAGATAATAAACGATATTCTATGCGTTATTTTGAATAGAAGGGATTACGCCGATAAATAACTGATATTTCTTAAACGCCTCAGATTCGTTTGTATGACGTTTTATGCGCTATAGATACAATAGAGCTCGAAATATAGGGAATACCGCTTATTTAGCAATCTGCGTAATTACAGGTGATAGGATTCGCTAGGGGATTTCGTAAGGATTCGCTAGGATTCGCTAGGGTATCGATGGGCTATTTCGTAAGGCTTTTCGGTAGGGTAGTGATAGGAATGCGGTACAATCTAGTAGCTGCTGCGGGAAATCTACGCCCCGAGTTAAAAATGATGCGCGCTTTTTGAATACCACTGCTGCGAGGGGGGACAGCGGCGGCTTGGGGGGATTCGGAAATTTTCGATTTGGGTTGGCTCGTCGGTGAATATCAAATTCATTTTGATGAATAACGAATACAACAGAATGACATTTTGTTACTTTCGAACTTCTCTTTTAAACGTTGATTTAAAAGCATTCTAAAGACTTTCGCAATCAATTTAATTCGATAAAAGTTTTATGCACGAAACAAAACG
>NZ_WEIJ01000027.1:0-5620 GCF_009183795.1 Bacillus sp. B1-WWTP-T-0.5-Post-4
TGCGACTTCCTTATGTTAACATTTTCATCTTTCAATGTCAACTAAGTTTTTTATTTCGTTTGTCGCTTTCGACGTTAATGTCATCGGCGACTTGTTCTATATTACACCTCTAAAGTATAATCGTCAACACCTTTTTATAAAGAACTTCAATTTAATATTTTTATGCTCTTTTAACTAAATACGTCTCTATAGGATTTCATTATCGGAGTACACCTTCTGCTTCTCTTTAATTTGTTTTTCCAAATATATTCGAGTTAATTTGAACTCTAGACTTAACTTGTGTGGACGTTTTCCTCCAACAAAACTAGCAACCTTATTTTAACAAATACTAGTATATAATTAGAGAGTTGTTGTACTATCAATAAAACTCTATTAGAAGCAGGTGAAGATATGAAAGATATACGTATCCTTATAGCAGACGACGATAAAGAAATCCGAAATTTATTAAAAATATATTTAGAACGAGAATTATACATGGTAGACACTGCAATCAACGGCGAAGAAGCCTTACATTTATTTAATCAAAATAACTATAACCTCGTTATATTAGATCTTATGATGCCCAAAATAGATGGAATCGAGGTATGTAAAAAACTTAGAGATAAAACTAACATACCTATATTAATGCTCACCGCTAAAGATCACGAAGTTGATAAAATTTTAGGTTTAAGCATTGGTGCTGATGATTATATTACGAAACCTTTCAGCATTCACGAAGTAATTGCACGAGTAAAAGCTCTTATGCGGCGTTTTTTAGTTCTCGGAAGTAACAATACTGCTCAAGAAAAAACAACTTTATCTTTTAAAGGACTAACTATCAATTTAAATACATACACAGTTCATACAAACAAAGAAGAAATTAGCTTAACCGGAAAAGAACTGGAACTGTTAAAATTCTTTACTTCAAACCCAGGGCAAGTATTTACAAAAACACAGCTCTTCCGAAATGTGTGGGACGATAATTATATAGAAGATGACAATACCGTTATGGTACATATTCGAAAACTCAGAAAGAAAATAGAAATTGACCCTTCCAATCCAAAATTCATTCAGACTATATGGGGAATTGGTTATAAGTTTGTAGGTGAAAAGCTTGAAGACTGATAAAACCCTCTTCCTGATTTCATTACAACTTATCATTTGCGGGATTTTAAACATACAAATGGATCCAAAAATAAAAATGTCTTTATTTATTATCCTTATCTTAATTACAATTTATCTCTTCTTTTCAAGAATACAATTCATTCAACATCGCAAAGCAATGGATACTAAATTAAGTCGTATACTAAAAGGAAACTTACAAACGAGATTATTCACAAGCAATGACCACTCATTACATAATATCGTTTTTTCAATAAACGAGCTAATAGGTAAATTAGAGCAGGTTCAAATTGAAGCCAAAAGATCCGAGGAATCCAGAAAACAACTTTTGTCTAGTATCTCCCACGATATACGAACACCACTCACCTCCATTATCGGATATATAGATGCTTTGAAAGACGGAGTTGCTGCTTCTGAAATAGAAAAACAAGAATATCTTAAAATACTCTATATGAAATCAAATAACTTAAAGCACCTAGTTGATGAAATATTCAATATGGCGAAGCTAGACGCTAATGAATTTCCACTAAAAGAAGAAGAACTCGACTTTTCTGAAGTTACTAGAGAAGTTTTGATTGAATTTTTACCTGAGCTCTCAAAACATAACATCGAACTGCAAATTCTCATACCAGAATCTACTTGTCCTATCATCGCAGATCATCTAAGCATTATGCGGATTATCGGTAATTTAATGAAAAATGCAATTTATTACGGAAAGGATGGGAAAACAATAGGAGTCGAATTGCTAGAAGCTGATGCAGAATACGAACTTCATATTTGGGATCAAGGCCCTGGTATTCCAAAACATGATTTACAAAACGTATTTGAGCGAATGTACCGAAGCGAACAATCAAGAAACTCTTCATTTGGTGGTAGCGGTCTCGGGCTTTCTATTTCCAAAGCGCTTGTTGAGAAAAACGGTGGACATATATGGGTTGAAAGTACTCCATGGAAACGAACTACTTTTGGCTTTTCTATTCCAAAGCACAATACTTTTAAGAAATAGTTAAGAAATGATTAATATGCAGTTAAGCCTTCCTTTTTATGATGTAAGTAAGAACTTATAGAAAGCAGGTGTCTCCTATAAATACAATTATAAAAACGACTAACCTTACTAAAGTATATGGCAATCAAAAATCAGTAGATAATTTAAATATTAATGTTCAACAAGGGGAGATTTATGGCTTCATAGGCCGCAACGGTGCTGGTAAAACAACAACCATTCGTATGCTACTTAGTCTTATAAAGCCTACAAGTGGAACGATTGAAATATTCGGAGAGAACTTATTCCAAAATCAAAAAGATATTTTAAGCAGAATTGGTTCTATAGTTGAAGTTCCAGGATTTTATGAAAACTTAACTGCAAAAGAAAACCTATTAATTAATGCAAAGATAATTGGGGTTCACAAAAAGAATGCTATCGAAGAAGCATTAGAAATAGTAGGCTTGCAGCATGAGACAAAAAAGTTAGTAGGAAAGTATTCTTTAGGAATGAAGCAACGCTTAGGAATTGCACGTGCTCTTCTCCATTATCCTGAGCTACTCATATTAGATGAACCAACTAACGGACTAGACCCTATTGGTATTAAAGAAATGCGAAAACTTATTCATTCTTTAGCTCAAGAAAGAAATATAACAATACTCATTTCTAGTCACATATTAGCCGAGGTAGAACAGTTAGTCGATCGTATCGGAATTATTCATGAAGGAAAGTTACTAGAAGAAGTTTCTCTTGATACGCTGCGCAAGGCAAACCGTAAGTACATAGAGTTTCAAGTGAATAATGACGATAAAGCTGTGATGTTATTAGAAAATCATCTTCAAATTTTTGATTATGAAGTACATGATGAAGGAAATATTCGTATTTACTCTCATTTTGGACAACAAGGATACATAAACAGAACATTTGTTCTTAATGATATTGAAGTATTAAAAATGATGATAAGCGAAGATAGACTAGAAGATTATTTCACCAAACTAGTTGGAGGTGGAACAATTGGTTAATCTACTCTATACAGAACTCTTAAAGCTAAAACGCTCTAATATGTTTTTAATTAGCATTATTGGTGCTGGTGTCGCACCTTTCTTAGTTGTAGTAGCCTCTTATATACATATAAAAACAAAACAGCCAACTCCAACTATTTGGTTCCATCAATTATTCACTGACGTTAACTTATATACTACTTTAGTTATAGGATTCCCCTTATATGGAGTAGTGGTTGCTTATTTGCTTACCCGCGAATATACAGAAGATACACTGAAAAATTTACTAACTATCCCCGTGTCGCGCATTAGCTTTATTATAAGTAAATTCATCATTCTCTTTCTTTGGATTATGATGCTAACTTTAGTCGCTTGGGCACTTACTTTAATATTAGGGCTATTGGGGAACTTCCCTGGTTTTAACATTTCTTTACTTTTAGGTTCTTTCCTAGAATTTTTAATATGTGGTGGACTTCTCTTTCTATTGTCTTCACCTATTGTGCTACTAACTCTTGTAATGAAGAGCTATGTACCACCCATTATATTAACAGTCATTATTACAATGACTAATCTTATGCTCGTAAACTCCAAGCATAAAGATTTATTTCCGTGGACCGCTACTCTAGATATCGCAAATAACGAATTACAACCGACATATCCACCAGAGTATTCTTATATCATCATTGCAGTAACGACAATTTCCGGATTTATTGCAACACTATTCTATTTTAAAAAAGTAGACATTCATTAATGTATAGGAGTGAAACTATGAGCGATATCATTATTGCCTTCATACTCGGTATTGTAGAAGGATTAGCTGAATTTTTACCTATATCTTCTACTGGTCACCTTATATTAGTCGGGCATTTATTAGGCTTTGAGGGAGAAAGAGCAAAAACGTTTGAAATTGTTATTCAGCTAGGCGCAATTTTAGCTATTGCAATTTTATATCATAAACGTCTCGTTTCTTTATGTAATATTAAACCTCTTATACAGAAAGAAAAAAAATTCAATGCGTTCCATGTATTTCTTGGCGTATTTCCGGCAGTGGTTGCTGGTTTGCTACTACATGATATTATTAAAACATACTTATTCCAGCCATACACTGTTGTGATTGGACTTGTAGCAGGGGCAATTCTTATGATCTTTGCAGAAGTAAAAAAGAAAGAGGCAGCAGCCTATTCACTGGACGATTTAACATACCGCCAAGCTTTAACAATCGGATTATTTCAGTGCTTAGCGGTATACCCTGGCTTCTCTAGAGCTGGCTCTACTATCTCTGGAGGTCTATTAGCAAAAGTAAATTATAAGACTGCATCTGAATTCTCTTTTCTAATAGCTCTTCCTGTAATGATTGGGGCGACAGGCTTAGACTTACTAAAAAGTTGGAAGTATTTAAGTGTCGATGACATCCCTATGTTTGCGGTAGGATTCATTACCTCTTTTATAGTAGCGATGCTAGCGGTAGTAACTTTTCTAAAGCTTTTAGAGAAGATAGGTTTAAAACCTTTTGCATACTATCGTATTTTGTTGGCTATCTTATTTACGCTTTTCGTATTGCTATAGATTCATATAAGTCACATATTATTAAACTGATATTCAATTTAGAATATCGGTTTTTTTATCTATTTTAACTCTAGTATTACTCACTTCAATATGGCATAGTGATAATAAACTACCATTCATAATCTGAACGTTCTTTAAGTAACTATATCCTTTATCATAAAATGCAATTAGAAATTTAAAGATCCCATATATGTACAGAACATATTTACAAATTATATTCACTCCACATAGTATCTTTTTAATTTGCAACACACTAATACAAATTAAAAATGAGTACAAAGGCATAACAAATAAGTAAATTTCCTAGGAATTATAAAGAGACTAAATATTAATTAGAGTGAGGTGACGATAAAAATGAATCAATTAGCACAGACATATTGGGATACTTATTGGAGAAACAACAAAAAACCAGAATCTGTTACAGCTTGGCAATTTGGGGATGCCCCTAATTATCTTGCACAACTAGTAATTGACGGTATTAAAACAGCTACATGCTCCGGTCACATTTTTTATGAATTAGAACATGAATCGCTACCGACTACTAATGATTATAGTATTATACTCAATAGTAATGATGAACCTGTAGCTATTATTAAGACAATAGAAGTAACTGTAACACCAATGAATGAAGTAAGCGAAGAATTCGCTATCGCTGAAGGCGAAGGAGATCGTACTTATAATTACTGGAGAGACACCCATGTTCGTTTTTTTACAAAGGAACTAAATGAGCTTGGTCTTAATTTCTCTGAAGATATGTTACTCGTCTGTGAGCGTTTTGAACTTGTTGATGTGAACAATAAAGTGAAATTTTAATAAACTGAGATTTACCAGCCATTCTTATTTTTATAAAACACAAAAAAGACGAGTCATTCTGACTCGTCTTAAAGTTGCTTGGCGACGTCCTACTCTCACAGGGACAAGGTCCCAACTACCATCGGCGCTAGAGAGCTTAACTTCCGTGTTCGGTATG
>NZ_WEIJ01000028.1:0-5571 GCF_009183795.1 Bacillus sp. B1-WWTP-T-0.5-Post-4
TTTAGCGGGAACGTGTTACGGCGTGGCTTGCTATCGGTCGTGCGGGAAGTACAGAGTATGCTTCTACAAGGATAGCGCCCCGTAACGTATTCCTATTCATGCGTTGCGGGTAGGCGAGAACTTGCCTAGGCGTGTAGTCTAAAAGGTTCGGGGGGTTATCGTTAGCATTACGGTGCTAGGGAATACGCTCAGCCTGTCACGTAGGGACGATATTACGGGGACAAGCCGAGAAAAAGGGCGTATGCGGTGAAAACCGCTGAGTGAATAGGGTCTATGCATACGGATACCTTATAAGTGACCGCATGGCGAAAACAAGACGCTTATCCATCTATTTTGATTGATTACTTTTTTTGTAGTCTTTCAAAGTAGGGGATAAGTCTGCCTGTCAGCCGTTTCCTTAATCGTTCCCACATGATAAAAACCGAAACGACAAAAGGTCAAGACCTTTTAAAAGATTTATACCATTTTCAGAGGATAGAGGACGAAGAGAATGATTACCACTAACTGAAATAGTGGAAAGACGGAAGGAAACGGAAAAGCTAGAATAAGTGATAAGCATAGATTTGTAGAAACTATATAGTAAAAATGATAATAGAATGATAGAAAGAGTTGGTATTAGTAGGAGGAATAACAGAGAATAATAAGGGAGTAGGGGCAAATAGGGTTTTACAGGAATTTTCCACCCATGCTAGTATGTGTTATTATTTGCGTATTAGTAGGAGGATAAATTGATGAAAATACAAAATAGAGATACAAAATTAACTGAACAGTTACAGGAAATTCATAAGAAAGAAGAAGTATATGAGCCAATAATTAGAATAAAACAAGGGGATATGGAACAAGAGGTAACGTTAGATATGCCATACAATTTATTTTCATACACTCGTATAAAGGGGTATAAACCTGAAATGACGCTATTATACTTGTGTATACTGCGATCTTATGAACGTGAAAACAACTGCGCATATCCTTCACAGGACGAATTAGCGAAATTATATGGAAAGGATACACGTACATTACAGCGTCACTTAGCCGTATTAGAAAAAGTCGGACTAATTCGAATCCTAGGGAGTGGTGCGGGGCAACGCAATCTATATGTACCATTAAAGCCGAAAAGCCTTCACGAGCTAGTTAAAGCGAATCCCGAATTGAAATTAATACAGTAGTTTCTATAGCAATCCATTTGTGAAATTACGTTTTATAACGAAAGACGCCCAATAACAGGTGTCTTTTTTATTTGTGCGTTAATTAGGCTTTCCAGATTACGTCAGGTAATGAGATAGGGCGGTATATGTTACTAAGTTATTAAGACAAGCCTATAATTAACGGAAAAATGACGTATTAAAATGTTATTTTGAATGTTTTATAAGATTTTTTGTTTTTTAAAATGTTGATATAAAAGCGTTTGTCTATGATTTTGATAATTTCATTGAATGGAGACCATAAAAACACTTAGCGTAAATTTGTCGTATATGTTATATTATTTATGGGGAATATGGCGTACATTAAGGCGCCATAAAAACTTCGCTATAATTATAGAATTTGTAGCTGCATGTTTAAACTTTTAGGTATTATCACACTAAACGAAAGGAGTTTAACGAAATGACCGCTATACTACATGAAACACCATACGAACTAGAAAGCCTGCGTATTAAAGAATCGCTAAATCGTGAATTTTCCACTACTACGATTGATTTATATGGTAACAGTAGGCGGGAAGACATCGTAACAGTAATCACGATAAAAGCCGAATGGACGAGCGAAGAAATACGCTCACTATTTACGGAGTATAGCGACTGTTATAACGAAGGTGAAATCGATATTGCGTTTGTAGAATGGATTAAAATAAAAAAAAATGTAGATTTTATTACACTATAGCGATTACTATAAAGCAATCACCACAAAGCGAGCACTACATATATAGGACGATAGGGTACGAAATACATGCGGTGCGTTCGAAAGCGACGTCAGGACTAACCAACCTGACCGAAATGAGCGGAAACGACGACACCACCACCGCATTATGACGAGATAAAACAAAATGAACGAAAAAAGCGTTAGGACTAACCAACCTAGCGTTTTTATTTTTGTTCTTTTAACCAATTCGAAAGGATATAAAAGTGTCGATATTTTTAAAAACGATAAAAATCTGCGTTAAAAAGGATATAATAGCGTTATAACGAAAATATTGTACGAGGTGATGCGTTATGTCAGATAAAACAGATAGCTCTCAATCCATATATATAAGCAAAGACGTAGCGACGATGTTAAAAATCCAAGAGTCTACTTTGCGTAAGTACTGTATCATGCTCGAGGAACAAGGGTATCATTTTCACAAGAACGAGCACGGACACCGCGGTTTTATGGATAACGATGTTATAACGTTAAGAAAGTTAATCGAGATTAAATCACACCCCGATATGACGTTAAAACAGGCTTGTAACGCAATAATGACGTGGGTTAAGGATAAAGACGTGTCGAGGGTTGATACGAATGTTATAACGGAAGACACGCAACATGACGAGCGATATAACGAGCTTAAAGAAATGATTCAGCAACAGAATGAATTATTAAAGAGTATGGCGAAAAAATTAGACGAACAACAACGTTATATTGACGAAAAGCTAGAGAAACGAGACTATCAATTGATGGAAGCTATACGAGATATGCAAGAAGAAAAACGAGTTTTATTAGAAACGGCTGCGGCTAGTCGTGATAAAAAGTGGTATAAATTTTGGGAGCGTTAGGAGTGAACTTCTTAGCGCTTTTATTTTTGTTCTTTTAATTGACTAAAGTCAACTATATGTGAAAAAAATAAAGATACCACATGAAAGTGATACCTTTATTTGGCTAACCATTGTAGCCGTGCTCAGTGCTCTTAATCAACTATCAGGGTTAATTAAAAACACCTCAGATGTGTACTTCAAAGTTAAAGAAGAAGTACAAAAGAGTCGCACCCGCCAAGATATCAACTCAGAGTAACCACAAGGGGAGGAAAACCTCTCCTAGTTCTTATATTATAACATAAATCATTATAAAAATCAATATAGTCTCACACTAAATAGGCGTGTATATACGACGCACACACGATATAACGGTAACAATTTATGATATATATCCAATGTCGTTAATTCGAAATAGTTACTCGTGGATATAGTAGTACGAAGTCTAGTGAGGTAATTATGATGTATACGAGAGTTCTGCGACTGCATAGCGGGTGTATGGCGATTATGCACGCAACAAATGTCGCATACTAAATGGTGAAATTTAACGATAGATTTTACGGTATTTATTGTAGATTATGCGGTAGTACATCGCAATGTATCGGGCTATATAGTGCGTATGAATCACCTAATAATTGGATATTAAATAGGCTATATTTACGAACGATTATACACGATGTAAACTTATCGTTTATCTTTTTGGCGGACAAGAAACGTTGATGTAATCGTAATGGTTACGATTTAATGTGCGACGAAAGTGTTTACGCATATTTACGTATATACGAACTCAAGGCGCTTGTAATTCGCTATATAAGACGCCTAGCACTGCGATATAAAGGCGATAAGGTTTCGATAGGTTAAGTAGTATTGAAACTTTGTATAAACCCGCATACGATGCGTACAGGCTTCGATATGATGGCGACTTATTACGCATAATGTTTCGTTTCAGTAGCAAGAGAGGTCGGGCGGGGACGCCTTTCAAAACTCGGGGGGTTGCGTTTTGTGATATCTTGAAGTTATCAATAAAAATATGCGTTATTATATTCTAGATAAATCTTATATGAAATCTTATAATCTATAAAAAAAGAATAGGAGAGGTTTCCCTCTCCCTTGTGCTTACTCTGAATCGTCTTGGCGGTTGCGATTCTTCTGCATTTCTTCTTTAATCTTGAAGTACATATCTGAGATATTTTTAATTAATCCCGATAGTTGATGAAGACTTGTAATAACTGCTGCGATGATTAACCAATTCATATTATCACCTCCCTTTGATATCTATATCTTATCACTTTTATTGACACGAGTCAACTACAAATTTCATCTTTTTTAATGTTAGTAAAAATTATGAAACGAGAACGCAATATTTTGTAAGAGATTACTTATTATAAATGCGTTATAAATTATAAAAAAAATAGGAGAGGTTCCCCCCCCTTTCTCTTACTCCGAATCGTCTTGGCGGTTGCGATTCTTTTGTACTTCTTCTCTAACCTTGAAATACATATCTAAGATGTTTTTAATCAATCCTGATAATTGATTAAGGCTTGCTATAACTGCTGCAATGATTAGCCAGTTCATGTTCTCACCCCCTTTGATATCTCTATCTTATCAGTTTAGTTTAACTAAGTCAACTATAAATTTCATCTTTTTTCAAATGTTGTTAAAAGTTACAAAACAAGAACGCAGTATTTCATAAGAGGTTGCCCACTATAAATGCGTTATAAATTATAAAAAAAAATAGGAGAGGTTTCCCTCTCCTTTCTCTTACTCTGAGTCGTCTTGGCGGTTGCGACTCTTTTGTATTTCTTCTCTAACTTTGAAATACATATCTAAGATGTTTTTAATCAATCCTGATAATTGATTAAGGCTTGCTATAACTGCTGCAATGATTAACCAGTTCATGTTCTCACCTCCCTTTGATATCTCTATCTTATCAGTTTAGTTTGCTCAAGTCAACAACAAATTACATCTTTTTTTCAAATTTGGTTAAAAAAGCATAAAATCAGACCGCATCCTTCTTAAAGGAATTCTAGATATGGGCGTGTGATAGTTTATAAAAGGAGGGGTTTCCCGCAAGGGATTATTAAATAATTAGAGAGGATATATTGTAGTTAGCCTACGGGGGCATTACTATATAAAACAGGGGGCTATATAGTGGCTATATTTATGCGTACCAAACCGCCATATCATTTGACCAATAGCCCGCACTATATTACCAATAGGTAACTACCTATATACAATACCCTGATACACATAGCCCGCTGTACAATGGGGTGATAGGGTAGTCATACATAGCCTTCTGTGTGCTCTTATAATAATATTGTTTTAGTATTCTTATTAACTATCTATCAGAGTCCTAGACGCCTTATACTTAATAGACTACACGCAATGCTATATGGGGTTGATACCACCACACTACACCACACTGTAACTATCTAATGCGTGTGAGAGAGTGGGGGCAGTGAGTAGTTATATGTTATCTTCTTCATTTGTGTTTTGTTTTGTTAGTTGAAAAGAATTGAAGATAAAGAATGTTTGAAACTTAAATGATTAAAAGAGAATACAAAAACTTTATTCATTCTTTTATTCATTCATTTGAAATCAAACGCAAAAGAAGAATGTGATTAAAGCAACGTTTTGTTTCGTGCATAAAAAGTTTATCGAATTAAATTGATTGCGAAAGTCTTTTGAATGCTTTTAAATCAACGTTTAAAAGAGAAGTTTGAAAGTAACAAAATGTCATTCTGTTGTATTCGTTATGCATCTAAATGAATACGGCATTCACCAACAAGCAAACCCAAATCAAAAATTTTCGAATCCCCCCAAGCCCACGGGCAACCACCCCGCATCA
>NZ_WEIJ01000029.1:2500-4408 GCF_009183795.1 Bacillus sp. B1-WWTP-T-0.5-Post-4
GGAAACAGCCCAGACCGCCAGCTAAGGTCCCAAAGTGTGTATTAAGTGGAAAAGGATGTGGAGTTGCTTAGACAACTAGGATGTTGGCTTAGAAGCAGCCACCATTTAAAGAGTGCGTAATAGCTCACTAGTCGAGTGACTCTGCGCCGAAAATGTACCGGGGCTAAATACACCACCGAAGCTGCGGATTGATACCAATGGTATCAGTGGTAGGGGAGCGTTCTAAGGACAGTGAAGTCAGACCGGAAGGACTGGTGGAGTGCTTAGAAGTGAGAATGCCGGTATGAGTAGCGAAAGACGGGTGAGAATCCCGTCCACCGAATGCCTAAGGTTTCCTGAGGAAGGCTCGTCCGCTCAGGGTTAGTCAGGACCTAAGCCGAGGCCGACAGGCGTAGGCGATGGACAACAGGTTGATATTCCTGTACCACCTCTTTATCGTTTGAGCAATGGAGGGACGCAGAAGGATAGAAGAAGCGTGCGATTGGTTGTGCACGTCCAAGCAGTTAGGCTGATAAGTAGGCAAATCCGCTTATCGTAAAGGCTGAGCTGTGATGGGGAAGCTCCTTATGGAGCGAAGTCTTTGATTCCCCGCTGCCAAGAAAAGCTTCTAGCGAGATAAAAGGTGCCTGTACCGCAAACCGACACAGGTAGGCGAGGAGAGAATCCTAAGGTGTGCGAGAGAACTCTGGTTAAGGAACTCGGCAAAATGACCCCGTAACTTCGGGAGAAGGGGTGCTTTCTTAACGGAAAGCCGCAGTGAATAGGCCCAAGCGACTGTTTAGCAAAAACACAGCTCTCTGCGAAGCCGTAAGGCGAAGTATAGGGGGTGACACCTGCCCGGTGCTGGAAGGTTAAGGAGAGGGGTTAGCGTAAGCGAAGCTCTGAACTGAAGCCCCAGTAAACGGCGGCCGTAACTATAACGGTCCTAAGGTAGCGAAATTCCTTGTCGGGTAAGTTCCGACCCGCACGAAAGGTGTAACGATTTGGGCACTGTCTCAACCAGAGACTCGGTGAAATTATAGTACCTGTGAAGATGCAGGTTACCCGCGACAGGACGGAAAGACCCCGTGGAGCTTTACTGTAGCCTGATATTGAATTTTGGTACAGTTTGTACAGGATAGGCGGGAGCCATTGAAACCGGAGCGCTAGCTTCGGTGGAGGCGCTGGTGGGATACCGCCCTGACTGTATTGAAATTCTAACCTACGGGTCTTATCGACCCGGGAGACAGTGTCAGGTGGGCAGTTTGACTGGGGCGGTCGCCTCCTAAAGTGTAACGGAGGCGCCCAAAGGTTCCCTCAGAATGGTTGGAAATCATTCGTAGAGTGCAAAGGCATAAGGGAGCTTGACTGCGAGACCTACAAGTCGAGCAGGGACGAAAGTCGGGCTTAGTGATCCGGTGGTTCCGCATGGAAGGGCCATCGCTCAACGGATAAAAGCTACCCCGGGGATAACAGGCTTATCTCCCCCAAGAGTCCACATCGACGGGGAGGTTTGGCACCTCGATGTCGGCTCATCGCATCCTGGGGCTGTAGTCGGTCCCAAGGGTTGGGCTGTTCGCCCATTAAAGCGGTACGCGAGCTGGGTTCAGAACGTCGTGAGACAGTTCGGTCCCTATCCGTCGTGGGCGTAGGAAATTTGAGAGGAGCTGTCCTTAGTACGAGAGGACCGGGATGGACGCACCGCTGGTGTACCAGTTGTTCTGCCAAGGGCATAGCTGGGTAGCTATGTGCGGAAGGGATAAGTGCTGAAAGCATCTAAGCATGAAGCCCCCCTCAAGATGAGATTTCCCATAGCGTAAGCTAGTAAGATCCCTGAAAGATGATCAGGTTGATAGGTTCGAGGTGGAAGCATGGTGACATGTGGAGCTGACGAATACTAATAGATCGAGGACTTAACCATATAATATG